>NVVT01000011.1 GCA_002733465.1 Kangiella sp.
AAACTGGTAAGATCATAAAAGTAGGTGATAAAGTTAAATTACGCCAAGGTTTTGATGAAAAAACAGTCATTATCGTAGAGCTGAGTGATATTCGCAAAAATGCTACTTTCGCACAAACACTTTACCAAGAGACCGAAGAAAGCGTCATTAAAAGGCAAGAAATTACTCAAATGCGTAAATTATCTGCTCCAGCTACTCAAGGTAAGCCGGATAAAAAACAGCGCAGGCAGATCCATCGTTTTAAAACCGGCGAATAGATCCTCAAATCTAACGTATTTACCCTTTAATCCGAACGTTCTAGGATGAAGCTCCTCTCTTTGCTAATAATCTACCTTCTGCCGGAGGTTTTTTAGTTTTCCCTTTTGCGTCTTTTTGTCCATTCTTTTGGTGTTAGACGCTTTACTTGGCCTAGTTACTTTACGTGTTTTTTGAACGTGGGTGGCTTGTTTTATCAATTCAACCAACCGTTCGATTGCATCTATCCTATTTTTCTCTTGAGTTCTAAATTTTTGTGCCTTAATAACGATGACTCCATCAGTCGTTAGTCTAGAGTCAGAAATATTTAATAATTTTTCTTTGATATCATCGGCCAGTGAAGATTGCTGAATATCGAATCGCAAATGGATTGCTGACGAAACTTTATTAACATTTTGTCCGCCAGCCCCTTGAGCACGTATTGCTGTAAGTTCTAGCTCTTCAATATTCAGATTGATCTTTTCGGTAATTTTCATTGACCTAAGTTATTAACTCATTTAGCTCTTTTGATTTCACAGGTGAGTAATCTGAAAAACATCTATTTTTCAGAACTCATCATTTTGTCTCTTAATAGTCGGAATTCTGTACCTTCGTACCAGTTAGGCCATTGATTATTAGTCGATAAAATATAACCGGTATTAAAATACAACTGTAAGTCTTCTTTAGCGCCGTGCCATCCCCAATCTTCGGCGTATTCATCACATAATTGGTGATAACACTTTGCTACTCTAGCACCAATACGTTCTGCAATTTCCGCTTCCTCTGGATTCAAAGAAATAGAGCCACCGCCAACACTAAGCGCAGGTACACCTTTTATAGCTAGGCTAAAATGATCGGAACGATAATAGTAACCGCGTTCGGGATGAGGCTCTGGTGTTAATTTCCTATTCTGCTTTTCGGCAGCCGTCGCTAACACTTCCTCTAACTCGGATTTTCCATGGCCTTTAACGCTTATATCTTTTTTCCGACCAACAATATTTAAGCTATCCATGTTAATCAAACCTACTATTTTAGAAAGTGGCATTGTTGGGTTATCGGCAAAATATTTGGAACCCAAAGTTCCCTGTTCTTCCGCCGCAGCTCCCACAAAAGTAATTGAACGTCGAGGTTTTTTGTTCAAGCTCGCATAGGCTCTGGCGATTTCTAGTAAGCCTGCCATGCCACTCGCATTATCATGTGCACCGTTATAAATCTGATCGCCTTCTAGTGTTTTGTCTTGACCTAAATGATCAACGTGGGCCATATAGATAATATGTTCGTCTGTGGCTTCAGTACCTTTTAATGTTGCAACGATATTGTTCGAGCCTGACTGTTTAAAGGTTGAAGTGATTTCAACGGATGCTTTTAAACCCAAATCGACAGCTTTAAACCCAGCCAGTTGGGCTTTGGCTTTTTCTACCGAAAAATCTAAACCCGCTTTATTAAATAACTCTTGTGTTTTTTCGACATTAATCCACATTTCAACGTCAACCACTGGGCTACTATTCGATGTTCTAGGCAAATGGTATTGAGTGCTAGTCCAACCATTTTTTATTACGCTCCAACCATAACTCGCTGGTTCTGTTTCATGGATAATAATTGCGGCCTTAGCACCTTGCCTAGCAGCTTCTTCATATTTGTAGGTCCAACGTCCATAATAGGTCATGGTTTTACCCGCAAACAATTCTGGATTGCCGGTTGCATAACCTGGATCGTTAACTAAAATAACCACTGTTTTACCGGCCACATCTAATCCAGCATAGTCATCCCAGTTATATTCTGGGGCACTAATGCCGTAACCGACAAAAACCAATTCTGAATTCTCAATGCTACGAATGGTTTCTTTTTGGCGTGTATTAGCCACGTAGTTGTTGGGGAAGTCAAATTCAATATCAGCAATTTTAAGGTTTTGGCTGACACTGGAATTAATCGCA
The DNA here is from genome assembly GCA_002733465.1 of Kangiella sp. Classification (GTDB taxonomy): domain Bacteria; phylum Pseudomonadota; class Gammaproteobacteria; order Enterobacterales; family Kangiellaceae. Next base: position 2,169 of record NVVT01000011.1, read on the forward strand.
AGTAAGTCGACTTTTTGTAGGTAGCTATCGCCATTTCCAGGTTTAATACCCAAGGACTTTAAATGTTTGATGAGGTAATCGGCGGTCAATCGATCGCCTTTTGAAGCAGGTTCTCTGCCTGCCATCTCATCTGAGGATAGGTATTTAATGTGTTTTTTGAGGTTATCGATTGAAATATCGTCGTAAACGGCCTGAAAATTCGACGGTTCAGAGATGTTATTCGACTGCTGTTTTTGTTCAGAGCACCCGCTGATGACGAATGCGATAAAAAAGTAAGAAAGTAGCGATTTGACGTTCCCTACCACTTGTTTGATTAGTTGTAACATTTGCAAAGACATTTCACGATTCCTCTTAGGATTTATTTTTGTTGGAACACAAGACCGTTAGTGTATCTGAATTTCAGGGTAAAACTCAAAACTGATCAAATAAATTACCAAATACGAGACTTATCAGAAGAGTTCAAAAAATAGATTTATTGGAAACGACTAAAAAGAAACGGTTATTTCAAATCAACGATACAATTATTGAAGCCGTTCAACTAAGTCAAAGCAACTAAAAAAATTAAGCCACTAAAAGCAAAAAAGCTCAAMMKYTTGCGATAACGGACCCCCACAGCCACACTCTTGTCAATTCTTAGTGTAGTATAATACCGGTCTAGCAACTACTAATTTCAATGGTAGACCCCCATGTTTTTTAGATCCAATGAGAACGAACTATTGATTCTCTCTAGTCTACTGAGACGACATTAATTCTCGCATATTGCACATCGCTAAACTCTACGCGGTTACTAGTAACAAATTGAAAACTATCCTCACCGGTAAATCCGAGTTTAGGAACATAGTGGAACCTTCCATCTCTTTTAAATTTAACTTTTCCGTTTGTTGGTGCGACCATAAGTTTGAACTTAGTATTAATTTGATCCTCACTATGAATTAATAATTTAGCAAGTAGCTCTTTATCTTGATCCACTTCAAAGTGCTGGGTGAGAGTATCTATAACTTCGAGCGTTACTGTAGCTTCCGAGTAACCGCCGTGCACATCAGTGGCTCGGTAAACGAAACTATCATTACCGATAAAGTTAGCGGTGGGTTGATAGGTATAAGTTCCATCATTATTTAAGGTTAAACTTCCTTGACTAACGGCTTGGGTGACGGAGAAGGTTAGAATGTCATCTTCTCGGTCACTGACATCAACTCGGTCATTTAGCGGTAAACCCCCATCAACTATAGCAACTGAATCATTAGAAATTGGTGCTTGATTGATTTGAAACGAGCGCAATTCTGAGTCCCATCTATCGATGGTAATAATCTTGGTTTGATCTGCGGCGATGTCAGTAAGTTGTGAGTTAGTTGCTATTTGGTGAACAATTTTAGGCGCCGTCTCGTCTTCAAAGTCTACCAAATAAAGCGTTGTAATCTTGTTAATTACAGCATAACGATCATCAATCGCTTGAATATTTTCGGGAGAGCCAAATTCAGAGTTTGTTTCTATAAATTTTGGCGACGATGGGTCAGTGATATCGATCACCAGCAACCCACTATTACTAGCAATAAATAGCCGGTTACCGAAAACTTCTAAATTTTTGTCATTATCGTCATCCGTAGACCAATCGTAATGCACTATAGATGGGTTAGCTGGATCAGAAATATCGACAATCGTTACATCAGTTTCTTCGGTAGCAACATACAGATAATCGCCTTTTTTGACAATATCAAGGACACTTCGAAAACGGCCAGTGTCAGGGTCGGAACCAAGATCCACAATAACGACCTCAGTGAGCCCGAGAGGGTCAAAATCATAGATGCCTAATCTTGCATCAAACATGCCTACAATTAACTGACTTCCTGATTTTTCATAATCCCATGAACTGCCCAAACTACTACCTAAAGTATCAGTGTCGATCTCAATAGGATTATCAATATCAGTAATGTCTAATGTAGACAAAACATTACTTCTGTTTACATAGGCAGTGTTGCCATCGAGCATCCCATCAGAGAAATTGTAATAACCAGCAATTCTACCTCGTTCACTGATATTCAAATCCGAATCAATGTCAATCAGGTGGTAAGCTTGACCATCGCCTGAAATTAAAGCCGTATCTCCATCTAAAGAGATGTTGATCGGACTGATCGATTGAGTGAAATGGGCCTGTTCGACAAACAAGCTAGAGTTCGAAATATCGATAGTACGAATACCATCCACACCACCAAACAGCACCAAACTATCACCGTCAATTTCTGCATCATCTACCCAGTAGTTATAGGATAATTTAGCCGCACTGATGCTTGGCGAGGCAGGGTTAGAAATATCTACGGTTCGAATATTTTCCCCTCCATCCACACCGATAAAATTGGTTCCATCGTAATCGAGAGTGTACATCCCCCTCATGGAGTTGGAATTTTCATCTAAATTTACATCGGTCACCAAGGTAGGAGAGGCTTTGTTGCTGATATCAACAACCTGAATTCCCGCGCTAGTACCAATGTAAGCGTAATTACCAATAATTTCTATTTGATAAAATGTAGTACCTACAGCAGGATGAGAACCAATTTTAGATGGATTGGCTGGATTGCTGACATCATAGATATCAAAACTATTAATCGAGCTAATCGAGTAAAGATAATCGCCATTTTTTTTCACTTCTGCGTCACTAACAGTACCGACATTAGTACGTCCTAACTCAACCAGGTTAGATAAATCAGTTGCGTCAAAGACTAAAACGTCAGAGTAGCTGCCTAACATATACAGGCGATCACCTTCCAATACAAATCCGTTGATGTAGTTACCAGTGGAATCGTGTACTCCAATAGATGAAATATTATTTGGATCACTAATATCAAAAAATTCGATGGTGAATGCACAGCGAATCGCCAAGGTATTTCCGTCAGCCATCACTCCAGTGGTTCTAAATATACAGCTGGTGCTTGTGTCTGCCTGCTTAACTAAGTTGGTTGGATCGGTTAGGTCAAATTGCTCAAATTTCTTTAAGTTGCTTGCCACATACACATGATCACCAACGACTGTACCGTTCTTATATAGTCCCGTGCCGTAAGTATCTTTTGCCACTATGGTGTAATCTCTTGCTGAGGTGCTAGATACCGCACATACAAGAAGAAATACTATTCCTATTCTTTTAAACATCGCATTATCTCTCAAGTTGTAAATCATTATTATTGTTATCTTTTGGACGCAAAAGTAGTGATGCCGAATCGGCATTTTACTTATTTAAATTAAGGAAGTTTTTGTGGGAGTTGAGTAAAACTTATTCATCCTTAAATAATTAATTATTATTCATCCAATTGGCGCGACTTTGGAATCATGCCAGTTTAATAATTTTCCATAGTTAACGTTACGACATTTTGAAGAAAAAGTCACACAATCGTTTTGGGTAAATATTTACTATTTATATTGAAACCGAAGAGTCCTAACGTCGCCGAATTTCACTGTGAAACTCAAAACTAGTGGAATATTCGATGAAAGTTAACCTTTCAGCCATACGGCTTGAAAGGTTTTGTTAAAATATCCTGCTAAAACCAAAAACAATACACCCCACATCATTCTATGTTTATATCCGTGATAGTTGCTAATTTCAAGTAAAAAAAAGGCGTATAAGTAGTGCTCAATTTTACTGGTTACTTTTTATTCAAAAAGCATCTACTCATCACCTTATATCTAGTGTATAATGCGCGCCTTTCGCGTTGGCGACCAAGAATTCCAAAAGAATATTAACTGATTATTTAAGAATTTTAATCCCAAATTTTAACCCTAGATAGAGTAAGAAAATGACTGATTTAAGCAAATACAGAAACATAGGCATATTTGCTCACGTAGATGCCGGTAAAACCACAACTACAGAGCGAATTTTGAAGTTGACTGGTAAGATTCATAAAACCGGTGAAGTACATGACGGCGAGTCTACAACTGATTTTATGGAACAAGAAGCTGAGCGTGGAATTACTATCCAGTCAGCCGCAACCACTTGTTTCTGGAAAGAGCATCGAATGAACATCATCGATACGCCTGGACATGTTGATTTTACCGTTGAAGTATATCGTTCATTAAAAGTATTAGATGGTGGTGTAGGTGTTTTCTGTGCCAGTGGTGGTGTTGAACCTCAGTCAGAAACTAACTGGCGTTATGCTAATGATTCAGAAGTGGCTCGAATTATCTTTGTAAACAAGATGGATAGAGTCGGAGCTGACTACTTTCGTGTAATCAAACAAGTAGAAGACGTATTAGGTGCAAAACCATTAGTGATGGCTCTGCCGATTGGCGCTGAAGACGAGTTTGTTGGTGTGGTTGATATTTTAAGCGAAGAATCTTATGTTTGGGGTGAAACTGGCGCGCCAGAAGATTTCAAAATAGGTAAAGTGCCGGAAGATATGCTTGACCAAGTAGCGGAATACCGTGAATTGCTAATTGAAACAGCACTTGAGCAAGATGATGACTTAATGGAAGCTTACTTAGATGGTAAAGAGCCTTCAATTGAAGACATTAAGCGTTGTGTTCGTGACGGGACTCGTAAACTAGACTTCTTCCCGACTTATTGTGGCAGTGCATTTAAAGACAAAGGTGTGCAAAATATTCTTGATGCGGTGGTTGATTACCTTCCTTCTCCAACAGAAGTTGATCCACAGCCATTAACTGACGAAGAAGGCACACCAACCGGTGAATTTGCTATCGTTTCTCCAGACGAACCGGTAAGAGCGTTAGCATTCAAAATAATGGATGACCGTTTTGGCGCATTAACCTTTGTACGAGTTTACTCGGGTGTTATCAACAAAGGCGATACATTGATTAACTCTTTCACCGGTAAATCTGAGCGTATCGGCCGAATGGTTGAAATGCATGCGGATCAACGAACCGAAATAAGTCGCGCTCAAGCAGGCGATATTATTGCTATTGTCGGAATGAAAAACGTTCAAACCGGTCACACATTATGTGATCCTAAAAATATCTGTACTCTAGAGCCAATGGTTTTTCCAGAACCTGTCATTTCAATAGCGGTAACTCCTAAAGATAAAGGCGGTTCTGAAAAAATGGGACTTGCGATTGGTAAAATGGTTGCAGAAGATCCAACATTTATTGTTGAAACTGACCAAGAAACTGGCCAGACTATTCTTAAAGGAATGGGTGAGCTTCACTTAGATATCAAAGTTGATATCTTAAAACGTACTTATGGTGTTGAACTAGAAGTTGGTGAACCACAAGTTGCATACCGTGAAACGATTACCAAAGAGATAGAAGATTCTTACACACATAAGAAGCAATCGGGTGGTTCTGGTCAGTTCGGTAAAATTGATTACCGTATTAAGCCTGGCGAACCTGGAACGGGTTATGTTTTCACCTCTAAAGTAGTTGGTGGTAACGTTCCTAAGGAATTCTGGCCTGCAATTGAAAAAGGCTTTAAATTCATGATGGCAGAAGGTGTTTTAGCTGGTTTCCCCGTATTAGACGTTGAAATTGAATTATTTGATGGTTCATTCCATGCGGTTGATTCCTCTGCGGTTGCGTTCGAAATTGCAGCTAAAGGTGCATTCCGTCAATCAATTCCAAAAGCTGGTCCTCAATTAATTGAGCCGATGATGGCGGTTGATGTATTTACACCGGATGATCATGTTGGTGATGTTATTGGTGATTTAAATAGACGTCGCGGTATGATTAAAGATCAAGAAGCGGGTGTTACTGGCGTAAGAATTAAAGCAGACGTTCCATTATCTGAAATGTTTGGATATATCGGAAGCTTACGTACAATGACTTCAGGTCGTGGTCAATTCTCTATGGAATTCTCACATTACCTACCTTGCCCTAACAGCGTTGCTGAAAAGGTTATTGAAGAAGTTAAAGCGAGAAATGCTGCTAAGAAGTAAATAGTTAGCTATTTATTGAAAGCCTCGATAGCGTAAACTATCGAGGCTTTTTTCTGCTTTTAAATAATTTATTACTGCCTCAATTTATTGGAATTAATTAATCCTTACTTTTATTAACCTTACAAATATCAATCACCTTTGCTAAAGATTCATCAATATCAACCTCATTGCTATATCCAAGACCAATCACTCTTTCAAACTTGTGTCCCTTAATTGGCAATAATGTCAGTTTTTGAGTATTGAAAAAACTAGGATGATTAGGAACAATTGCAGCACCAACACCAGCAGCCACTAGCTCAACTGCATATTCAACCGTTTTAACTCTTGCTCTGGTATTCATTTTAATTTTGTGAGGTTCTAGTGAACGCAAAAGAGTTCGCGTTACCAAACTCGGCCCTCTCAATATAAAGTTAAGTCCATCTAAATCTTCATACTCTAACTCTTGTTTAAAACTTAATGGATGTCCTGGCGGCAATGCCATCATAAATTCATCTTTCCAAAAAGGAAAAAATGCTTCATCTTTTTTAACCATATTGTCGGCGATAATTCTTGCATCGCAGGTGCGCTTTTCCGCATCCACTAAAGTTAGCTCTATGCCTTTTACTGAATCAATGATCTCTTTCATCAACAGACTCATTCGCGATGCACCTAATGCTGGTACAACACCCAATCGGAAGGGGCGAATATTAATCTTACGCTGAAAGGCTTGTTTAATTGAACGCGCTTGACCTGTAATTTGTTGCGCTAAGGGATAGAGTCGATGGCCAGCATCAGTTGGAATAACGCCTCTTGTATGTCGAATAAAAAGCGGTTCACCAAGGTAACCTTCTAGACTTTGAATCGCTGAAGAAATAGACGGTTGTGAAATAAAGCAATGCTTGGCAGCCGCACTGATACTTTCTAATTCATACACTGATTCAAAATATCTGAGCTCTCTTAAGTCCATATTTATTCCAAAATTTAAGCCAATTGGTTTTAATTGCACTATATGCAATTCCTATAGCAAGCATAGTAACACAATATTATGCCTTTGAATTTGATCGGTTTATGATTCGCAAAAATTATCCTGCTAACCAATATTTAGAAGTAGATCAAAATGAAAACAAACATTCAAAAACTAGAAATATTTTTTCAATCTATGTGGCTAGACTATTTAGCGTTAAATCCAGATGCAGATAAAATATTCAAACTATTTAACCCACAAGATAACGTGAAAAATGACCATATTGCGCTTAGAACTTTTGGATTGCCAGGAATTAGAGTCGAAGACATCGCTCAACCATTGGTAGAACTTGGATATGTGGAAATGCAGAGCTATCATTTTAAAAAGAAAAATTTAAGAGCCAAACATTACGCACATCCCACTATGCCTCTGATTTTTATTAGTGAATTAATCGTTGAGTCATTTTCTATTGCTACACAAAGCCTAATAAAACAATTAGTTAGCCAAATTGATCTGAGCAAAGTATCCAACAGTGACTTTTTATACTCAGGCCGTCACTGGAATTTATCAACGACCGCTTATAATCAGTTATTACAAGAAAGCGAATATGCTGCATGGGTGGCTGCTTTTGGTTACCGTCCTAATCACTTTACAGTCTCCATTAATGATTTAACTCAGTTTGACGGTATTGTTGCGGTAAATGACTTTATTAAGGCAAATGGATTCAGATTAAATGCATCAGGTGGTGAAATAAAGGGGAACGCTGACGCCTTTTTAGAGCAATCTTCTACTATGGCTAATAGGATCAAAGTTGAATTCTGTGATGGTCATTTAACTATCCCTAGCTGTTTTTATGAGTTTGCATTTCGTCACCCATTATCTAATGGAGAACTGTTTAAAGGTTTTGTTGCTAGTTCTGCGGATAAGATTTTTGAAAGTACGAACAATCTAGTATCAAATGAAAATAATTTAGAAAGGCGCAGACCAAGAGCGGCGTAAACCGATTAAACACGAAAGTTTCGGCATGTTAGTTGTGTTAAGCGGATGCTACTTAGCGACAGATCTTTGGCGATAAGCACATCCGCTTTTTTTTATCTGATATAATCAGTTTTTATAACCTTCAACTCTTAGTTATTTTATGTCCGATAAAATTCATCGATTTATCTTTGATAGCTTTGGTATTCGTGGCGAGTTAGTTCAGCTCGAAGATAGCGTGCAAAGAATGTTGAAAGAACACAATTATCCACCAATAATTGCCGATCTTTTGCAACAGGTAGCAGCCGCCGCAATATTGATGACAACAACGCTTAAGTTTGAAGGGCGTTTATCCATTCAATTGCAAACCAATAGCGCGCTAAAACTTCTTGTAGTCCAATGCAACCATAAACTAGGCTTTCGCGGTATCGCAAGATTAGATAAGGAAAAATCATTGGATGATGCAACCTTTAAAGAAATCGCTGAAAACGGCAAACTCTCCATTACTATTGAGCCTAAAAAAGGCAAACGCTATCAAGGGTTAGTTGCGCTTGAAAAAGATAATTTTGCTCAATGTATTGAAGAGTATTTTAATCAATCAGAACAGCTAAGAACAAGGATTTGGCTTTTCAATAATGATAGTCGTGTAACCGGTTTAATGCTTCAAGCTCTACCTGACATGCTCAGTCAGGATTCATTTGATCATCTTGTTTATCTTGCACAAACCCTGACTGAACAAGAATGTTTAACCATGGACGCAAGCATCTTATTACATCGCCTTTTTCATGAAGAAAAGGTTCGTAATTTATTGGTCGAAGACGTTAAATTCAACTGTGGTTGTAGTAGGAAGAAAATGTTAAATTCAATTTCACTTTTTCCGGAAGAAGAAATAGAGGAAATCATTGAAAGCAAAGGACATGTCGCGGTAAAGTGTGAGTTTTGTTTGGCACAGTTTAAATTTAAGCGAGTTGATATTAAAAAACATCAATCGATGGTTTCTAACCAGACTTTACATTAGATTGTTGAGATTATTTTTCGACACTTTGCTCCATTTTTACCAGGTAATCTAACAGCTCAAACATCTCATTCTGACCACCGGCCCTCATTGGATCGACTCTATATTTACCCGCCACAATAAATTCTGGTACACTGGCTAATTGGAACTTTTTGGTTAATTTTTCAGCTTGTATCACTCTTTTCTTTATCCGGCTACTTTCGAAGACTTCAACAAATTGATTTTTATCGACTCCATATTTATTAAAAAATCTCGCTAACTCTTCCTTGCTTTCAAGTTTTTCTTGATTAATCACAATCGCTTCAAAAAGAGGAACATGAATTTCCTTTTGTATCTTTAGCTCTATCGCGGTGTAATAAGTCTGTGCAAATACCCGCATGGCTTTATTCCAAACAGCATGAAAATAACTGAATTCAACTTCTTTTAAATGCCCTTTTTTCCATGCTTCTACTTGCGCGTAAGATCCATAACAATGACCGCAACCGTAAGAAAAGGCACTAATTACTTCCACTTTTTCGGTATTCGTTAGTGGTAGCGGAGACTCCAATTTTTGATAATGTACGCCTTCTTTAAATTTAGTGTCAGCTTTTTTTATTACTATGGTTTTTGCATCATCATTCGCATTTTTTGTAACGGTTACTTCTTTTAAACGCGCTTCATTGATTAGCTTGACTGAAATCAATTTAATTTCATCATTTGGAACATTTTGATGGATTCCTAATGTGATATTTTTTCCTTTAGAAATTTCTGTTAACAACTCCATACCTTTAGTCACTTGAGCGAATACAGTGTATCCCCATTGGCCTTTTTTATAGTCTAACTTTTTATTGTCTTTTAGATTAATGTAAAACTGCGAGGTGGCACTGTCAGGCGCGTTTCTACGAGCCATAGCGACACTTCCTAATTGATTGGATAGACCATTATTTGACTCGTTTATAACCGGCGCATTGGTCGATTTTTCTCTCATTTCACTATCAAAACCACCACCTTGAATTATCACTCCTGGAATTACTCGGTGAAAAATGGTTCCATTATAGAAACCCGACTTAACATATTGCATGAAATTCTCAACGGTTTTTGGTGCCAACTTCGCTGAAAGAGTAATTTCGAATATTCCTCTATTGGTCTCAAATTGGATCCGTTTTCCATTAAGAGAGCTTGAGTTTTCAAGCGCAGTATCTTCTGAAATATTTTCAACTTGTTGAGTTTGTAAATTCCAATATCCGATTGAAACTACCCCAACTAAAGCCAAACCAATAATGATTTTTTTAAGCATACATTTGCCTTTTAATTTGTTTTTTTAACATTTTCAACAATCAGCGATGATTAGTTTGAACGTATCGGCATAACAAGATTTTGTGTTTTTCCATTTTTAAACTTCAATTTAAGATGAACCTGTCCACCGGATTTTATTTTTTGATTAGGCTTAATTAACATTAAATGCATTCCTCTTGGAGCTAAAGTCACTTTACCGTTAGCAGGAATTACTAACTCTTCGATCTCTCTCATTTTCATCATGCCATTAACGTGTTTCATTTCGTGAATTTCTACTTTGCCATAGGCTTTTGACTCTATTTCTTGCAATATTAGAGCCGTATCATTCATATTAAAAAGGGTAAAATAACCAGCATGAATATCTGATTCTACAATTGGCTCTCTAACCCAGGCATTCATCACAGCGACCTGATCCTCTGCTGGCTCTTTTACTTCTTTGAAGGTTTCAAATATTTTCCCTTTAGTCGCTCTAATACGCTTAGTTTCCGAATCTATATGCTCAAGTAAATCCTTTGCTTCACTTTGATTCAATCTCATATTTGGCATAGCTACACGATTGTATTTTTTATACAACATGACGGCGATAGGATCCTTTTTTGCAAGCATTTGATCCGGAGCTTTTAACCAATCGTATAGCCATTGTTTTTCGCGGATATCAATGACTCCAAGCAAATCAGGTCCCACGGCGCCTTTTAATTCATTGCCGGTTAGAGTATGACAAATGGCACAGCGGGTTCTATATAATTGTTCGCCTCTCGATATATTTCTGAGCTTGGGAGCGTCAGCATAATTTCTGTTAGATTGTGGCGCTTTCCAACCGTCTAGCCAGTTGCCTATTTGGTCTGCTAACACATGCGGATTTTCAAAAGGGGAGCGTTTCATCCATCGGCCAGTTTTTTGATTACCAATAATCATGCTGACATTGTGGTTGTTTGAACCATCTTGAATTTCTTCAAGATATAAACCCAGTTTTCTTCTTATTTTAATAATGTCTTGTTCGTTACCGGTCATAAAATCCCATTTGGCACCAAATTTTTCTCGGTATTCACTCATCACTTGATAAGTATCAACATCGGGATCTATCGTAATGGAATAGATGAAGACATCGTTGCCTATTCGATCGCCTAAGATATTTTGTACTTTAACTAATTGAGCTGTTTCTAACGGACATGAATCTGGGCAACTAGTATAAATAAAATTGATGACAACAATTTTATCTTTAAGCATATCATCAAAAAATTTCACGTTTTTTCCGTTATGATCAGTCAATTCAACATTAGGGAAATATTTTGCACCCCATATTGCTTCAGCATTAACCAAGTTCGATAACGAACAAAAAACAATGGATAATAGTAATAATTTAATTTGTTGCATGCTTTCTCTCGTACTGATTATTAAACGGGCTCGGATTATTAAACGGGAGCGGAGTCGCTTTATAAATGGAGTATTACCTTATAATTAGGGAATACTTCATTTTGACAATTAATTTATCGTCGGCCGTGGCTCCAACCTCTTCAAATTTAACTTTTGTAAAGTATAGCTCTTTTTGACAAAATAAAACCGCAACAAACAAAGCTTGTTGCGGTTTATGTTTTCTTTTTACTTCTTAATTCAGTTGACTAGAATTTACCTGCATTTCTAGCATCATGAATTAATGTATCAATCGTAAATGGTGTTGGACAGTTGACGATATGAGGTGAGTTTAAATTCTCAAAATCGAAATTGTTTGATCCAACATTAGGAGGTGGCGGAAATTCTAGAACTTCTAGTTTTCCTTCCGCTCTCAGTTGTTTCAATTCTTCTAATCCCTTCACCACACCTACACTATCAGTTGCCGGAATTAACCAATGAGCAAACCCAATATGCCACATAGGGCTATAAGTTTTCTCTGGCATAAAGTAAGAAGGAACTCCTACCTGACTACCAAAAGGACCGCCTCCTAGAACTCCATTTCCGTCTGTAGGCGTTGGTGGATAGCTAGGACGAATTGGCGCCGGTGGCAAGAATTGGATCAACGGTACGGCAGCATCCGCTAAAAACTCATGTTTAGGTACATAAGGCACACCCATTGCACGGGCTGGGCCAAACGGGAATGTATCTAATACTATGTAGTAAGGTAAATAATCACCCTCTCCAGACCATGACTTATGCAATTTAAAAGATACTGAAGGATTTTCACTTTCTGTATCTAGCGCAACTACGTGACCTGAAGCATGTAAACCACCCCAAACATTACCATTGTACAAACAAGTGGTATTGGCAGGAAAGTCAGGAAAGCTCATACAAGACTCGTCTATACGATTGTGTTCCCACTCTTCGTCTCCCCATTGAACTATTATCACGTTAAAAACTACATCTTTGCCGTCATAATTGACTCTTCTTAAAGGCGAGTAGGTATTCTCAGTGTCCACATCAGGAAGTGCGTCTGGATTTTCACATAGAGTACCGTTTGCATCAGTACCATCTGAAACACGACATGCCGGATTTGCCCAAATAGGGTTTGGCAAATCACCTTCAAAAGTCCAATAACCATTTTCTGAGACCGTTGCTACTGCGCTAGCAGCTTCTGGAGTATTCGCTAACTTACCACCCCAAGCCAAGCCAAGCTCTTCAGCTAGGTCTTCATCACTGACATCATGTAGGAAATACCAAACATCAGTTTCCACACCGTCAGCAGTGATATTTGTACCTTTAATTAATGGGAATGTCGCTGTTCCACGTTCATTTCTTGGTTCTTCTTCTGATAAGGCGTCACCAATCGGTAAATCTGATATGGTATCTAACTCTCCTATTACAGCATCTCTAACCCATACTGATAAAGGATCTAATAGAGGACCATATTGTCCATAGCCGTCACCTGTTCTAGCAGTTGGCAGTGCAACCGTATCAACATAACTGACACCATCCCAAGAGGGCATTGGTGTAGGCATTAACTTAACTTGACCAGGGTTTTCAATATCCCAACGTAAAAGCATTGCGTGATCTTCGTGTTGAGTATTGTGACAATGTTCCATGTACGTTCCAGCAAATTCACGGAATCTTAGTGCGATTTCTACAATACTGCCACTATCGGGTTGTGGTCCAAGACGGTAAACATCTTTTCTTGCCCATTTTTCCCATTCTGGTGGCGCAACGCCATTTCGGCGAAGAATAATACCTTCTTCAAAGTGAATGTGTATTGGATGACTCCATGTACCACTGTTGATTAGACGCCACACTTCTAGCCCGCCGGAGTTCTTACTCGGAGCCGCAGATAATCGACGAGGATCCATGTTAAACCCTTTGCCATTATCGGTTTCAATTACCCAAGGTTTGTCATCAGTTGGTGCACGCTCAAACTCAAAACTTCTATGAAGAGCATTGGCTAACTCATCTTCAGATGGACGACGAATTGGAATCATCGTACGCTTTCCTGCAACAAAATCTACGGGGTTCAAACTATTATCAGTACCGATATATTTTTTAACACGGAACTCTAAGAATTTGCCAACAACAGGGTCACCATCCATCCATCGGTCGGCTACGCCATCACCATCTTCATCTAATGTAGTTGGTGCATAATCACCACTTAACACGTCTTCTAATGAAACCACTAGATCAGCCACTTGACCATTTTTGTGTTGTAGTAAATTCACAAAATAGAGCTTATCGCCCTCATCAAAACTAGCGAAATCAATAATGATATCGTAACGCTCTGCAATACCATGAGTTGGCAGTTCACCATTTTCGAAATAAACGGTATGCTCCATAATATTACCGTCGTTAGCAATCATATGAAAAGGAACTCTTTCTCCAGCTTCATCAACTAAAACAGTTTTAAAGTAACGAGAAACGGATCCATTTAGCATTCTAAAGCGGTAACGACGTGCTCTTACATCTAAATATGGTTTGTATAAAAAGTTAACCGTCATTACATCGCCGATAAAGCCTTTGACATTAAAGGGGTTAAACCAAAGTTGACCCTCTTCATCGAACGCTTTTTCAGCCAGCAGTAAGTTAACGTCATAATCTCGGTTACCCCAATCTAACGCATCGCCACTAGGCATTCTTAAGTTAACACCGTCATCAATTGATTCATTACCACGGTCAATCGCGCTGTAGTAATTCATCATTGCAACATCACCTTTGTACACATTTTGTGCAGTGAAATCGAGCATATGATCATGGAACCAATGCGTACTCATCGTTTCACGCCAGTCACCGGGTATTTTTTTAATTCCGCCATTACCATCAGGTGTACCTGCGCGAATATCTTCCGCTTCGGTATTGATTGAGTCTCTACCCGCTAGAATAATTGGCCAGCGGTAATCGTAATATTGACCTGGGAAGAAGAACGCATTGGCATAACCATCGCTTTCTGCAGGAGTATGACCGTTGTGTTCGTGGGTTGTTATTGTATGTAGACCAAAACCTTTATTGGCCGCAACATCAATTGGTAATGCATTGTAATGACGCATAACCAATGGCTCACCATATTTAACATTTAGTAGTTTTGGAGGGAATGTGCCATCAAATGTCCAAACTGAATTTGGGTCTTGCAAAGGCATATCTGGATGAAACTTTATTTCTATGCCATTTGTTGTACCGCCAAAACCGTCAGTACCAATTGTGTTGTAATACAAACCACCTTGAGCAAATTCACCTGACTGGTAACCATGACGCTGTTTAGCATCTCGAAATCCAAGATTGGTGCGTGCACCACTTTGAGCTGTTTGAAAATATTTTTCCGGGGTAAATTCATCCCAACGTTGATGTGACCAACCAAGTCCAGGTGGTCTTCCCTCTGCAGGAGGTGTATCCAAAGCTCGACCTAGAAAAGATTCAATTTCTGACTGCCAAGGATTGGCATCATCCGTATTAGAATATTTTGTTGGTACTGGCCATATCTCTTGAGTTAAAAAAGCTTCTAAATCGGCTCCAACCGGAGATGTTTGGCTATCACCAGGAGCAGGCATGTTAACCCAACCATCTGGAGCTTGAGTTGCTGATAAATTTAAATCTCCAGGACCAAACTCTTCAAAACGTAGCATTTGTTGAGTAAATTCTTGTGCGCCAAACAACGGACTAGGGGCACCGTTTGTTGGTACGTTATAAACGCCATTATCTCTTTGATTGGCTTTTTGTAAAACATTAGCCACTGAAGTATCTTCACCAGTTCCAGTTACACCACCTTCAAAAGCGCCATGATTAGCTTCTTCTAAACCTTCGGGTAAATCTCCAAATGTTGGGCCTGTTAGTTCAGACGGATCCGGTTCAGCAGGTGGATCAACAACTACAACAGGTGGAGGCGGAGGATCTGGATCATCACTGACTAAATCACACGCACTGAGTGCTAACAATAACGACGCTGAAATAGCCGAAAAACCTATGTTTTTCAGTAGCATTTCCTTTGACTTCATATTTTATTTTCCTTTATCTAAATTTTTCAAAAATAAATAGGTTTTTCGCTCGATAAAACTATCCAAACTATCGGCACTTCACACACAAGCATTAATGTTTTTTTATGCTTTCAACGGTGTATTGAGCCAATCAATAAATTTAAAGCGATTTAACACGCATACTTAGGAAATATAATAGACAAAATGAAATAAAACAAGAAAGTTGGAAATAAATTGTAACGTTTTTATTGCGAGCGCATCTATTTAGAACGCTTTTGGTATTATTACCAGAATGGGGCGTAAGAATAGGGATTTCTAACTAGGTTTAGAAGCCCCTACATTACATTAGAACAAGCTAATCTAGTAGCTTACAGACTCAACCACCTTTGCTGGAGCTTCAGCATATTCTAAGAATTCCATAGAATAACTTGCACGTCCTTGGGAAGCACTTCTGACTGCCGTTGAATAACCAAACATTTCACGCAATGGAACTTCTGCATTGATCACTTTACCTGAAGGATTATCTTCCATTCCATGAACCACTCCTCTTCTGCGATTGAGATCACCCATCACATCACCCATATATTCTTCAGGCGTTACCACTTCGACCTTCATAATTGGTTCTAGTAAAATTGGCCCGGCATCCAGCGTTGCCTGTCTTAATCCCATTGACGCTGCAATTTTAAATGCCATTTCATTTGAATCAACATCGTGGTACGAACCATCCACCAATGTCACTTTAATATCAACTAAGGGATAGCCCGCTAAAATTCCATTTTGCATTTGCTCTAAAAGACCTTTTTCAATTGCAGGTATGTAATCTTTAGGAACAACGCCATCTTTTATTTCACTAACAAATTCAAACCCTTCGCCACGAGCTTTGGGTTCAACTTTTAAACAAACATGACCATATTGACCCGTTCCACCTGTTTGCCTTATAAATTTCCCTTCGGCTTCAACGCTATTACGGATTGTTTCTCTATAACTCACTTGTGGATTTCCGATATTAGCTTCTACTTGAAACTCTCTTTTCATTCGGTCAACCAATATATCGAGATGAAGTTCACCCATTCCAGAGATGATCACTTGCCCAGAATCTTCATCGGTTTTTACTTGAAATGAAGGATCTTCTTTAGCCAACTTATCTAACGCCACTGTCATTTTATCTTGGTCAGAAACGGTACGAGGCTCTACTGCAACGGAAATGACGGGATCAGGAAACTCCATACTTTCTAAAATGATGGGATGATTTACGGCACAAAAGGTATTACCTGTTGTCACATCTTTAAGACCTATCGCCGCCGCGATATCGCCAGCACAAACTTCTTTTACTTCTTCTCGACTATTTGAATGCATTTGCACGATTCGCCCAATTCTCTCTTTTTGCTTTTTAATTGGGTTATAGATTTGGTCGCCCGTTTTTAATACGCCCGAATAGACTCTAAAGAATGTCAACGTTCCGACAAATGGATCGGTTGCGATTTTGAATGCTAAAGCGGCAAAGGGTTCTTTATCATTTGCTTTTCTATAAACTACGGTCTCGCCATCTTCTAGCGTTCCTTCAACTGCAGGGATATCATCAGGTGATGGTAAATAATCGATGACTGCATCCAAAACGTTTTGCACACCTTTATTTTTAAACGCGCTCCCACAGGTTGCTAGTACAATTTCGTTGTCGATTGTACGTGAGCGTAAACCTTGCTTAATTTCTTCATTGGATAACTCGCCTTCTTCTAAATATTTGTCCATTAACACTTCATTTGCTTCGGCTGCAGCTTCTATCATTTTCTCTCGATAGTCTTCAGCTTGAGCTTTAAGCGTTTCTGGGATTTCAGCGTATTCAAAAGTCATTCCTTTGTCATTATTATTCCAATAGACCGCTTTCATTTTGACTAAATCAATTATTCCTTCAAATTCTTCTTCTGCACCGATAGGCAAATGGATGGCAACCGGTGTTGCTCCCAAACGTTCTTCAATTTGTTCTATTACTCGAATGAAGTCAGCGCCTGCTCTATCCATTTTATTGACAAATACTATA
Source organism: Kangiella sp. (assembly GCA_002733465.1). Taxonomy (GTDB): domain Bacteria; phylum Pseudomonadota; class Gammaproteobacteria; order Enterobacterales; family Kangiellaceae. The sequence continues at coordinate 19,663 of NVVT01000011.1, forward strand.
CGAGGCACTCCGTACTTATCAGCTTGACGCCAAACAGTTTCAGACTGAGGTTCTACTCCCGATGAGCCACAAAATACTACCACGGCGCCATCCAGTACTCTCAAGGAGCGTTCCACCTCGATGGTAAAGTCAACATGCCCTGGAGTATCAATGATATTGATTCGATGTTGTTCAAACTGTTTGTCCATTCCTTGCCAAAAGGTGGTAGTGGCTGCCGAGGTAATGGTAATTCCACGCTCTTGCTCTTGCTCCATCCAATCCATTGTTGCAGCGCCATCATGCACTTCACCCATCCGGTGAGATAAGCCTGTGTAATAAAGAATTCGTTCGGTCGTGGTTGTTTTGCCCGCATCAACATGGGCGACAATTCCTATATTCCTATATTTTTTAATCGGCGTAGTTCTTGGCATGACTATTTCTTCTTGGTTATCAGCAAAATATTCCCCCCTTTGCGAAGGGGGCTAGGGGGGATTTAAAGGGCTTACAAAAAGTGATTTTACGAAACAATCTCACTCCGTAAATCCCCCTCAATCCCCCTTCGCAAAGGGGGAGGCGATCATATTTCCCTTCGCGAAGCGAGAAGCACTATTTATTCTAATCTGTAAAAACAAAAAAGCCGACTATTAACGTCGGCTTTTTCAATAACTGATATTGACTACCAACGGTAGTGAGCAAATGCTTTATTTGCTTCAGCCATTCTGTGAATATCTTCACGTTTCTTAATACATGAACCACGTCCGTCCATTGCATCCATCAATTCACCCGCTAAACGAGCATTCATTGATTTTTCACCACGTTTACGTGATCCTTCAACTAACCAACGCATTGCAAGCGCGATTTGACGTGAAGGTCTTACTTCCACTGGAACTTGATAAGTTGAACCACCGACTCGGCGAGATTTAACTTCCACTAATGGCTTAATTTTGTCTAAACCCTCTTCAAAGATAGGCATTGCATCTTCGACGTTTTTCTTTTCTTTGATGATATCAAGTGCATCATAAACAATTTTTTCTGCAACTGATTTCTTTCCATCAACCATTAAAATATTGATGAATTTTGCTAGCAATTCACTTCCAAACTTTGGATCGGGTAGGATCTCACGTTTGGCGACGACGCGTCTTCTTGGCATTTTCGTTTTTCCTATGTGTTCTTCAGGTTATTCCAGCACTGTGTCCGGACCTTACTCACATCTCAAAAGGGATGTATTCAATTTTAAACATGATTCTTAATTATTTTTTGAATCCTTGCGATTCAATAAAGTAATCATTAATAGAAAAATGTTCTGTTTCGTTTTTACTTGGCTTGCAAATGGCTTAGCGCTTTAGCTAAAGATGAGAAAACTCAAACTTTACTTAGGACGCTTAGTTCCGTATTTAGAACGTCCTTGACGACGATCTTTAACTCCACCTAAATCAAGATTTCCACGTACACAGTGATAACGTACACCAGGAAGATCTTTAACACGACCTCCACGGATAACAACAACACTATGCTCTTGTAAATTATGACCTTCACCACCGATGTAAGAAGTTACTTCGAATCCGTTAGTTAAACGAACACGAGCCACTTTACGAAGTGCTGARTTAGGTTTTTTAGGAGTGGTCGTATAAACACGAGTACAAACTCCACGCTTTTGCGGATTGGCTTCCAGCGCAGGTACTTTGCTTTTCGCGACGATCTTTTTACGCCCTTTGCGTACCAACTGATTAGTAGTTGACATTGTTTACAATAACTCCGGCTATGTTTCTAAAATTAACCCTAACTAAAGACAATTAGTTCTTCCAAACTCACCTAAATTTAGGGAGCGGAATTGTAAGTCCCTTAGCAAGGTATGTCAACCTAGAATCAACGTTCGACCCTAGGTTTATACTCACGCTCTATTCTTTTGAGCTTGAATCTTCACTAACGTCTGTAACTTCAGCAAGTGTTGCGCTTAAAGCATCGGTTAAAGCTTGCTCAGCATCTTCTGCTGAHACGCTTTCTTCTACTTCAAATTCAACATTTGCCGCGTCATGACGCTTCTTTCTTTCTGCATGATAAGTCAAACCAGTACCCGCAGGTATTAGTCGACCAACAATCACGTTCTCTTTTAAGCCACGTAGACGATCTTTCTTGCCCGCAATAGCCGCTTCAGTTAATACACGCGTTGTTTCTTGGAATGACGCAGCCGAGATAAATGACTCAGTCGCTAACGACGCTTTTGTAATACCCATTAGTATTCTTTCAAATTGAACAGGCTCTTTACCGTCTTTTTCTAACGCATCATTAACTTCTAGTACACGAATATACTCAATTGTCTCACCACGTAACAACTGGCTATCACCTGCGGCCGTTATTAAAACCTTGCGTAGCATTTGTCTAACAATAGCTTCTATGTGTTTGTCATTAATTCCTACGCCTTGCAATCGGTAAACTTCTTGCACTTCATTAACGATGTAATTAGCTAACTTACTTACACCTTTCAAACGTAAGATATCATGTGGATTATCTGCACCATCTGATACAACTTCACCTTTTTCAACCTGCTCACCCTCAAAGATGTTGAAATGACGCCACTTATGAATTAGTTCTTCATATGCATCACCTTCTTTTGGTGTGATAACTAAACGGCGCTTACCTTTAGTTTCCTTACCAAAACTAACAAGACCTGAAATTTCAGCTAATATAGCGGACTCTTTAGGCTTACGTGCTTCAAATAAATCAGCAACTCTTGGTAGACCACCGGTAATATCCTTAGTTTTTGAACTTTCTTGAGGTATACGTGCGATAGCCGTACCAACACCCACTTCTGATTCATCTTCAATACTAACGATTGCACCAACGGGTAATACATATTGAGCTGGCGTTTTAGTACCTGGAATATTGAGTTCTTTGCCCTTTTTATCCAATACGATAATTCTAGGACGCAAATCATTAGCTTTTGTACCTGAACGTTTAGACTCTTTGATATTTAAAGTACTTAAACCGGTAATATCATCCGTTTTACGCTCCATGTTAACCCCTTCAATTACATCTTCTAGCTTTATCKTTCCAGCTATTTCBGTAATGATTGGGTGWGTGTGCGGATCCCAGTTAGCRATGATTGAACCACCTTTAACTTTCGCATTRTTTTTRCATTCTAATACCGCACCATAAGGGACTTTATATTTTTCTTTTTCACGACCATGCTCATCAATCAGKGTTAATTSDGTTGAACGAGAAACAATCACTAAYTTYTTATCCTTACGCGTTACAAATTTCGCATTYTGGATTTTTATGGTTCCGTTATTTTTAATTTGTACATTATTTTCTGCAGTTGATCGWGAAGCTGCACCACCRATRTGGAAAGTTCTCATMGTTAACTGAGTACCGGGCTCACCAATAGACTGAGCCGCKATAACACCAACCGCHTCACCAATATTAATACGRTGTCCACGWGCCAAATCDCDTCCATAACATTGTGCACAAACACCATGTCGAGTTTSACATGAAATAACDGARCGAACRATAACGTGATCGATACCATTCTCTTCAAGAATATCAACCCACTTCTCGTCAATTAAMGTTCCYGCTTCACAAAGKATATCGTCGGTTCCTGGCATGTAGATATGCTCTGCAGGACAACGACCTAAAACTCTTTCGCCTAACGGTTCAACAACATCACCACCTTCAATTAGTGGAGCCATCGCAAGACCTTTTTCAGTACCACAATCTTCTTCTGTGATWACYARATCTTGAGCAACATCAACTAATCGACGTGTCAAATAACCAGAGTTGGCTGTTTTTAGAGCAGTATCCGCTAGACCTTTACGAGCACCGTGAGTGGAGATAAAGTATTCAAGAACGCTTAATCCTTCACGGAAATTCGCTTTGATTGGGCTTTCGATGATAGAGCCATCTGGTTTTGCCATCAATCCACGCATTCCAGCTAACTGTCTTATCTGAGCAGCACTACCTCGAGCTCCAGAATCCGCCATCATATADATDGAGTTAAATGATTCTTGTTCGACTGTTTTACTATCCGCATCAACAACATCTTCAACACTCAAGTTATCCATCATTTTCTTAGCGACTTGCTCACTAGTATGCGACCAAATATCGACCACTTTATTGTAACGCTCACCTTGAGTAACAAGACCGGCTGAGAACTGATCTTCAATTTCTTTAACTTCTTCTTCAGCAGCTTCAATAATAGACGCTTTAGCATCAGGAATAATCATGTCATCAATACCAACTGATGCGCCAGACAATGTTGCATAATTGAAACCGGTATACATTAACTGATCGGCAAATAAAACCGTTGCTTTTAGACCAAGACGTCGATAACACTGATTGATAATGGTTGAGATCGCTTTCTTAGTCATTTTACAATTAACGTACTCAAACGGCATTCCAGCAGGAACGACTTCATATAATAATGCTCGTCCAACGGTTGTATCCACTATCTTAGATACTTCAACCGTATCGCCATTTTCATCTTGCTCTGTAAGAGTTAAACGAACTTTAATTTTTGCATGCAATTCCGCAACGCCATTTCGGTAAGCTCTTAAAGCCTCAGCAGTATCGGAAAAGACCATGCCTTCGCCTTTAACATTGATTCTTTCGCGTGTTAGATAATAAAGACCTAATACAACATCCTGCGAAGGAACAATTATGGGTTGTCCATTTGCTGGTGCTAATACATTGTTTGTTGACATCATTAACGCACGACACTCAACCTGAGCTTCAATCGTTAATGGAATATGAACTGCCATTTGATCGCCATCAAAATCAGCATTGTAAGCCGCACATACCAGTGGATGGAGTTGTATGGCTTTACCTTCGATCAATACAGGTTCGAATGCTTGGATCCCTAACCTATGCAATGTTGGCGCACGGTTTAACATGACCGGATGTTCTCGAATGACTTCTTCTAGAATATCCCAAACAACAGGCTCTTCTCTTTCTACCATTTTCTTAGCGGCTTTAATCGTTGTCGCAAGACCACGTAATTCTAGCTTTCCAAAAATGAAAGGTTTAAATAATTCGAGTGCCATTTTCTTTGGCAAACCACATTGATGTAATCTTAATGTTGGCCCAACCACGATGACTGAACGACCGGAGTAATCTACGCGTTTTCCAAGTAGATTTTGACGGAAACGACCTTGCTTACCTTTTATCATGTCAGCAAGAGATTTAAGAGGACGTTTATTTGAACCAGTAATAGCTCGACCACGACGACCATTATCTAATAACGCATCAACCGATTCTTGAAGCATACGTTTTTCGTTACGTACGATAATATCGGGAGCATTTAAATCTAATAGACGTTTAAGACGATTATTACGGTTAATCACTCGACGATATAAATCATTCAAATCAGAGGTCGCAAAACGTCCACCTTCAAGAGGTACAAGCGGACGTAAATCTGGTGGTAAAACCGGTAAGACAGTCATGATCATCCATTCGGGCTTGTTCTCTGAATTGATAAATGCTTCAAGAACTTTTAAGCGTTTAGTAAATTTCTTTAACTTGGTTTCAGAATTTGTATTCGGAATTTCTTCACGGATTTCTTTAGCTTCGTCTTTCACATCGAGTTGAACCAAAAGATCTAAGATAGCTTCTGCGCCCATTTTAGCGTCAAATTCATCACCAAATTCTTCTAATGAATCTAAGTAAGCTTCTTCATTTAACAACTGACGTCTTTCTAAAGTTGTCATTCCTGGCTCTGTTACCACAAAAGCTTCAAAATAAAGAACTCGTTCGATATCTCTTAAGGTCATATCTAACAACAAACCAATACGCGATGGTAAAGATTTTAAGAACCAAATATGTGCTACTGGACATGCTAGGTCAATATGACCCATACGTTCACGTCTTACTTTTGCTAGCGCAACTTCAACTCCACATTTTTCACAGATAACACCGCGATGTTTAAGTCTTTTATATTTACCACATAGGCATTCATAATCTTTGACCGGCCCAAATATCTTGGCACAAAAAAGACCGTCTCTTTCAGGCTTAAATGTTCGATAGTTAATCGTCTCTGGCTTTTTAACTTCACCATAAGACCAAGACTTAACAGTTTCTGGCGATGTTAAACCAATTTTAATTGAGTCAAATTCTTCAGTTTGATTCTGTTGCTTTATAAAATTTAATAAATCTTTCAACTGTTTCTCCTCCCGGAGTAAAATTATAACTGAGGGTTAAGTTGGCTGCTGTTTTTCAAACAGCCCTTACCGCAATGCTAAGTTAAAAAAATCTAGGTTTTAACTTAGCAATTTAAACCTAGTGATCTTGATCTAACTCAATATTGAGACCCAATGATCGAATCTCTTTCACTAATACATTAAAGGATTCTGGCATGCCAGGCTCCATACGGTGATCGCCATCGACTATATTTTTATACATTCGAGTTCGACCAACCACGTCATCAGACTTAACGGTTAACATTTCTTGTAGAGTGTAAGTTGCGCCATAAGCTTCTAATGCCCAAACTTCCATCTCTCCAAATCGCTGTCCACCAAACTGTGCTTTACCGCCAAGAGGTTGCTGAGTAACTAAGCTATATGAACCGGTTGAACGCGCATGCATTTTATCATCAACTAAGTGATTTAGTTTAAGCATATACATGTAACCAACGGTCACTGGACGCTCGAACTTTTCACCGGTACGACCATCATAAAGCCAAGATTGACCCGAACTAGCTTCACCCGCTAGCGCCAACATTTCTTTGATTTCATCTTCATTTGCACCATCAAATACTGGCGTGCCCATTGGAACACCGGCTCTCAGGTTTTCGCAAAGCTTATGAATTTCTTCATCAGTTAATTCGTTTAGATCAACCGTATCTTCACTTCTATGATTATAAACTTTCGCTAAAAACTCTCGCTTTTTAGAAACGTCTTGAGCTTCTTCAATCATGGTGTCAATTTTACGACCAATACCTTTGGCAGCCCATCCTAAATGAGTTTCGAGTATCTGTCCGATATTCATACGAGAAGGAACACCCAGTGGATTTAATACGATATCTACCGGCTCACCATTTTCTAAATAAGGCATGTCTTCAACAGGAACAATGTTAGAAATAACACCTTTGTTTCCATGACGACCAGCCATCTTGTCACCAGGCTGAATACGGCGTTTAACCGCCATATATACTTTAACAATTTTCAAAACACCCGGTTGCAAGTCATCACCTTGAGTGATTTTCTTACGTTTCACTTCTAATAAGTGATCATACTCTTGGCGTTTTTCTTCCAGATGCACCGCTAATGCTTCTAAAGACTGCTGTTGTTCATCATCACGCAATTGAATGTCTAACCATTCCGCGCTTCCAACTTCTTCAAGATATTCAGCCGTTAGCTTGCTACCCTTCTTTAAAAGATTCGGACCTTTTTCAGCAACTGAGTTTAATAACAATTTATAAGCTCGGTTATGAATATTGTCAGATAAAATTGAAAACTCATCGTTCAAATCTTTTTTGACTTGCTTCACTTGTGAAGCTTCTATACTCAATGCTCGCTGGTCTTTTTCGACACCATCACGTGTGTAAACTTGAACATCAATAATAGTACCAACCGTACCGGATGAAACTCTTTGCGACGTATCTTTAACGTCACTCGCTTTTTCACCAAAAATTGCCCGTAAAAGTTTTTCTTCTGGGGTTAATTGCGTTTCACCTTTAGGAGTTACTTTACCCACTAAGATATCGCCTGCTTTAACCTCTGCGCCTACATAGACAATTCCAGACTCATCTAATTTTGCTAACGCGCTTTCACCGACATTAGGGATATCCGCGGTAATTTCTTCAGAACCTAATTTGGTATCTCTTGCGATACAAGTTAGCTCTTGAATATGAATACTGGTAAATCGGTCTTCTTTTACAACATTTTCAGAAATAAGGATTGAATCCTCAAAGTTATAACCATTCCAAGGCATGAAAGCGATCTTCATGTTTTGTCCTAATGCTAACTCACCTAAATCAGTTGATGGACCATCGGCTAAAACATCACCGCGACCAATTTTATCCCCAACATTCACTATAGGACGTTGGTTAATACAAGTATTTTGATTTGAGCGCGTATATTTTCTAAGGTTATAAATATCAACGCCAGCTTCACCGACTTTAGTTTCTTTATCACTCACTCGAACTACAATACGGGCAGCGTCAACAAATTCAATCACACCGCCACGATTCGCTTTCACTATAACGCCTGAATCACGTGCAACAATTCTTTCCATTCCGGTTCCAACTAGAGGCTTTTGCGCTCTTAATGTTGGTACCGCTTGACGTTGCATGTTTGATCCCATCAATGCACGGTTAGCATCATCATGTTCTAGGAATGGGATTAGTGATGCCGCCACGGATACAATCTGTTGTGGAGATACATCCATATATTGAATGTTATCAACCGTTGTAAAAGTAAATTCACCTTGATGACGACAAGAGATCATTTCATCTGTCATATTATCATCAGCATCCAATGTGACGTTTGCCTGCGCAATGTGAAATTCGCCTTCTTCAATTGCCGATAAGTAGTCAATTTCAGTGGTCGCTTTTCCGTCAATGACTTTACGATAAGCTGTTTCTAAAAAACCATAATCATTGGTTCTTGCATAACTTGCTAACGAGTTAATCAAACCAATATTAGGCCCTTCTGGTGTTTCGATGGGACATACACGACCATAGTGAGTGTGATGAACATCTCGAACTTCAAATCCAGCTCGTTCACGAGTCAAACCACCGGGGCCTAATGCAGAAACACGACGTTTATGAGTCACTTCTGATAATGGATTATTTTGATCCATAAATTGTGAAAGCTGACTTGAACCAAAGAATTCTTTGATAGCGGCTGATACTGGTTTCGCATTGATTAAATCTTGAGGCATTAAGTTATCAGCTTCAGCCATACTTAATCTTTCTTTTACCGCTCTTTCAACACGAACGATACCAACACGGAATTGGTTTTCGGCCATTTCGCCTACGCTTCGTATTCTTCTATTACCTAAGTGATCGATATCATCTACGGTACCTTTACCATTTCTAATATCTAATATAGTTTTAACCACTTCAATAATATCTTCTTTAGATAATATACCCGCACCTTCATCACCTTCTCGGCCAATTCGACGGTTAAACTTCATTCGTCCAACGCGTGATAAATCGTAACGGTCTTTACTAAAGAATAAGTTGGAAAATAACGCTTCAGCAGAATCTTTAGTTGGTGGCTCGCCAGGTCGCATCATGCGATAAATTTCAACTAATGCTTCGAGCTTATTATTGCTTGGGTCGATACGAATCGTATCGGACATATAAGAACCACGATCTAAATCGTTAGTATAAAGTGTCTCGAATTTTTTGATTTCAACTTCATTTAGCTTTTCAAGTAACTCTTCTGTAATTTCAGAGTTAGCGGCTACTAACACTTCGCCAGTATCAGTGTCGATAATATCTCTAGCGATTGCTTTACCAATCAAATATTCAGCAGGCACTTCTAATTTTTCAATTTTTGCTTTTTCAAGTTCTTTGATATGTCTTACGGTAATTCGTCGACCTTCTTCTACGATAACTTTTCCGCGCTTACCTTTTATATCAAAAGTAGCGGTAATTCCACGCAATCTTTCAGGAATCAAATCAACTAAAATTTCGCCTTCTTTACCAATTTCAACTTTATCGAAATCATAAAACATTTCAAGCATGTCTTGAGTCGAAAACTCTAATGCTCTTAACAAAATAGAAGCAGGAAGTTTTCGTCTTCTATCAATTCTTACAAATAAACAATCTTTTGGATCAAACTCAAAATCTAACCATGAACCACGGTAAGGGATAACTCGAGCGTTATATAACAATTTACCAGATGAATGAGTTTTTCCTTTGTCTGAATCAAAGAAAACACCCGGACTTCTATGCAACTGAGAAACAATAACTCTCTCTGTACCGTTAATGACAAAGGTACCATTATCAGTCATCAATGGCATTTCGCCCATATAGACTTCTTGTTCTCTTACTTCTTTGACGGTTTTGTTTTTATTCTCTTTATCATAGATAACTAATCTGATCTTCACGCGAAGTGGTGCAGAATAAGTAATACTTCTCATTTGACATTCTTTTACGTCAAAAGCAGGTTCACCTAACTTGTAGCTTATGTATTCAAGCGCAGCAGATCCTGAGTAACTGGTAATAGGAAAAACAGACTTAAATGCTTTTTCTAATCCAGACTTTTCAATATTCGCTTCATTTAAAAATGCGCGATACGAATCCAATTGGATCGCAAGCAAATAAGGAACTTCTAARACYTKWKKKYKWYKRCYGAAATCCTTACGGATTCTCTTTTTTTCAGTATATGAATAGGCCATCTGGGCTCCTCAGTTAGCTATCATGAATTTATCAATCATTTCTTGATACGGTGAAAATGACTAATAAATAATTTAATTTAAAACTTCTTTACCAAACCTTATGCTTAAAAATTAATTTAGGCTTAAAGTCCGTATCAAAATAAATATGTTAATTTTCTTACTCAAATTGACGTTTTGACTAAAAGTTCAAAACGACAAAACGGCCGGCGGTTTTTTATCCTTTTTAATCAAGATAAAAACCACCAGCCGATAATCAATTTTTATGAAATGTTTCTAAGAAACAAGTCCAAATTACTTGATTTCTACTGATGCACCAGCTTCTTCAAGCTGCTTTTTAACTTCTTCAGCTTCAGCTTTTTCTACGCCTTCTTTCACAGGAGTAGGTGCACTTTCAACTGCATCTTTCGCTTCTTTTAGTCCAAGACCAGTAATAGAACGAACTGCTTTGATTACTGCAACTTTCTTCTCACCGAAGTTAGTTAATATAACATCAAATTCAGTTTGCTCAGCAGCAGCAGCGCCGCCATCAGCAGGTCCAGCTACAACAGCAGCTGCAGCAGCTGCAGTTACGCCAAATTTTTCTTCCATTGCTTCAACTAGTTCAACAACGTCCATTACTGACATGTCAGCAATTGCATTTAATATATCATCTTTAGAAAGAGCCATTACTCATTCTCCTATTTAATAAAATTTTATGTTCAAGTTAGTATTGTTTGAACAGCCTATAAAAACATCACAAAAAATACTAATTCTGTTAATTACACTATCGCTTTTGTCTATACTATTTTTGACTAAGCCGCTTTCTGAGCACGAACCGCATCGATTACTCGCGTAATACGTGATGGAAATTCGTTTAATGTACGTGCCAGTTTGGTAACTGGTCCATTCATCACACTCATTAATTGCGAAATTGCTTCGTCTTTGGTTGGTAGCTTTGCAACAGCATCAAGTTGATCRGCTGAATGTAAAGTGCCACTAACCGCAATCGCTGTAGTGACTAGTTTRTCGCAATCTTTTGCAAAATCACGAATCAATCTAGCCGCWGCGCCTGGTTCTTCGAGCGAAAACGCACAAATAACCTGACCAACTAAAGCATCAGTTAAACAAGCGAAGTCAGTATCTTCWACAGCACGTTTRGCTAAAGTGTTTCTAACTACTCTTAGGTAGACWCCACTTTCACGMGCTTTGACGCGCATTTCAGTTAATTGCTCAACTGTCATGCCACTATATTCGGCAATTACCGCAGATAATGCACCAGAAGCAACATCAGCTACTTCTTTAACAATCTGCTTTTTACCATCTAGTCTAAGTGCCACGTCGTTCACCTCCACTATTTCCAATCTTTCGATTGAAAGGTTTACAAAATGAATAATGTCTAAACATTTGTAATAAATCACATGCTATAAACAAGGCTTATTACAAAATAACGTTTACACCTATTCCCGTAAACGGTGAACCGAACAGAAATCTGTACGGGTAACACCGTCTGCGCAGGCCATTTTAAGACTGTCTATTATTGCCACCTCAAACTCTTTAATAAAAGAACTGGGGCATACAACAACAAAAAACATCACCTACGGTCTATGACGGTTCCTCTTTTATTAATTTTTCACTTTACAGTTCAAATTAACAAATTTGGAACCCATGTTTAAACAAAGTTAAAACCCTTGTTTAAACAAATTCTTCTAACTCTATTCTTTTAATTCAAGCCCAGCTAAGTCAACCGATATTCCGGGACCCATTGTAGAACTTAAAGTTAATTTTTTAAGGTAAATACCTTTAGCAGAAGTTGGCTTGGCTTTTTTGATTGCAACGATCAAAGCATTCAAGTTACCGGTTAGTTCAGCTTCACCAAATTCTAATTTACCGATGGTTGCATGAACTATTCCACCTTTGTCAGTTCTATATTGAACTTGACCTGCTTTAGCATTCTTAACTGCTGTAGCAACATCTGGAGTTACAGTACCAACTTTTGGATTTGGCATTAATCCGCGAGGTCCAAGAATTTGACCTAGCTGACCAACCACTCTCATTGCATCAGGACTTGCTATCACTACATCAAAATCCATGTTACCTTTCTTAACTTCTGCAGCTAAGTCATCCATTCCTACGATATCTGCGCCAGCTGCTTTAGCAGCTTCTACGTTTGCGCCCTGTGTAAATACAGCAACACGAACATTTTTACCCGTTCCATTTGGAAGAACGGTAGCGCCACGAACTACTTGATCACTTTTACGCGCATCAACACCTAGGTTCAGAGCCATATCGCAAGATTCAGAAAACTTCACTGACGATACTTCTTTTAAAAGCGTAATCGCTTCACTCAAGCTGTATACTTTTTCAGATTCAACTTTCTCGTTGATCATCTTTTGTCTTTTCGTTAATTTAGCCATCAGTTAACCCTCCACATCCACGCCCATTGAACGAGCTGTGCCCGACAATGTTCTTACCGCAGCATCCATACTAGATGCAGTTAAATCAGGCTCTTTCATGTTAGCAATTTCTTCTAACTGAGCACGCGTAATTTTGCCTACTTTTTCAGTATTAGGGCGACCGCTACCTTTTTTAAGGCCGATTGCCTTCATAATAAGTACAGCTGCTGGTGGAGTTTTTGTAATAAATGTAAAACTACGATCACTATAAACAGTAATAACAACAGGTGTAGGTAAACCTTTTTCTATCTTGTCTGTTGCAGCATTAAATGCTTTACAAAATTCCATGATATTCACACCGTGCTGACCTAATGCAGGACCAACTGGTGGACTCGGATTGGCAGCACCTGCGCCAATTTGTAGCTTGATATAGCCTGTGACTTTCTTAGCCATTTTGCACCTCGTTTGGGTTCAATCGCTTGACTCGTTTTCCAGCTATTAATAATGATTAACAATAATCGGTATTAACAGTTGGTTAACTTTTAAGCTCCCCTATTTTTAACGTAAAAAAACACCCACAGCTAATGGCCATGKTTGCTTCATCTTCTTTATTTGANNTHWDYTTTATTWWWDWMRHMTAWMWMMWWTCTAANTNCTAANHYDHHYWAKTMTWATWGCTCTAGTCTTTTTCTACTTGACCAAAATCGAGTTCAACCGGTGTTGAACGTCCAAATATCATCACTGATACAGACAAGCGACTTTTTTCATAATTAACACTCTCAACTACCGCATTGAAATCCGCAAAAGGACCATCAACAACACGAACAGCTTGACCAACTTCAAATAAAGTTCTTGGTCTTGGCTTGTCGGTAGATTCTTCTAATCTATTTAATATTCTGTCAGCTTCACTYTTACTAATTGGAGCKGGTTGYTCTYTWGTMCCACCAATAAAGCCTAAAACTCTTGGTGTATCTCTTACTAAATGCCAACACTCATCACTGATATCCATTTCHACCAAAACATAACCTGGAAAAAATTTACGAGTGCTTTTRCGCTTTTGTCCAGCGCGCATTTCYACBACTTCTTCTGTAGGGACTAATATYTGCCCAAAGCTTTCTTCTAAAYCTTGTTGCTTAATTCGRTCTTCGATAAAACCTTTGACCTTDCCTTCATAACCAGAATAAGCTTGAATTACATACCATCTTAATGCCATYGRTYAACCTCCTTTCACTGTCAAAAAGGTAACAAYATAAACYAGRCCCATATCGATTAAATAGAGCATAAARCCCATAAATAYAACAGCWACAATAATGATAAGGCTTGTTTGAACCGTTTCTGCTCGRGTTGGCCATACAACTTTRCGAGCTTCTATTCTAGCTTCTTTWGCAAAAGCCATTCCMGTTCTRCCTTTAGTRGTAGTAATRGCAATRCCTAARCCGATAGCTACTAGCGCTATAACAATCGCYACRCGGAYTAAAATAGAATCATCAACKARATARTGATTAGCATAAACWGCACCACCCAARGTAAGAAAAGMCAATAGCCATCTTAARCCATTAAAGGACGCTTCAAATTCTTGTTCGTTTACGCTCATCTTATTTTACGCCCATCTTGCTTGACACTAAATTTAGTTAACCATCTTTTAAGCACTGCTCAAATTAATTGAACAACCCAAATCAATTGAACAAAGTTTATTGCAGTGGCAGGCCAGGAGGGACTCGAACCCCCAACCCTCGGTTTTGGAGACCGATGCTCTACCAATTGAGCCACTGGCCTGCAATAAAAATGCGATTTTGCAATAATTTACAAAATCGCAGTACTACTCTTTACATCAGCAAATGCTAATAATTGCTAAGCTCATAAAAATCTAAGCTAAAATCTTAGCAACAACACCAGCACCAACTGTACGTCCACCTTCGCGGATTGCGAAGCGTAAACCTTCATCCATAGCAATTGGATGAATCAACTCAACTTCCATCTTAATGTTATCACCAGGCATAACCATTTCAACATTTTCAGGTAATTGACAAGCACCAGTTACATCCGTTGTACGGAAGTAAAACTGTGGGCGATATCCTTTAAAGAAAGGAGTATGACGACCACCTTCATCTTTGCTAAGAATGTAAATTTCAGCTTCGAATGTGGTGTGTGGATTGATTGAACCCGGCTTAGATAATACTTGACCGCGCTGAACATCTTCACGCTTAGTACCACGTAAAAGGATACCACAGTTATCACCAGCTCGACCTTCGTCAAGAAGCTTACGGAACATTTCAACACCAGTAACAGTTGTTTTAGTTGTATCAGTGATACCAACTATTTCAACTTCTTCACCAACTTTAACAATCCCAGCTTCGATACGACCAGTAACAACTGTTCCACGACCAGAGATAGAGAAAACATCTTCTATAGGCATGATGAAATCTTTTTCGATTTCACGTTTTGGCTCTGGAATATAAGTATCAAGTGCTTCAGCTAATGCCATAATTGACTCTTTACCTAAYTTCCCTTCATCGCCTTCAAGCGCTTTAAGAGCTGAACCGTGRATRATTGGAGTATCATCACCTGGGAATTCRTACATATCTAATAAYTCACGAATTTCCATTTCAACTAGCTCTAATAATTCTTCATCATCAACCATGTCACAYTTGTTCATGAAAACAACAATCTTAGGYACGCCAACCTGACGAGATAATAAGATGTGCTCACGAGTTTGAGGCATAGGGCCATCAGCAGCAGAACAAACTAAAATAGCTCCATCCATTTGCGCAGCACCAGTGATCATGTTCTTTACATAATCAGCATGTCCTGGACAATCAACATGTGCATAATGACGATTTGCAGTTTCATATTCAACGTGAGAAGTAGAAATAGTGATACCACGTTCTTTCTCTTCAGGAGCATTATCGATTTCTGCGAAATCTTTAGTYTCTCCGCCGTATGCMGCAGATAGWACTGTACAYARTGCMGCTGTTAGAGTTGTTTTACCATGATCRACGTGGCCGATTGTTCCAACATTGACATGGGGTTTAKTTCGTTCAAATTTTTCCTTAGACATAAATGCCTCCAAAAGAGTTAAGCTTAATTATAAAAAAATTTAACTATATCTGCTAGCTTCTGCAAACATAGCTAAACTCGGTTAAGTCTTCCGACCAAACCGAGATAAATGGTGCCGATAACCAGATTCGAACTGGTGACCTCTCCCTTACCAAGGGAGTGCTCTACCGACTGAGCCATATCGGCTAGATGTTCAAACTGGAGCGGGTAGCGAGAATCGAACTCGCATCATCAGCTTGGAAGGCTGAGGTTCTACCATTGTACCATACCCGCGTTATTCAAATCGCACTTCAACCGCCAATTAAAAGGCTATGAAACACATACAACATCTGTCATTGAATTGCATATCAACGCTTTATATAGAAGTTGCTCTGCTATTACAAGCCCATAGCAATAAATAACTATTTAAACAACATTCTAAAATCTGGTGGTGGGGGAAGGATTTGAACCTTCGAAGGCGAACCGTCAGATTTACAGTCTGATCCCTTTGACCACTCGGGAACCCCACCAAATACTACTTTAAAGTACACATTGATCTCTCAAGCGCGCTTTTTTTAACTTCATTTACTTTACAATAAACAGGCAATGCCTATTTATAAGAATAATGGTGCCGGTTCCCGGAATCGAACTGGGTACCTACTGATTACAAGTCAGTTGCTCTACCAAGTGAGCTAAACCGGCATTTTAACTAGTGGCRAAACTCTCATTTACGCCTAAATAGCGTATAAAATCAGCTATTTACTTCTGTTTAATAGAGCACTCTTACAGCACCTCTTTAACAGGGACGCGAATTCTAATGAGTTATTAGCTAATGATCAACGATTTTTTTAAGTAATTTAACAATTCTTTACTAACAGAATAATTGCATCTTAAAAAAGCACTTAAAGAGTTGCAAAAACTTCCTATATTTCAGTCAGTTAAAGCTGTATTAACAATTATTGCAATATGTCATAATCTATATCTAAAATGGATTACAAGAATACAGGAAAGAAGATAAATTAATGACTAGTAAAAACAAAGGGCTTTTGCCTGTCGTCAGCTTTATCATTGGCTCAATATTGAGTCTTTCAATCGTTTACTTCTTTCAACTAAACCTTTATCAAGAAAAAGAAGAAAGTATTACAAGTACTCCTAGAATAGACGATGGCGCCAACGAACCAATCGAAGTTCCTCTACCCTACAATTCAAACAACACAGAAGAGCAGGGCGATCTCAAAAAAATGATTGCCAAGCAAGCTGATATCATAAAACGCCTCAATACTGATATTTCAGACCTTTCTGACCAGTTAGCTTCTTTACAATTAAAAAATGAAAATATAGCATCAGATGAAAACCCTCCATTAGTAAAGATGAGGATGGATGACTTCGAAAACCTCACTAAAGAAACCTTTATAGAAAAATTTAAGGGGATAGTTCTCAGCATCTCAGGTAATCGCCTTGAGGCGTTAAAAAGAGGATTTGAACGGTCGCTCGATCAGGATGAGAAATCTCTGGCCTATCAAAACAATATTAGTGGTTATTTACTAGAAAATAACCCATACAGCGAACACTACATTGATGATTTGAGATGCCAAGGCGATATTTGTCGGTTAGAGATATCAACCAGTAACGATGAATCATGGGAACAAATATACGCAGATATGACCCGACAGGATTGGTATACTAGTGTTACCTTTGAAGAGGAATCTGAGTTTCAGGGAAGACACATATATTATTTACCTAATATTGATAATTAAAGGCTGAATTGAGATATAAGTGAGTTCAATTTATTGGTTAAATTGTCACCAGTTGCCGGTGGTTGATAGACTTGCTCAACACCAGAACTCAAATCATTGACTAACTGCAAAGGATGATCAAACTCATGTGCTTTGCTCAGTAATCCTTGAATGTCGTTTAGTAGTTGTTCCAGCTGAATCCCCGGATTTAATTGAACTTGCCCAGAATCATTTGATGAAGGCAACTCATTCTGAGAATTTGTTTGATATGACGCTAACGCTTGAGTCGTTGTCGTTTTTTGTAATTGTAGATTTAAGCTGCTCAATTCGTCTCGATCTATCTCTAACTCAGAAGCCAAATCGAATGCTTGGTCAAGACGTCCTGAATAGAAGTTATTAGCAATAGCCTCAACGTTCTGAAGTAATTCGTCAATTGCGGCTAATTCATCATCATCTAATTCACCAATCACATTTAGACTAAACGAACTGGAAGAGCTTTGTTGCTGGCTAATCGCATAAGAGCTGCTCGATCCACCCTGATTTAACGTACTCGAAAAACTAGATTGATTAGAGCGAGAAATTTCAATACTAACTTGATCGCCATCCTGTGTAGTTAAGGAAAGAGAAAAACTTGAACTCTCAGAGTGTTGTGCGGATAATTCTAGCTTGCTGACATTATCGCCTCTATTAATATCGCCTATCCCATCCAGCTGATTTTCTGACGAATTTGCGTGCTTGGTGATACGCTCCCGCAAATGTTCTATACCAGAGGTAACACGCTCAAACGTATCATTGATTTCACTAGATAATTCAGGCGTCAACAATCCTAACCCTTCTATTATATCTTTCGCTTCATTAAAACCCTTTATAAACCCATCTAAGCCTTCATCCAAACGCTGTAATAATTGCTCAGGTTCAGCACCGCTAGCCGCGTCAGATCGCAATCTACCGCTAATAAAGCCAAGAATATTTTGAGCGGCTTGTTTGGATGAAATTTTTCCAACAGGATTAAAATCGGTAAGGCTATATTCAGCAATTTCAGGCGGACGTGTTGATTCATTTGCGACAGGAGCTTGCGGTGAAAAAGCTATTTTTTGATAAGCCTCCTTTAAAACAGCAGTAAAAATCGCAAAACTATCACTTTGCTGGTGATTATTGTGTGAATTAAGTAAACCACTAATGCCTTTACTATTCCCAAAAGCATTTGAATTGATTGAATTTGAATTAAGTAAATGACCACGTTCCAGTGTTGAAGCGTTAGGTGCAATTGAAGATAGCATCGTTTATTCCTTTAAAAACGGGTAAATATGCTCTTTAGATCGGCTGTAAAAAGGTCGACTTTAATTTATAAGAGATATAAATAACTATCTAATAGCTTAACTCGACGATTAAGATTTTTAAGAGAGACACATATTTAGTAACGTACCCACTATTTTGGGGACATGTCGTCCTTCACCGGTGGTAAAACCTAATTCTTACTTTCAGCGATACTTCCTCTATAAATTTCTTTTTCTCTTTGATGTGCAATATACACAACCCAATACTCGACATGCGCAGTTTTTTTGTCCGAATAAAAGCCCACTCCAATTTCATTTTGTAAAAGGTAAAATTTGTGCTCAGCAAGCAAATGAATCCTATGTGCCCTTGACTCCTTAAATTCTATCCAAACCTCACTTGGGTCAGAGATACCACCAGCAACTGCCTCAACATTATTTTCGAATAAGCTAGGATATATTTTTGATAAAGCATAGCCTTCGTTAATTAACCTTCTATTTGCGGGGCTCTTACCTATATGAGAAACCCGACCAAGCTTTGACATCTCAATCGCTTTTTTTTCCGCTATTATTGATAACTTCGAATTACATTTTAGTAGAGTTCTATTCTGTCTAAGATCATTTATGATTAGTTTCGCTAATGCTCTTGCTTTATTATTTAGTCCGCATTTTTTATAGTCCATCTTATAGATCTTTTCTTCCGACTCAATTAGAGGCGAAAACATATAGAAAAAAAACACGTAAAATAGATACCATTTCATAGAAACAATCTCAACCATTCAAAGACTTGATTTATCTAGATCGAAAAAAACTCATAACCCACACAACTTTTCTGCAGCCTTATCCAACGTCTCTTCATATTTAGCAAAACACAATCGAATCACTTTATCAACATACCCTTCTGGATAAAAAGGACTCAAAGGAACCGCAGCCACTCCTATTTCTTCCGCCAACCAATAGCAAAAGTCTTTATCATTCAAATCGGAAATTTCACTGTAATCAGCTAATAAAAAGTATGTGCCTTTAGCTGGTAATATTTTAAATTTGGAATCTTTTAATGCGTTAACTAAGTAATCTCTTTTCTCTTGATAAAAAGTGCTTAGTTCACCAATATGCTGAGGCTGGTGTTTTAACATTTCGATCAAACCATATTGGTTTGGCGTTGAGGTTGTAAAGGTGACAAACTGATGAAGTTTTCTAAATTCTTTAGTGAATTCTGTTGGCGCTGTACAGTAACCCATTTTCCAACCAGTGCAATGAAATGTTTTACCAAAACTGGATACCACAAACGAACGTTCAAATAATTTTGGGTAACGTAAAACGCTTTCGTGTTGTTCGCCGTCAAAAGTAATAAATTCGTAAACCTCATCGCTGATTAAATACAACTCATGTTTTAACACTATTTTTTCTAGAGCCAACATATCATCCCGATTTAAAAGTGTACCTGTTGGATTGTGTGGACTATTGATGACGATTACTTTTGTCTTTTTATTAATGTTTTTTTCAACTAAACTCCAGTCAACTTTATAATTCGGTGCATCTAACCCAATATGAACACACTTTCCACCAGCTAATTCTACGACAGGCTCATATGCATCATATGCTGGATCAAAAATGATTACCTCATCTCCTTTTGAAACGACTAATTGCAATGCTACAAAAAGCGCTTCAGTCGCTCCAGAAGTGATAGTTATATTTTCTGATCCGGTTAATTTGAAATCGTATTGACGTTTAATTAGTTTAGCAATTTCATCTAACAACTCCGGAATTCCAGCAGATGGCGGATATTGATTTTTCCCTGAATTGATTGCTTCAGTGACAGCTTGTTTTAAATAATCCGGCGTTTCAAACTCAGGGAAACCTTGGGATAAATTTATTGCATTGTTTTTTTTTGCTAATAATGTCATCTCAGTAAATATACTAGTACCGACATTCGCAAGCTTACTATTTAACATGAGTCTTTTCTCTTTTTCAGTTCTAACTATGCATCCAAACAGATTCTGCCCACGACCAAATTCCATCCCATCGCTCTTCCATCACTTCACCATCTTGCCAGTCAATTACTTCATTATTTTCGTCAATACAATAATAACCATCTTTATGTTGGCAAATGGGGATGTACTCTCTTGGCAAACCGTTTTCCCAAGCCATTGCAGTCACTTCCGGGAAATGAGTATGCGCTCTAGGATCGGCAATGGTAATAGGTTCCAAGCTTCCTAGACTCAAGTCGCTGACTTCCAGCAAAAATAATTTAACGTCCATTGGGATTTGAAGCAGAAGTTCTTCTTCTACCAAAACTAAATCATCTTCGCTTGGAAGCCCTGCCGAGAAAGAATCTTGGTTTGCTGCATCACGTAATTCGTCAATAATATCTTCGTAATTATTCATTTAACCTGTTACTCACTAGAGCCTTTCTTCTTAAAGTCATACCAACTGGCCAGTTTAGCAATTAGTTCATCTAATCCCAGCTTACTGGTTGCCGAAAACGCCTGAATAGTGATGTTTTCACTGATTCTCTCAAGCCTTTTTTTTGCATTAGCGGTTGCCGTTTTTCTTGCGCCACTTTTCAATTTGTCGGCTTTACTTAAAACAACATGAACAGGAATATTTGCTGTGATCGCCCACTGCACCATTTGTTTATCTGTTTCTTTTAAAGGATGTCTGATATCCATAAAAACAACTAACGCTTTTAGGCATTGGCGTTCTTGCAAATATCGACTAAGCGTTTTCTGCCACTCAGCTTTTTGATCTTTTGATACTTTTGCAAAACCATAACCGGGTAAATCAGTTAGTCGGTTAGATTCATCAATCATAAAAAGATTAATCAATTGGGTTCGTCCAGGCGTTTTACTGGTTTTTGCTAAACTCTTTTGATCGGTTATAGCATTTAATGCTGTCGACTTACCCGCGTTAGAGCGCCCAGCAAGTGCCACCTCAACCCCCTCATCAGGCGGTAATTGTGCTAGTTTTGCTGCACCCATTAAATAGCGGGCACACCTAAAAGGGTTGATATTTGATGATTTTGAAACTGTATCTGTCATATTCTATTTTTCACTGGTTTTGCATTGAGGCAATTTATTCGTTTTACATTGCTAGAATCAAACGACAAGGTTGGATCTTTTGTAATTGTTTGCCTATAATTCACCCGTAACCCATATAGGAACTCTTATAACCTGAGACTTTTAATAAGAGAACTTGAATCTGGGTCGTTAAGTATAAATAATTCAGAGGTTTTATAGCAAGTTGTAAAACCAACAAAAGGCTTTTAAATTTTCATTTAAAAGTGCTTATAAGGATAAATAATGAGAAATATCATAGGTTTAACGCTAATTTTTTTATTTTCTAATATTGCTTTAGCGGGCGATATTGCCAAAGGAAAAGCTAAAAGTGGCGTTTGCGCCGCTTGCCACGCAGCCGATGGCAACAGTGCAATAGCAATTAACCCTAAACTAGCAGGTCAAAGTGCTAAATATTTGGCTAAACAATTACATGATTTTAAGAATGGCAAACGTTCAAATGCAACCATGGCACCAATGGCTGGTTTGCTAAATGATGAAGATATCGAAAATGTTTCAGCTTTCTACGCATCACAAAAAGTTCAACATATGGCAGTCGAAGACAAACATATCGCTATAGCTGAAAAACTTTACCTTGGTGGTGATGCTGATAGAGATATTCCCGCTTGTATTGCCTGTCATAGTGCTACAGGTGAAGGAATGGCTGCTGCGGGTTTTCCAGCGGTTGGCGGACAACATCCAGCTTATACCATCGCCACTTTAAAAGCGTTTCGTTCTGGCGATAGAGCAAACGATGCTAACGAAATTATGAGAGATGTGACTGCAAAAATGAGTGATAAACAGATTGAAGCTTTAGCTTACTATTTAGCAGGTCTTCACTAGAAACCTAGAGTTCTACGTTTACAAACACAAAAAACGGCTTTTTAGCCGTTTTTTACGTCCATGGATGGACTGACAGATTTTTGCTCCTGCAAAATCCGCACTTCCAACATCCATGTTGGGCGTATGCAGTAAAGAGGCATGGAAAGCTTGCCCCATGAACGTAGAGAATGCAGTGGGTGTGCCGGTACTGCAAACATCCATGGGTGGTCCGTCAGGATTTTTCTCCCAAATATCTCTTTAGTTCATTCAAGCAAATCGTTGGGTTAAGTATTTAATAATGTCATTCGACTCATACATCCAGGTTACTTCATTATCATTTTCTATCCGTAAACATGGAACTTTTATTTTACCACCTTGATCTAACAGCGTTTCTCTCGCAACCGAGTCATTTTTTGCGTCAAGCAGTGCAATTGGTAAATTCAGTTTATGAAGGGCTCGACGGGTTTTTATACAAAAAGGGCATAATTTAAACTGGTATATAGATAGTTTTTTAAGTTCTTCTTCTAATTGATTTTGTGAATTAATATCTCTTTCCAATTTCGAACCTCTCGTCAACAAGTCAAGTATGGCAATAATTGAACCTAACAAAAGACGAATGAGTTTGAGCATGGGATAACCTATTTAATCAATAATTTATACAACAAAGAATTGTATGGCAGATTGAATCGGTTGAAAAGGCTAAGTTGGTATCATGTTCTAATTTTTCGCGATACTAGTAGCAATTAGTAGCAATATTGAGAAAAATGTGAGAACCAAGTCATATTTTCCTAATAGAGATTAAAAATCTGACAAAAATCTAAGATTGTTACTCAATTATTGGAGAAACTACTATTATTAGTAATTATAATAGTAGTGATCTGTATAGGTATACAGGTTCCAACAAGGAGTATTGATTGAGTACTGAAGTAATACAACAAAAGCAACGTCTCAGTTTATTAAGTTATAACCTACAAGTCGGCATCAATAGTAGCCGTTATAGTGATTATCTTACCCAAAGTTGGCGCCATTTATTACCCGACTCAAAACGAAATGAAAATCTATCTCGCGTTGCAGACTGGTTATCTGAGTATGATGTGGTTGCACTTCAAGAAGTTGATGCCGGTAGCTTACGTTCTCAATATATTAATCAAATAGAGTTTTTGGCTCATAAAGGCGGATTTCCACACTTTCATCAACAACAAAATAGAAATTTTGCTGGGTTAACCGCTCACGCAAACGGAGTCCTTACCAAATATCAATCGACGCAAGTGACGTTACATAAACTACCCGGTAGAATCTCTGGACGGGGTGCTCTTGAAATCAACATCGAATCAAAAGGCAGTGCAATTAAAATTATTTCAGCTCATTTGGCTTTGGGGCAACGAGCTAGAAGGTCTCAATTGGAATATATTGCCAATCTAGTTAAAAATACCGAGCATTTTGTTATTATGGGCGATATGAATTGCAACAAAGACACTGTATTAGATGTCTTCAAAAGTGCTAAAATTAAAGTAAGAAGAAATCCCTTGATTTCACCGACTTATCCCAGATGGAAACCAAAATATTGTTATGATCAAATATGGATCAGTGAAAATTTAGAAATTATAAAAAGCCGTGTACTGAACCTTGGTGTTTCAGATCACTTGCCAATAATGATGGAAATAGAAATCCCAGAAACGAATAATGCGCAAAAATATATCCCTGTTAAGCAAAATTTATCAAAACAAATCAACTCATAACTAGAAAAGAAAATATGGAATCAGATAATCAAGATTTTGAAAAATACTGCGCTGAATTAAAGCGCCATTTGTCACGATTAAGTTTTGTTGGAATGGGGCTTTCAGATGATCTCGACTCATCTTTGGCTAAACTTAGGGTTTTGATAAAAAAGGATGCTCCTCAAAAAGATTTAAAAGCAAAAATCAATGATATTAGTAAAGTGTTGCGTAACTTAGACGATGAACCACAAAGTTCACCATCACCATCATCAACGCCTACTGGAAATATTGATCTGATTGAGATATTAACCCAGCAAAAATTACCAATACGGTTAAAGTCTAATTTAACCAATGCTAATAAACAATCAAAAAATAAAGATGCCAACAGCATCATGGTCTCCATAGCAAAAGAGATCAAAAAATATATTGATGATCTTGAATCTCTCGCAAAAGAACAAGACAATAGCGATTCATCAGATGAAAATAAACCGGGATTCTTTAGTTCTCTATTTTCTAAAATAGGATCTGACAAACCAAAAGATGAATCAGATGATTCGCTAGATTCTGATTTCGAATCAAAGTCTTCTACTCCAAAGACTCAAAAGATAGCTTTGGATAATGGCAAAAAGGATTTAGCACAAAACCTATTACCCGCGGATATAAAAAACTCACTGCAACATTTAGTTGAACAACTAGCCGGCATGGATGGCTATAAGGAAATTGCGGGGTTATTAGAAACTGAAATTAATAAAATCCAAACAATATCTCAACTCTCTTCCATTTTGGAACTAATTGCCAGTGCCTTTATAGAGATCTCCGATCAAGAACATATGCAGTTCGAATCATTTCTTAAATCACTAAATAAACGAATAGTCAGAGTGAATAGCTTTATTAGTAAAACGTTAGAATTTAGTCAAGGTAACGAACAGGATACAAAACAGTTAAACCTTGATCTGTCCCAAGATATTTTTTCCATTAAGGAATCATTATCGGATTCAAAAGATTTAGCCGAGGCAGAAGATAAAATCGTAATCAGAATGGATAAAATGCTTTCACAGATAAATCAATTCTGCTCCAAACAACAATCTCAAAGTAGTGAATTAATTTCACAAGTGGCAAAATTAAAAGAGCAAATGGTTGCAACAGAAGATGAAGCAACGCGCTTGAAAGATGATTTAGCAGAACAACGAGTCAGAGCCCAGACAGATCAACTCACTAATCTACCAAACCGATATGCCTATAACGAGCGATTAACCCAGGAATATAATCGTTGGCGACGATATCGTAATTCATTGACGCTGGTTATAGGTGATATTGATTTATTTAAAGCGGTCAATGATACCCATGGACACGCTTTTGGTGATTTAGTTTTGAAAAAAATATCCACTTGTTTGCACGCACAAATAAGAGAGTCTGATTTTGTTGCACGTTTTGGTGGCGAAGAGTTTGTGATTTTACTCCCTGAAACGTCCTTGATTGATGCTACCCGAGCAATGAATAAAATGCGCCAATCCATTAGTAAGATTAATCTTGAAAATAATGGCGAAAAAATTGAGGTCACAATGTCTTTTGGTATTTCTGAATTTACTAATGATGATACCACTAAGTCCGTTTTTGAAAGAGCTGATAGTGCGCTTTATCGCGCAAAGGAAAAAGGGCGAAATAGAGTTTGCTGTCAAAGAGCACCATCTAAAACAGACGAAGACTAGCGATAATGGCAACGCCAGTAACATGCGATCTCGTTAGTCGCTATTCATCACCTGATCATTGGTCGTCTACGCAAGAGATACTAAAAGAGCTAACTAAAATAGCTAACCAGTCAATCACAGCATCACTTGATGAAAAAGAAACACTGTTTGAACAATTCCTTAATACTATTTACTCTGGTTATTTCGACGAACTAACTGGCGGTTTGATTTCGAATAAAGACTCTAACAACCTTTACTATAAACCAACTTCAATTAACCTTTCACTTTGCCGACTACTATTAGCATCCGATCAAGTGTTTTATCATGGTGAATTTAGATTGGTCGCCAATAAAATATTGTTAAACCTCGCCTCCTCTATAACAAGTGCCTCAAACAAACAATTAGAATATGAGAGTTATTTTGATATTGAAGAATTGTACTGTAGTTTTAATTCTAAGACGTTAACATCAATTCTTGAAAAAAGTGAATTAGCTCTATTTAAAGCTTTAAGTAACAACAAACTAATCAGCAATCAGTTAATTTATACCAAATGCTGTTCATTAAAAGATGCTTCAACAAAAATTAATATGCATTATAAAGAAGCACAAATTCTTGAGTATTCGATCAATGAAAAACTGAACAAATATACTAACACCTTAAGCAAATCGAAAATATTCTCCAAAATTGAATTAGACGACACTTTCCAAATAAACTCTGAATTTATAGAAGTAATCAGTGAATCGTGGTCCTCAAACAAAAATATAATTCAAAGGAATCTCGCAGAAAGTATTTTCACCACCTTAGAAGCAGAATTAAATAGAAATGATAAAGCCGGTCAATTTTATCACGGAGATTTACTAAATTTGATTTGTGCAGGGATAAGCTTACTGACGATAGCTTTTGACCAGCGACTATTGAATAGAATATTCGATTTGATTAAAAAAAGTAACTCTATCAACACCAATGAAAATAATCCGTTAGATTCTAGAGAAAAAACAAACTACCAAAAGGACTTTATTATTACCTTTCTAAAGTCTCTACCCTCGCAATTTGACATACCCGAAGAATTATTGAAATTTACAGTAGACAAACTCCATTCAAATAGTAGTTTTAATCTAGTATTTATTGATAAGCATTCTATCGATTGTGATCAACAAGTTACTTTTTTGAATTCCAAATTTAATGCTTTTCAAAAAATATTCATTTATGAATCAATTTAAGCTCTTTTAATAACTTACATTAAGATATCATCCATTCACCATGATGCTAATAACTTTCAATTGGATGAACATCAGAAGCTTAGGTTAGTCGCTAAAATGGGGGTTTAAGGTTTTCATTTGTAGCTAAAAGCAGTATGCTCAGAGAATTAGTCGCCATTGGACACCTTTTATATGAAAAACTTAAGACTTGTTATTTTACTGATAGTGATTGCTTCCCCGACTCATCTAATCAATGCAAACAATAATCTACAGCCTTTAATTGATAAAGTGGAACCTAAAGTCATTAAATGGCGTCGACATTTTCATGAACACCCTGAACTATCCAATAGAGAATTCAACACAGCCAAGGTAATCGCTAAACATTTGCGTAGTTTAGGCATGGAAGTACAAACGGGAATTGCTCATACCGGAGTCGTCGCGATACTCAAAGGTGGATTGCCCGGGAAAGTCGTTGCTTTAAGAGCTGATATTGATGCCCTACCCGTTATAGAAACATCAAAACTACCATTTGCATCAAAAGTTAAGTCTACCTATGCAGGTCAGGATGTTGGCGTTATGCATGCATGCGGACATGATGCTCATATTGCTATATTAATGGGCGTGGCAGAAGTATTAAGCAAAGTTAAAGATAAAATACCCGGCACAGTTAAATTTATTTTCCAACCTGCTGAAGAAGGTGTTCCAGAAGGCGAAGAAGGCGGTGCTGAAATGATGGTTAAACAAGGTGTTTTGAAATCACCAGATGTTGATGCTATTTTCGGTTTACATATTAGTTCTAAAACGCCAGTCGGCACCATAGGTTATCGTCCGGGCGGAATCATGGCAAGTGTAGATGATTTTAGAATTCGCGTGCTTGGTAAGCAAGTCCATGGCTCAACGCCGTGGAACGGAGTCGATCCAATTGTCGTTTCTGCACAAATCATCAACAGCTTGCAGACAATAGTCTCGCGCCAAATGCCTTTAACTAAACAAGCTGCCGTTGTTACTATTGGCAGTATTCATGGTGGCGTTCGCTCTAACATTATTCCATCAGAAGTAGAAATGATTGGTACCATTCGCGCCCTGGACACTCAAATGCGTAAAGATCTCCATGCAAAAATTCGTAAAATTGCCACCCATGTCGCAGCCAGTATGGATGCAACGGTTGAAGTCACTATTCCTGTAGCAAGCTCTTACCCAGTCACTTATAATACACCTAAGCTAGTGACACAAATGCTACCCACCATGGAAAGACTTGCGGGCGAAAATAACGTTAATTTGATAGATGCGGTAACTGGCGCTGAAGATTTTGCATTCTTTGCTCAAGAAGTCCCTGGTTTCTATTTCTTTTTGGGTGGAAAGTCCAAAGGTGTTTCAATCAAGGATGCACCTTCTCACCATACGCCTGAATTTTATATAGATGAAAGCGGTATGAAATTGGGTGTAGAAACCTTGAGTAATATGGCGCTAGATTATTTAAAACAATAATTTTCGCTAACAGATTTTAAGCAAGCAAATTTAAGAGAAACTGAGCGATGCCAAAAATTGTTATTTATCCAGGAACATTTGATCCAATTACTAATGGTCATGTTGATCTGATAGAAAGAGCAGCAAGACTTTTTGATAAAATTATTGTCGCCGTCGCTATGAGTGAAGGAAAAAGCCCTCTTTTTGATGTAGATAAACGAGTATCTATTGTAGAAGAAGTCGTTGCTCCAATGAAAAACGTCGAAGTTGTTGGATTTAAAGGGTTGTTAGTTGACTTTGCCAAAGAACATAATGCCAATGCACTATTGCGGGGGTTACGAGCGGTTTCTGATTTTGAGTATGAATTTCAACTGGCCAATATGAATAGACGATTATCGCCTGATCTGGAGAGTTTATTCTTAACGCCTGCTGAGCAGTTTTCTTTTATTTCTTCTACCTTGGTTAGAGAAATCGCTACACTCAGCGGCGACGTTTCTCAATTTGTTCCAGAAGCTGTACAACGCGCACTGGCAGAAAAATTTAACCGCTAAAATGACTGTCTAGAACTAACATTTAAGATCAATTCAATGAATAATAAAACACGACCAATTGAATTTGGAAAACAAGACGCCTCTTATAATGCCGCTGGAAAAATTGAAGGCATTAGAAAACTAGTCGATTCTTTTTACCAGTATATGGATAGTTTAGAAGAAGCAAAAATCATTAGAGCAATGCATCCCAAAGATTTAACTGTTTCTAGCGACAAACTCGCCTGTTTTCTTTCTGGATGGTTGGGAGGTCCAAGACTCTATTCAGAAAAATATGGTTCGATTAGTATTCCAATGATACACAAACATTTATCAGTTGCGAGTAAAGAGCGAGATGCTTGGTTATTGTGCATGAAACATGCTGCGAATGATCAACCTTATCATGAGTCATTTAGGAAATATTTATTAGAACAGTTATTTGTCCCTGCTGAGAGAATTCGGCAAGTGAGTAAATAACTATTTAATATCCTTTCGCATTTCAATGATCTCTTTTCCAAAGCCTATTTTTTCATACGCTCTAATCCCTGATTCATTTTGAGAAAACACCGTTAATTTTAAAACCGTCGCTCCTTTTTCACGGCTCCAAACAGTTAGCTGATCAATAAGCTTTCCATTTATTCCTTTTCCTCTGTAATCAGGCGATACAAACATAAAGCCAAGAAAAGAATGAAATTTATGGGTGAGGTAATTTGAAGACTTTTTTAACTTCGCGTAACCGGACGCAACTAACTTGCCATCAACTTCTGCGACTAATACTTCACTATCGTCATTTTTAATTAGTTCTTTTAAGTCATAATAATTGAAATGTTCAGTCATCATATCTGGAACCATTGGACGTTCGTATTCTATGATTCCTTGCTCAAAATCTAACAGAATGTCGAGTTCTTCTAAATTTGCTTGTCTTATTATTAGCTTATGCATTCTCTTACCATTCACCTAGGAGCTTGTCCTAGAACCAGTCAACTATTTTTAACCCTTCAATACGATTGAATTCTTTTACGTTATGAGTCACTAAAGTTGCGTTATTAGATAACGCCGTTCCTGCAATTAAACAGTCTAAAGGGCCTATTGGTGTTCCCTTACTTTCTAAATAGGCTCTTATTTTTGCGGACTCATCGGCTTCTTTAGATGTAAAGTCCAATATTTTTACCAAAGACGTCAACTCATTTAGTTGAGATATTCTTTTTTGAGGCGAATTTGACTTAGCGATCCCTACGCCTAATTCAAACATTACAATAGATGGTATCGCTAACTCACTAGGCGAATATTTCAATAAGTTTTTACTAACATTTCCGGAATTTTTAAAATAGTAGATTAATGTATTGGTATCTAATGCGAACATTAAAATGACTCGCGCGGAGCATCTTCGCCAAAACCTTTTCTTAAGACCTCGGCATCCGGCATATCAGCCCAACTTCCTGCAAGATCCTTTACAGAATCAGGCCACTGCGAAGAGACTCTATTTCTAATTAAGTTCGAAACCCATTTACTTTGAGATAGTGATGACTCTTTCGCCGCAATCTTCATTTTATCAACCACATCATCTTCTAGATATATTGTAACCTGCGCCATAATATTCTCCAATTATAAATACTAGCAACACATATATGTGCAATTATATGTCATCTGTCACTATTTATCAAAATATGTACAAAGTGCTCATCTATCGCTTGGGAATAAAAATTAATTTGCAAAAGCTAACATTATTAGGAGAGCCATTTTAAATGACTGAATTCGGCATCGTCAAATTACCTTACTCATCTATTTTTGGTTGCATACGTCCATGCTTCATAAAATCATCGGGAAATTTTTCAAGAGAATTTAATAAAGAATCCCAATTTGAAGCTAGTTCTTCTAATTCGGCTTTATTACCATCAAGACTAGCTCTAACCTCATCATCGACCAGTCGAGAGGCTTTTGGCAAACAAACAGTTTGTGATAGAACAGCATTGGATAATTTTTCTTTGTCCATAAGAATTTGACCCTCGATAAATGCACACCTATAATATATCAAATTACGTCGATAAATAGAGAAACAATAAGGCTTTGATTACTATTTTGCTTTTGAGAGTATATTTATAATACTGTAGGTGTTAAGTAGTACTATCTGTTTACTGCACATGAAATTGAAGCGCGTTATATATGAACTCTACGAAATAGATCTTGTATCTTTACATGACCAATCTGAATGGCATGAAATAGACCGAGAAATATTTCTAGAATTCGATAACGGAGAGAAAATGTACTTTTCGTGGTGCAATGAACCTGTACAATTTTCAATTGGTAGCAAAAATCATCGTTTTAATGAAAACCAGCCTGATCACATTGTAGATGCATCTGGATGGGATATTTGGAAAGACCTTATAGGCGACAACATACAATTTACTTATAAAGAGACTCACCAAATATTAGAGGTTAAAGGGCAAAGTAAATCTGTTTATCTATCAAGCCAAGAAAAAGGCTCTTGGTACGCAGATGTTTTACATATCTCAGACACTTTGCCAGTGTTCAACTGTTAACATAGACTGAAACACTCACTAAAGCGAAAGTGTCCGGTTGTAATCCGATTTGCAGAAGCGAATAATAGTCGTAAAAAAGCGTAAAGTTACACAACATTTTTGAATTTAGAAGCTCCTTTCACCAATGCAAACTGCGCAAAATAATAACTCACCATGATTAAAATATGTGAGGCATCAAATTGAAAATAAAACTTATTGATACCTAAAATCGAATCCGAAATAACAAAACTAACGCCACCCAAAACAAACCAACGATTAGATTTTATTGAAAAGAAGCTCGCAAATGCCATCAAAGTAAGTATAAACATATATCCAATAACAGGATAAAACAAAGCCCCCAAATTAGGTAATAAGTGGCTCACAACATAACCGCCACTAACCAAAATCACCAGCGCTAAACCTGCTTTAGGTGCGTTCCACTGCCACCATCCAAAATAGATTAAGTAAAATATATGCGCTATAAAAAATGAACCTAAACCAAAAATGAAACCTGTTTTGCCAAAATAATCAAGAATGAAATCACCCGAAACGGAAAAAATCAAACCAACGATAAATAGTTTTGAATATTTCCAGTCAAGGTTTTTGTTGGCTATAGTGATCAGTAAAAGCATTGGCAATACTTTTAACAACCAACTCAATTGATAAGGCTCGTAAATTGTAGCTATAATAAAAATTAAAGAAAGGAAAAAGAAAAGATACTGCCACGCATCTTTTTTGGTCGATAGTAGATTTATCATTTACAAATATTTAATCTTATCAAATAACTTAGAACACTCTTCCCAAACAGCTCCAACTTTTCCGTTGCCGACCGCATTTCCATCCAATTCAATCACTGGCGCGATTTGTTTTGAAGAGCTGGTGATCCAAATCTCATCGGCTAATCTTGCTTCTTCCAAATTAACATTTCGCTCTTCAATACTATATTTGTCGCTAGAGTTAACCGCGTTGATAACAATACGTCTGGTGACTCCTGGTAAAATTTGTTTATCTAAAATGGGTGTTATTATTTTATTGCCCTTTATAACGAACACATTACAAGCGCTACATTCCGTTAAATAACCTTCGCTATTGAAGAGTAAAGTCTCGTCGACCTTGCTCTCATAGCCATGTTGAAAGTGGAGTATATTACCAAGTAAAGAGGTTGATTTTACATCACAATGTTTCCACCTTTTATCTAACGAAGTAACGATAGAATAGGTTTTTGCCGTACTTGCATCTGGATTGGTTTCTTTCGCTAGTGGTTGGGTCATTATAAAAATAGTTGGTTTAATATTGGTTGGRAAGCGATGCGCTCGATTAATATCTGCGCCACGGCTCACTTGAATATAAACTGCCAATTCATCGCCTTCATTTTTTGAAATTATTTGATCTAGAATATTACGCCAATCTATGTCTCCAACCTTTATTTGAATTTTGGCCAGCCCATCAAGCATTCTTTGTATATGTAGATCAAAACCAACGGGTCGCCCGTGAAAAAACGGAATAAATTCGTAAATTCCATCACCAAAAAGAAAACCTCTATCAAGCGGAGAAATTTTCGCATTTTCGATTGGCATAAACTCGCCATTTAAATAGATAATTGACATATCATTCTTCCTTTAATTCAAACCTTTAAATACTTAGTAAATAATCTTTTAACTGACTAAAGTCAGTATCAATATTCTTGGACAAAATTGATTTATTAACACAAGCCTCTAGTTCAGGAGGCAAAGGTAAATCCATCCCTAATATTTCATCAACCGAACCTTTAAATTTTGCTGGGTGCGCAGTTCCCAAAAAGATCCCAATTTCATCATTTTGTAACGACTGGTTTAAACCAAAATAAGCCACCGAAGCATGAGGCTCGCTAATATAACCTTTTGTTTTCAGTTCTTTTAAAGACGCTTTAGTTTCATTTTCCGTTGCAGAATAACCCGACAAATCATCTTGTTTAAACTGTCCAGATTCCATCATATATTCAATGCGCGGCCAATTATTAGGTTCACTCACATCCATTGAATTTGATATAGTTGCAATGGTGGTTTTTGGCTCCCACTTTCCGCTAACTAAATATCTTGGCACGGTATCATTAGCATTAGTAGTCGCAATAAAACGTTTAATTGGCGCACCTAAAAGTTTCGCGATTACTCCTGCTGTCAGGTTTCCAAAATTACCACTGGGTACTGAAATGACAACATTATCACGCTTGTCTTTAGGTAATCCTTTTTTATACAATTGGGCTATAGCATCAAAATAATAACAAACTTGAGCTAACAAACGACTAATATTAATCGAGTTGGCTGAATTAAGCCCTATCGATTTAACAAGTTCTTGATCATCAAAACTTTGTTTCACCAATTTTTGGCAATCATCAAATGTACCATTAATAGTAAGGGTTCGAATATTCCCTCCAAGCGTTGTAAACATTTTTTCCTGCAGGACACTAATTTTTCCCTTCGGATATAATATAACCACTTCAATGTTTTCAATACCATAAAAAGCTTGTGCAACTGCCGCACCAGTATCACCCGATGTAGCGGTAAGAATGGTTATTTTCTCACCGTCAGAAAATTCTTGTAAACAGGTCGCCATAAAGGTTGCGCCAAAATCTTTAAATGCTAATGTCGGTCCATGAAAAAGTTCTAAACAATAATTTTGTTCACCAACAGCTACAAGTTTAGATGGGAATGCGAACGTTTTATCCAGTACTTTTGTTAGTTGCTCTTGCGAAAGGTTTTCGCTAACAAAATTAGAAAGGATCTTAAAATTTCTTTCCTTAGTCGGCAATGATAATAGAGATTCGATATCACCGAGCGGCTCTATTTTTTTAGGAAAAAATAAACCTTGGTTATCGCCTAAACCGGTTCTTACTGCGGTAGAAAAACTAACCACTTGCTCGTTCTTCTTGAGATTATAATATTTCATTTAATTGTTCTCTAGTCTTTAATTTCGTAAGGGGTCGGAGATTTATATCAATCTTGCGCCAAGCCGATCAACCTCGCAAATTTCCACGATAGATTGTTCTGAGGTGGCATACATTTCACACATAATGCTTTTGGCTTTTTCTGCTAGTTCTATTGAATCCGTCACTGTAAATATCGTTGGCCCTGAGCCTGAAATTCCAACCGATAAACAACCCGCATCTAATAATGCCACTTTAGTTTCTTTAAAATTATCTAAAAGTGATTCTCTATAAGGCTCTGCGACTTTATCTACCAATAATGAAAATGCTTGTTTCTTGTCTTGGCGATAACATGCATCAATAAAACCAGCAATATTCTGACAAGATTGGGTAAGCGTTTTCATCGAGTATTTTTTAGGCAATATTTCCCTCGCTTTACGGGTACTCACTACAATATCAGGGTAGGCAATGATCCAAAAACAATCTTCAAAAATGGGTAGTGATTGGCATGCTTTATCAAAATCTTCACTTAACATTAACTGAAATCCACCTAAATAAGATGGTGCCAGATTATCGTAATGTATGCTTCCTGTTATAACACATTCTAACTCGCCCATCATTAACAAAAGTTCATCGCTTGAAAATGGTTTAGCATAAAGTTCATTGAGAGCAACTAGCGCAGCAACTATAGAGCAAGAACTTGAGCCCAAACCGCTACAAATTGGAATATTCTTTTCTAAAATCAAGTCTACATAAACAGACTGACCACCACGAGAAACAAATGCTTTATTAAATTTAACCAGCGCCTGCCAAACAATATTTTCTTTTACATCTTTTGGTAAAGTGTGACAATAGCTTCCTTGCAGAATGAGACTATCACAATTTTCAGTTGCTACTTTAATGTGAACAATATCACCTATCGGTTTATCTTTGTCATTTGGCGAAAGCGCCATTCCCAACGAGTCAAAACCAACACTAACATTACCGATTGAGATAGGCGCAAAAATACTTATTTCAGTATCAGAAGGTCTAAACTCACTTAGATCAGCTAAATTATTAATATTATTCCTCATTTCATTCCAAATCCCATACTAATGTTCTCAATAAATCGGCAAACAATCCTGCGGCCGTTACCTTCGATCCAGCCCCATACCCTCTAATAACAAAAGGGATCGGATTGTAATATCTGGTATGCATTGCAATGGCATTTTCACCATTTTTAACCGCAAACAAAGGATGGCTACTATCAACGGCTTGAATGCTCACCTGACACTTTCCATCGGTTATTTTGGCCACATAGCGTAGAACTTTATTTTCCGATTCTGCTAACTTAACTCTCTTATTAATTTCCGCATCGACAGTTGGCAGTTTGCTTAAAAATATTGAAGCATCTTGCTCATTGGCTAATGCCTCTGGTACAACTGACTCCAAGGAAATATCATTAAGTTCTAATTTAAGTCCTGCTTCTCTTGCGATAATTAATACTTTACGCGCTACATCAAGACCACTTAAATCTTCCGCGGGATTTGGCTCGGTATAACCCAACCCTTGCGCCTTTAACGTCGCTTCAGATAAAGATAGTCCTTCATGTAAAAGTCCAAAAATATAGGAAAGCGAACCCGATAATATTCCCTCAAAAATCTCTAACTCATCGCCTGCCCCTAACAAACTTTGTAGATTATCAATCACAGGCAATCCTGCACCCACATTAGTTTCATATAGGAAACGACGTTTATGTTGCAATGCTACTCTTCGGATCTGCTGATAATACTGAAATGATGCTGTGTTTGCCTTTTTATTAGCCGCGACTAAATGAAAATTGGCGCTTAATATTTTTTCACTTTGCATGGCGATGTCTTGACTACTAGTAACATCAACAATGACGGGATTTAATAAATGATTTTCATCTACAAACGTTTTCAATCGTTCAATCGAAAATTTTTCATCTGATGCACTTAACTCTTCACGCCAACTATTATTTAGATCAATACCTTTGCGACTCAATAGCAATTTTTTACTGCTGGCAATACCATACACCACTAGATCAATGTTCTTTTTCAAAAGAAAATCTTGCTGGCGTTTAATTTGAGCTAGTAACTCTGACCCTACTGTTCCACAACCAACAATAAATGCGTCAATACTGGCACGTTTTACAAACAGATTTCTATGACAAACACTCACCGCATCATCGGTACGATGACTTCTAACCACGGCAGAAATACTCCTCTCTGAAGAGTCTTGCGCAATCGCAATAATATTGACACCGGCTTGAGATAATGATGAAAAGAATTTTGCCGCAATACCTTTTTGTTGTTGCATTTGATCACCCACCAAAGAAACGACGGATAAATCTCTCTTCACTTGAATAGGATCAACACGCTGGTTTTCCAACTCTAATTCAAACTCTTCTTTCAAACACTCTTCAGCCAAGGTTGCTTGCTCGTAAGAAACACACAAACTAATTCTATATGCTGCAGAAGATTGGCTAATCAATATTACTTGCACATTCGCTTTATCTAATGATACAAAAATTCGATTAGTCAGCCCTAATTTGGCCTTCATTCCAGGCCCTGAAACATTTAGCATCGCAACATTATTTAGACTAGCAATGGCTTTAACTTTGACCTCGTTATTCGCTTTTTTTGATATTAAAGTCCCAGGACGATCCGGCGCTAAGGAGTTTTTAATCAAACAGGGAATATTATTTAGACTTAACGGCGTAATGGTTTTGGGATGCAAAATTTTAGCGCCAAAATAAGAAAGTTCAATCGCTTCATTAAAAGTCATTTGTCTAACTAATTCAGCATCGCTAACTAAACGTGGATCAGCATTATAAACACCATCAACATCTGTCCATATTTCACAAATTTTTGCGTTGATGCAAACTGCGAGGACAGCCGCTGAATAATCTGACCCGTTACGACCTAATGTCACAGTATTCCCACTACTTGAAACACCAACAAAACCGGGCATTAAAGTTATCGATGGAAAGGATTTATAAAGTTCCGAAAATTTCTGTTTAGAAAGATGCAAGTTAGCAAGCGTGTCACCCGTTTGATTTTCAGCTACTAGAAATTTTTCAGGTTCAATCAAACAAACTTCTGTTTTTTTCTGAACAAAAATCCATTTTAGAAAAAGGATACTTAATCGCTCACCAAAAGTTAATATTTGCGCCTGCGTTTGCTCTGGGCAATGGCCTAATAATTTTACACCTTCAATTAATTTGTGAAGCTTATTAAATTGATCCTCAACTTGTATACTTAGTAAAGATACATTCTTCCCAGAAAAAGCATTTTCAATTTCTTCAGTTATATTAACTAATCCATTGTGTAACTTGTCTAATAATCCCTCTGTATCATTATTTTCACGGAGTGAATCAATCAACCCGACTAGTTGGTTAGTTACACCTCCTGGAGCTGAAACAACAATCGCGACAGAGCTTGTGGCTTCTTCTTGCAGAGCTTCTTGTTCAGTATTAGATACTCGATCTTCAATGATAGAAACAACTGAGAGAATTTTCTGAGCTGTAGCTAACGATGAACCACCAAATTTTAGAACCTTCATTGTTTTGTTCTCATTTTGAAACATATAAAATTAAAGCCATCGCAGTATCGGCATACCCACTACATTCTCTACGCTCATCGGGCAAGCTTTCCATGGACATAAAAAAACCCGTGAGTCTTGTTAGAGTCACGGGTTTCAAATTTTCTTATCACCAATGCTCAGGGAATACTAATACCCGTTCCCGTACCGTTGCCCATAATGGTACTAATCGATGTTGAATCAGAGTCAATTGTCATTGATACAAGCGCAACACTTTCAATCGATTTAGTGATTGAATCAGTATTTTCCGTTTGATTGATATTGTTAACTTTCATGCTTTAACTTTGAACCGAGATCGCACTTCTGTCAAATTAAATTAAAGGCAGAGGTATAGTTTCTGGTTATATACCCATCTTGAGGTGGGATGAGTATAGAACATCTTTTATTTCCAATAGATAGATCATTTAGTTATGTAGCCTTGATTAAAAGGCAATAAACAACTAGATTTAACCCATGCAAACAAATAGTTTAACAACCATTGTGATTCTCAGCCTCCTCCTCGGTAACTCGATGGGGTGATTTTGCATATTTGTTAAATAATATATAAATTCTAAAAGCCCTGAAACTTAAACACTTCGGGGTTTTTTTATGTCCATGGAAAGTTTGCCCCATGAACGTAAAGATTGTAGTGGGTATGGACTGGCAGATTTGTTGCTCCTGCAAAATCTGCACTTCCAACATCCGTGTTGGTCGTATTCCACAAAGAGGTATGGATGCCGGTGCTGCGAATGTCCATGAATGAACGGTATTGGAACTTAACAACTAATGACTAAAATATACACTAGTAAGGATAAAACATGATGACAACACAGAGAAGCAAAACAAATCATTTCCATAACGGCTTTCATCGATCTTCTCATTACTTTCGATCGGCTCAACCCGATTGCGATAAGGCAGAAAACGCATCTGTTGTGGAAGATAGAAAGAGACCCTCTAAAAAGAAAATGATCGACGTTTTCGAATTTGAACCAGTTGGATTTATGAGTCACGGTCGTTGGTAATCGAGTGATGAAAAATAAGCAATCCAATCAAACATTATTTGATAAAGTTTGGCAACAACATATTGTTAAAGCAGAAACATCTGAAACACCGGCAATTTTGTATATTGATACTCACTTAATCCATGAGGTCACTTCACCACAAGCATTTCAAATGTTACGCGATAGAGGTATAAAGCTAAAGCGCCCTAATAAAACTTTTGCCACCATGGATCATTCAACACCAACGACTAAAGCTGATGCTAATGGAATCTTTTTATTTAATGGAACCGCTGAAGAAGACCAAGTAAAACAATTAGAGATTAATTGTAAAGAATTCAAAGTACCTATATTCGAATTAGGTAATAAAAAACAAGGAATAGTTCATGTTATTGGTCCTGAGTTAGGCATTACTCATCCGGGAAAAACTATAGTTTGTGGCGATAGCCATACCAGCACACACGGTGCATTTGGTGCATTGGCTTTTGGTATTGGAACTAGCGAAGTCGGATATGTATTCGCCACGCAAGCATTACCTCAGCGTAAAGCAAAAACCTTTGGTATTGAAGTCAATGGAAAATTGGGACAAGGCACAACCGCTAAAGATGTTATTTTGCATATCATTCAACAAATAGGAATCGGCGGTGCTACGGGTCATGTGATTGAATATTTTGGGTCAACCATAACTAGTATGTCCATGGACGAACGAATGACCGTTTGTAATATGTCGATTGAAGCTGGTGCGAGAGCGGGAATGATAGCGCCCGATCAAACCACATTTGATTATTTAGAAGGCCGCGAATATTCTCCCAGCGGTAAAGACTGGGATAATGCGAAACAACAATGGTTAGAAYTAGCGACCGATCAGGGAGCRAYTTTTGACCAACATMTCAYCATTGATGCAAAAGATATTTCTCCMATGATCACCTAYGGTACTAACCCWCAAATGGGMATTAAAGTTGAGCAACGRATTCCGATAAAAAATGAAWCTCAAGCAYTAAAATATATGGGSTTTRATGAAGAYGAAATGATGATWGGRAAATCAGTYGAYGTCGTTTTTATTGGCAGTTGYACTAATTCYCGTATTAGCGATCTTAGAGATGCGGCKAGCATAATGAAARATAAAARTATTGMYGAAARTGTTMGATGTTTGATTGTTCCAGGATCTCATTTAATAAAACAGCAAGCGGAAGCCGAAGGATTAGATCTTGTTTTCATTAAAGCTGGAGCCGAATGGCGTGAACCAGGTTGCTCGATGTGTCTAGGAATGAATGGAGATATTATTCAGTCAGGTCAAATTTGCGTTAGCACAAGCAACCGTAATTTTGAAGGTCGTCAGGGAAAAGGCGGACGTACTTTATTAGCTAGTCCATTGACTGCTGCGGCTGCCGCGGTGGCTGGTGAAATCGTTGACCCTCGCACGATGATGAATCAAAAGGCGGTGGCGTAATGATCCCTTTCAATAAAATAAACTCCAAACTTTCCGCTATTAATATTGATAATATTGATACTGACCAAATTATTGGTTCTGACCATTTAAAGATTACTAACAAAAACGGTTTGGGAAAACATCTTTTTGCAGACTGGCGTTATAGCGAAGATGGCTCTAAAAATGAAACGTTCGTATTAAACGACTCAAATTTAAAAGATTCGCAGGTTATTGTTGCCGGTGATAATTTTGGTTGTGGTTCATCAAGAGAACATGCGCCTTGGGCATTATTAGATTACGGAATTAAAGTGGTGATTAGTAGTTCAATGGCCGATATTTTTTCTAATAATTCCGTTAAAAATGGGTTGTTGACCATTCAAATAAGCTCTGATGAGAATCAATATTTATTATCGAGAAACACATTTGATATTGAGGTTGATTTAAATGAACAGACTATCAA
This sequence comes from Kangiella sp., assembly GCA_002733465.1. GTDB lineage: Bacteria > Pseudomonadota > Gammaproteobacteria > Enterobacterales > Kangiellaceae. The sequence goes on from NVVT01000011.1 coordinate 60,765, forward strand.
TTGTGATTCTAAAGTGATCCACTTCTCTATAGAGCCTTTTTCAAAATATTGCCTAACTAACGGCATTGACCAGTTGGATTTTTTAATGCAATACACAAAAGAAATAGAAGCCTTTGAGGTTCAATTATGAAATTTAATATCGCATCTTTACCTGGCGATGGAATTGGTCCAGAAGTCTCAGGAGCAGTCGTTCCCATTCTAAATATCATCGGAGATARRTWTGGCCACCAATTTWCCGTTCARRAATATTTAATYGGMGGTGCTGCWATYGAYGAYTCAGGCRAYCCATTACCMRCYAARACGYTRSAWGCYTGTAAAAAAGCAGATGCCGTATTTTTAGCYTGYATTGGTGGCCCMAAATGGGATAACGGAAAAGTGMGACCCGAACAAGGTCTATTAAAATTAAGAAGTGAATTAGAAGTCTTTGCCAATGTTCGTCCGTTAATCATGTTTGAAAAACTTCAATTCGCTTCACCTTTGAAACCAGAAATATTGGCGGGAACCGACTTTATCATTGTAAGGGAATTAACTGGTGGTATTTATTTTGGGAAAAGAACTAGAGGAAATTTAGGCAGTAACGAAGAGTTTGCAACCGATGAGTGTAAGTATTCTGTGAAAGAAATAGAGCGTATTGCGAAAGTAGCATTCGAATTAGCCATGCAAAGGGATAAAAAATTAACATCGGTTGATAAAGCAAATGTTTTAGAAACGTCCAAGTTGTGGAGAGAAACGGTCACTTGTATTGGTCAACAAGACTATCCAGAAGTAGAGCTCAAGCATCATCTAGTAGATTCTTGCGCTATGAAATTGATTCAATCACCATCGGATTTTGATGTGATTTTAACGGAAAATATGTTCGGCGATATATTATCCGATGAAGCTAGTGTATTAGCCGGTTCAATGGGTTTACTGGCCTCATCTTCAGTAGGTGAAAAATATGGAGTGTTTGAACCGATCCACGGCTCGGCTCCCGATATTGCAGGACAAGGGATCGCAAACCCTTATGCGAGTATTTTAACAATAGCCATGATGTTACGTTGGTTAAAATTAAATGATGAAGCAGATACCATTGAACAGGCAGTTTCTAAAGTTATTGAACAAGGTGTTTTAACTTGCGATCTTGATCCTGCAAGCAAAGTAACTACCCAGCAAGCGATTGATACTGTTGTTATTGAAATAAATAAAGACTAAAAAACATTCACCACGGAGAACACGGAGTTAAAAGATAAAAAGTTGATTCCCCTTTGCGAAGATCGCGACACGGATGTCGTTTATTAGGATAATGCATGGAGCAATTGTCGAGGGGCTAGGGGAGATTTAAACAGCGTTAAATATGCGCTTAAAATTTAGAGTTTCAAATCCCCCTCAATCCCCCTTCGCAAAGGGGGAAGCTTTATTTTCCTCTGTGTTCTCTGTGCCTCCGTGGTGAAATTATTTTCTTTTGGTTTTTAGATTTAAAAATTGTAAGAGACATAAAATTATGAATAAAGATAACGTCATTATATTTGACACCACCTTAAGAGATGGCGAGCAAGCATTGCAAGCGAGCCTTAACACACGTGAAAAATTGCAAATTGCTTTTGCATTAGAGCGCCTTGGTGTTGATATTATTGAGGCCGGTTTCCCAGTATCATCTCCGGGTGATTTCAACTCTGTTCAGTCTATCGCAAAAGAAATAAAAAATAGTCGAATTGCAGGATTAGCTCGCGTTATCGATAAAGATATTGATGCTGCCGCGGAGGCATTAAAAGTTGCTGAACAATTTCGTATTCATACCTTTGTAGCCACTTCTACGATACATATAGAAAAAAAATTAAAAAAAGAATTTGGTCAAGTGATCGAAATGGCAACCCGTGCAATAAAACGCGCCAGAAATTATACCGATGATGTTGAATTTTCCTGTGAAGATGCCGGTAGAACTCCTATTGACGATTTATGCCGAATGGTTGAGCAGGCTATTTTAGCTGGCGCTACCACTATCAATATTCCTGACACCGTGGGTTATACAATACCCTCTGAGTTTGGTGGCATTATTGAAACACTTTTTAACCTTGTGCCTAATATCGACAAGGCTATTATTTCTGTACACTGCCATGATGATTTAGGTTTATCAGTTGCTAATTCAATTGCAGCCGTTCAGGCTGGCGCGAGACAAATAGAGTGCACCGTAAATGGTATAGGTGAACGCGCAGGAAATTGTTCATTAGAAGAAGTCGTCATGATTTTAAATACTCGTGCGGACCACTTGAATTTAGTTACTAATATTAATCCAAAAGAAATTCATAGAACTAGTCAATTAGTTTCCAATTTATGCAACATGCCAATTCAATCCAATAAGGCAATCGTTGGTGCAAATGCTTTCAGTCATTCATCAGGAATACATCAAGATGGCGTATTAAAAAGTCAAAATACCTATGAAATAATGACACCTGAAACCGTTGGATTGAATACCAATAAATTAAATTTAACCTCCCGCTCTGGTCGTCATGTCATCCATCATCGTTTACAGGATTTAGGTTACAACAAAGATGACTATGATTTAGATAAACTATATGAACGCTTTGTAAGATTAGCCGACAAAAAAGGGCAAGTTTTTGATTATGATTTGGAAGCCTTAGTCTTTTTTACAAACTTAGATGCCGATGATGATTTTTATTCATTGGAATCTCTATATGTCCAATCAGGATCAAAAGATACTTCAACAGCCACTGTTGCCATGTATTGTGGTGAACAATTGATCACCGAAGCAGCCATTGGAAATGGACCGATTAACTCCATTTGCCGGTGTATTAGTCGCATTTGCGGTTATGATATTGAAATAAAAGATTTTAAAGTCGCTTCGACTTCCCAGGGTACCGATGCGCTTGGCCAAGTTAATATCATTGCCGAATATAAAAGTGATTCAAAGGTGAAAGTTTTTCATGGGATGGGGTTGGCCACCGATATTATTCGATCTTCGACCTATGCGTTAGTTAGAATAGCTAATGATATCCGCTGTTCTGAAAAAGTGGGTGAGTTACGAGAGAGAAATGTAGCTTCTTAAGAATTAAAAAGACATTAATTTAATAAAAAATGTCTTTTCATTTGGTCTAATTACGCGATCTACTCTTTTACATAAACAGCCAAATAGGTAATTGTTCCCTTGCCCATACCAAGACATCCAGGCTGTTGTACCTGAAATACAGAATGAAAATTATAGCCATTAGATGAACGTGTAGAAAAATGATTTTCTAATTTTTCAATTGCTTTATTTGAAAATTCAGATCCAATTGGCTCTATTTTGTATTGCATGATATCACCTTTTTGCACGAAAGATCGATGCCCCCAGCTCCAGGTTTGCATCGGTAAAGTCTATTAAAAGTAAGTTTCACACCTCGAAAAAAACCATTTTCCCGAATTGCTAACTCACAATAATGTGAACAACTTGGTTCAAATACGCACCTGTCACCGATAAAACGAGGTCGGCATTTCCGATACGTTCTTAATGCTAACACAGATAACATTGTAGCTATAGGTCGTAATGGAATAGATAAAGAATGAATTTCGGTATCTATTTTCGTTGTGCCTGTTAACTTTCGTTCAACTGAAGGCCTCAATTGTTCATCAATATTAAATTCGAAAATATGTTCGTTAGCATTAAAATTCTTCATTTAATTACCCCACAAAAGCTATTACTCAACATAAACCTAGGTTGTTTAATTAGATTGCTAAACCAATACAGGTCTTATAATATTGCCAAATACTTTATACATGCAAACATAAACAATGAATAAATCAGCATTCTACACTGTAATATCACTCTCCACACTTCTAATAGCCTATTTGATTTTTGGACAAAATGACAAAACACCGATTAGTGAGCAACAAATCCAACAGCTCTCCAAAACTTTTGGTGATAAATTTGCGCAAATGCGCGATTCTCAACAGAATACATCCACAACACCTCAACCGCCCCAGCAAATTCAAAACACAGTAAACGCATCCGAAGATGGCGTTTCGGTTCAAGCTATTTTAGGGATCATTTATAAGAAGCCTACATCAACTTGGTTTATAAAAGCTAAAGATAATAAGAACAGAATTGAAGCTATTTCAGTTAAATTTAAACAGTATTTCCTCACTGAGCTTAAGTTCGATAGTGATCAACAACCTGATTTTAGTCATTTACCTGAAGGTTCTAAAATTGCTAGCACTTCTTCTATGAGGTTTGCTACTTTTATTATCGATGGTGTAGAAATTTCGGTGATTAATCTTCCTGGCAAACAAGATGTTTTTTCTAATGTAAAACGTTGGATGGGACAAGTTGGATTAAATGATAAATCGCCGATTTCAATGGAATTTTTAGACGATAAAAAAACTATTCTCGTCAAAATGCCAAAGTGAAAAATTATCTAAAATAAGAGAATAAATCATGAGAAAAAAAATATTAATCACTGGTGCAAGCTCAGGTCTAGGTAAAGGCATGGCTTTATTATTCGCAAAAAAGGGTTGCGATCTGGCTCTTTGTGCTAGAAGAATGGAAAATCTAGAAACCTTAAAAATAGAACTTGAATCCATAAACTCAGATATCAAAGTATCTATAAAATCATTAGATGTAAATGAACACGACAACGTATTTAGAGTGTTTAAGGAGTTTGAGCAAGAATTGGGTGGCCTCGATAGAGTTATTGTTAATGCAGGAATGGGCAAAGGCGCATCCATCGGTACAGGCTATTTTCATGCAAATAAACAAACAGCTGAAACTAACTTTATCGCAGCAATCGCACAAGCAGAAGCTGCTATGGAAATATTTAGAAAACAAAATGCTGGACATCTTGTGATGATATCCTCAATAAGTGCGGTCAGAGGTTTTCCTCGAGCAGTAACTGTTTATGCTGCCACTAAAGCTGCCATTACAACTCTTAGCGAAGGTATTAGAATTGATGTAATGAATACACCTATTAAGGTCAGCTGTATCCATCCTGGATGGATTCGCAGTGAAATCAACGAGAAAATTAAAAAAGTCCCTTTTATCGTAGACACAGAAACAGGCTGTAAAAGCATTGTTAAAGCTATAGAGAAAGAAAAAGCCAATAGTTTTGTGCCTTCCTGGCCTTGGGCTTGGCTACATTGGTTTATTCGAGTGTTTCCAAGTGGTTGGATTGCTAAAATGAGTTAATTTCTTCAAACAAACTCAAAAACATCGCCTAGTTTGACTATAATTTGTCTAGCTTTGAAAAAATTTCGAATTACTTTCTAAATTGGATATTTAAGACTATCGAAAAGGAGTTTCGCATTAACATATTGAGATTGAATGAAAATAAGCATAAAAACCATATTTACCCTCTCAAACTACGTATCAATAGTCTTCGCACTACTGTTTATCTTAGGACTTTTAGATTTATATAATAAAACTCAAGAAATACGTTCAATAGAGCACGCTCACCACTTAATGCTAGAGAAAGCTAGAGAGTTAAAACAAAGCTCCGATGAATTAACTCGCTATGCCCGGCTTTATGTTATCTCTAAAGAAACTCAATACAAGGATATCTATTTCAATATTCTCTCAATGAGAAATGGAGAAAACGAAAACCTAAAACACTATTGCCCTGTTTATTGGGAACTGCCAGAGTCAATCAGAACGCAGCGCCATCCATTAGAGAAAAAATCAAGTCTTCAAGATAGAATGCGTAAATTGCCCTATCTAGATTCAGAATTTAAGAATCTGAATAAATCTGCGAATAATTCAAATCAATTAGTCAATTTAGAAATCAAGGCATTCAACGCTCTTGAAGGCTTATTTAAAGATAAATATGGCAAATATACGATTGAAAGAACACCGAACCAACAATTAGCAATTCAACTACTTTCCTCTGCAGAATACCGGTTAGCTAAGCAAAGTATAATGCTTCCTATAGATGACTTTTTACATTCACTTTCAGACAGAACCAAACTTTCTGTGAAAAACCAGAAAAATAAAATTGATGATGCTTTTGTTCATCTAGTCATTTTCTTAATTATGGCTCTGAGCACTCGATTTTATTCTTTATATATAACAAAAAAACGTGTAATCGCTCCTATTAATTATTTAACTAAATCAATTATTAATAATTTACCGTTAAACCATGAATTAAATAAACAAGTACAAAATGACGATGAAATCGGTTTTATGATCGATAGTTTTTTCAAAATGAAGAAAACCATTGATGATGACTTAAAGCGATTAGAATTTGCATTAAGTGCCGGTCGACAAGGTTGGTTTGATTTCGACCTTATTAATAATCATATAGTTGTAAGTGCTCAATATGCCCAGCTTATAGATTTGCCAGCTGCACAATTTATAATGCCATTAGAAGAATGGCGTGAAGGAATTCATCCAGAAGACAGAATAACAGTAATGACTGCTCTTAATTTGAGTATCGACGGTCGCAAAAAAGGAGATGTTGAATTTAGACGAGTAAAAGATAATGGCGAGATCATATGGGTTTATGCAATAGGCGAAGTGGTTGATTGGAAAGATGATGGTAGTCCAAAACGATTGATTGGTATGGCAACAGATATAACTGAATCCAAACGCCAACAAGAAGCATTAAAAACTCTTGCTCACTACGATACACTGACGGATTTGCCAAACCGTAATTTATTCACTGACAAATTTTTACAAGCCGTCACCCATAGCCATATCACGAAAACTCAACTAGCAATTTGTTACCTTGATCTCGATAATTTCAAACCAATCAATGATCAATTTGGTCATGCGGTTGGCGATCAACTTCTAGTACAAGTTGCTAATACTCTGAAAAAAAATGTGAATGAGAATGATACCGTTTCACGTCAAGGTGGAGATGAATTTGTTCTATTATTAAGCGATTTTAAGGACTTCTCTGAATGTGAAAAGACGCTTGATAAAATTCATACAGCACTATCAAAACCTTTTTCTATTAACGGCCGAAATCATTTTATTTCCGCATCCAGTGGTGTCACAGTTTATCCTAACGACTCCGCTGATATTGATACTCTGTTACGACATGCTGATAATGCAATGTATCAAGCGAAAATAGCGGGTAAAAATCGTTACTCTTTATTCAACTCCGAACAGGATGAAAAAGCCATCTATAAACATGGGCGTTTAAGCGAAATAGAAGACGCTCTTAATAAAAATCAATTCCAACTCTACTACCAACCAAAAGTTAATATGAGAACAGGTAAGGTTTTTGGTGCAGAAGCGCTTATTCGTTGGTTGCATCCAAAAAAAGGACTTGTTCCGCCTTTAGAATTTTTACCCATTATTGAAGGTACTGATCTGGAAATTGGTATTGGAAACTGGGTTATAGAACAGGCGATGATACAGCTTCAAGATTGGAACTCTCAAGGTGTCGATATTGAAATAAGCGTTAATATCGCCTCTCATCATTTACAATCAAGTTCTTTTATAACTTCGTTAGAATTGTTGCTAAGTAATTATCCAAAAATCGATCCCAATAAACTTCAACTTGAAATATTAGAAAGTAGCGCGCTTGGCGATCTTAAAACCATTAGTCATGTTATTGATGAATGTCGAAATAGACTTAATTTAAATGTTGCCTTGGATGACTTTGGAACGGGATACTCATCTTTAACTCACCTACGAAATCTCTCCGCTAATACTGTGAAAATTGATCAAACATTTGTTCGAGATGTTTTAGAAGATCCGGGAGATTACGCAATTATTGACGGTATTGTTGGCTTAGCTAGCGCTTTTGATCGACTAGTTATTGCTGAAGGTGTTGAAACAATTGAACAGGGTCTGATTTTACTATTAATGCATTGTGATAACGCCCAGGGATATGGAATCGCAAAGCCAATGCCTGCCAATGAATTTCCTGAATGGCTCAATCAATATCAAGCTAACAATGAATGGATTGAGTTTGCAAAAACACCAAGAAATAGACAGGAAAGAGAGTTAGAAATACTAAAACTTACAACAGATCAATGGCGTAAACGCTTTATCGATAATTTAGGTTTAACTGATTTAACAAAGATTGATTGGCCAATTATGGATACTGAAAGAAGTTCTTGCGGAACTTGGGTTCGTAGGGCAATACAAGAACAACTCTTTGAAGAAAAATGGATCCGTAGTATTGATAAAATTCATAATAATATCCATGATGTTGCTAAAAGGTTAAAAATGGAATTTATAGAAAATAAAGGTCGCGTAAAAAAAGCACACATCGACACTCTAGAAAACACATGCAAACAATTACATGATTTTATAGATCAAAGGGTGGCGTAACATTAAATAGAACTCGGTGATTCACAAATTAATTAGAATTTTATTACATTTGAATAAAATCATGACACAACCATGACAATTCAGGCATTATTAGTAGATAGAATAATTACTCTTACTTAAAGAAGGAAATTCTATCAATGAAAATTTATCTTACTGTTCTTAAAATTACTGGTTCGGCTTTGTTAGTAGCGATGCTTGCCAACTGCGCAGGTCATGTTTACAATGAAAGCGCATCAGAATCCGATGAATCCACCATCATTATTACCGGCTCTCGAATTAAACGAACCGATGTCAAATCAAATGGCCCCGTAATAACGGTAATAAGTCGAGAAGAAATAGAGAGATCGAACGTTCGATTAATTGGTAACCTACTCGCAAGAGAAGCACCAAAAGTGAAAGCAGAAAGACTAATATATAAACGAATCGCCAACAGCGCTATCGCTTCAAATCAAATTTTTAAACGCTATAAAGTAAACCCAACCATTCAAACTATCCATAACCCTGTTTCTACTTTTTCTATGGATGCTGACAATGGTTCTTATAAATTAGCATCTGCGATGTTAAATCGAGGTCAGATACCCAACCCCGATGGTATTCGTATTGAAGAATTTATTAACTCAATGGATTATCGATATAATCAGGGTGAAGGTCTATTCTCAGTAAGTGCGGAAGCGATGCCATCTCCCTTTCGTGATGGTTATCATATATTACATTTAGGTTTACAAACAAAAACTTTAGCGGAACATGAACGCAATCCAAGCAACCTCGTTTTTGTGGCCGATATTTCAGGCTCAATGGCATCGGATAACAAAATTGATTTACTTAAAAATGCAATGACAACCTTAATCTCTCAACTAGATAAAGATGACCATATTGCTTTGGTGGTATACAACGATAATGCAAGTGTTGTATTGGAACCCACACCTGTTGCAAACAAGCGTAAGATATTTAAAGTCATTAATAACCTACAAACCGGAGGTAGCACAAATGCTGAGCGCGGCTTAATAAAAGGTTATGAAATAGCGGAACAAATGTATCAACCTGGATTTAATAATCGCGTTATTTTGACTTCTGATGGCATGGCAAATGTCGGTTCAGTATCACCAGAATCTATTCTAGCAAAAATTTCTGAAAGCAAAGATAAAGGAATCTTTCTAACTACGCTTGGTGTTGGTATTGGTATGTATAACGATCACTTATTAGAGCAATTAGCTAATAAAGGAAACGGGAATTATCTATATATTGCAAATCAAAACGATATTCAAAGTGCTTTTGTTGACGGATTAAGTAGCCAACTACAAACGGTAGCGAAAGATGCAAAAATTCAAGTGACGTTTGATCCAAAGTTTGTATCAAACTACCGACTATTAGGTTACGAGAATCGACAATTAAAACAACAGGATTTCACTGATGCTAATAAGGATGGTGGTGAAATTGGCGCAGGACACAAGGTTACTGCGTTATTTGAAATAAAGCTAAAAAATGAATCTAAAAATCATAGAACTACTAAAAGCGGCTCTATTGCAAAACTGTCTATTGCTTACAAAAAACCACAGGGCCAAAAAGTTCAAATTATGACTAAACAGATCCCTCTAAGCGTAATACGGGAAAGCTCTTCAACCGTTTCTCCAGATAGTCGATTATCTTTTGCGGTTGCCGCCTTCGCAGAAAAACTACGTCAATCCTATTGGTCTAGACTCTATAACTATGAGGATATAGATTCGCTACTAAGTCATCTTCCTAACGATTATAAACGCCAGCAACAAGTGATTGACCTACGCAAATTGGTGACTAAAGCGCGACAAATTGACTCTCGTATTGATACTTACGAAGTTGATCACCCAGTTGCTAATATCAATTATGATCGAGTGCCTTTACTTGACTAAGGTAATGAGAAAGCCCTTAATTTTGGTTGCCCTCCTACTAGTTTTAATGATTGGGCTGGCAATCATTAGCATGCTATTGCTAGAGCACCAAAGAGCGCTCAAGTTAGTGGAAAACAACCAAAGCTTAATGAAAAATACGGTGTTGAAAACTCTGCGTATTCAATTAAATAATAAGCTATTAGGTTTCCCTCAATCGGTTGAAGAATTAGACAGAAACTGGAAGAGTTTATCATCCAATTTTTTTGCTTTTTCCAATAATCTAAGAGTTTATCCTAACCTTTTTGCAGGTGTGGATAATGAACAAATGTCTCCTCTGTGGCAGACTTATGAGACTCTTGATTCGAAACTAACTCAAACTCAAGAAAGCCTTTTGAGAATCAAAGCCATTTTGGATATACAAAAGGAACTAGCTAACAATGAACCTAAATCGATAAATCTCAATAAGAAAATTGACCATTACCTATCGCTTATAGAGAACAATCAACTATCGCCTTTGGAAGAAATTATATCTGTATTAAGATTTCTACAGATTAGAAAAGATTCTAGGTGGAATGACCAATTGATCGATTTGTTTGTTTTTAGTGGTTCAAAAAAAGTGATACCAATATCAAGATACCTATTTAAGCAAAATAATCATTTTTCTAAAAAGGATATCACCTTAGTTATAAATCAACTGAGAGCTATTCTGGAATTAACGCAACTTGATCTTACTTGGTTCAATAAAAAAGTTAACGGCCTTTGGTTTGAAGACATAACAACTTCACCGACATTAGTAAAAGGTAACTCTATCGTTAAAGGAAAGTGGTTTGTTATTGAACATGAAAATAACCTTAAAACACTAATTCCATTTGACTATAAAACTGAAATGCTGGAAGTGGAAATAACACTAAAGAAACAAAATATTTTAGACCCATCTGATCAAATTACTTTTTCTGAAGATGGTTTAAGTGAAACTAATATTCATCTGAATGATTTACAGGTGGATATCGTAAGAAATCGTTGGATTCAGCAAATAGATAATCTGAAACATTTCCTAATCGTTAAACTACTTTTAGCAATATCCTTTATTCTTGCTTTTTTAACGATTCTATTTTTTGTTAATAACCATGTCTCTCGAAAGCTAAAATATCTTAGTATGAAAGACGACTTTTTGAACCTCGTTAGTCATGAATTAAAAACACCTTTGGCTTCAATTAGAATTATGACGGAAACGTTAAGTAAGCGATCTGAAAGAAATCTTTCTATTAAAGACTATCCAAACAAAATCATAGATGAAGTCGATCAACTCTGGCTAATGGTTGATAACTTATTGTCGCTCAATCAAATTAGATCCGGCGAGCTTCAATTAAATATTGATAAAATTGAATTATCATCAATGATAGAGCGTGTTAATACTAAAATTGCAGTAACTACAACTAAGAATATTAGTCTGACACTATCCTTACCTGACCACTATTATATTTTTGTTGACTCCAATTTTTTTGAATTGGTTTTAGTTAATTTACTATCTAATGCTATTAAATACAGTAAACATAAAGAGATTGACGTAGAGCTTTCAATTGATAATAACAACGACATACTAATAAAAGATAATGGTTGTGGCATTGAAGAAAGACTATGGCCACAAGTTTTTAATGATTTTTATCGCGTTCCAACCACTAGCAATCAACAAGGTACGGGTATTGGTTTGTCACTATGCCGACAGATTATGAAGATTCACAAGGGCGATATTGAAATAATTGATTCTAGCGAAGGTGGCACAGTTTGGCGCCTAAGCTTGCCAAAAACGATAAATTAAAAAGGAATCAATATTGAAGAAACGATTACTTATAGTAGAAGATGACGAAAATTTACGATCAACTCTCGCAGATAATTTAGAGCTTGAAGGGTTCGATGTCTCAACAAGTGCATCTGTGGCTGAAGCAAAGCTATTTTTGACGAGCGAGAATGTTGATCTAATCATTTTAGATATTATGTTACCCGACGGTAACGGTTTTGAGCTATGTGAATGGATCCGTCAGCGCAAAGACGTATTAATTTTGATGCTAACCGCAAGAAATTTAGAAAAAGATCTAATCAAAGGTTTTGTTTCTGGAACGGATGATTATTTGAGTAAGCCCTACCGTTCTGCTGAATTACTTTTGAGGATAAAAGCATTATTGAGACGAACGACATGTACGACTGCAAATAGTGTTGATTCATTCAATGGCTTTCAAATTAATTGGGAGCAACATTCTATAACCAAAGATAGTAAGAATATTCATCTTACTAAAACTGCGTTTAGTATTTTTAGTTATTTATTTAGCCACTTAAATAAAACCTGTAGCAGAGACGAGATTCTAAATTCAGTCTGGGGTGAAGATGTTTTTGTTGATAACCGTACAGTCGATAATTTTGTATCCAATCTAAAAAAGTCTTTGTCTTTAACTGATGGAAACCAATACCAACTAAAAACCATACGTGGTATTGGGTATAGTTTATATTCGAAACTTTAGGAGTGTTAGACATAAGAGATTTTAGCCCTCTGGAATTCGAACCCAACCTTCCATTAACACCCGAGCACTACGACTCATAATCGCTTTATTAACTGACCATTCACCATCAATCAACTTCGCTTCCGCACCCACTTTTAAAGTACCAGAAGGATGTCCAAAACGTACTCCTTTTCTATCGCCACCACCCGCGGCAATATTAACTAGCGTTCCCGGAATAGCCGATGCTGTTGCAATTGCTACCGCGGCAGTTCCCATCATTGCGTGATGTAATAGTCCCATGGATAACGCTCTAACATTGATATCTATATCCGAACTCGAAATTTGTTTTCCGCTAGATGAAACATAATCAGCAGCCGGTGCAACAAATGCAACTTTAGGTGTATGTTGCCGAGTTTTTGCTTCTTCAATATTGTGTATTAATCCCATTTTTATTGCACCATACGCACGAATAGTTTCAAACTTCGTAAGTGCTTCCGCATCCGAGTTAATATCACCTTGTAATTCAGTTCCTTTATAACCAATATCTTCCGCATTCAGAAATATGGTAGGAATTCCAGCATTAATCATGGTGGCTTTAAATGTTCCAACGCCTGGCACTTCAAGATCATCTACTAAATTTCCTGTGGGAAADATTGCACTATCTCCAGCTGATGGATCGATGAATTCGACTTTAACTTCTGCTGCTGGAAAGGTAACACCATCTAATTCAAAAYCWCCVGTTTCTTGAACTTYACCATTAGTAATTGGHACATTGGCRATAATGGTTTTTTTGATATTCGCCTGCCAAATTCTAACAACAGCAATGCCATTTTCAGGAATCCTACTTGCATCAACTAACCCACTAGAAATGGCAAAAGAACCAACAGCAGCCGTTAAATTGCCACAATTCCCACTCCAATCCACAAAAGGTCTATCAATCGCAACTTGACCGAACAAATAATCCACATCGTGATCTGTTTGTTCGCTTTTCGAAAGAATAACAGTCTTACTGGTACTCGAAGTTGCACCACCCATTCCATCGGTTTGTTTGCCGTAAGGATCGGGGCTTCCGATTACTCGTAATAATAATTGATCTCGCGCATCACCAGGCACTTGTGCCGATTCGGGAAGATCCGTCAAGTTAAAAAAAACACCTTTACTGGTTCCGCCACGCATGTAAGTGGCAGGGATTTTTATTTGAGGTTTGTGTGTCATCTGAATATCCTTAAAAACTAAATAGATAAAAGAATATTCACCACGAAGGCACGGAGAACACGGAGGAAAACCTCCCCCTTTGCGAAGGGGGACTGAGGGGGATTTGAGAATGTGAATTATCCAGCGTCTATTTAATATTGACAGCTGTTTAAATCTCCCCTAGCCCCTCTTTGCAAAGAGGGGGACTTTTTTATCTTTTTCTCTGTGCCTCTGTGGTGAAATTTGTTTTTGTTTTTGCTTTTGCTTTTGTTTTTTCTTTAGCTTTGATTACTTTCCAAAAAGTCCTGAGCAAATCGCTGCAATACTCCGCCCGCATCATAAATTGAAACTTCTTCCGCGGTATCTAACCGGCAGGTCATCGGCACTTCAATTTGTTCGCCATTTTTGCGATTTATGATTAAAGTCAAAGTGGCGCCCGGACTAGGAATACCTTTCACATCAAAAGTTTCTGTTCCGTCAATATTGAGAGTATTGCGATCAGTGCCTGATTTAAACTCTAGTGGCAATATACCCATGCCTAATAAATTGGTTCTGTGAATTCTTTCAAATCCTTCTGCAGCAATGACCTCAACCCCTGCCAACCGAACACCTTTCGCAGCCCAATCTCGTGAAGAGCCTTGTCCATAATCTGCACCGGCGACAATGATCAAAGGTTGCTTTCGTTCCATATAAGTTTCAATCGCTTCCCACATTCTAGAGACTTTTCCTTCTGGCTCTATTCGAGCAAACGATCCTTGAACGGTTTTTCCATTCGGCTCGCCATTTTCTTTTACCATTTCATTAAACAGTTTTGGATTAGCAAACGTTGCGCGTTGTGCTGTTAGGTGATCACCGCGATGAGTGGCGTAAGAATTAAAATCTTCTTCTGGTACGCCCATTTTTGCAAGATATTCGCCGGCGGCACTGTCTAGTTGGATAGCATTAGATGGCGAAAGGTGATCGGTAGTAATGTTATCACCTAAAACCGCGAGTGGACGCATGCCTTTCATGGTGCGTTCACCTGCAAGAGCTCCTTCCCAATACGGAGGTCGTCTGATATAAGTGGTATGTGGGCGCCAGTCATAAAGCGGGCTAATCTCATCACCAAATTCAACTTTAATATCAAACATCGGATCATAAACTTTTCTAAACTGTTCTGGTTTTACACTTTGTTTGATGATCGAATCAATTTCTTCATCACTTGGCCATAGATCTTTTAGCGTTATTGCATTGCCGTTGCTATCGGTTCCTAAACTATCTTTTTCAATATCAAATCGAATCGTTCCGGCAATCGCATAAGCTACGACCAATGGAGGCGATGCTAAAAATGCTTCATTAGCATGAGGATGAATTCGCCCGTCAAAATTTCGATTGCCCGATAAAACAGCGGTTGTATATAAATTGTTATCTAATACTTCTTTTTGGATCAGCGGATCAAGTGCTCCGCTCATGCCGTTGCAAGAAGTACAAGCAAACCCAACGATACCAAAACCCATTTGTTCCAATTCGGGAAGTAAGTTAGCTTCCTCTAAATAAAGTTGTACTGCTTTTGAACCTGGCGCTAAGGACGTTTTTACCCAAGGCTTTCTAGTTAATCCAAGTTTGTTTGCATTACGAGCGACTAAACCGGCTGCCACCATATTTCTTGGATTACTGGTATTGGTACAACTGGTTATCGCCGCAATAATACATGCACCGTCTGGCATTTTGTCACCATCTAATTCATAACTTCCGGCGATCCCTTTGCTGACTAAATCGGTGGTTGCCACTCGGTTATGAGGGTTAGATGGTCCCGCTAAATTTCTAACAACCGATGATAAATCAAAAGTGAGTACTCGCTCGTACTCTGCACTAGTCAAACTATCAGCCCATAAACCTGATTCTTTTGCGTAAGTCTCAACCAGCTTCACTTGCTCGTCTTCTCTACCGGTTAACTTTAAATAATCAATCGTTTGCTGATCAATATAAAACATTGCCGCCGTCGCGCCAAACTCTGGGGTCATATTAGAAATAGTTGCCCGATCACCCAATGTTAATTTGGAAGCTCCTTCTCCATAAAATTCTAAATAACTCGACACTACTTTTTCGTTTCGTAAAAACTCAGTCAGCGCTAGGACTAAATCAGTACTAGTAATCCCTTCATTTAATTTATTGGTTAATTCCACACCAATAATTTCAGGTAGACGCATATAAGAAGCTCGCCCAAGCATCACACTTTCAGCTTCTAAACCACCAACTCCAACAGCAATAACTCCTAAGGCATCAACCATTGGAGTATGACTATCGGTTCCCACTAAGGTATCTGGAAAAGCAACGCCATCCTTTATATGAACCACAGGAGACATTTTTTCTAAATTGATTTGATGCATAATGCCATTGCCCGGCTGAATTACATCGACATTTTTAAACGCTTTTTTAGTCCAGTTAATAAAGTGAAAGCGATCTTCATTTCGTCGATCTTCAATCGCTCTATTTTTCTCAAATGCGTCTTTTTCAAAACCTGCATGTTCAACAGCTAACGAATGATCAACAATTAATTGCGTAGGAACTACAGGATTAATTTGTGAAGGGTCGCCCCCTTTATCGGCAATTGCATCACGTAAACCCGCGAGGTCAACTAATGCCGTTTGGCCTAAAATATCATGACAAACGACTCGTGCTGGATACCAGGGAAAATCTAAATCGCTTTTTCTTTCAATAAATTGTTTTAAAGAATCAGTCAGTGCAGATGGATCGCATCGTCTTACTAAGTTCTCAGCAAATACACGAGAAGTATAAGGGAGTTTTTCATACGCTCCTGCTTCAATATCATTGATCGCAGAACGCGTATCAAAATAATCTAGGTTGGTATTTGCTAATTTTTTTCTGTAATTTGTATTCATAATATATTCCAATATTTAATTTTTGTATCCCCCTCTTTGCGAAGAGGGGCTAGGGGAGATTTAAATCACTTTCAACATCAAAATAGGTTGCTGATAAATTCAGACTGCTAAATCCCCCTCAATCCCCCTTCGCAAAGGGGGAGGTTTTTCTATTCTCCGTGGTGAAGGCTTTATCTTTTATCGTTTTCGTCTAAACAATTAATTTATTCTTTAAGCTCTTCCGCGTATAAACAATATGCCGTCGCATAAGCATTTCTGCTAAGTCTGGATCTCTATTTGAAATCGCCTGTAATATATTCTTATGCTCATCAAATGCCGTTGTCACACGAGGTCCAGACATTCCTAGCTGGACTCGGTACATTCGAATCAAATGATAAATACCATCAATGAGTATAGTAATAAGATGGTTGTTTTTGCACCCTATTATGATGCGATAGTGAAAATCAACATCGCCCGCTTCTTGATAGTAAGTTTCATCTGATTTGACTGTTTCAAAGTGGGAAGACAACAATTTATGCAGTGCTTCAATTTCTTCATCGCTCATGTTGACAGCAGCAAGCCTTGCAGCCATACCTTCTAGAGACTCTCTCACTTGGTATAGTTCTATCAATCCCTGGGCGGTGAGCGCAACCACTCGCGCCCCCACATTAGCTTTACTTTCAACCAAGTGGCAAGCTTCTAGTCGATTTAATGACTCTCGAATAACTGCTCGGCTAACGCCTAATTTATTCGACAGCTCAGGCTCACTGAGCTTAGAGCCGGCTTCTATGGAACCTTTTACGATATCGTTTCTAAGTTGAATAAAACATTTATCAGCAGAGGTGATTGGATTTTCGTCAAAAAAATTCATTTTTCAGCCAACATTAGATAAACTCACATATTGTCGACAATATACTCTATTTATAACGTTCAGGCAAAAAATAAGCCTAACTACACACCATAATGTCGACATTGATGAATTCTTATCTTGTAAATTAAGATAGTCGCAGTCCAATTTCGAGGCGTTTCGTTATATTTACGATCAAATTTCAGAATTTAGCATTAATCCACGCGAAAAAAACCAGTGATAGCATAGCGCGGAGTTTGAGCGTAGGGAGCAATGTAAGTAACTGCATGTATATGGTTCACATCAAACAAGGACATTGAATTAAAAACAGGTGCCCATGCGTCTCTTGGAAGTCCATTTTTTTGATAAAATTGCAACAAACCACCCCAATCTGGATGCCACTGGGGTGTAAAATTTAAAACGTATGCTAGCCTCCGATTTTCTTTTGCATTTAAATCATTGTGCCTAGTCAAAAAATGTCCTGGGATATACCTTGTAGCTTTAGCACTAGCCAAAGAAATATCTTCGAAACCGGAAATGTCTCTGATCTTTTGCAATAAGAAATCGGAATTTAAATAGCGACATACTGCATGCAAAAGACTAGGTTGAGCCAAGTTTTCTAACTTAATTAACTGCCTTCCATAAACAAAACCAATTCCTTGAGATGCATCTTCGTGAAGCTCTTTGGTAAACCTATTCATGTCAGCGTTAGATAGACTTTTTAACTGTTGCTCCGTTGCTTCAAAATTTTTTCCCTTCGATGTGTATGCGTAAACATATTCAACTTCATTCGCCAAACAATGACGAATGGAGTTAGCAGTTTCTAAATCCCAAACATTTTGAATTTGTACGCGCTTATCTATAGCATAAGACGTAGATATTTTGTTAAAATCTAACGATGAATTAAAAAAAACATTCATAACAGAACCACATTATCGGCTAAAAAAGGTAACTAACTTGCCCTACTTTAACAGAAAATAAAAGTAGCCGTTGCGGTAATGTACTTATGACTAGTATTCAGCATAACTAAATTAGTTTTTGTAAATCTAATGCAATACGAACCTACAACAATCATTTATCCATTGAAGTGATTGTTGATTAACTTTGTAGAATGTCGACAAAATAAGACTATTCGCTGATTTTATTATTATAAAAATATCACGAACCAAATAAACAAAAATATTATTDGAATTMTABANAYCAVWAWTGANCATTKVAATGANARAVAATAATGAAAATCAATACTAAGTGGCATGGCGGCCAAAAATTCAGCGCTAAGACATCTTCAGGCCACACTTTCGAAATGGATGGAGAAGGCTCGGCTCCATCACCATTAGAATTAATGCTTGCTGCCGTCGGTGGATGCTCATCAATTGATGTTGTTATGATTTTAGAAAAAGGGCGACATCAAGTAACCGATTGCCGATGTGAATTAGAAGCAGAAAGAGCCGATGCTATACCTGCTGTCTTTACAAAAATTAAAGCGCATTATTTAGTCAGCGGAAAAGACTTGTCAGATAAAGCCGTCGAGCGAGCTTGTAAACTATCAATTGAAAAGTATTGCTCGGCAGCACTAATGTTAAATAAGAGCGTTGAAATCACTTATACGTACGAAGTTATAAATACACAAGTCCCCTGAGCCAGTTGCGTCAGAATAGTTCGCACTATGGCGTCGACTCAATTCAAGCGTTTCTGTTTCTGTTGCTCAGGCAGTCATCTACGGCCATATTTTCTATTAACATTGTTGAATCTTCTTTTACTTAACAACCCTATAAAAATAAGTAACCACACTAACGCTCCACCGCCACCACTACTTCCACCACTCGTTGGAGGAGGTGGCGGAGGATTGGTGACTGCCTGAGCAACAGAAACAGAAACGCTTGAATTGACCGTCCTGCCTAAATTATCCGTAACCGTTAAGCTAAAAATGAAACTACCTTGTGGAGCATTGGTTACGCTGGCATTTAAACTAGTTGAGTTAGTAATAGTGACCGAAGGACCCGATGTTTTCTCCCAAAAGTAACTCACAATTTCATTGCCGTTTTCAGTGATGGTTGCGTTTAAGTTTATGGTGTCTCCAGCAGTTAAGTTGCTTACGCCTGAAATAGAAATTGAAGCATTCGCTTTTTCTTGGCTTACAGCTCCTGGGTCTAGTATAGAACCATTCACTTCGCCATCGGCATCATTAACACCGCCGTCTTCAATTAACATCATAAAGCACCGGTCACCACTAGTTAGTCCTTGAACATAGGATGAATCGCCAACCGATGGACAAATACCTGATTCACCGGGCGCTGAATAGAGTTTGTTTTTACTATTTTCTATAAAATTTGTCCAACCATTAGTTGAATGCAATTTTCTATAGACAGCGTTATCTGGTATTGCTTGTTGGAGTGGAATGACAATCAATACTGAATCACCTATTTGTGATAATCCATCGACACCAAAATCTATTAATCCTCCGACATTGGTATAAAAACTATCCGCTCCAAATTCGGCAAATAAATCGCTATCCGCAAAAGTTTGATCGCTAACAAAAGCACCACCTTGTGTCGCACTTGATGCAAGAATCCCCAACGATAGCTTGATACCGACTTCAGTTTGCATAAGGTAACTGCCATCATTATCACTTTCGCTTCCAACATAAAGAGACAGTAAATTAATCTCATCATTATTATCTAAATAATCTGGAATACCATCTCCATCGGAATCTGAAAATCCTTCCTCTGAATCAACAATCCCATCGCCATCGGAATCGATACTGCTCGATAGAACTGGCGCATTTTCACTGACCTGAAGATTTAATTTACCGGTGGTTGTCAAATTAGGTTCACCATCATCGGTAACCGTTGCCGTTTTTAAATAATGACCTAGTGAGACATTTAATGGATCAAACGTTAACATATTATTTACTTCATCAATATTAGTCGTTGCATTATCGGTTTCAATCCAATTAACAATATGAGTATTATCAACATTAGGATCGTCTATCGTTAAGCTCACGTCGACTAAACCATCGTCCCAATTAATTTGTGTAACTGGATTGCCATTTTGAACAGCCACCATACTCACACGAGGAGGAATATTAGCTGAAGTGATCGTAATCACTTGTTGAATTTTAGTCGAAAGTACCGCATTAATTGGTGAAGTTAAACTTACAATTAATTGCTCATCATTTTCAGTTTCTTCATCCGCTAAAATCTCTATTAAAATTTCACCTCTCACTCCTTCATAAATAGTGACTTTACTTTGTTCCGTAAAGTAATCATTAGCATCAGCCGTTCCACTAAATGAAAATGGAATTTCAACAGGATAATCTGGCGCTTCGCCTGATAATATAACTTCGATAGCAAAGCTATTTCCTTCAGCGGTTAGTCTTGACGCTCTTAACATTACTAGTGGTTTAATTTTAATGATTTGAGTTTGAACGGTTTTATTACCCGCTACATCTTCAGCCGACCAGTCGACCAAATGTAAGCCAGAGCGTAAATGCGTTTCGCCAATTAAGGTAACAGCAACACTACCGTCAACATTATCAGTTGCGCTTACGTTAGCACTTGGAATTTTAGTTAAGATCCCAGTTGCATCTATGATTAGTTCACTGTTAAACGTAATCACAGGCGCTTCTTTATCCGTTGCGTTGGTATATTCATCAAGATTAGAGACACCATCACCATCTGCATCTTCACTTGCATCAGATGCATCATTTGGATCTAAATTGTGATCAACTTCCCATCCATCTGGCATACCGTCACCATCACTGTCGGCATTATTTGGATCGGTTTGATTGGCAAATTCTTCTCTATTTGAAAGTCCATCGTTATCAAAATCCTCAACAGCATCGTATGCATTTTGTGCATCCAAAGAATTTTCAATTTCCCAATAATCAGGAATGCCATCACCATCACTATCAACCAAATTGTTTTCTGCTGAAGTAGTAAAAATAACAGTCTCACTTAACACTTCCGACCCTGCAATATTGTACGCAGTAACTTGAGCGTAATATGTTGTCGCGGTATCTAATCTAACTAATGTTACTGAATGAGCAAGGTTTGCTTCTGCATTCGATTCCTTCTCTAAAAGTGTTTCTGAAGCAATGCCATAACTCACTTGAGCGTAAGCATAGTCAGATGTATCCCAACTTAAAATTGCGGTGTTTTTGGTGATATCAGTCACAATTGGTTGTGAGCCAAATGATGGCGCTACTAAGTTATTAGAAGATCCAGAATTGAAATCAATCACATCACTCTGCGTAGTCTCTCCCAGTATATTAGCAATCACATATTGCAATTGATAATCGGTATTTTCTACTAAACCATTTATCTCAATAAAGTGGCTGGTTTGCGGTTCAAGTTCGCCCGATTGTTGCCATGTTGTATCACCGGTAATTCGGTATTGTAACTGCACACCGGTTAACTCGTTTGTAGAAATTAAGACCGTCGCTAAACCACCAAAACCATTAATTTCAGGAGCTAAATTAATACTCGGCGGTACAGATTGTTGTCCCGTTATTTCATTACCAGTTAAACTAGACCAAAACTTTTTCCACTTTGAAGTTTCTGTATTAGTCACTTTCGTTTCGATCAGTCCCTCTATTGCCTGAGTTGCAGTAAAATCATGATGATCGGTGGTGAAAACATTACATGAATAACTAGTATTATCAGTTAAACCATTGAGTGTTAATCGATGACGCTTAACTCGTTTAGAATGAGAAACTTCTAATGTTTCAGTTTCGCCACTTGCATTACAAACTAATCTTCCATCCGCATTAACATCTGTTTCCCAACTAACCGTCACTGAGTTATTAGTTGTTTCATCAACGCTGACATTTTGCATAAAATGTGGCACACCTTGATGACCTTTTCGTTTAGTAATAAATGTCATCACATCACCTAAGACTAGATTTCCCGAAGCATCTTCAGATTGAACTTGAACAAAATAAATTGTTTCTCGCTCTAAGCCAGTGATAGCAATATTATGCTTTTTACTGAAGGACGATCCTCTATTTTCAATTCTATCCATTGTTTCTGGCGAAGTACCAATCACCACTTGAGTACTAGATGGCTCATCTGTTTTCCAACGCAAAACTACATGCTTATGAGTGATGTTTTGAATAAGCGATCTTCCAATAATGACTGGAGAAGTCGTGTCGGTATTAGTTAGCGTAGTAAAGCTAATTTGTTCGCTTAAAGTTGGTCCGCTACCGTAAAAATCAGTCGATGAAACCGTCAATGTATAATCCGTATCTGGCGATAAATCTGTTAATTGCATTGAATGTTCAAACAAAAATTCTTCGTCTGTTACAACATGATATTGACTACCATCATTATACGATACACCACTACTAGCCTCTTCATCTGTTCGCCACATGACTGTTGCTTCTGAGTCGGAGATATCAACGACTATTGGAGTCAACAAAATAACGGGAGCGATAACGTCAGTAATTGGCAATGTAGTCACAAACATTGAGTCACTAACCGTTGGGCCATTACCAAATGGATCGGTTATATCAACACTCACCGTATAACCGGTATTAGGTGTTAAATTGTCAATGATTAATGAATGACAAATGTCATATTCATTTAAAAGGTATTCCGTTGAATCAACATTAATAACGCCAGTGACTGGAACGTCTGCACAAAAAGATAATTCAAATTGTGTTTCACCGATATTAGAAATGATAGGACCTCTAACAAATTCTGGTAATTCTGTATAAGGTGAACCTTTTGTAGTAAAACTTGCATCTTTTATTTCAGAAACTTGATCATCTTTATCGACCGCTTGCACCGTTAAGGTATAACTAGTTGCTCGTTGCAGATCTCGAATTAGAATACAATTATAGGTCGTCAACTTATCGATATTGATAGTTCGTCCATCCGATAATTCAATAATTCCTTTTGCCGGTTTATCCGTTCGCCAAACAATAATAGCCGAGTGCTTTCCTATTCTAGTGACAACAGGACCTGAAATTATTTTTGGTGGAAAGTCTTTATGAATTAAAAAAATATTTTCACTGGTTTCTTGAGTTAAATTATGACTAATATTGGTTATCGCAAAACCCGACCCCGTTGGAGGATTAATAGAAATATCTGTGGCTTGATTAGTAAATAAAGAGAAGCCAAACAATCCGTTCTCATCTGATAAAGCGTTACTTGAATTAATATCTCCCGAGTTCTCTAAATAATAACTAATTGAATTTTCTGTTAAGGCATGATTAACTCGTAATTTAACGCCTTGTACCGCAACACCATTGGCATCTAAAGTCTTTCCACTTAGTACTGACATTGGTATAACTAAATCAATTTGAGTATCGGTTCTAACACTTATATTTTTAGCTAAATAATAAACAGCAGAATAATCCGGAACTGGGTATTGAGCAATAACAGTCACACCATTTTCGCTATTTTCAGGTTGTAAATAGGGTCGAATTTTATATTCACCAGAACCAACCTTAAATTCAAAATAGCCATTTTCATCGGTTAATGTTGGAGCATCAGCTAATTGATTATTGGCAGAATTGTTTTGCGCGTTGTGATGAACTGTAATTAAAGTATTGTCAATCACATTTCCTTGATCATCTTTTAGATATCCGGTTAGCCTATAAGACGATGCTAAAACAAATGTCTCAGTAGTATCTTGTGCTATAGAATAATTGCTAACTAATGTTGATGCATTAAATCGATCATTTACCGGAGGCATAAAGGTAATATCAATATTTTGATCGGTAAACAATGCAAAAGAAAAGACACCATTTGCATCGGTTAAAGCGTGAGTAACTTCGGAAGTTCCCTGACTCTCAATGAAATAACTCTTAACAACCCCTCCATTATTTTGATCTTCAATATGACTGATCAAAACTCTTGCATTAGCAACTGGCGAACCCCAACCACCAATCACCCTACCGGTTAATAAAGCCATCGGTAATGTAATATCTTGAACCGTTGCTCCACTAACGATTACATTTTCTTGAGCAAATAAGACCGAAGAAAAATCAGGTGATAAATAAACAGTTCTAGCGCCATCGCCAAGACCAAATGGATTCAAATGAGGTTGAATTTTATAGGTACCTGCTTGCACTTGAAATTGATATAAACCATTTTCATCTGTGTACACCGCTCGACCAATCTGAACCCCACTTTCTTGAGAGTGTAATGTCACTTTTGTTCTATCAACCACTCTTCCATTAGTATCTTGCAACGTACCGGATAAAGTTTCACCTTCAATTAGCACAAAACTTTCTACACTATCTGCCAATAGGCTATATTGCGTGATCGTTGTTGTCGCCAGATCAAGTCTGTCACTAGGTGGTGATAATAGAATATCGATCGCTTGATCCGTGAATATTGCGAATTCAAAATTGCCTGACGAGTCAGAAATAGCATTGCTTAAATCATCCGTAATTTCACTATCAGAATAATTCTCTAAATAATAATTATTTTGCAAATCAGAATACTGATGTGAAACCGATAAAGTAGCACCTGCAACAGGATTACCTAATGTGTCGACGACTTGTCCTGAAAGCAATGCAATCGGTAAAGCGACTTCAATGGATGTATCAACTGATACTTGAATATTTTGCTCAGCATGTAACATCACAAGAAAATCGGGTACCGAGTAACTAGGTTTTACGACTCCAATATCTTTTGGTGGATTAAATACATCCATTAAAACTTTTAGTTTATAAGTTCCCGGAGCGACTGAAAAGTCAAAAGCACCGTTAGCATCGGTTGTAAAACTATTGCCTACCTGGTTGCCTGTAGTTTGGATATGCAAACTAACAATTACATTATCAATTGCACGGCCAAGACTATCGGTGAGATTTCCAGATAAAACTAATGCATCACCTATTAAGGTAATGTGATGAACGACATCACGATCTGCTACCACAATTATTTGCAGAGGTGGCGAACTAAATCCAGTTTCCATTGGTGTAGTGACGCCAATAAAATATTCACCTGGTTCTATAAATCTAAACAAGTAAGAACCATCAACGCTAGTGGTTACCGAGTCGATAAATTGTTGCTCGCTATTGTAAATCGCGACAACAGCGCTATCCACAGGTGAACCATCTCCACTGATTATTCCACTTAGATTAATTCCAACAGGATCGACTGGTGGTGGATCGATAATATCGGGAACATCACATGCGTTACCAATGCCGTCATTATCACTATCTAGTTGATCAGGGTTAAAATTAACAGGGCAGTTATCTACATCATCTAAGACACCGTCATTATCAATATCATTAACCGCCGGAACATCGCAAGCATCTCCTATCCCATTATTATCAATATCTAATTGGTCGGGATTAAAATCGACGGGGCAATTATCAACATCATCTAAAATTCCGTCATCATCAAAATCATTATCGATAATATCTTCTGCATCACAAGCATCTCCCAAACCATCGCCATCACTATCTGTTTGATCAGGATTATAATCAACTGGACAGTTATCAACATTATCTAAGATGCCATCAAAATCGATATCATTAATAGTTGGTGCATCACAAACATCGCCAATTCCATCACCATCAATATCTAATTGATCAGGATTATATGTACTAGGACAGTTATCGACATTATCTAAAATTCCATCATCGTCAAAATCATTATCGATGATATCTTCCGCATCACAAACATCCCCTATGCCATCGCTATCGGTATCAGTTTGATCCGGATTATAATTAACCGGACAGTTATCCACATCATCGAATATTCCGTCAAAATCAATATCATTATTGCTTGGCGCATCACAAGCATCTCCAATGCCATCACCGTCAATATCTAATTGATCGGGGTTAGCAATGATCGGACAATTATCAACGTCATTTAAAATACCATCGTTATCAAAATCATTATTGGGTGGATCGGCAACATCACATACGTCGCCAATTCCATCATTATCTGAATCTAGCTGATCTTGATTGGGAATTAATGGACAGTTATCCACATCATTCAGAATTCCATCTCTATCAAAATCATTATCGGGATGTTCTGTAGTAAAATTAATCACTTCACTGTTGGTAACGACACCTAAAATATTAAACGCTTCTACTTGTAAATAATAAACTGTACTCGCATCAAGATTAGTTAAATTAATACTATGTGATTGATCAAACGAATTATCAATTTGACTATTATTTAGATTGCTTGAAGAAGCCCCATATTTTATATTTCCAGAAGATGCTTCTGCAGTTTTCCAACTAACCGTTGCGTTATGTTCATCAATATTACTAATAACTGGCTGAATAATAAAAATCGCATCGGCAATTTCTTCAACCGCGATGGTATTAAAACTACCAGCTGGACATTGGCTAGAATTACCAGATTGGTCAGTTACGGTAATTTGATGTTCATAATCCGTTTCTGAAATTAAACCACTGAGTAATAATGAATCATTTCTTACCGCCGATGCTGTACCTTCCTGAAACCAAGTTTCATTTCCAACAATTCGATAACTCACTTGTGCAGTGGTTAGTTCATCCGTTTGCCAACTAATTAATGCAGAGTTTTCAAAGGCATTAACCACAGGATCATTTGAACAAACTGGTGCAGTAGTATCTGGTACATCACTGGTTGTTGCATTAAGTTCGGCACTAACCGTTGTGGGTTCTAAATCAGTTGAATAAACACTACATTGATAAATAGTGCTGGCGTCTAATCCGGTTAAAGTTAAACGGTGAGATTTAACTAAACTTTCATCGCTAATTTCAAATTTGATTGTCTCTGCAGGAGGTGGTGGCGGAGGCGGTTCAATTTCGCTTCCTGAATCAAATTCAACATTTAATAATAAGTTAGGCGCACCATTAGTATTACTAATTTTATTGGTTGTCGCAAAACCCGCAAGACTAGAATCAACTTCTGCTGGCGTTGCCGATGGATGAGCTTGAAGATATAAAGCAATCGCTCCCGCAACATGAGGCGATGCCATTGAAGTTCCACTAATAGTATTAGTTCCACCGTTACTCCAAGTTGAAGTAATATCGGATCCTGGCGCAAAAATATCAACACAACTTCCCCAATTTGAAAAACTAGAGCGAGTATCAAATAACGTAGAGGATGCGACGGTAATCGCAGCAGGAACTTTATTGGGGGAACCTGAACAAGCATTTATATTTGAGTTACCCGCCGCCACTGCAAAAGTAATTCCCGAATTAATGGCATTGTTAACCGCTGCATCAAGCATCGGTGAATTTCCGCCACCTAAACTCATATTTGCTACAGCAGGCATAACGGCATTTGCGGTGACCCAATCGATTCCAGCAATAACTCCAGAGCTAGTTCCTGAACCTCGGCAATCCAAAACTCTTATTGCGGTAATACTCACATTTTTTGCAACGCCCCACGTACTACTGCCAACCGTTCCAGCAACATGAGTTCCATGGCCATTACAGTCAGTTGCATCAGCATCATTGTCAATAAAATCCCAACCACTGAATGCGCGACCACCAAAATCCGCATGGGAAATAAGTACGCCTGTATCGATAATGTAAGCGTTTACTCCGCTACCATCCAGTTCATAATTATAATTGGTATCCAATGGCAAGTTAGCTTGGTCAATTCGATCTAATCCCCAAGTTGCGCTAGTTTGCGTGGTTGAAATACTCATCAGTTGATCTTGTTCGATCATTAAAACGCGTGGGTCTTTTCTAAGTGTTTCAATCTCAGACGCATTCATATTCAGCACTAAGCCATCTACCGCATTAGAATATTGTCTTAATATTTTTCCATTTACATTTCTCGCGATCTGATTAGCCACAGAATTCACGACAGCTTTTCGATCCGTCGAACTATTTTTTGCAATATTATTGATCTCTGCTTTTTTAAGTAAGACTATATATTGATCTTTAATGGCTCGCTCAGGATCGACCTCAACCAATTTCGCTAATCCGCCATTTTGTAAACTCAGGCTTGAAAATGCATCAGCTAACGACTGACTCATATTGCTTACTTCAGTTTCACAAACTAGTCGACTGTTGGAATTTAAATTAGTCAACCAACTAATTGTGAGTGACTCCGTGGTGGTAGAATCAACATCGGGGCCATCAGTAATTTCTAGCAGAACTGGAATTTCTGGTTCTGTTGAGGTTCTAAAAGAAAGAGTAGCACTGGTGAAAGTATTTTCTGAAACATCACTAGATTCCACTTGAAAATAATAGAGAGTATCCGGCTCTAACGCAGTCAGGGGAATAGAATGCGCTGTGGTTAATCCGGCAACGCTAAATGTTTGATTAAGATCATTTTCAGACAAACCAAGATGCACTATTTGGGTTGCCGATTCATTCGTTGTCCAAACAATAAAAGCACTACTATGGGTAATATCTTCTACAAAAGGCCCGGTAATAATAGTTGGTGCATCGATATCGGGTAAGTCTGATGTTGTAAATTCAATTGCTGAAGAAACGCTTGGACCATTCCCTAAACCGTCGGTTGATGAAGCGGTTAAACTGTATGTGGTACTTGCCGTTAATCCACTTAAAACCATCGTATGATTGAGTACAAGATTATTATCACTCAATTGATTTGCGTAAGTTCCATCAAGGCTATAAAACGAAACGCCACTGGTCGCACTTTCATTAGTTGTCCAATTAACAATCGCCGTTGTGTCTGTTATTCCAGTGACTACTGGACCATTAATTATGGGCGCTTCAATATCTAATTCAGCCCGAGTTTTTGCAATAAGAGGTGCACTGAAAACAGGACCATTGCCTGCAACATCGGTGATTGCAATAACCACTTGATATTCAGTATTAGTTGTTAGGCCACTGATGACCAATCGATAACAAACGGCAGTCGCATTTAAATTAAAATCGGTATTATCAATTGTAATGATCGCAGTAACTGGCTCGTCCGCACAAAATGAAATAGTAAATTGATTATAATCAATTGAGGTAATGCTAGGTCCTGTAATAAAACTAGGTAACGTTAAATCCGGTGTTGACAGTGTTCTAAAATTTGCAGTTCTGGTATCAGAAGTATTATCAAATTCGTCAGTTGAAGACACTACGGCAGAGTAGTTAGTATTAGAAGTTAATCCACCCAAAAATACAGAATGTTGAGTGGTTAAATCATCTTGAGTTATGCTTGCACCGCCACTAATGTTAACAATACTGTTAGACGCTTTATCCGTTACCCATTCAACCACAGCTGAACTATCAGAAAGGTTTTTAACAAAAGGGCCTGCAATGATTCTTGGTGGTGATACTTCTACCGGAGGTAATGTTAAACTAGTAAAACTAATTTCATTACTTGAAGTGATTTCTCCATTAATATTAAATGCATCTACCTGTAAAAAATAAACCGTATTCGCTTGTAAATTATTAAGCGAAAGATTGTGTGAAGTTTTAAACGCTGGATCGGATTCAAGATTATTTAACTGTCCACTAGATAAACCAAAACGAACTTGACCGTTGCTGACATTATCCGTATCCCAATTAATAGTCGCAGAGTTTGCTGTAATATTTGTMACAAARGGTTGTACTGAAAAAGYSGGKAAMGGAACGCTATTATCYRTTCCMGTATTRAACTCRCCTAAASTACAATCWGCGCTATTRCCWACYGCATCRGTTAAAGTRATTTGRTGTTCGTAATCCGTCGCTTCATCTAGYCCRGTGAGTAWAGAAAATCCRRAYTGACTAAGCGTATTACTGGTAGTTTGTAACCATTGCGTATCACCTTTTTTACGATACTGTATYAAYGCYGTKGCAAGYTCMTCRCTCTGCCAAGTTAATTCTGCAAAAGTAACAAAKCCTTGAGCAACSGGCGGARCYRTACATTGTGGAGCTGTTGTATCGGTTTCATCCGTACTGACCACCCCGATCACTTTACTAACAATAAATCCACTAAGATCCGTAGAATAAACCACACAACGATAACCGGTATTAAATTCTAAACCACTCAAAGTAATAATATGACTTTTTTCCAAAGCGATTTTATTGACTTCACTAATACCATTGATTGATTCACAAACTAAACGCGTATCCGCATTAAAATTTGTTTTCCAACTCAAGGTCATGGTATTACCTGTGAGCTTTTCAATTATAGGACCTGAAGTGATTTTTAATTCTTGTTCAAAAGAATCCACAACAGTGGTGAATGAAAAGATATTACTCGTCGCATTATTGCCCGCAAGATCAATTGATTGGGTTTCAAAAAAGTATGTAGTGGATGGTAATAAATTGGTTAATGAAATTTTATGTTCTGATTTAAAGTCTGCAGAAGTTTCAATTTGAGTTAAGGAGTTACTGTCAAAACCAAATAAAACTAAACTGGAAGATGACTCATCAGTTTGCCATCTAATTTCTGCGCTAGTATCCGTAATATCTTGAACCAGGGGTCTACCAAGAATTAGTGGCGCAGTTGTGTCAGGTGTTGAGCCTGTAGAAAATGCGACATGTGAAGAAATAACTGGACCATTTCCAACCGCATCTTTTGAAGAAACCGCCAATTGATAATTACTGCTAGGCGATAATCCCGTTAATTGAACAGAGTGCTCAGTCACTAAACTCGCATCATCAGTCACACCATAAGCAGTACCATTATTAAAAGAAACACCGCTAGTGGCTGGCTCATTAGTTGTCCAAGTGACGACTGCCGAAACATCCGACACATCAATAACAAAAGGTCCACTGATAATGATTGGACTATTAAAATCAGATGCAGAAATTGTCGTTACACTTACAGCAGAACTTAAGAAAGGTCCATTACCTGCAATATCATTAATGCTGGCGGTAACAATATACGTTTTATTCGATTCGAGATCAGTGATTAACAATTCGTGACAGCTATTCGCTTCAGAAAGAGAGTAATCAGTACTATCAACCGTAACAGTTCCCGTAACAGGCTCATTAGCACAAAATGAAACCGTAAATTCTTCTGGACCAACATCAGATGCAATAGGCGATTGAATAAATTGTGGAGCGGTAGTGTCTGGTTCTGTTGCGCTAGTAAAATTTACAGTTTCACGAGCTGATAGATTGCCTTGCTTATCACTAATATCAACAAATACTGAATAATTTGTATTTGCAATTAAGTTAGTAATAACAACACTGTGGAAAGTAGTTAAGCTATCATCCGTGACTGTATCGCCTCCCACTAATTCGACAGTGGCGGTAGTCACTTCATCAGTGATCCATTCGACTACGGCTGAAATATCGGTAATGTTTCTTACATAGGGACCAATAATAATTTTTGCTGGAGTAACATCAGAAAAAACTAGTTCCGCATTTAAGGCACCGTTAGAAGTCACCGGATAATCTAATTCAGAGACATCAGCAAATCCACTTTCAGCATCTGACGCGAAGGTAATGTCGTAATAACAATCAACGTCATTGGCATAAAAAGAAGAAGCAATACAAGTATCCGATGAAAAAAGTAATAAGTCGTAATGACCATTTTCATCAGTAACCGTACTTTTATTAATATGGATAATGCTATGTTGCGAGCTTTTACCTTGCGCGCCTACTTCAGGTCCAGTCCAAACAAGCGTTGTTTGCATATCGACATTTGAAATACCTAACTGGTTGCTATCAACCACATTGCCAGAAAGTAAAAAGAAATCAAAAATAGAGTCTCGAACCGTATCACCCACTACCGGGAAATCTTCGCTTTGAAAAGACACGCTATTAGGCGCACCGGCGAGAGTCACATCAGTCGCATTGAAATATGCCCTAATAACATAATCACCATCGTCAACAGTCCAGCTATATAACCCGTCATCGGCGACTTTAATAATCGCTCCAGTTTGCACGAGAGTTCCACTATCTACTTGAAACAAAAGGGCATTTGCGCCAGATATGGGTGTACCATTTTTATCTTCAATGACACCAGATAAGGTGGCAGAATAGCTCGAAAAAGAAATAACCGAAGTAACGAATAGAAAAATAAAGGATAACAATCGGGCTATTGACTGATTTGTAAATACCTTGCCCATATAAAACTCCACTTTGATTTAAGCATTGTCAAAAAGTGTAGTACACAGACAGGAAAAAGCTGTTAAAAAGAAACAATGTTCTAAACAAGTGGTTCTTTATGCAACCCCGCTATCATAAATGACTAAACACTCTTAGATCGGTAGCTTTGCGAGCCTATTCTTTCGAAATAGGTAGCCAATATCCTTGATATTCAAGGACTGCTCAACAATACCTCATTTTGAGATATATGGTTTCTATCGACTTGTTAACGATAAGCTTTAATAATGCGTGAAACTATTTCTAAGAGTGCATTGAGGTTAAAGTAGGAATAAATTTATATTTGTTAACATCAATACCAGGTCGTATAGTTGAAGCTATTGATTCTAATTGGAAAACTAGGTATATTTTCTAGCTTGTATAACTATTAAATAGTCCGATAATTTCAACTTGTTAACTTCTATGAATCAAGATCCCTTTTATTGTTATGACTTCCATGATGCTCGTGTAATATGCGTTGTAAGAAAAGAAGATATTATCGAAATAGCTTTTGAAAATGCAGGTTTGAATAAGGAGCATTCGCAAGCATCAGGAAAGTATTGGGATATAACTAAGGGTGTGTTGCTTTTGCACGGAGTAACCGACGAAGAAGCTATTTTCTGGTCTGGAAATCAAGTAAGCGAAACGCACCCTGCTCCACAAATACCAATCGATTTGATTATGAAAGCAGAATACGTAAACGGCGTGCTTAGAATGGAGGGCTTTTTAAAAGATGTTCCTTGGTATACTTGGAACATTAAAACTAATAACTGTAGTGTAAATATATTAGAAAAAATTGAAGTAAACAACTAAATGTCATTCTTATTTGCCTTTTTTACGATAACCTAATGTCTAATACAGAAAAAGTCAAAAATTTAAGGAATGTACGTCCAGCAAATTACAATTATTCGACTTCCTATAAAAAAAGAATGCCCAATGAAAAATAACCAACTCATAATATATCAAGCCTCTGACGGAAAAGTCAAAATAGAAACACATTTTGAGAATGAGACCGTATGGTTATCTACAGAACAAATAGCAGAACTTTTTCAACGGGATCGAAGCGTCATAACTAAGCACATTAGTAATATTTTTAAAGATGGTGAATTAAATAAAGAAATGGTCTGTGCAAATTTTGCACAGACCACTCAACATGGTGCAGTAAAAGGGCTAACACAATCAAAAGATGTTAAACATTATAATTTGGATGTCATAATTTCAGTTGGCTACAGAGTAAAGTCTCATCAGGGCATACACTTTAGAAAATGGGCAACCGCACTTATCAAAGAGTACTTGATCAAAGGTTTTGCAATGAACGATGAACTGCTTAAAGAGGCAGGTGGCGGTAATTACTTTGATGAACTTTTGTCTCGAATCCGTGATATTCGTTCATCTGAAAAGGTGTTTTGGCGTAAAGTTTTAGATGTTTACGCTACCAGTATCGATTACGACCCGCAAATAGAACAATCTGTTATGGTTTTTAAAACTATTCAAAATAAAATGCATTGGGCAAGCCATGGAGAAACAGCTGCGGAAACGGTATACAAGCGAGTAGATTCACTAAAAAAGGATATTGGACTGACTCACTTCAAAGGCGAAATACCGACAAGAAAAGAGGTTGAAACGGCTAAAAACTACCTTGTAGAAGATGAGCTAAATATCCTAAACCGAATGGTGACGGCCTTTTTGGAAATTGCAGAAATCCAAGCATTAGATCGTACACCAATGTATATGGCAGATTGGATTAAGCAGTTAGATAATTTCCTGAAATTAACCAATAAGAATATTTTGCAACATTCGGGAACAATTAGCCATCAAAAAGCAATTGAAAAAGCCCATAATGAATATACGATTTATAAAGAAAAAATTAAAAATCGAATTACCCAAGTTGAAAAAGACTTTATCAAGCAAATTGAGAATAAAACAAAAGAATTGAAGCGTTAAATGTCATTTATATTCGCATATTTTTACGACAACTTAATGTCAAAAACAGAAGAAGCCTGCTTAAAAGAGTGGCGACAAAAACTCCTCAAAAATGTCTCTGGTGATGTTTTAGAAATTGGCGCTGGAACAGGAGCCAATATCGAGTTTTATCCTAAAAACATTAAATTAGTTTTAGCTGAACCCGATAAAAATATGCGCCAACAAATTGAATCTAAAATCAGTAATAGCAAGTTAAAAACTACGATAGTATCTGACGGAACAGCAGAAAATATTGAAGCGAAGGATGACTCTTTTGATTTTGTTGTTTCAACTCTGGTATGTTGTTCTGTCACAAAGCCTGAACGTTCTTTACTTGAAATTAAAAGAGTCTTAAAACCTGGCGGTAGTTTAGTGTTTCTAGAACATGTTGGTGCAAAACAAGGATCTAAAAGAAGACGTTGGCAAAATATAATCAATCCATTTTGGAAAAAATTGGCTGGTAACTGTCATTTAAACCGAGATACCGAGGCATCTATATTGTCAGCAGGCTTCAAAATTAATGATATCAAACGGGAAAGCATGAGAAAAACAATACCAATTATTCGACCTACAATTCGAGGTATGGCGGTAAAGCCATAATCTAGGTAGCCAACAGCTCTTATTGATCCTGTCGCCATTGCACACCTACAAAAAAGCTCCGACGAACCCCAGGGAAATATCGCTCTTCAGTAAAAAAAGTATAGTCTGCGCGGGTGGCATATTTTTTGTTTAATAAATTATCTATTCGTGCAAAAACTTGCCAATCGTGATCCGTTTCCCAATTTACTCTTAAGTTGATCAGATCATGACCTTCATATTTATGCAGATTTTCTGCATCTGTAAAATAACCGCCTTGATGCACCCACTCTAACTCGGTATTAAGGCTATCCGAGACGGCCCATTGTAGCTGTGCACTGCCGAATCGTTTTGGCGCGGTATCAATATCATTTCCATTGATATTTATTTCACCTAGCAATTGGTCGCTGACATATTGATGGGTTGCTAAAGATCCATTGATGGAAAAATTGAAGGAGTCGTTTATTAAATAATCGATCCGCGCTTCAACACCTCGATGTTTGGTTTGACCGTTACTTAAATTGAAAAAATTGGAATCTCGAAAAATTACATTATTTTTTTTCATTAAAAAAATCACCATTTCATAAGAAAGTTGACGATGGTATTTCCTAAAACCCAATTCAAAACTATCTAGTTCAACCGATTTGAGATCTGCAACGGATTGCGATCGTTGCAATCGATATAATTCAGTTGCCTGTGGAGCCCTAAACCCTTGAGCAAGATTTGCAAACACCTGCGAATTATTATCCAGTTGATAACCGACCCCCAATTTTGGCGACCAATTTGAAAACTCATCTTTTCGATCGTTTGGGCGACTGTAACGACAACCACCAAAACCACATTCAGTGCCATCCTCTCGGCTACGACCTGATAACATATTATTGCGATAGTCGTAACTCAAGTTCTCATAACGAATACCAGCGGTTATTTTCCACTGCTCTAAGAACTGCCAATCCAAGTGTAAAAAGGGTGCAACAAGGGTGGCGTCCACTTGGTAGTCATAGTGTTTACCGATGGGAATAGTGGCTTGTAAAAAAGCAGAGCCTTCAGTTGGATTTATTTGAGTTTGTTTTAAAAACCCGTCGCTAATCTCACTATCAAGACCGATAGACCAAGCTAGTTTATTACTCAGTTTTGAATAGTAACCCAGCTGAAATCCAAGGCTTTTCTGACCATTTTCTTCCAAGGGTTTGCCTGGCAAAAAATGCATTCTAAAAGTCATATCCGTCAATCGCACATAAGGGGTAAAGATGATTTTTGATTGCGTAGCTGAATTGCTAATATCGCCTAATGGTACTTCGAATCGGGACCATATTCTTAACGATTCAGCCTTTCTAAAAGCCTCTGGATTAGGGTTTGATCGAGCGACAGCGCTATTTCGATAACTATCAGCGCCTAAAACAAAACCCGCTGTTTGTTGATTTAAATGAGTGAGACTAATTCCGCTATTCACCACTAAATCTTTAGTAGAATATAAATGTCGTCCACTCAATTTTTGTTGTTCATAGCCAGAATCATTTCGATAGCCTCCATCATGAGCAACGGTTAACGCTAGATTATAACCCGACGTTAGGTTATCAGAATCGGTGTTTCGGCTTCCAACTTGGGCTTTAAAACGAGAAAAGTCATCACTGCCTATTTCAATACCGAGCGAAGCGCGCGGGGATGCTGGTACGTCGGGAGTATTAATGTTAATAATCCCATGTAGCGCGTTGGAACCGTAAAACGCACTTCCCGGCCCGCGCACCACTTCAATACTTTGCGCCTGTTCAGTATGTGCTTCAAAGAGTTCATTCACATTGCAAAAACCGGCGGCCCTTAAAGGGATATTATCCTCGGTGATTAAAAAACCACCGCAAGCTCCTGCTCCGGTTAACACCGGTGAACGGATCGCCGGTAAATATTCTTGCCCGTTCCCTCGTTGTAAATTAACACCTGGAATTCTTTGTAATAATTCTTGAATATGCACATGAGCCACCTGACTAATTTCTTCAACGGAAATTTTGTCAACATTGCCAATGTGCAAATGAGCATCTGAATCAGTGCGGGTTGCAATAACGATAATTGTTTTATCGTCAGCAGCTAGTTGTTCTTGTTGTTGCTCTTGTTGTTGATTTTTCGATTCCAAACCACTAACCAGCGGGCTTAGTAAAACCAATAAAACACACAGCGTATTTTTTCTCATTTAAACGCTTTTCATTATTCTTTTACTGGTTGCAAACGTAAAACAGAACCACTGTCACTATCAGTCAAAACATACAGATACCCATCTGGTCCGGTTCGTATATCGCGGATCCTTTGATTAAGTTCCTTAAGCATAATTTCTTGTTTAGTGACTTTGCCAGCTTTTAATATTAATCGTCTAACACTTCGTTCAGCTAAAGCGGCAACAAAGAGGTTACCCTTCCATTGAGGGAAAATATCGCCTTGGTATTCTGTCATGCCAGATGGCGCAATTGATGGCACCCAGTAAGTCACCGGTTGTTGCATTCCTTTAGCTTTATGATAGGGAGAAATAATCGCGCCCGAATAATCAACGCCATAAGTAATCGCCGGCCAGCCATAATTAAGTCCGGGTTTTATCAAGTTAAGTTCATCGCCACCTTTAGGACCGTGTTCGTGTTGCCAGATTTTTCCGTCTGCACTTAGTAAAATCGCTTGCGGATTACGATGACCATAGCTATAGATTTCCGGTAGCACATCTTTTCGTCCGACAAAAGGATTGTCTTGTGGAATACTGCCATCAGAATTGATCCGCAATATTTTCCCGAACATGCTTTTGAGATTTTGTGCTTGCTCTCTATAGTTAAATCCATCGCCAGAAGTGACTAACAAAGTGCCATCCTTTAGAAAAACCATACGAGCACCGTAATGATGTGGAGTATCTCTACCAGCTATAATAGTGAGAATGACTTTTGTTTGCTGAAGCGACATATCAACTAGTTTTGCACGAATCACTTTGAGCGTATTATCGTTTCTGGATCCAGAAGAGTAAGATAAATACAGGGTTTTGTTATTGACATAATCAGGATCGAGGATCACATCCATTAGCCCTCCTTGCCCTCGTACAAATAGCTCAGGTAATCCTGAGATTTTCTGTTGCAGCAACTTCCCTTCTCGAATAATGCGCAAATTGCCGACTCTCTCTGTGACTAACATGTCATTATTCGGCAAAAAAGCGATGGACCAAGGATGATCTAGCCCGTCAGCCACTGTGACGATTGAAAAATCTTTTGCTTGAATGATTTGACTCAATAGCAGAAAACAAAATCCAATAAATGGATGAAATAAATTGCGATTGCTTTGAATGCCTTGAATGCTATTTTTCATTAGAAAGCTCCTCAGGTTTGGACACAGAAGTTAATTTGGCGAACAACCAACCCGCTACCATGCAACAAATACCGGCTAATAACATTCCAAAGGATGTTCTAGCAGATGCGAGTAAAGTGACCCCCATAAAAAACTTTATTGAATAAAGAGTCATAGGGAAAGATGAAAATCCGGCGAACGAATACCACAGTTGACGATTTCCGCCAATAAAGCGATGGGCATAATTTGCAATAACAAATCCAACTAGAAAACTCGGTGCAATCAGCACTAATAAAGTTACCCCAAGGCCAAACAAATCCAAGGCCGTAGTCATTAAGCGATCGGTAAAAGAAACCGTCATTCCAAAACTGCTAACTTCAGCGAGCACTAATTGGGTTGAGACTAAACTATTTAATCCTGCGGCAACCACAACCGACACGAAAAACCGAAAAAACGTTCGAAGCATTGATAGACCAGTGATTCATTAGATAAGTATTCGAATCATACGACATAGGCTAGAAAATTGGAAACGGTAGAGTTAAAGTAATCATGTGACAATGTAATGGTCTAATTAACTTGGAAGGTTTTCTAGCTTAGAATTCCAAGATCACTAGATCATTACATCAACTTACGATCCAAACACAACCGGATAAAGCGATAAAATCAACAATCCAGCCATCGTATAATTAAAGATACGCAACCGAGTGTTACTACTCAAAAGAACTCTTAACTTCTGTCCCAATAACGTCCAACAGCTAACAGAGGGTAAGTTAACCAACGCAAAAACCAAAGCAACTATCGCTATTGATTCAATATTTTGCGATGGTGAGTACACACTAATCGCTGTAAGCGCCATAGTCCAAGCTTTCGGATTAACCCATTGAAAAGCGGCTGCTTGAAGAAACGTAAATGGCTGACTTTCATCTTCACTCGCATCTTTTAACGACGCACTAGTCGCAATCTTAAAAGCTAAATAAAGTAGATAAGCAACACTAACAATTTTCAATATATCGTAGCTAACGGGATATTGGTTAAATAGTTGGACTAAACCAATTCCTACTAACAAAAGCATAAATGCAAACCCAAGACTAACTCCCAACATATGAGGGATAGTTTTCTTAAATCCAAAATTGGCACCTGAAGACATAAGCATCAAATTATTTGGTCCAGGTGTTATCGACGAAACCAAAGCGAAAAGTGCAAGGGCTATTATTACTTCTAAATTCATTATTTAATGATCTACTAATAGGAGATTGTCACAATTATAATGCGAAATTACACAAATTATCTTGCGTATTCACTATAAATAGTGATAAAAATGCAACATATGATTGAATTAGACCGAATTAATGAGAATATATTGTGTGAACTCGAAAAGAATGCTCGAGTAACCAATACCGATCTTGCCAGTATCGTTGGACTATCTCCTTCAGCCTGCTTACGGCGAGTACAAGATTTAGAAAAAATAGGTGTTATAAAAGGTTATCATGCAACAATTGATAGAGCACAATTAGGCATAGGTTGCATTGCTTATGTTGCAGTCGGTTTATGCGATCACACAAAGAAATCTCAACTAGCTTTTGAACAAGCTATTGTAGGCTCGAAAGAAGTAAGAGAATGTCATAATATTACTGGCGCTTACGAATATCTATTGCGTGTTGAAACAACGAATTTAGTTACTTATAAAGCATTCCATACTGATACTTTAGGCGTTTTACCACAAGTTAATTCTATAACGACTTTTATTGTTATGGAATCAGCCAAATAATTTGTCTGTAAAATTTTAAAAAATATATAGAGCTAGTCATAAAGGACACAAATGAAAACAAAAAAAGAAATTGTAGAAAACTGGTTACCCCGCTATACGGGCTTAAAACTTGAAGAATTTGGCGAATATATTCTGCTAACAAATTTTCATAATTACATCGAGTTATTCGCAAAAAAATTCGATACCAAAGTGCATGGCGAAGATAAACCAATGCAAACGGCAACTTCTAATGGCATTACCATTATCAATTTTGGAATGGGTAGCGCGATGGCCGCCACGGTCATGGATTTACTTAGCGCCGTCTCACCAAAAGCTGTTTTATTTTTAGGTAAATGTGGCGGGCTAAAACGCAAAAATAAAGTGGGCGATTTAGTTCTACCTATTGCAGGCATACGAGGGGAAGGAACGAGCAACGACTACTTACCTCCTGAAGTTCCAGCGCTTCCTTCGTTTCGCCTTCAACGTGCCGTTTCTTCAGTTATCATAAAACAAGAATTAGATTATTGGACAGGAACCGTTT
Organism: Kangiella sp.; assembly: GCA_002733465.1. Taxonomy (GTDB): domain Bacteria; phylum Pseudomonadota; class Gammaproteobacteria; order Enterobacterales; family Kangiellaceae. The sequence continues at coordinate 101,360 of NVVT01000011.1, forward strand.
ATACAACTAATCGTAGAGTTTGGGAACATGATGATGATTTTAAAAAATACCTAAGGAAAACACGAGCAATGGCAGTTGATATGGAAACTGCCACTATTTTTACGGTGGGTTTTGTCAATGAAATTCCGCGCGGTGCATTACTTTTAATCTCAGATAGCCCAATGACACCAGACGGAGTAAAAACCTCAGATAGTGATAAACAAGTTAGTTCTGATTTTGTGACCAATCACTTGCAAATAGGGATTGATGCTTTGTTGGAGTTAAAAGACTCCGGTGAATCGGTTAAACATATGCGCTATTCTGAAGAGTAAGATAAGCCAGAAGATTAAAATGCCTCTGAAAATAAGATCTCTCTGAAAATTAAACAACCTTCTCCTTTTTACTAGAGAAGGTCAAAATAATTGAGTTCTACTCAACCAACTGAATACCTCCTAAATCCGGCAGGTTGCCATTAGCATCTATCGAGTTAATACCCGGGATTAAAATTCCAGCGTCAACAGCAGGGCTACCCACCGTTAAAGTATAATCTCCAGTCGATTGATTAACAAATTCCGGCGACCCTTCTATACAGTTTTCGCAAACGCCAGACGCTGCAAAGTAATCCGAAATATCAAAATAATCCTCACCTTGCCACTGTGCAGGTATACCAGAATCTGAAAATAGTAAATCATAATCCTGCACCCAATCAAGCGTAGCCGCATTATCTAAAAAGTAATAAATGGCATATTGATCGCCAGACCAAATATTATTTTTCATTACCAATTTAGTCCAATCAGCATCATTGGAAACTGAAAAGGCATCATGACCTGTTTCTGTTGTAGTGCCTGTATTGTGATAGATAAAAATATCGCCATAAACTTCATCACCAAAACTAAATTTAACCGCTCCGGTTTCCCATTCAGTATTAGCGAGATTTTTTAAATCTACCATTAGGTTATCAATAATATAAGTTGGTCCTGCTAAAGCTGGAGCAACAGAAACACCGATTAATAAAGATTCAAAACGATTATTCTGAATTCGCACATTTGACGAATATCCATCGGTTTCTACACCATCATCGGATAAACTAATAAACCGATTATCAACTACATCAGAGTTGCTTGGAATGGTCAAAATTTCAGCGCCTACAATTTTTACACCGTCAAACATTTCATGCACATAATTATCATAGAAGATGGTTCCATATCCTGTGTATTCATCATTAGAAATATAAAGCGCGCCTCTTTCTAACCAATAATTATCATCTTTCACAGAGTTCCAATCCATTGTGTGCACGCCTTGATCGGAGAACTCATTTCCCATAACTACTAGGTCAACCACTTTTGATTCTAATCGTATAGCTGTTTGGCTATGTTTAAATCGATTATTTACAATCCAGATTTGATGAGATTGATCTGTGATATGAACAGAGGCTGCATGCTCAGCAGAATTATAATTATCAATGGTTAATCCATCAAAAACGATGTTATTCACATCATTCATAATAAACGCATGTTTAAGATTGGAAACACTCATTTCATGACCCGTTGGGCTCGATCTATTTGGGAATCTTGCAAAGACTTTTTGTGTTGATGCTTCGGAATAAAAACCACCCACATCTTCACCAAGTGCAGAGGACTCTAAATCTGACATTGAAAAATATTTCCACATTCGATTACCATCAAATCCAACATAATAAGTTTCATTATTTGGACTATCTAGCGGAGCGCTATAAATATCATTACCTTCACTGCTCCAAGCCGATGCATCAAGCGTATTGGCATCAACGCCACTTAATATAACTTCGCCATCACCCGCAGATTTAATGATTGTATAGGCTTGCGATAAGCTATCGCGATTTGCTGGAATAACCACATGTTCATGGTAAGTACCCGTATGAATCAATAAAGTATCTCCAACAGTTAATTGATCCACACCTTTTTGAATAGTTTCATAGGGTGCTCCATTAGAGCCATTTCCAGTTGAGTCATCGCCGGTTGTCGCTACGTGAATTTCATTTCCCGTTGAAGTGGGAACCTGACGACTTCTTGCTGTAATGCTTGCCGTTTGCACACCATTATCGACACCATCCGGATCACTAATAGTCACTCTCACTTCAACCGTTGCCTCTTCTGGAACAGAAAATACACTTCCAACAAATCGACTAGGATAAGCACCATACTGACTAACCACTATAAAAACTCTAGATAAATCATGAACTGGAACGAATCCCGCACCGTTTATATTGGCTTCCATAGAGGCGGTCGCGTTATTATTATCATCACCGGTATAATCGACTTGTATACCAATATTATGAAAGGTTGCATGAATACTAATGCCCGTCGCAGTGAGTGAATTTGGCCCGCCTCCTCCGCCATTAGATGCGGTGACAGTAACGCTATCTAAAGCACTATCAACCGTTCCATCATTAACGATTAACTCCACTATATAATCACCAACTAAATCCGCGGTAAAAGACGGATTGACTAAACTTGTATCAGAAAGTTGCGCAGAACTACCACTTGGCTTAATTGTCATGCTCCATTGATAGGTTAAGCTATCACCGTCCGGATCAGAACTAGCACTCGCCGATAAATTAACCGATGCGCCAGTAGTCACAGATTGATCGCTTCCGGCATTCGCGCTAGGTGATTGATTACCACCGCTACTTTGTGATGCCGTGACGGTTAACGTATCTGATGTACTATCAACCATTCCATCATTCACAATTAATTGAACGACATAATCACCTGCAAGATCCGCGGTAAAGGTTGGGTTAATCACCGAGCTATCCGAAAGCTCAGCATTACTGCTAGCGGGCTTACTACTAATACTCCATTGATAAGTCAATGTATCACCATCAGGGTCACTGCTAGCACCTCCCGATAAAGCAACAACTGCATTTGTATCAACCGTTTGATCAGCTCCACCATTTGCAATAGGTGTTTGGTTACTTGATTGTGCATTAACTGTGATGGTCAGCGTATCGGCTGAACTATCAAGGGTGCCATCGTTAACAATGAGCTGAATAATATAATCACCGACCGAATCCGGTGTAAAAGTTGGGTTAACGATTGTAGAACTTGAAAGTTGCGAGCTAGTACCAGAAGGTTGTGAAGTGATACTCCACAAGTAAGTCAAAGTATCTCCATCTGGATCAGAACTTGCACTAGCGCTTAAATTAGTTTCGCTATTAACAGAGACAGTCTGATCGTTACCAGCACTTGCGGTTGGTGCCCGATTGGTTGAGCCACCATCGTCATTATCGTCGTCGTCGGAGCCACCAGAACTGCAAGCGCTGACTCCAATTAATAAGATAATAGTAATAAAAATAACGGGCAATTGTTTTATCAGGTAATACATATAAATACAAACTCCAACAATAAACTTAACAATCTAAAATATAAAATATGAGAAACTAACGACTTCACCTTAATTCATATAACACCTGCAATATGGTGATTGGTTCTCATTAATAAAAACTGATTCTTATGAATAAATTAAATCGCTAACATGATTAGGGAGGAACAGTGTGAACTAAAAGGGATTACGAGGGTTTTTCTCAAACATTAAATCTTTTTAATGTTTGAGAAAATTAATTGCATATAACGACGATTGGTTATTTTTCTCTTATTGAATGACTAATTAAACCATCAAAAATTTATTACATTGACAAAGTTTTCTGCCTAGTTTTTCTTTAATAATTTTTCAACTTTTTTAAGCATGTTTGTTTCGTTTAAATAATCAATCGCTATTGGTGTAATAGCTCCATTAATTTGCATCGCCAAACTAGGGAAACTATTCAACCCTAATTCTCTGCATAATCTAATCTCATTGATTAATTCATTTTGTACTTCTTGAGAATCTAAATCAACTTCAAATTTATTCACATCTAGTTCAATCTCCCTCGCAAATTCAATTAGTGTATTTTTATCTGACGGATTTTTAGCCTCCAAATAATACCCTTGTTGAATTCTTACTATCATCAGCTCTTCAAATATTTTTCCTTGCTTACGAGCGGCAATCACGGCGCGGTTAGACGGATAGGTTGATCGTCGAGGTTGACATAGTTTCCAAAACTCAAAGTTAAATTCTGTGTCAGGAATTGCCTCTTGGATTTTCCTCCATGTTTGTTGTAGCATTAATTGCATAGGTTCGGCCATAGGCTGATCGGAATCTGGAGCTAACCCGCCCAATAATATTTTCACATCTAAATTGCTCGGAAGAGCTCCAAATAACGCTTTTCTAACGGGCTCAAATCCCCAACACCAGCTACACATTGGATCATGACTATAAATTAGATAATTTTCCATATTTCACAAAATTTCCAAATGTTAGAGAAAAATAGGCTTAAATCAATAGATTCAGGCCTAATGTTCGTAATTAATAGTGATAAGACGCTGAAATTTTACTATAGTTAATAGACGTATCTCCATTAAATACAGGAATATTTTACTCCTAATGTTTCAATCTTCATTTATTACTCGCTGTATTGCCATTTGCTTAATTTGTTCTATCATAAACGTCGCCAAAGCCAGCGAAAAAGCAACGGTGATTTTTGCCGGCGAAATGACCGAAATAGCGTCCGAAGTAAAAGGCGGTTATGCAGAGCTTGCCACTCTTCTAAAACAAAAAAGAAAATCCTCTATACCTACCTTCTTTTTATTTGGTGGTGGCAGTTTAGGTCCTAGCACTCTGTCATCTCTAGATAGAGGCACTCATATTATTGATCTACTTAACAGCTTAGAACCTGATGCAATGGGAGTGGCCAATAGAGAGTTTAGTTTTTTAGAAGATGAGCTATCTCTTCGTTCTTATGAAGCTGCCTTTCCTTTAATTGCTAGTAACTTAACGGATAAATTTACTCTTAAAAACCTTGATGGGCTTATTGAAAACACTATCGTACAACAAGGGAAATATAGAATTGGCATATTGTCTATTCTCGATAATCGTGTCATAGAGGAATTTGCTGTATCAAGAATAACCATTACCAACCCAAGAACAGCACTTGAAAAACAATCAAAATTTTTACGAGAAAAAGGTGTCGATCTCATTGCACTAACGTATTCCTCACCTGCTCTACCAATTAGAGAATATTTACACGATGGGTTAATTGATTTTAGTTTGCGACGCAATGAACATTCAACACCAGAAAATTTTACAAATGGCGAACATCACCCAAATGACGTATTGCTGATTAATCCCGCAAAGGTAGCCATTATTGATTTAGAGTGGACTAAAAATAAACCAAATTCGCTTAAACTCAATTGGTCTTCTAAAGACCTCAATTTATTTGCAAAAGATCCGCGGGTTCTTGAACAAGTATTGGGACATACTGAAAGGTTAGCCTTTTTACTTAAACAGCCAATTGGCCTACTGACAACATCTATGAGTACCAAAATAAAAGACGTTAGAACTAAAGAGAATGCCTTTGCCAATTTTATAGCTGATACACTGATCGATTATACTGGAGCTGATATTGCTCTAATTAATGGTGGCACTATTAGAGGCGAAAAATACTACAAAAAAAATTCAGTGATTCGTCGTAGCGACATAATTAAAGAGCTACCCTTTCGAAACAAAATAACATTGTTAGAGGTAACAGGAAAGCAACTCCGAATAGCACTTGAAAATGGTTTTAGTTTAATTGAACAATTTAAAGGACGCTTTCCTCAAATATCGGGCATGCAAATCAAATATGATTCATCTCGTCCAGCTGGTGAGCGGGTAGTATCCGTAAAAATTGATGAAAATGAGCTCGTGCTTGAAAAAACATATAAGTTAGTTACCACAGATTATCTTTCAGTAGGTGGCGATGGCTATGCAAGTTTTAGAAATTTAAAACAATTAAAATTTAACAATCAAATGTCACGATTAGTATCTGACGTTATTATTGATACTATCAAATCAAAAAAAGAAATCGCTGTTTCGATTGATTCACGTCTTGTGGATATCAGCAGTCCGGAAGTAAGTAAGTCTGGAAGTCTGGAATGATTTTAGTAGGAACATTATCCACAAAATGATTAATAATAAAAGAATAGCCGATCAGTCGACAAGTAATGTCTCACAACAAAAATCTAATGTTAAACGAGTATCGTTAGCAACAATATTCAGTGGTGTGTTTTTTAGCCTCGTTGTTATCCTTGTAGTAGTTAATATCATTATCTCTTCACGCTTATCTGATTTTCAATCAATCCTTTCTAAGCTGACTGTTGATGTCCTGCCTAAGGTGACTATTTCAGGACAAACATTTGATCAAATTAGTCAATTAACTTATTTGACCGCTCGACTTTCTAGCTCACCCTCGCAAGCTTTTCGGTTAATAGCCTATCGAGATGTTAAAAATAAAATTGAACAAATTGAAAGCTTAGAGCTGGTATCTAATATCGATTCAGCTCTAATCAATCAGTTAGAATCTATTATTAGTGAATTAAGTGGACTAAACCGCCTAATAGAAAAGCGGATCAACATTCAAATTCAAATTAAATTCCAAGCCGAGAAGATGTATCAATTGCACTCAGATGTAATGTCAATATCGATTAATCAATTTTTAGCCAATCAAGCATTAAAAACCAACGAACAAATATACTACGCATGGATAGTGGGCTTTACCGAAATTGTAACTTTATCTAGTAAAGCTCTTGCGACTAATCGATTAAATGAAGTAAGACAAATATCAAATAGTATTAAAGATAAATTTAAAACGCTCAATAGAAATAGCAATTCACTTAACTTTGAAAGTAAGCAAAACACATTGGACTTGGTCAATCAATTAGAGAACGTGCTGGTCAATTTCGATGGAATGTTGCCAACAAAAATTAATGAACTAAGGAGTATTGGTCAGGCTATAGGGCGCAGTAATTTCGTTCATAATCTAGTAGTAGATTTTTCCCGACAAGTACAATTTCAATCTCAGAATTTAAATGCTACGGTTCTAGAAAATGCGGAAGAAACGACAGAGCTTATAGAAAAAGAGTCTAATTTTATTAAATTAATGGCCGTTTTATCTATTTTATTTTTAGTCGTCGCCACTTATTTTTTACATCAAAAAATAATTAAACGATTAGTTAGATTAAATTACCGAGTTTTAAATCGTATCAGCGGTGGTAGCTTAAATTTGAACTTGAAAGGAAATGATGAAATATCTGATATAGCACAATCGTTTAATTTGCTAATTGAAGAAATTGAAGAGCAAAAACAATCATTGCACGAGTTATCTTTAACCGATGGTTTGACTGGCATAGCCAATAGACGCAGTCTTGATGAACATTTATCTAGCGTAATCAATATCGCCACTAAAAACAATTCACATTTATCTTTTTTAATGATGGATATTGACTGCTTTAAAAATTTCAACGATCACTATGGTCATTTGGCCGGCGATGATTGCTTAAAAGACATCGTTAATGCGTTTAGAAACTCGCCATTAAGAAAAAAGGATTTTGTTGCGCGTTTTGGTGGAGAGGAATTTGTTATCATTCTCCCTGATACTAACTCCGAAGGTGCCGAAAAGATTGCCAAAGCAATGCTCAAAATTGTCTCATCTTTAAAAATTACCCATGAATGGAATTCGGCCTCACCTTACGTCACAATGAGTATTGGTGGTGCCAGTTTTGACCCTCAAAACCCTATCAGCGACGAAGCTTTACTTAATCAAGCTGATCAGGCATTGTACAGTGCGAAAGAACAAGGTAAAAATTGTTTTGTCATGTTTAACGATAGCTAATTAAATCATTCAGAATCAGAGTTTAACAAGTTCGATTCTTATTTTTTTTAAAAAAAATATATACCCATTCCCACTCAATCAATAGGATAAAAATATGTTCAGTCATATCATGGTCGGCGCTAACGACGTCGAAAAGTCAAAGAAATTTTATGATGCTATTTTAGCTACCATGGGATACAGACCCGGCGTGATCGATGAAAAAGGTCGCTGTTTCTATATGGATAAACGAGGCGTTTTTGCCATTAGTCAACCCATAGATGGTGAAGATGCGTGCCATGGCAATGGAAGCACTATTGGATTTGCAGCGGAATCAACAGATATCGCCGATGCTTGGCATGCTGCCGGTCTTGCAAACGGTGGAATTGATTGTGAAGAACCGCCAGGATTAAGAGCAGGAACAATTGGTAATTTATATCTTGCCTATTTACGCGACCCGTCAGGCAATAAAGTATGCGCTCTTCACCGAGTGAGTTAATATTCTTCAAGAAGAGAATCAAAACTTGTTTCTCTTCTTGAATTCTATTCAAATTAAGAAATCCATCCTTTATTTTTAGCATTGTTTGATAGCCAGACTAACAACGCCGCTATTATCATTACCATACTCGGCATAATAGCTTGTCCAGGTCCGTATACAGTCATTGCATCTATCACAAAAAATGAATGATACATTTGGACAATTACACCAACTAAAGAAAGCACAAGCACAGGAAAAGCAATCGCTTTTTTTAAAGCCAGTAATAGGCTTCCAGTCCCCCCACCAAGTACTGCGCAAGCAAATGCAATAGTTGCCCACATGGGCACATTTTCATAGAGGTTTCTTTCTGCTTCCGGTAAAGCCGCTAACATTTCAGGTGTCATCATCATTTGTGCAGCAAATGCCATAACACCTAATAAATTCCAAACCAAGGCCACCCAAGCAACAACGCTAAACCATCTTGGGATTTCACCTGTTATGTCATTATCTAGGAAATTTGATGCTTCATCATTCATAGTCTTCTCCTTATTTTTGTTATATAGTTTGATGCGTTGGAACGAACGAGTTTGTCAAAAAACACCTAATAATAGCACGAATAGAATTGAAATTTTAATTCAACTCTCTTTTGCGATTTTTCTTTCAAGACAACTTATCAAGGAATTTAAATGCCAAGCATTAAACGCATAATCGAAAAATCGGATACAGCTCAAGGAAAAGCCTTTGATTTAACTATGCAAACATTGATTATACTATCAATTATTACATTTTCGGTTGAAACGTTACCCGATTTAGAGGAACAAACCCGATATTACCTGAGGATGTTTGAAGTCATTACAGTTTCTATATTTACAATCGAGTATATTTCTCGATTCATCGTAGCAACTAGTAAAAAGGCCTTTGTGTTTTCTTTTTTTGGCATTGTTGATATGTTATCTATATTACCTTTTTACTTATCAACTGGTTTGGATTTAAGAGCCGTTAGAATGCTACGCTTGTTTCGTCTGTTTAGAATCTTAAAATTAGTTAGATATAACGCTGCAATGAATCGATTTAAGTCTGCGTTTGCAATTGCAAAAGAAGAATTGATGTTATTTTTATTTGCTACGATGGCGATGTTTTATTTATCGGGCGTAGGCATTTATTATTTTGAAAATGAAGCTCAGCCTGAAGCCTTCAGCTCGATATTTCATAGTCTTTGGTGGTCTGTAATTACTTTAACGACTGTTGGCTACGGAGATATCTATCCAATCACTGCAGGCGGAAAAATATTTACTTTTTTCATTTTAATTATTGGCTTAGGTATTGTCTCGATCCCCGCCGGATTAATTGCTTCAGCTTTATCTAAAGCCCGAACTATGGAAAGTGATGAAGATTAGACGTTCTACGGTTTCAAAAAATTCTTTTTATATGATATATTGGTTTATCTTAAAAAGTATTTTGAGTGTAGGTGTTTTATCAATGATGAATTAAAAGAGCTGTATCTTTGCGTTAGAAAAGAAAGTGAATCAATTTCACAACCGCTTTCATCAGAAGATATGCAAATTCAATCAATGGCTGATGCGTCGCCTATAAAATGGCATTTGGCCCATACCTCTTGGGCTTTCGAAACTTTTATCCTTAAAGATCAAATTAAGAACTATCAAGCCTTTGATGCAAATTTTGAATATTTTTTTAACTCCTATTACAATGCCATAGGAGAACAATTTCCTCGCGCCCAACGAGGTCTTCTAAGTCGCCCTAATAACCAAACAATTACCAAATATCGAAAGCATGTAGATATCGCTATGTGCGAACTTATAGAGAATTATGAAAATTCGATTAGCAAAGAGACAATTAAATTAATCACTCTTCTGATTAACCATGAACAACAACACCAAGAACTAATGTTGACCGATCTAAAACATGCGTTGTTTCAAAATCCTACGTATCCAGAATATAAACCAAACTCTCGTTCTAGTCTTAGAAACCTATACATTGATCAACCGTTAACTTGGATAGAATTTGAAGCTGGTTTATATGACGTTGGCCATCAAGATGAGTCTTTTCACTTTGACAATGAAGGACCGCAACATAAATATTATCTTGAAAGTTTCAAATTAGCATCTCGGTTAGTTACCAATGGTGAATACCTAAAATTTATGGAAGATGGCGGTTATCAAGATGCAAAATATTGGCTGTCAGAAGCTTGGGGGTCTATCAAAGATAAAAAAAGTATGGCCCCTATGTATTGGATTAAAAAAGATAATAAATGGTTTCAATACACTCTTTTTGGATTGCAACCGTTAGACTTAAATAAGCCAGTACAACATATAAACTATTTTGAAGCTAATGCGTATGCAACTAGCGTTAACAAAAGATTGCCAACAGAACAAGAATGGGAAGTTGCGGCTAAAAATGAACAATTCAAATTGAACGAGATGTTTAACCATCTATGGCAATGGACATCGAGTAGCTATTGCGCCTATCCCGGTTTTAAAATTGTTAACGGCGCCATTGGAGAATATAACGGTAAGTTTATGGTCAATCAATATGTTTTACGTGGTGGCTCAAAAGCCACACCGCAAGGTCATATTAGGGCATCATACCGTAACTTTTTTTACCCTAATGCCTCTTGGCAATATACTGGATTAAGATTGGCGGAATAGCTTTTATATTTAGAATGTATTGGAGAGAATGCAATGGACGACAACTATTTATATTCAAATAGCGCTGAACAAGATTATTTCATTAACAGCGGAAGTAATACGACTAATGAAGTTGATGAAATATTTCTTCAAGATGTTATTGAAGGATTAAGCCATTCTCAAAAATCACTGCCATGTAAATATTTTTACGACGAAACAGGATCTCGGTTATTCGAACAAATTTGTCAACTTGATGAATATTATATTACTCGAACTGAATTAGAACTTCTAGAGAATATAAAACAAGAGCTTGCAAATGAAATTGGCGAAAATGCAGTAATCATTGAACCCGGTGCAGGCGCTGGAAAAAAAATACAAATATTACTTCATGCATTAGAATCGCCACAGACGTATGTACCAATGGACATCTCAAAAGATTTTCTTTTTTATAGCGCCAAGGTCATTCAAGAAAATTTTCGCAATATAGAAGTTTCTCCTATTCAAGGTGATTTTACTAAGCCTATAAAATGGTTAGATAAGAATAGTGACAATCGAATTGTATTCTTCCCAGGTTCAACTATTGGGAATTTTGAAGCAGAATTGGCAGTCAGTTTTCTACAAAATATGAAAGCTCTTATGGGTAAAAAAGGCTCAATGATTATAGGCGTTGATCGAATAAAAGATCGACAAACTTTAGTTAATGCTTATGATGATTCATCAGGCATAACCTCAGACTTTAATAAAAATCTACTTGTACGTATTAATCGAGAACTAAATGGCAATTTTAATTTAAATGCCTTTCAGCATAGTGCTATTTTTAATGAAGTTGATTCAAGAATAGAAATGCATTTAATTAGTACAATACAACAAGATGTTAGGATAAATGGACATGTTATAAGATTTCAAAAAGATGAAGCCATTCATACCGAAAACTCTCATAAATATTCAGATAAAAGCTTTATAAAACTTGTTTCCAAAGCCGGTCTAAAATCAGTTAAATATTGGGTTGATAGTAAAAATTTATTTAACATTTACTATTTGGTACCTGAATAATTATAAAAATTAGCAATCTCACGCCACATAACTGTCGGATTTGCATACATTGGAAAATGACCACAATCGGGTATTTCAGACAATCTAACACCTTTCGATTCAATATCTTCTAAATAGGAAAGTGATTTGTTTTGCTCTCCATACATAAACATTTTAGGGCAAGCTAAGCTTAAAAACTTATTCATCAAATTTCCATTATCCGATAATTCTACCATTGATTTGAAAATGGTAGGTACGGCTTTGGCTCTCACTTTATGGCGTAAACTGGCAGAATATAAAGGGCTTGAATAAGCTGGCGAATTTAAAGTTCGTTGAATAAAGTTTTCAAAAAAATCATCCGCATTATCTGCAGGGTGCTCAACAATTTGCCGACTTAAAAAGCAATCTTCTGGGGCGATATTACCCTCAATATCAATAAAACTAAGAACTCTTTCAGGGCAGTGATCCGCTAACATTAACGCAGTTAATCCGCCCATTGAATGTCCAACTAAATGAAAACGATCGATATTTTCTTTATCTAACATCGCTAGCGCTGTTTTCAATAAAAAAGGAATGGATACTTTTTCTAGATTTGTACAGGTTGTTTCTCCACAACCAGGAGCATCATAAGCAAAAAATGGATATTCTTTGAGGCTACTCTGTCTAATAATGTCAGCGTAGTCTTCTTTTGTGGAACCAAAACCATGTAAGAAAACGATCGGGGGTAGCGAGCCTTTACGCGAAATAGCTGATACATTTAATTGGATACCATCAACTTCTATTTCGGTATTAAATTTCTTAAATTCGTTCATGTTATTTCATTCCCAATTCTAATCCGTCAAAGATTCACAAAACACTTCTATTTTTTCGCACGCTACTCGTAAAGAATCATCATCTAAAGCATAGGCAATGCGAAGATATGGGCCTAGACCAAAAGCACTGCCATGCACCACGGCGACATTCATTTCTTCTAGCAATGCACTAGCAACATCTTTATCGCTTTGTAAGTGTTTTCCAGCGTTGGTTTTTTTACCTAATAACGCTGAACAATCTGCGAAAATATAAAAAGCGCCTGAAGGGCTTTCACAGCTCAATCCTGAAATATTATTTAATGTTTTTACTAATCGATCACGGCGTTTAACAAAAACATTTCTTGACTGCTCAAGGAAGTCCTTATCTCCTTGTAAAGCTGCCAATGCGGCATGCTGAGCAATTGAACATGCTCCAGAAGTTTGTTGCCCTTGCAGTTTAATCATTGCATCTATTAACCATTGCGGACCAATACCAAAACCAATTCGCCAACCAGTCATCGCATAGGCTTTAGAAACACCATTCATGGTTAAAATTCTATTTTGTAAATCAGGTGCTACTTGAGCCAAAGTATAAAACTCTAAATCATCAAAAATAAGATGCTCGTAAATGTCATCGGAAAGAACCATAACATGTTCATGTTTTCGCAAACAATCGGCTAATGCTTCAAGTTCATTTTTTGTATAAACGGCGCCAGTCGGATTAGACGGCGAATTAAGAATCAACCACTTTGTCTTATTAGTAATAGCCTTGTTTAATGCGTCAGCAGTAATTTTAAAACCGCTCGAATGGTCACATGAAGTAATCACAGGCTTACCGCCACAAACTTCCACCATTTCAGGATAGCTCACCCAGAATGGCGCAGGTATTATAACTTCATCATTCTCATTTAGAGTTGCCGCTAATGCATTAAATAAAACTTGCTTTCCGCCCGTACAAACAATTGTTTGCTGCCAGTGACAGTCTATATTATTTTCATCGTTGAATTTTTTTGCAACCGCTTGCCTTAGCTCTTTTAATCCTGCGACTTGGGTGTAACGGGTAAACCCTGCTTGTATAGCTTGAATAGCCGCTGCGGAAATATGCTCTGGTGTATCAAAATCGGGTTCGCCCGCACAGAGTGAAATTATAGTTTCACCCGCTGCTCTTTTTTCAGCGACTCTATCTATCACTTTGTAAGTTGCAGATGGTTGTGAGCGTTCTAAAAATCGGTTTAATACATTTGTATTAGTCTTACTCACTTCTCTCTCCATTCTAATAAATCCATCAACTCTAAGGTTGTTTTTCCTGTGCTCAATTGCTTCATCATGATCGCTTCTTTCTCTTCACGTGCTTTACCTTTTTGAATAATGTCTAACGCGATATTTTTTGGTAATACAACTACACCATCATCGTCAGCGATCACTAAGTCGCCCAACTGAACTGGGGTACCCGTTATTTGGATAGAATCACCGACTGAGTTATAACTCGCTTTTTCTGTACCACAAACCGAAATACCCCGGCTAAAAACAGGGAATTTTCTTTGCCTTAGAGCCACAATATCTCGTACGCCACCGTCAATAACCAACCCTTTTATTCCCGAATATTGAGCGGCTACTGTGAGCACTTCCCCCCAATAACCAGCAACAAAATCATCAGTCGTTACTACCATAACACTGCCCGCCGGTGCTTTTTCTAAAGCAATTTGAATCGCTAAATTATCCCCAGGTGTACATGCCACTGGATAGGCCGGACCCGATAAAATAGCCCCTTGCCAAACGGCTGTTATTTCTCTATCTAAAGCACAATTTTTAATATTGGATGCCTCATAGAGTGTTGATGTACCAAGCGTTTTAGCGAGTTCTAATTCAGTTTCGGTATAAATAGCCATTTATCCTTTCCTTTGCAAGGTATGATAATTCATTTTTTCTCTTGCTTGTTTAATACTATCGCCAGCCTTTATTCGCTCTCGTATAGCCTCTTCAACGGTTTCAATTTCATGTGCGATTTTGGCAACTTCTTGCGCAAATTTTCTTGGGACAACTACCACGCCATTTGCATCTGCTATCACGATATCTTGATCTTCCACTCTCACGTTACCAATATTTACGGTGCCATTAACTGAGTCAACTTCTACTCTATCTTTACCGGTCCTCATCGAACGTCCTGCAGTAAATAATTTGTAATCATCTCCAATAGCTTTATTGACGTCTCGACATACACCATCTATCACTGTTCCCGCAATTTTTTTAATGCCTGCATATTGAGTTAAAATATCCCCCCAAACCGTGCAGTCAAGGCGACCGTCATTATCTATTACAACAATGTCGCCCGTTTTAACATCATCTATATAATCGCCTACCGTTCCAGCGGGGATCCCAGCAGAGACATACTTAACTGTAAATGCAGGGCCAACAATCACTTCGGTATAATCTTTTAATGGCATGATCCCTAACGTTTGCCCACAAATCCCCATTTTATCTAAAGCATCGGATACACCCGGTGTATCCAATCCTTTAAATAATTCGACTAATGATTTATTTTCTATTTCTTGCTTTTGATTCATTCTGTTATTCTCGCTTTTTTAGTCTTTTAGATTCGATCAACTAGAGCAAAATTTTTAGCTATTATTAATCGCTTCAAATTGTTTATCGTGCATCACTTCGGCTACGGATTTTCCAGAACGAACCGCTTCAACCATTCCATTTTGCCGAGTATCTATTCTTTCGGCTAATTCAATCACAGCATCTATTTCAGAAGCCGGAATAAAAACCGTTCCGCAACCATCTGCAATCACATAATCATCTTCATTAACGGTAATTCCCGCAAACTGAAGCGGACACGCGGAATCTAATTGGATCACCCGATTTCGCGCGCTGATCATGGTTATTCCTTTGCCATACAACGGATAGTCTATTGATTCACTGCCATCAATATCTCGACTGCATCCATCAATCACCGTGCCTTGAATGTTTTTTTGTTTTGCTGCGTTAGCTAAAATATCTCCCCAACAAGAAACACCATCTGTACCACCGGCAATCACTAATATTCTATCGTGACTACTTTCATTCACCGCGTCGATCACCGGCGAAATTAAATGCACTGTAGGTTTTTCAGTTTGTTTTGGACCAAGTTTTACAGTACTTGCTCTACCAACAATTTTTTTGCAATTCCACAAAGGCCTCACGCCAAAAGTTGCACCGTCTAACTCTAAAAAATCTAGCGCATCAGAAATAGTATTGGTGTCTAGGTTGGCTAATCGAGTTAATCTAGTTGATAAGTTCGAGTTGTTTGTCATGTTGATAACTTCCGATTGGATATAATTTATTGAAAACTAGAATCAGTTTCATGTTCAACTTGAGGATCTATTTCGACCGCTGGCCACGCCTTACGATCAATATCAAGATCCTTAAAATCATCAGGATTAAATATTGGCCGATCAATACCTTTCTTTAACTGTTGGCGAAAATCATTAAGCACTCGAAGGCAAGTTGGGAGTAACATCATGATGACTAATAAATTGACCAAAGCTAAAACGCCCATCATGGGATCTGCAAAGAAGAATATCGCGGTAGCGCCCGGAGCCGTCGCTCCAATAAAAACGATCGCAATAATCACTGCACGCAAAACATTTAATGCGATAGGATTTTTGGTTATAAATGACAAGGCGTTTTCACCTAAATAATAGTTATAAATGATGGAACTGAATGAAAAAAGCAAAAGCATAAAAGATAAAAAATATTGAGTCCATTCGCCCAGGTGGGAAACTAGCGATTGTTGTGTTAATACAACGCCATCAATAGCTTCTGCACCTGGCTCATAAACATCCCCTAGCAAAACCACAAATGCGGTGCAAGAACAAACCAACATAGTATCTATAAAAACAGAAAAAGACTGCGTGATCCCCTGACTGATTGGATGTTTTACATCAGCAGTTGCCGCCACATTGGGAGCCGATCCAAGCCCCGCCTCATTAGAAAATAATCCACGGCTTAAACCGTTAGAAATGGCAGCCCCCATTCCTCCACTGACCGCTTCTTCAAAACCAAACGCATTAGATATTATCGAACTGAAAACGGCAGGCACTTCACTAATATTGAGTAGAATGACCACAAGCGCCATTAGGATGTAACTGATTGCCATAACCGGAACGATGATATCTGCGATCTTAGAAATTCGCTGTATACCTCCGAAGACGATGAAACCGGCAATTATCGCTAATAGGCTACCACTTACTAATCGGCTAATTCCCATGCTATCGTTTAATGCCCCTGCGACCGTATTACCTTGAAAGGCATTAAAGCCTATTCCAAAAGCTGCGATCAAACACACGGCATAAACAATCGCCAACCATCGATAATTTTCGCCAAGTCCATGCAAGATTGAACGTGCTGGACCGCCACGAAACGAGCCATCAGATTGTCGTCTTTTGTAAACTTGTGCGAGAGAACTCTCAACTAAACTAGTTGCCATGCCAACCAGTGCAATCGCCCACATCCAAAAAACAGCACCTGGGCCACCCAGTGTAATTGCAACGGCTACACCGGCAATATTGCCCCCGCCAACTCGACCACCAACAGAAATGATTAATGCCGCTCTTGCCGAAAGGGTATTCGGATCATTGCTTTGATTATTGGAAGACATAACGCGGAACATTCGTTTGAAAAATTCAATTTGAACAAAACCCGAAAGCAACGTAATGAAACAACCAAAAACCACTAGGAGCGGAATTAAAGAGTGCCCCCAAGTTAGATCGCCGATTATTCTGAAGATATTTTCAATTGTTTGCATAGGTTATTCCACTGGCAAGTTTTCAATATTTAAGATGCAGTAAAAGCTTACCCATTATGAAATAATTTCGCTGATATTTAAATTTGTTATAACTTAACCCTGTGATACTATTTTCATATCAGTAATTTAAGAGATATGCTCATGAGCACGATTAATTTTCGACTTGTTAAGCAATTGTGGATGTTTTTAGCGGTTGCGGAAGAACTGCACTTTGGCAGAGCCGCAGCACGATTAGGTATGTCTCAACCGCCATTAACTGAGCAAATCAAGGTACTCGAGGCCTCATTATCAATGACTTTGTTTGAACGATCTCGGCGCGGCACTAAACTAACGCCTGCAGGCGCAGCGATTCTTCCGGCAGTAAAACAGTTTTCTAGGCAAGTAGAAAATCTAGAGAAGATTGTTAGAGAAGTTGCCAGAGGTCAAACCGGGGTATTGCAGGTAGGTGCCATTACTTCAGCGATGTTAGAAACCGTTCCCCCCTTGCTGAATAAGCTTAAACAAAGATTTCCAGAATTAACGGTTTTTGTACAAGAAATTGACAGCGTAGAAGCAATACCGGCGCTAGAAAATGGCGAACTTGATATTGCTTTTGTTCGGTTAGATGGCGAAACAAAATCAGGAATTGAAACGCTTAATTTAACGGAAGATCGATTAGCGGTGGCATTACCGATTAGCCATCCTTTAGCCACACATACGGAAATTGCTATTGCTAAACTAGAACCAGAACAAATTGTAATGTCTTCCCGAAAGGTAAGTCCTATCTATTTTGATATGTTAGTTTCCGCCTGTCGAAAACATGGTTTTAGTCCACGAATTTTGCATGAAGTGCGATCCATATCTTCTCAAATCGCGTATGTTAGTTGTGGGCAAGGCGTGGCATTAGTTCCCAAAGGGGTTGAGAAACTTACACCTCAAAATGTGGTGGTTAAACCGTTAAAGGAGAAAATTATGATTGTTACTTCGGCGATGGCGTGGAATAGCAACCGATATCATCCTTTGATTTCTACGGTTCGAGAGTTATTAGCTGGAGACTAGAGTTATTTGCGGAACGGGGCAATTGTTTGTACTTATTACCTTGTATAATATCACTTAATGTTAATTTATTGCCTTGTATAATATCACTTACATTATTAATGACATACATCAACAAAGCCCTTATTTTTCCTATTGAGTTCTATTGGAGCAAATTTATTAACCGAGGATTTAGATTAACCCTCAGTTAATAACTCTAATGATTTTACTTTAAATACCATTGTATAAGTCAAACCTTTCTGAGACTTATTTTTTTCAAACTTCCATTTATATATTGCTCTTCTTGCATCTCTTTCAAATACTCGACGAGGCTCAGCATTAGTTAATTCAACATTATATGGTTGACCGAGTTCATCAACGTCAAACTTGAATTTCACCCATCCTTCTATTTTCTCCATAGCCGCTTTTCTTGGGTAACGAGGTTGTTCAACAATGGTCGGAACTGCATCTTTTAGAATGCCATAATTCTCCGCCATCACCACACCATTAGTTAACCAAATCGCACTCAAAGAAAAAATAATCGCTATCCATTTATGCCACGCTTTTGTATTAGTATTTTTTAACATTTTTACTCGCTCCTTAATTAACTAATGATACTTCCACTGTCTTATCAGTTTGTTTTGACTTCCACAAGAAGCCATTTCAACTAAGGCTTTCGTTTACTGTTTTTTAACAAAAGCCTCCATTTAGGATGACACACTACCATTAAAAATTCGATTAACAAAATATCGACCGTACTATCAATAGGATTTCCTCGTTCAGTGATGGAAAAATTGGAATATTGTCCTTATTGATTATAATCAAGCTACAAGCCAACGTGCTGAATTGATATTGCTTCGTTGGCTCCTTATGAAACTATTCTAACGCATACTCCATTGTATAAATCATATTACTCTGCCCTTTGTTATTTTCAAACTGCCATTGATAGACAGCCGTTAATGCAACTTGATCAAATATCCCTTTAGGTTCCGACTTAATAACATCTACGTTATAGGTACGCCCAAAATTATCGATATCAAACTTTATTTTAACTTCACCTGCGATCCCGTCCATTGCCGCTTGTCTTGGGTATTTAGACATCACAAATTTAGTCGCCACTTTTGTAATATCATCAAATGAATTGTCTGGTGCGGACTTTTCCGCCATCACCACCCCATTAGTCATCCAAATAGCACTTACAGAAAAAATAATCGCTACCCATTTGTGCCATGCTTTTGTATTAGTGTTTTTTAACATTTTTACTCGCTCCTTTATTAACGAATGATATTTCCACTGGCTAACCAGTTTATTTTGACTTCCGAATGAAGCCGACTCTATTAAGGCTTTTGCATACTGTGTTCTTTCTTCCTTAGGTGAGCCTTGTAAAACACCTAAATCGCAAGAAATTTCTTGATCCGCTTCGCAATATTTATCAGCAATAAAAATTAGCGGATTGAACCAAAATAGACTCTTGATCAACAGCCTAACGATATTAATCCGGTGATCATGACGAGCAATATGAAATAACTCATGTCTAAGAATCATGGTTTGGTTCGCTTTTGAAAATTCCGAAAACTCTTTCGGTAAAATCATATTGGAACGAAACAAACCATATATCGCGGGTACGTCAACCACGGTACTATTAACAACATTTATTTCAGATAGTTTAGTGAAATTCATGTCCAACCTTTCATTTGAAAACTCATGGCAAGACAAAGAAAGATTAAGTTTTCTAAATTTTAAAACATGTAATGAAATGCTAGCTAAAAATCCGAACAGCCAAATCGTTAAAATCCCACTTCGAATCAAATCACTTTCAAAAAATTGTTCACTAATTTGGTGAGGATTTAGAGGATTAGCTCCGAGAATAATGGTTATCACCGAGGAAGAACTTTCACCACTCATTATGTTGATTGGCAAAAGTAAAAATACGGGTACAATCAACCACATACCGTAGGAAACACTGGCGTTAAGATACCTTAAAACGAAAGGTCGAATCACCATTAAGATAATCACTAAAAGACTAACGCCTATGACTTTATTGAGTAGAATTTCAAAAACAGATTCGATTAAACTATCAATCATTTTCAATCTCCTTGATTAATTGTTTCAACTCTGACAGCTCATGTTCCGATAACTTTTCCTTTTTTGCAAAAGCTGCCACTAAGGATGAAACACTGCCATTGAAAACACGATTGACAAAACTGTCAGTGGCATTTTCAATATAGTCTTCACGTTCAAGTAATGGAAAATAGAGATATTCCCGACCCTGTTTATTAAAACTAATCGCTTCCTTTTTTAGCAATCGATTAATAAGACTCTTAGCCGTTTTGTCCGCCCAGTTAAGAGCAGGATCTAAGTTTTCAATAATTTGTTTGGCGGTTTTTGGAGATGAATTCCAGAGACTATCCATTATTAATTTTTCTGAATCACTTATTTGCATTTATGACCTCTTATCTAATATTACACTCGTAATCATTTGAACTCATGATTACATGCGTAATCATAAATTGCTAGTTTTATCGGAAGAAAAGCCATAATCAGCTTGTAACCCTGTATATATTAAATTATAGTTGCTATATGCATGGTTATTTGAGTAGAAATGTAGAAAACATCATTATTGATCGGCTTAGGAACAATCCGGCAGTTGCATTATTGGGTGCCAGACAGGTCGGGAAATCAACGTTAGCTAAGCAGATTATCCAACACTTCCCGCAATCGATATACCTTGATTTAGAAAAACAATCTGATTTAGCACAGCTAAGAGAGCCTGAATTATTTTTTAAACAGTTTAAGGGAAAATTAATTTGTTTAGATGAAATCCAAAGATTACCGGAGATATTTTCAACACTAAGGAGTGTGATTGATGAAACCGGTGAAAATACTCAGTTTCTAATATTAGGCTCAGCATCAAGAGATCTAATTAAACAGTCAAGCGAGTCTCTTGCCGGTCGGCTTTCCTATATTGAAGTTACGCCTTTCGAGTTTGACGAAATCAATCAAATAGAAAATAACGAGCATGCCATCAGCAAGCATTGGTCTATTGGTGGCTATCCAAGAAGTTACTTATCTTCGTCCGATGAAAATAGCTTCCAATGGCGTGAAGATTATATTCGTTCATATTTGGAAAGAGATATCCCCCAATTAGGATTTAATATACCCGCAAATACGCTCGGCCGATTTTGGCGAATGTTAGCCCATAATCATGGACAAACACTCAATACAGCAAAATTAGCCGAGTCAATGGGTGTATCAACTCATAAAATTAGAAAATATGTTGATCTTTTAGAGCAAACCTTTGTTACCCGAAATTTGCTAGCCTATTCAGGCAATTTAAAAAAACGACTCATTAAATCGCCTAAAGTTTACATTCGAGACTCAGGATTATTACATTGTCTTTTAGGTATCGAAAATATTCAAGGATTGCTAGCCCATCCAGTTTATGGCGCATCTTTTGAAGGTTATGTAATCGAAAATATTCTAACTCAACTGGGTAGATGGAAAGCTTCTTTTTTTAGATCCTCTAGTGGTGCGGAAATTGATTTAGTTTTAGAAAAGGGGATGGACAAAATAGCCATTGAAATCAAAGCCAGCAGTTCACCAAAACCGACTCGTGGATTTTGGAATGCCATTGAGGATATTAGACCTCAAGTTAGTTATATTGTTGCACCAGTAAAATATCAATACCCAATAAAACCCGATGTTTTTGTCATTCCTATGAATGAACTCATTAAACAACTAAAGCTTAAATAAACCAATTCCTAAATAATAATTAATCTAATACAATAGTGATTCAATATGCCTAACTTTATCAACATCAATCGACTATTACATGCTTAGATTCTCAAAAAATGAATTAAAAAATGAGTTTGATGCTGGCGCATATTCTCGTGGCAACAGTTACTTTAATCAAGGTCGAGTGGGAAAAGTAAAATGCAATGTTGAATCAAAAAACTCAATGACCTTATCCGGCGAAGTTGCTGGTAGTTATAAATATAATCAAAATATTCTTGTGGAAAGAGAATCGTGGGGAATTGATATAGAGGGCGATTGTTCTTGCCCTGTTAGCTATAACTGCAAACATGTTGTCGCGGTATTATTAGAGTATCTTGACAATTTACCGAAAGAAAATTTCAATAGACAAGCCTCCACTCAATTTAAGGCGAATGATGTTGCAAAAAGAGTTGCAAAAACTTATGACTCAGAAATTCGAATAGATGATTGGTTCTCTCAAGTTTCTGCTGAAAATCAAAAAGAAGTTGGTCACGCACTAGTTAACCAAAGAAAATGGATTGCCTATGTTCTACTGCCAACCAGTACTCAAGGTGAAATAGAAGTTGAACTTCAAATGAGCGGTTTCAAAGTGAAAGGTGGCTACTTAAAACCTAAACTCTTAAGCTTAAATGGTCAAATGCAAGATATACGCTATGGTTATCAATCTGATACTAGAAATCCTATCGACAACGATATTATTCGCCTACTAGATTCATCGCAAACCAGCAATAATCGATTTGGTTATCAATATCATAGTTATAACCCAACCTTGCAAGGTGAATTAGGTTGGCAGGCTTTAGTAAAAATGCTAAATACTAGACGTTGTTTTTGGCGCTCAATGGATAATGGTTATTTATCTTTAAGTAGTAAAGTACCTATTGATTTACATTGGATGCAGAGCAGTAGCAAAGACGGGAAAATTCATCAACTAAAAATCCCCAGTAATGATGATACTTCATTGATTTTTACCCAACCGGTTTGTCAAATTGATCGCTCAAAAAACGAAATACATCCCATTCAAAGTAGGCTAACCGCTAATCAACTTAAACAGGTATTTGATGCCCCTATTGTCGCGGATAAAGATCTAGAAGATTTTAATTTTAACCTCGTAAAAAGTGGTTTAGACAATCGAATTCCCTTGCCTCTAAAAACAGAGATTAAAAACATCGAGTCAACCGATATTATTCCTAAAGCCATTATCTCTAGAATAATTGACCCATTAGATATTCACCCAGCAATTAACTGTTTGAAATTAAGTTTCTTATATTCGGGCAACGAAATACAACTGTTAGATGACGAAGAGCTTGTGATTAAAAATGAAGATCATATTTTAAGGATTAACCGGGACTTGGAGAAAGAAAGTGTTTTTTTAGAGGATTTAATAGAAAATAATTTTGAATTTTGCCCTCCTGGTATCTATGAGTCAGTTCCACCTACGCAAATGTTAGCCAAAATGAAAAAAGGCATTGCGCCAACAGAAACCATTGCACGCTGGAAACAGTTTTTAGAAACTGATCGATTTGATTTAGAAAAGAAAGGCTGGCAAATTGAAGTGTCGCCTAGTTTCCACCTTGACTTTATTCACCCTCTTGATGAATGGGAGATCGATATTGAGCAGGAGAATGATTGGTTTAGCTTAAAGTTTGATATAAGACTGAATGAATCCGATGAAAGCAAATTACCTTTATTGCCGATCATTAGTGAACTACTCACACAATACGATCTTGAGTCTATCCCTGAAGAAGTCTTGTTTGAGCACAAGCCTGGGCAGTATATCGTTTTACCTAAACAAAAAATAATGCCCATATTGGAGTTAATGTACGAATTATTTGATAGCGTTCCAATGGGAAATGAAGTGCTCAAGTTATCTCGATTTGATGCATTAGTGGTTGACAAATTGGCCAACGACGAAGCACTCAATATCCAGTGGTCTGGTGATTTGAGAATAAAGGAATTAGCAAAAAAGCTAGCCGACTTTAAAGGGATCAAACAAGCAATCCCAGCTAAGGCATTCAAAGGAGAGCTTAGAGATTACCAGTTAAATGGATTAAGTTGGTTACAGTTTTTGCGTGAGTTTAAATTTAACGGAATATTAGCGGATGATATGGGTTTGGGCAAAACCGTACAAACGCTTGCTCATATTCAAAAAGAAAAAATAAGCAGACGAATGAAAACTCCCTGCCTAATTGTAGCACCCACCAGTTTAATGAGTAATTGGAAAAGAGAAGCGGCAAATTTTACCCCTCATTTAAAAGTGCTTATTTCTCAGGGCAATGATAGACATAAAAATTGGGACGAGTTTGAAAAATACGATATTATTTTATCCACTTATCCGTTAATCATGCGCGACTTTGACATTTTGTCAAAAATCGAATTTTATATCATCGTGTTAGATGAAGCGCAAAATATCAAAAACGCTAAATCGAAAACAAGTAGAGGCATCAAAGCACTTAAGTCACAACACAAATTAGCTTTAACAGGAACCCCTATGGAGAATCACTTGGGGGAGCTTTGGTCAGTTTACGATTTTTTAATGCCTGGTTTTTTAGGGAATTATTCCTCATTTAATTCTAAGTATCGCAACCCAATAGAAAAGGATAACAATCCACTGGTTTCAAAAATACTAAGTAAACGAGTTAAGCCTTTTTTACTCAGAAGAACCAAGCAGGTGGTTGCAGATGAATTACCGCCTAAAACTGAAATTATAAAAACGGTTTCATTTGAACCTGCTCAATCTTTATTATATGAAACCATTCGCTTATCAATGGAAAAGAAAATACAACAGGCTATTGCCACTAAAGGATTAAACCGAAGCCATATTACCATTTTAGATGCCTTACTGAAATTAAGGCAGGTTTGTTGTGATCCACAATTAGTTAAACTAGAAAAGGCCAGAACAGTAAAACAATCAGCAAAAATGGATCTGTTAATGACCTTACTACCAGAAATGGTAGAAGAAGGGCGCAAAATTTTAATCTTTTCACAATTCACTAGCATGTTATCCATTATCGAAAAAGCAATCATAAAAGAAAAAATAAGTTATACCAAACTAACCGGCTCCACAAGAAAAAGAGACGAAGTGATTGAAGAATTTACCAGTGGAAAAGCGGATATCTTTTTGATCAGTTTAAAAGCAGGTGGAGTAGGATTAAATTTAACAGAGGCTGATACGGTCATTCATTATGATCCTTGGTGGAATCCAGCCGTTGAAAATCAAGCCAGTGATCGTGCCCATCGGATCGGACAAGATAAACCGGTTTTTGTTTACAAATTAATTGTTGAAAACACCTTAGAAGAAAAAATATTAGAGATGCAAGCTAAAAAACAAGCGCTTGCCGATGGCATATATGGCGACAAAATTTCCAGCGACTCAAGTAAACTCAATGCTGAAGATTTACAGGAATTACTGGGTATAACCAAGAAAAATTAAAAAAAGGAAACCAAAATGGCCTATATAAAAATGCTTAAATGCTCAGATTGTGGCGCGGAATATGACAAGAGTAAACTAATGAATCTATGCCCTGTCGATAATCGACCTCTTGAACTAATCATCGATGTAGAGCGCATAAAAAAAGAAAAACCAAATTTTGAATGGTATAGACCAGATATAAAATCCATGTGGCGATTTGGCTCATTGCTCGGTTTGGATATCAATGACGAAAGAGATCAACCTTCCATCATTTCGTTAGGAGAAGGTTATACCCCAGAAGTGCCACTAACCAATCACCCTATTGCAAAAAAACATGGATTTTCGCTTTTTCTTAAAGATGAAGGCCAACCTCACAAAGGCTGGGGAGCAAACCCCACTGGCAGTTTTAAAGATCGCGGTATGAGTATAGCGATTTCTATGGCTAAACATTTCGGTTTGAAAAAAATCGTGGTTCCCACACAGGGTAATGCAGGTGACTCTATGGCTGAGTATGCTATAAAGGCAGGAATGCAATCTGTGATCATCATGCCTGACGATACACCTATGCCGATTTTAGGACGAGTTTCTGCATTAGCAAAAATGAGAGATGATGTTGAATTAGAACTAGTCAAAGGAACCATTCGTGAAGCAGCAGCTTTGATGAAAGAAAAATATGTTCCTCAAGGTTATTTTAATATGGCGACTTTTCAAGAACCTGGATGGCGAATTGATGGTAAAAAGACTTTAGGTTTTGAGCTTGCTGAACCAGAAGACGGTTTAACTCAAGAGTGGAAACTTCCTGATGTTATTTTGTACCCGACAGGAGGCGGAACAGGAATTTTAGGTATGTGGAAAGCCTTTGATGAATTACAAGCGTTAGGGATAATTGATGAAAAACGTCCTCGAATTATTTCGGTACAATCAGAAAATACTGCTCCAGTAGTTAATGCTTTTAAAAATGGACATTCAGATACAACGCCGGCGGATCCCGGAGAAACCATTGCGACCGGATTAAATGTGCCCGGTGGTGTTGGGCATTTTAAAGTTTTAGATATTATTAAACAAAGTGGCGGAATGGCGATAGCCGTTGATGAAAAGTCAATTGGCGAAAACTTAACTTCAATTTACCAAGATTATAGAATTTGGATTTGCCCCGAAGGTGCAGCAACAATAGCGGCTTTAGAACCAGCAATTGAAAATGGGTTGATTAAATCAGGCGATAAGGTTGTTGCGTTTAATACTGGGTCTTTTGAAAAGTATTTGCCGAATGTTCGGCATTTAATTTTTTAATGTGTTTTGTCAATACTAACGTTACGATGAAAATCGAATCTCAAATAAAGTTTAAAAATTTACTTGATAGCGTAAATGCGTGTACTTTGTGTGAAAATGATTTGCCGTTAGGCGTAAATCCGGTGGTGCAACTCGATCCTCAAGCAAAAATATTAATCGCAGGGCAAGCCCCTGGAAGAATTGTACATGAAACCAACATACCCCTTAATGACAAAAGCGGTGATCGATTAAGATTATGGATGGGCATTGATAAAGAATTATTTTACGATGCTACGAAAATAGCTATTTTGCCGATGGGATTTTGTTTCCCTGGAACCGGCAAGTCAGGTGACTTACCTCCAAGAAAAGAATGTGCTGAAAAATGGCGTCATTCAATACTTGAACAACTCCCCAATATTGAATTAACGCTTGTTATAGGCTTGTATGCAATGAAATGGCATTTAGGCAAGAGTATGCAAAGTAATTTAACCAACACTGTAAAAAATCATCTTAATTACTCTAAAAAGGTTATTCCATTGCCACATCCTAGTCCTAGAAATTACGGATGGCTTAAGAAAAATCCTTGGTTTGAAAAAAACAACATTCCTCTTCTAAAAAAAATGTTTCTAATTTATTTTAATTTTTTATTTGACAAAATATTTTAGCGGTGTATTATTGCGCGAAATTAGTTCGTAAAGTATATCGAATTAATTTCAAAACCACTTTTAATAAAAGATTTAAACCATAAGGAGGCAACAAATGCCGAAACTAAAACAACAGGAAAATAAAAACTAACCTTCTTATGCAAATATTCGCTCGGAAGGTAATAGAAATATTGAATACCTTTCGAGTCAGAAAAACCTTTCTAAAAAGCCCTGACTGGATTTCCGTCAGGGCTTTTTTCATTTAAGCGATCAAATAAAATCGTTTAAATTCCCTCGTAAGACATTCTTAACAGGTATTCTCAAAATTTTAAGCAACAATGCTGTTTATTAAAACAGCAATGAGGATACAGTCATGCCTATAAAAATTGAATTAAATAAAAATGCGAAGAATGGAATGAAGCCAGTAAAAATATTTACTCGCGACATTGGCAACACCGCTTTGACACAGTTAAAGAACTTGTCGCAGCTTCCTTTTATTCATTCGCATATCGCCGCTATGCCGGATGTGCACGCAGGAATTGGTGCAACCGTTGGTTCGGTTATTCCAACCGATGGCGCAATTATTCCTGCAGCGGTTGGAGTTGATATTGGTTGTGGAATGAACGCTGTGAGGCTTTCAATAAAGTCATCACAACTACCAACTAACTTAAAGGAAATACGTTTTGCGATTGAACGTGCGATCCCGGTGGGAGCGAAGGCTCACAAAATGATATCGGCTCGAGATAAGAGTATTCGACAATTACAAACAGGAATGGATTTTATATTTGAAAAACATTCGGCGTTGTTGAAGATGATGAAAAAACCTCGGCAAACCTGGGTTCAACAAATGGGAACTTTAGGTAGTGGCAATCACTTTATTGAAATCTGCATCGATGAAAATAAAGATGTCTGGATCATGTTGCACTCGGGTAGCCGAGGAATTGGTAATGCGATTGGTCGTTACTTTATTAGTAAAGCGAAGAAAGATATGCAAGGTCATATGCAAAATTTACCTGACCGAGATTTATCTTATTTTAGTGAGGGTTGTGAGAACTTTGATGATTATATGTTTGCTGTTGATTGGGCGCAAAGGTATGCATTTTATAATCGACAAGAGATGATGGAGCTAGTTGTTAGAGCGATTAAGCCTTTCCTTCCGCCATTTCAATTAACCAAGGAAGCGATCAATTGTCATCACAATTATGTAAACAAAGAACACCATTTTGGTAAAGATGTTTACGTGACAAGAAAAGGTGCGATTAGTGCACAAGACGGTGAGTTAGGAATTATCCCAGGCAGTATGGGAACTAACTCCTACATTGTCAGTGGTAAAGGCAAAGCGGATTCTTTTTGTTCTTGTGCTCATGGAGCAGGAAGAAAAATGACGAGAACAGCCGCGAGAAAAAGATTTAGAAGAGAAGATATGGAAGAACAAACACAAGGCGTTGAATGCAGAAAAGATAGTCGAGTGATCGATGAGATCCCTGCAGCCTATAAAGACATTGAAACGGTTATGGAAAATCAGTCGGATCTTATTAGTGTTGTTCACCAGTTAAAACAAGTTGTTTGCATTAAGGGATAGATAAATTATGAATAGCACAACATACGAGGAGACCTAGATTATGAAAAATAATTTTAGCCACAATAACAAAAAAATGGCTTTTATAAAGCTTTTACGAAAACGAATTAGGAAAAGAAATCATGGAAATAAAATTATTAGAGGAGGTGTTGGATTGTCTGAATGATGGACGACGATTAGTTCACTATTATGATGATCAATATGCTCTATATTTGTTACAGAAATTTTGTGAGAAAAAAATCACTAAAGATCAATCTAGCATACAGATAAAGGAGATTAAAAGTTCTTGTTTTGCAAAGTTGCTAAATAAGCCAAGTATCGTAAAGTTACTGTCCGAATTAGGTGATGGAAAATTATCATCGGACCGATTGCTACAGGTATCAGCTCAAGAGTTCGAAAGCTATGTGATTACTTTATCGCAATGGGGAAAGAAGGAAGACTATCCGTGGGAACAGACTTCAGTGCC
This sequence comes from Kangiella sp., assembly GCA_002733465.1. Taxonomy (GTDB): domain Bacteria; phylum Pseudomonadota; class Gammaproteobacteria; order Enterobacterales; family Kangiellaceae. Next base: position 130,931 of record NVVT01000011.1, read on the forward strand.
AGGTTCTAATTTAGTATTGCAGCTAAATTTAACTAATAAGCATGACCAGTTATTGAAAGACTTAGAAATAGATAGTGAACCATTTCGGTTTGATGATCACCCTATTCACTCTGTCAAAAATTCTTTGTCTTGGGCAAGAATTGATTTTAACTTTGAAACGGGCGAAGCGTTAATCGAAGAAGTCCAAAATGATTGGTTAAGGATAGCGTCTAGGCATGCAGAATCGGCTAAAAGAGCGATTCTAAATGGCAGTACATTTTATAGACGTTGGGGCGTAAAATATAAAGCAAAAAATATGCTTGAATATACCCAAGATTTGTTACCTAAGCATAAAAAGAACTGGCAGGAGATCACGCTATTTTATGCGATAAAATTGATTAAGCAAGAAATTGGTATCAATAAGATTTTTTATCATAGCTATGAAACAGGGGCATTGTTAAAGAACATCAATGGTCGTTTACCGCCTCGTTCTTTATATACCGATTTACCAAAGCGGTTTTGCTTTACTCCGTGTAATACTGGACCCGAATTTATTACGAAGGATTGCAGAGTCAAAAGAAAACTGAAGAAAGCAAAGACTGAAAATTGGTTTTGTCTATCTTTGTAATTTTAACCTTTGTCACAATGACATAAAAACTAGGAGGTAACATGTCTAAAAAACGCAGTAGCAAACGAATGAACAGAACGCTGAATAGCTTAGAAGTTTCCAAAAACCATTCGGCGATGCAAATAACGATTGCGCCAGTCGCACCTAGAAATCCGTATGCAAATCATCCATTGATGAGAAAAAGTGCGGTTCACGAAAAATCGAAATCTGCAGAACGTTCTAAGACTCGTCGCGAGACCAAGCAATTGGCTCGCGATTGGTCAACTCATTCATCCAGCTTAATATTTAAATATTTTTGGACTGACGTTCCTTTTCGCTACAGTAAATAGCTTCACCTCTTACACTTATACTATCCAAGAGACCTTACAGGTCTGTAAAAACTCACAATAAGCGCGAAACAACCTCAAGACAATTCTTTAAAGGTAACCACATTTCAAGTCGATCGTTGTTATCAGAATCTGCTGGCAAAAAACCATATTGTTCGTAAAATTTTATGATACTTGAATTCATCGGGTCTACAAATAACCCTATTGCTGAAATTTGTTCAGCAACTAATACGGTCCTATTGATAGCATCAATTAATAACTTTTCACCTAAATATTGGTTTTAGTAAGACTGCGCCACAGCAAGACATGCTAATTTAACAGCGCTAAGAGGATGTGGGTATTTTTTATAATATTTATGTGTTGGCGGAATCGTAACGGAATAGCCTGTTAGGGTGTGATAACCGATTATGTTGGTTGGCTCTGTATCCTGACAGGCTACGTATGTTTTTGATATTTGTTTTGCATTTTTTTGACGAGGTTAGTGTTGTAAAAATTCATTCAACTCACTAACACCACAATCAAAATATTTTCGATTATGGTACCGAGTAATCTCCTCAATGATTAGTGACATTCACTGTGCCCTTGTAGCGACTAGCTGCTTTAAGTAATTTGCTACTTGTTTGTGGCGCACTCTCCAATGCGCTCAGTAAAGCATCAGCACCCGCCATCGACAAATTCAAAGTCTCTGTTCGTTCAATGACTTTTCTAGATTTTTCCATAGCCGAATCAATAAGAAACTGAGAAACGGTTGCGCCAGAATAATCCGCGGCGCGTTGAATAAATTCCTGAATTTCATTAGAAGTTCGAGCAACTAAACGAGTTTCTTTGCGTTCGATGTTAGTCGCCATTATTTCACCTTTGTTTCTTTATAAATAACTCTTGGTGCCATTATGGCGCACATACACAATATCGGTCAATATGTTTGCCTATATGGCACACGTAGCTTGATTAATACGAATTAAATGTCAAAGTAACTTCCGTTATAAAATATTTAATTTACGTGAGCATTAAAAAAATAATTGGGAGCCGTTTCATTTCAAAAACAGTTCATCTAATGCATTCACTTATCTGACGAAGCGCGAGTTAAAAACCAATCAACCATAATGTTTTCTAAATTCGGATCATGCTTAAAAAGCGGTCGACCATGCCCATTGCCTTTATAGACAAGTAATCTTGTTTTTGGACTCTTGGCAGAAAGGAATATTTTATTTGATGAATTAAACGTATATGCATCATCTTGCGAGGCGATAATCAGCGCCGGTATTTCACTAATGTGATTGAATGATGCTATACCTTTCTCGTCCAATCCAGAAGAGAATAATACTAAACTTTGAGGTTTAATCTTCTGAGAAAATTTAACCGCTTGATAGCCACCACAACTAGCACCAATAATAGAAATATTATCACTGCCAATTTTATCTGCAAGGTATTCATACGCTAGCTCAACGTCTCCCTGCCAAAACTTGTTAACTGCTTTTATTTTATTCATAAATTCTTTTCGGTTTTTTGATTCTTTACGCAACAACTTACGAGAAAATGTCGGAGTTGTACTATCTGCAAAACCTCTAAAATCCAATGCGAGTGAGGTAACATTTTGTTCGCCTAGTAATTTTGCTAAATCAGAGTACATACTCTTATCAGCATTACACTGATGCAACATTAATACGCCGAATTTCGCGTTAGATCCAGCATCAACAAAATTTGCTGCAAGCTGAAAACCGTCCGAAGCTTTAAGGCTAACTCTTTCCGCGCTCACGTTTAAACTAATAAATAAAATGGCTAATAACCACACTAATTTCTTTTTCATATTATTATCTCCTTGCTCAACAAAGTTAAGTTCAAATGCCTAGCGATCAGTTATTGACAGTATGATAGTTACATTTGTAGCGATTATGTTACCATTAGCTTGGTAGCGTGTCAAAACTGCTAAATGGATTGGTGTTGGAATCGAAATTTAGTCCACAAATTAGTGCTGATTCTATAAAACAAATATAGACCATAATTTAGAATCGTTTGATTCTAGAAAAGAATAGTCATGCCGTAATAGCAAAGTCTATTATAAATTATCTTATCGATTTTTATAATAAAAAAATGACTGATAAAATTTTAGTAATAGAACAATCCGGTGATTAGCCTTGTGATCTTATGACTCTCACTCTTGCGAGCGATTGTCCATTCTACTTATGATCTTTTCGCTTGTTTTTATGTGTAACGCGTAATTGTGTTGCGCGTATTTTGCGTAACCACCTATTTTTTGTTATGTGATTCAATTTAAATTCGATTTTGTTTATTATAAAATTTATTGTTTTGTACTAAAAACATGCCTAAGAGAGAATTGTAAAAATATTTATATGCCAGTAGCAGTATTAAAAACATACCAAGAATCAAAGCCCAAAACCCAAACGGCAAATAGAATACGTTTATCAATTTGTCATTTTTTATATCACCAACGGCCATCGTAAGCCAAGGATAATCTTCAACTGCAATAACGTAGATAATTTGATCTGAACTGTTTTTTATACGAAAGTGAGGGCTTTCCTTATAATCATTTAATATCTCTGTCTCAAGCCTTGATTCAGTTGCCATTGAATATATTATCGAACACGGAAACAATATAATCCAAAAAACGGCTGTGGTAGATGCCAAAAATTTTAGAATTTTAATATATTTATTCATATATTCACTTACACATAACGCTTCGCTAAAAAGCGCTGTTGTTGTTTTTGGCGTCTTTTTTCAGCACCTGGTTATGTGATCTACTCTTAAATTTCATTGTAATGTAATTTACTAGAATTTTAGCAACAGTCAAATTAAGAGCAAAGCCAGTACATACAATTAGCGAGTCTATAAATGCTCGGCCACTGTAATTAAAAATGCTATCTAGGAAATCCGTTAGCTTATAGGCAACGGTACTCCAAGGATATGAAGTGGCTATCACAAAAAAACCATTTATTCTCATTTCGGAACCGCGACGCCATCCATAATATTGAAACACATACCAAAAAATATAAAACAACGCGGGTAAAGCGAAACATAATAGGAAAAATTTTGTGTTACGCATCTACTCCTCCATAAACATAACAGCTAATTGAATGCAGTAAATCTCATTAATGTTCAAACGAGCGTTTAACTGAATTACATTTTTTTAATAATTATCAGTAAGTTACAGGTGCTATTGGAAAAAAGCAATGATTTTTAATTGACCCTAGGCTCTATTATTGTTCGCTACAATAATTATTATTCTTGTAAATCAGTAGGTTAAAAGATAACAAATGCGCAAAGTGCGCTTTAGTCGTTGCAGGTTCAACTAAAGCGGTTAGAACCAAAGGAAATGGATTCCTGCTTTTAGCAAAACTGCACGCTCGTTCTTTCATGACGTGACGAAATGTATCATTTGAGCCAAATGGAGAATACCGTGAACTTCCGCTTTAAGATATTTTGCGACCTTCAGTAAAATTTTAGCAAAGCCACCTACTAGTAGATTGTAATTGTTCAGCTCAATTTATTTCCCTCTAAATTTCTTTTCAATCTGCCGTTTCTTCCAATCATCGCCAAACACATCGAATGTCTTAAAGTAAATAATGGCCAATAGAATTATCCATCCTAACGCCATCATTGCAAATGCAAACCAATTGTCAGGTTCTGAAATAGCTGTAGCAAAAGGAAAAATAAGACTAAAAACCGCCAGCCCCAATATTAAATAGAAAGATTTAATACCCTCTATATAACTTTCCTCAATTTCCTTTTGTTCAGAGCCTTCACCTGAATAGAAATTGACTTGAAAAACTGATGACAAAGCCGCGAGCGATTCAATACTCGCGGTTTCGCCATTCTCGATTCGTTGAATAGTTCGAATGCTCAACCCACTTAATTCAGCCAATTTCTCTTGTGACCATTTAAGCTCTAATCGCATTTTCTTTAAGTTTTCTAGTGATTGTGTGTTTGTCATTTTTTATTGCCGATAATTAATCATTCTTGGGAAACGGATCATAAGAAAGTTGCACCTCCTACACCACGCCATAGGCTGTCATGTATCTGACAAGCTCATGACATTAGACTGACTTAACTAATCATCTCGTCTTAGTTTAGAGAGCTGTACGGATCTTGCTGTCCCAAAATTCTAACAATGATAATGTCATTATTTTTTTCTATTTTGTAATAAATAGAATTTATCTTATAGACTGAGCGTCTATATCCCGAACGAATATCATTCACACTAGGATATAATAGCGGTTCTTGGGCAAGTTTGTGAAAACGATTGATAAGTTTGTTTTGATAAGTTGTAGCTTTTTCGAGGCCATAATTATCAATTCCATAAACAAATATTAATTCAAAGTCCTTATCTGCTGACTTGCTAAGTGTGTAATGTTTCATTGGGATAAATTATGATTTTCTGTTTATTACACTTTCCATAATTTGCTCAGGCGTCCGCTCAGATAAACCACTTCGTTCGCCTTCAATTAGCATCGCACGAACATAGTCATATTGATTTTCCTTGGCTCTGGCACTTCGGATCAAATCATTAATAACCTCACTTTTACTTGAAAACTCTTGGCTGTCTATTTGGGTTTTTATCCAATTTTCATTAGGTGTAGTAAAAGTGATACTCGAACGAGACATATTTGCTTCCTTATTAAGTATTTTGCGCCTTAAATCACTAATCGTATTTGGCGAATGAGGTACATGCGGTGCTAAAGTGACTCTATATTACACCACTTTTACTCTAGCCTCCACTTTTCGCTATTCCGAACTATTTATTACTTTAAGTTAGAAGCTATATTAATACGTTTCATTTTCAACGCTCTATTTCTCCAACTAGAGATTACAAATATATTTCCGAAGTGCATAACTCCAAGAACGAGTAATGCGAATCCAATTTGACTACTCAAAAACTCAATTGCTTGACGAATGCTCTCTAAGTCTTTATCCGATTGTAACTTCAACAAAATATAACCAAAGTTAAGCAAATAAAAACCGACGACTAACATATGGTTAATAGAGTTTGCTAACTCCCTATTGCCATCGAAGCTATCAACAAGAAAAACCAAGCCATTTTTACTGAGTGTTTTAGCCACCCAAATAGTCATACTAATGCTAATTATTAAATAAATGATGTAGCTAATTTCAATGATCATGCTAATTCTCCTAAAGATAAATGTTTATGTGAAAGAAACATTTAAACTGTTTCTTAGGATCAGAATAAGTGAGTTTGTGGCAATTGCCGTCCTATAAGATAATATAGGAATAAGTTTTTTAAAAAACTAAATAAAACAACGGTTTAGAAACTTCTTAAATGATAATCGAAGAAAATATTTTTAAGAACCTGTACAAAATATCAGAATTTAGAATTTAGAATTCAAAATGAGTCATCGCGATTACCTAAGCGCTCTCAAAATAGCCAACCAACGCCACCACCTCAACATATCGGCTAGTGCTGCAGCCACATAAGTCAAAGCACAGGCTCTTAAAACTTGGCGAACAGCTGGCAAGTATTCTTTAGGAATGTATTCGCCCTTTTCCAAAATAGGTAATGCTTTATTAAAACTAGCATCCCACTCCTCTGGTAAAATAGCCGCGTAAATAAGAACCGAAGATAATAAAGTTACAACCCCGAGTAAAGCCGTCAAAGCAGTAACATGAGGCACTCTAAATATGGCTGTTAACATCGGCAAAGCCATTATCAAGTAGATACCATATTTTTGAATTAAGTGTGCTTTTGGAAGGTAGCGTTTTCGTAATAAACTCACCTTCTCATTTCGATTAAACTGAATAGCATGACCCACTTCGTGAGCGGCTACTGCGACGGCGGTTAATGACTTTTGATTAAAGTAACTTGGACTCAATCTAACCACGTTATCTGCTGGATCGTAATGATCGGCCCCTTCTTCAGTGGTTTCTACTTTAACCTCTGATAATTCAAATCGATGTAATAAGTGAACGGCAAGCTCACCTCCAGTGCCCGGCATTCCATCTAAAGTTTTATTGTGCTTCGCTAAGACGTATTTAACCCACCATTGAGGGGCTAAAATAAGAGCGAAAACAAACATTACGAGTAGAGCAATAAACATTATCTATAGCCACTATTGGTTAAAGTTGGGGAGATTAGGGGTTGGGTGTTAACCATATCATAATGAGTTAATGCAGACATTGGCTCTTTTATGATAAATTGGCAGATTAACATTTCTTTTAACTTTAAATTAAAGACTTAGAAGCTAGGACCTTGAAACTAGCAACATCAGTTGAGTCACTATTGGAAAGTAAATACTTGTCTTTCACTCGAAATCAAAAATTTGGCCTACTAATAAGTTTGTATGTTGCACAAGGCTTGCCCTATGGTTTTTTCACCCAAACGTTACCGGTTCTATTGAGAAGTGAGGGCGTTGATTTAAAAACGATTGGTTATAGCAGTGCATTAACCTTGCCATGGGCTTTTAAGTTTCTTTGGGCTCCAGCTATAGACAAATATGCGTCGCGCAAATTATGGATATTGTGGTCTAACTTGATTGCAATCACTTGCTTAATGGGCATGTCTTTTATTGAACTTCCTTTTATTATCAACGATGGAATGATGATCTTGTTTGGCGGTTTTTTTCTAATGAATTTATTTACTGCGACTCAAGATATTGCAACCGATGGTCTTGCAGTCAATTTCTTGTCCGAAAATGAAAGAGGCATTGGTAACGGTATTCAAGTTGCTGGTTATCGTGTGGGAATGATTTTGGGTGGTGGTCTTTTACTCAGTTGGTTCACTGTTTTGGGGTGGCAATATTCTTTATGGATTTTGTCTGCCATATTTTTACTGACCACCTTGCCTGTATTGTTACTCAAAGAAGTAAAATCTAACACACTACAACAAAAACTGAGTCTCTCGGAATTTGTAGATTTCTTTAAATTGCCTCATTTAGGACTGTGGTTAATCATCATTATTGTTTACAAATTTGGTGATGCACTTGGCGGTAATATGGTTAGACCAATGCTGATCGACTCTGGATTCAGCGTTAAAGATATAGCAATAGTATTAGGCATTACTGGATTTTCAGCTGGGTTAATCGGCGCGGTTGTTGGCGGATTTTTAGTCAATAAATTAGGTCGATTTAAGTCGCTTTTAATTTTTGGAATTATTCAGGCTTTTGCAGTTGCATCATGGGCAGTCCTCTCCATAGAAAGCCTAGCATTAGGTGACACCACTAAGCCTATTATTTATATTTTAAGCACTCTAGAACACTTCACCGGCGGACTAGCTACAGCAGCACTATTTACGGTGATGATGGATCACTGTCGTAAACAATGTGCTGGCAGTGATTATACTATTCAAGCTTGTATTGTCGTTGCTATGACTATACTGGCGTCAACTTTAAGTGGGATTTCTGCTTCAGAGCTGGGCTATTTATGGCACTTTATTATTGCTGGAATTTTAAGTCTTTCAGTATTCCCTTTAATTTTCAAATATAAAAATTATTTTATTTCTTAAATTTGAAAATAGCACCCTCATAGTCTAAAACACTATAACGTTCATTATCGAACACTCTTCATATCTTCGTTCACTATCGAACAATTACAAATATTTAAAACAATCAGAATAAATAGCTATCCCTTTGTTTTATATGAATAAACCACTAAATAACTACTATGGCATAGTTATTGTAATAGAAGATGTAAATTCTCATTTCCTGTTAAAATTATGGATCAACCTCTTTCAAGCAGTCAGCTATCTAAACAAAGCAATAAAGCGAAACTTAAAGTCATTATTGGACTTTTTGGCATCACGATTGTTTTATTTAGTATTCATTGGTTGTTAACACCTAGCGCTAAACTGTCGTCATTACGAACAGCTAAAATAGAAATAGCTGACATCGCATCAACGATTTCGGCGGGAGGAATAATCATACCTGCAAATGAATCGACTCTTTCGAGTGAAACAAATTCTCAAATTGTTGATGTTTATGCGCAAGCTGGGCAGAAAGTCATCAAAGGCATGCATCTATTACAATTAGAAACTCGCGCATTAAAACTATCTATTGAAACAATCAATGAAAATATTTTATTAAAAGATACACAGATTAAAACAAAAGGATTTATGGTTAACAAAACCATTCATGAAATCGAAAGTCGCGACCAAATATTAACTGTGGAGTTAGAATTAAGAACAGTTAAAGCCGGTCGATTAAGACAATTAAGTTTAACTGGTGCAGCCGCCAAACATGATTTACTTGAAGCTGAAATATTAGTAAAGCGTACTAAAATAGAGCTTAAACAACTCAAGCAATCCATAATAGATCACCAATCAACTTCCAATGCGGAAATTGAAGGATTACTTTTAGAAAAAACGATCCTTAATAAATCGCTACTTGAAAAACAAAGGTTATTAGCCAATTCATTAGTCGTCGCCAATCGAGATGGTATTTTAACCTGGATAAAAAAAGAACAAGGCGCTAGTGTCACTCTTGGTGAGCCCTTGGCAAAAATATCTGATGCCAATCAGTTCAGAGTTGAGGCAACTTTGTCCGATTTTTATGCGCCACAATTAACCCATGGTATGGAAGTCATCGTTTCTTATAACGAACACAAACTTGAAGGTTATTTAGAAACATTATCACCAACCATTGAAAATGGAATAATGAAACTAATAGTCAATTTAAAACAACCTGAAAATAAATTACTTCATCAAAATATACGTGTTGATGTCGGATTGATTACTGACAGGGCAGAAAAGGCAAAAACAATTATCAAAGGGGCTTTTGTCAAAGGGCAAGGTACTCAAACTATATTTGTGATTAGAAATGGTGTCGCTTATAGAACAAAAGTTGATATCGGTTTTAGTGATAAAGATAGATATCAGATTATTGGTGATATCAAGCAAGGTGATGAAATTATTATTTCCGACACTAGTCACTTTGCGCATTTAAAAGAATTTATAGTCAATTAAAAACACCATTAAAACCAATCATTATTGAATTTTAAAATAAGGGAAATAATATGTTGCAGTTAAATAATATTTGCAAAACTTATCAAACTGATAAAATAGAAACTAGCGCGTTGTCTGATATAAACCTCACCATTAATAAGGGAGAGTTTGTCTCTGTGATGGGACAATCGGGTTGCGGGAAAAGCACYSYRYTWMNTATTRKCKKYTKRYYTGRWNNCAGCCMMSYSKKGGAKMKYYKMRATYKRYRGRNCAGAMWWTWACMWMTYMTAWWKMTRAAGWYRKWRYTRWMTTMMRRRAYSAMMWRWTKSKYKWTATTTTTCAAAGCTTTCATCTCATTCCAGATTTACGCGTTCTAGATAATGTAGAACTTCCGTTACTCTATCGCAATGTTTCAGCGAAACAGAGAAAACAAATGGCGTTAGAAGCACTTGAAAGAGTTGGACTGTCAACTAGAACCCAACATTACCCTAACCAGCTTTCTGGCGGTCAGCAACAGCGTGTTGCAGTCGCAAGGGCAATCGTTGGTAAACCTGAATTACTATTGGCTGATGAGCCTACTGGAAATTTAGATAGTCATATGGGAAATGAAATAATGAATATTATTGAATCATTGCATAAAGATCACAATACCACCGTTGTGATGGTGACACATGATGAAGCAATGGCAAAAAGAACAGAACGTATTATCAGAGTGTTTGATGGACAGCTTGTTCATTAAATTCAATCTGTACAATAAAATGAATTTATTCGCTGATACTGAAATCATATTTGGAGAATTTTGATGTTGAAAAATTATTTATTAACGGCATGGAAAGTGTTTTTACGGCGGAAATTTTTTACCTTTATTAATTTATTTGGGATCTGTCTTACTCTAACCGTTATTGTAGTTGCGACTCGTGTGGCAGATAACCATTTGCATCCTAAAGGACCTGAAAAAACTAACGAACACTATTTGACTATTGGTTACTTGGCACTAACTAATGATTCACATACGAGCACAGCCTCATCTTATCCTGGTTATAAGTTTATGCACGATTATGTTATTCCCTTGAAAACGCCAGAAATCACTTCTGTTTTTACTAAATCAAACAGAATTTCAACCTATTTAAAGGGAAAAAAAGTGAAGTATTCTATGCGTCGTACAGATGCAAACTATTGGAAAATTTTAGGCTTTGAGTTTGTAAAAGGACAAGCCTTTACACAAGACGAATTTAATTCAGGAAAAGCGGTTGTAGTCATTAACCAAAAAACGGCAAAACAGTACTTTGGAAAAGAAAATCCCATAGGTCAAACGATTAGTATTCAGAAAAAATCTTTTGACGTAGTTGGGATTGTTAAAAATGTGCCTGTTACTGAAGTGGATTCATTTTCTGATCTTTGGGTTCCGTTTACAACTTTACCGACAACAGCTTATAGGCAAGAGATCATGGGGAATTTTTCTGCAATGCTTTATCATTCTAACTTAGATCAGCTAGATAATATTAAACAGGAGTTTGCTAGTCGATTACAACAGGACTTTGTCGCTATTGATGACTTTACTCAGGCAATTAGTCATGCTGACAATCCTCTACAAGCGATGGCACGAGATATTTTTGGAGACCCTCGAAGTTTTGAAGACTATACCTCAACATTAGTTATCGCGATATCCATCGTTTCTTTTTTGTTTATGTTATTACCAAGTATCAATATGGTTAACTTAAATATTAGCCGAATTTTAGAAAGAGCTTCCGAGATAGGTGTGCGAAAAGCTTATGGCGCAACAACCATGCAGTTAGTTTGGCAATTTATAATAGAAAATGTTTTGTTAACGCTTATTGGTGGATTGCTCGCATTATTGTTTAGTTCATTTATTCTATCCAGTATTGAAATGAGTGGATTAATCCCTTACGTTGARTTCCCTTTTAACTTGAGAGTCTTCCTTATTAGTCTGTTGATGATTTTAGTATTCTCGCTAGTCTCTGGCGTTTATCCTGCATTTAAAATGGCACGCCTCGATCCGGTACTAGCCTTAAAAGGAGGTGCATAACAATGTTACAGCAATTATTTAAAATCATATGGAAAAGAAAAAWATCAAATGCCCTTATTGTCGCGGAAGTGGCTATTGCTTTTATTATAGTATTTGCAATTTCCTTACTGGCGATACGAAATTACTTATTATATATAGAGCCATTAGGATTTGACTATGACGATCGATGGAATATTCGGTTTTTATCTATTAGTGGTAGCTGGGATGAAAACCTTGATGCCAATCAACTTGATCAAGTGTTATTGCAATTAAGAAAAGAAATTGAAATAGAGAATGTTCATGTATTAAAGAATCCAACGTTTCAGAATTGGAGCTCTCGTTCTGATTACGAATTAAATGGTCGAAATATTGCTTTTATGAGTAATATTATGGATGCTGGCGCTCCACAAGACTTTGGAATAGAGCTACTTGAAGGTCGGTGGTTCGGAGAACAAGATGACGGCCAATCCTATGATCCAGTTATAGTCAATCGGTTATTTGTAGAGCGATACTTCGGACAAGAAAATCCAATAGGAAAAAATATAAGTAACATAAAATCAGAAAAAAAGACTGAGCAAAGAATTGTCGGTATTTTCAATGACTTTAGACAAGAAGGCCAACTAAATGAGTTAAAGCCTTATGTCATATATCGTTACAATAGAACATCAGGAGCCAGAATTCATAATATCGAAATTAAACTCAATAATGGTATACAAAGGAGTTATGAAGAGAGTCTGATGAAATTACTCACCAGAGTCGCCCCAAATTGGGAGTTCACTGTCACTCCATGGAATGTTAAAAGGGATAAAAATTTACAGGAAACTTTCCTGCCTTTGTTGTTTGCTAGCATCATTGGCTTATTCTTTATTCTATTAGTAGCTTTAGGCTTATTTGGTGTTTTATGGCAAAATGTTATGAGTAGAACGCCTGAAATTGGTGTTAGACGTGCATTGGGAGCGACTGCAAAAAGCATTCATCTACAAGTCATTACGGAGCTTGTTATTGTCACCTTTTTGGGTTTATTAATCGGTTTAGTTTTGTTAATTCAATTACCTATCTCTGGATTTATTCCTGAAATTAGTTGGTCACTATTTTGGTCAGCTCAATTAGTGGCTAGTGTATTTATGCTTTTACTAGCGGTATTATGTGCCTATTATCCAGGTAAGTTAGCCACAAAAATGTTACCTGCGGACGCACTTCACTATGAATAAATCATTTATAGCAGATGGTCTTACGCAAATACTATACAGACGCAAACGATGAATATGATAAAAAGACAAACTCTAATATTAATTGTCGACGATGATTTATCTGTCATTGCGTCAATTGAGCTATTGCTTAAACAAAATGGTTACAAAACGCTAAGCGCATGTAACCCAGAGGAAGCACTTTCAAAACTTGAAAATAATAAAATCAGCTTGGTCATTCAAGATATGAATTTTTCAAGAAGTACTAGTGGTAAAGAAGGACTTGAGTTACTCAAATTAAATAAGAACAACTATTCCAATATCCCTGTTTTATTAATGACCGCGTGGGCTTCAATCGAATTGGCGGTAGAGGGTATTAAACAAGGCGCAAGTGATTTTTTAACTAAGCCTTGGGATAACGCCAATTTATTACGGGTCATTGAAACTGCATTGGAATTAAATAAGCCAAGTAGAATCGAATTAAGCGACCGTAAAGAACTCGATAGAAAATTTGATTTCAAAAATATTATTGGTCAAGATCCTTTATTGCTAGAAATTTTATCCACCATCGGCAGAGTGGCATCAACCAATGCACCAATACTCATTCTAGGCGAAAGTGGTACTGGTAAAGAGCTAATTGCAGACGCTATTCATAACAATTCATTACGACAGGAAGAATCATTAGTCAAAGTAAACTTAGGCGGAATGACAACCAGCCTGTTTGAAAGCGAGATGTTTGGTCATGTAAAAGGCGCATTTACCGATGCCAAACAAGATCGTTTAGGTCGCTTTGAATTAGCAGATAAAGGCAGTATATTTTTAGATGAAATTGGCGATCTCGATCCGGCGTCGCAAGTTAAATTGCTACGTATTTTACAAGATCAAACTTTTCAGCCGGTGGGCTCATCAAAAACTCGTCGTTCCAATTTTAGAGTGATATCAGCAACCAACCGCTCCCTTGATGAGATGGTGGCTAACAATGAATTTAGAGAAGATTTACTTTATCGACTCAATTTAATTACCATTGAGTTACCACCATTACGAAAACGAAAAGGGGATATTTCACAACTTGCCAATCACCACCTTAAACGAATCGAAAAACAATATCATTTAGAAGACCTAACACTTAAAGATGATGCAATAAAGTGGTTAGAAAAGCAGGCTTGGCCAGGGAATATAAGACAACTCTCTCAAACCATTGAACGAGTAGTACTAATGAGTCATAGTAAAACAATTTCAGAAGCCGATCTGATCAATATTAGCCCTGCAAATTCAGCACAACTAAATCATTCGAATAACATTGAAGAAATCGAAAATTTAACCCTCAATGAACTAGAAAAAGTAATGATTATGAAGTCTCTTGATGTCTATAAGAACAATATTACTAAAGTGTCGGAAGTATTAGGCGTTAGCCGATCAGCGCTTTACAGACGATTGGAAAAGTATGGGATTAATTTGTGAGCTTAAAAAATAAACTCTTATTGGTTAGTGTACTACTACATGTTTTCTTTTTTTCTTTTGCATTTGTTTTTAGAGAAGTAATTGGATATTGGTTTTTTCTAATCGAATTGGTTTTGATTATAAGTCTTTCAATATTTATTTGGTTAATTCGTAAAGCATTACAACCGCTCGAATACATTGATATTTTTTCGACATTGCTTAAAGAAGAAGAGTTTACGTCTCGTTTTAGTTATTTAAACCAGTCTGATCTTGATAAGCTGATCTCTCAGTTCAATATCTTGCTAGAAAGGCTTCATAAAGAAAGATTAGTCGCCGGTGAAAGACATCATGTTTTCGAGAAACTGATGGATGAATCACCTATTGGCGTTTTATTACTGGATACGAACCATCAGATTAGCGAGTATAATCCCTCAGCTATTAGACTCTTACAAAATATCGATCAATCAAAGCTTACGGATAAAAATTTCAAATTAGAAATTCAAAGCATTAATAAAAATTATTCATTGCAAAATATTGCGATTAATCAGCATCAATTAATATCGAGAGGAGATGGAAAACGATTAAAAATTGGTCATTATCAATTTAGAGACCGAGGCTTTTATCGCTCATTTTATCTAATTGAAGAATTTACAAACAGCCTAATCAAATCACAAAAAGAATCCTATGAGAATTTAATCAAAACCATGTCCCATGAAGTAAACAATACCATTGCTATCACTAACTCATTATTAGAAAGTAGTTTAAGTTTTAAAGAACAACTATCCCAGGAATCAGCGGTTGATTTTGAGAAAGCGTTGAGAATTGTGATTGCTCGTTGTTATAGTCTCAACCAATTTATGCAAGGATATTCTGAGATCGTTAAGCTTCAAAAACCAGTTAAGATGCAGTTCAATTTAACACAGTTAGTTGAAAATCTATCGAATCTTTTTTATTCCGAAATGAGTAAGAATAAAATTCATCTGAAAATGGATTTAGAAAAAGACCTACATATTAACGCTGATCCACATTTAGTAGAACAGGCACTAATTAACATCCTAAAAAATGCAATTGAGGCAATTGAAGATCGACAACAAAATGATAATAGAAATGAAATTGAGGTTAAATTAAAATTTAAATTTGAATTAAAAACAATTCAGCTTGATATTATTGATTCAGGATGTGGAATTAGTAGCGAAGTTAAACAACAATTATTTACTCCATTCTTCACCACAAAAGCTACAGGCCAAGGGATTGGCTTAATGTTAATTGATGAAATATTGACTTCACATGATTTTCAATATCAACTTAATAACAATCAAAGTCAACTGGGCGCTTGCTTTAGAGTTAGTTTTAGCAATACATAGTATTTATTCAGATTGTTCAAATTGCAACTCACATAACCTTTTATAAAGAGATGACTTTTTGAGCAACTGAGAGTGAGTTCCAGTATCGATAATATTTCCTTGCTCCATCAACACAATCATATCCGCATGAATCACTGTTGCTAACCGATGTGCAATAATTAATGTCGTACGGCCTTTCATTAGCTCATTAAGAGCCGCTTGCACGTGATGTTCGCTTTCTGCATCAAGTGCGCTGGTCGCTTCATCTAATAGAAGCACTTCTGGATCTTTCAATATCGCTCTAGCTAAAGCTATCCTCTGTTTTTGTCCGCCCGATAAGCGTACGCCTTGCTCGCCCAAAAAACTTGCATAACCATCCGGTAGATCTTGTATAAATTCATCTGCGTGAGCGCGCTTTGCAGCGGCGATCACTTCTTCATCCGTTGCGTCAGGTCGTCCGTATCGAATGTTATGCCATACATCACTACTAAACAGTATGGGATGTTGTGGCACCATTCCCATTTGAGATCTTRAATTGCTCGGATCGACTTCGGTAATTGGCGCGTTGTTGAACGTTATCTTTCCGTTTTGAGGATCATAAAAGCGTTGTAGTAATTCGAATAATGTTGTTTTTCCCGCGCCTGATGGTCCCACTAAAGCAATAATTTTTCCGCGCTCTATTTGTAAATTAATATCTTTTAATGCTGCGCTATCAGGTCTTGATGGATAATTAAAATGAACCTTTTCAAATGTAATCACATGCTTAGTGGAATGGTCAAAGTCAGCTGGATGGGCGACTACTTTAATTTCGCTTTCAACGGACATTAATTCAAGTAAGCGCTCTGCAGAACCAGCAGCTCTTTGCAGTTCTCCATAGACTTCTGAAACCGTAGCGACTGATGATGCCACCATGATCGCATAAAAAACAAAAGCAGCTAATTCTCCGCCAGTAATCTTTCCGTTTAATACATCCATTCCGCCAAACCAAAGCATCAAGCTAATAGCGCCAAAAGCCAAAAATATAACCGTTGCAATAAGCACAGAGCGTTGTTTTATTCTCTGTTTAGCAATATTAAATGCGGTTTCTACTTCTTTACTAAATGCCAATTTTTCTTGTGGTTCATGGGTGTAACTTTGCACTACTTTTATGTTTTGAATTGCTTCACCCGCATAAGTCCCGATATCTGCAATGCTATCTTGACTTTCTTTTGCAAGATTTCTAACCTTCTTACCAAATATCATCATTGGTAATAAAACTAAAGGTACAAAACCCATAACAATTAAGGATAACTTCCAATTAGTTACCACTAGCATGATTAGCCCGCCAATAAGCATTAAAAAACTACGTAATGCCATTGATAAGGAAGAACCTATAATCGATTGCAAAAGCGTCGTATCAGTCGTTAAGCGCGACATTATTTCGCCACTACGATTTTCTTCGAAATAGCTGGGGTGCAAACCAAGTAATTGGTTAAATACAGCCTTACGAATATCCGCACTCACTCGCTCACCGAGCCAAGACATTAAGTAAAACCGAGTAAATGTTCCAAAAGCAAGTAGGGTAATCATAATGATCATGACACCCACCGCGCTGGTCAATTGTTCTTCTGATCCAGCGATAAAGCCATTATCGATGATCATTCGTACGCCTTGACCTAGCGATAGGCTGACAGCTGAGGTTAAAAGCAACGCGGTTAAAGCGCCTGCTAGCATTTTTTTATAAGGCAAGACGAAAGCGAAAATAGGCGTTAAAGTCTTGAGTGATTTTTTCTCAATGTTTTTCTGATTGGGTTCTGTTGACATGATTTATTCGATTCTAGTGACGATTTTTTAAATCTAACACTATGGTTAATTTTTCAATTGAAATCTATAATACCTACAAAGTTGGGTCTAAATTTAAAAAATCAAGGTGATTAAATTACACCTACCTAAATAACTAAAAGATGACAATTGTTAAGCTAACCCCATCCATCATTACGTTTTTTTGAACGCCCGCCAAATAAAAATCCAAGTATAATACCAACGACTATTGTTGCGCCTCCAGCAAAAAATATTTCGCGATTAAAACGTTTACTAAAGGCATTGTTAGATAATTCAACTTGCTCGAGTTTAATATTAAGATTAGAAATTTTTGATTGTAAATTTAGATTTATTTCTTTTAAAGACTTCATTGAATCGATCTCGCGTTTCAACTTTTGAATTTCTTGTTTGCTTCGCAAATTATCTTTATCTAAACGATTAAGTGCCGTTTCTAATAGCAAATTTGCCGTAGGCGTTCTGGTTAAATAATCACTTTTAATCCAAAACTCTCTACCTTTGATATCCTTAACTTGAGTATATCCTGTTTCGATATTTTCAGAGAGTATGTCCAATTTAGTACCTGGTAAGACTTTATGTTTCACTCTAAAGTCTTTAGAAGGCCCCGATCGCGTCCAGATTTTGCCCTTATCATAAACATAAGCAATTTCAGCTTGTATGTTGAATGACATAACCAAAATGGCGAGAAAGATAGAGGCAAAGACACCTAATTTAGCCCGATTCTTATGCTGATATCTAGCTAGACTAACTTCTTTTGATGACTGGATAAGTCGTATAAGGCGCTGTAGATACTGATATTTCATGTTTTTATCTTAGCTTTTGTTGAATTCAGCAGAAATTGTATAGTGAGTTCAACACTAAATAAAGCCCTATTGCTCTGCATTTAAAGGCTTTATCAAATATCCCTCCGTTTTGGCATAATAATTTGCACAAAGATCAATGACAAATTAGTTAAGGAATGGTTAAATGGCTCTAATTGATAAAGATTTAATGGTTATTGAATGGCACAAGAACTCGAGCTGAAATTAGCCGCGACTGAAGAAAAGCTTAATAAAATTAAGAACTTAGATCTCCCAGGTATTGCATCACAAACTCCATGGGAAACTAAGCGCTTAAACAATGCTTATTTTGACAATAGCGAATTCAAGCTTCGAGAGTTAGCTATTGGCATGCGCCTGCGCTATGTGGACAATAAGATCATCCAATGTGTTAAATCTTCCGGTAAGGCTATTGGTGGTTTACATCAACGAAACGAAGATGAAGTTGAGTTAGATGACGCAGATTTAGATATTACAAAAATTCAAGAACCTTATTTGCAAATTTTGATTGAAGAAGCCTATGAAGAAGGTGGTGAATTTGTCCCATGTTTTGAAACCAATTTTGACCGAACCGCTAGTTTATTAACATTTTCCGATGGCACACAAATCGAAATAGCTTTAGATACCGGAGAGATCGTTTCGGATAGTAAGAAGCTCGATATTTGTGAAGTTGAATTAGAACTTATCACTGGTAGTGCAGATTATGTTTTTGCGCTTGGACGCTATTTAATTAAAGAGTTGGGGCTGGTATTAGCTAATTCAAGCAAAGCTAGACGCGGTTACAGTCTCTGCAAAGATTTTAACCCGCGTCAAAAAATAATGTCTGTGACAGAGTTAAGCCAAGGAATTGAAGCTGAGCAAGCTTTTGAAAAAATATGCTTCAATTCTTTAAATCATTGGCAATACTATGAACTATTTTTAGCCCGAGATAATGCGCATGGGGCGGTATTGGAAATGTATCGTGCATTAATGAGCTTACAGCATATCTATTTAGTTTTTGGTGGTCTAATACCACGAACAGCCACAAATGACCTTAAGCGCAGTTGGGAATGGCTAGGCGAAGCAATGAGACCGATTGTTGATGCTGCAAAACATAAACGATATTTAATGTCCTATTTAAAAATTAAGGCTGATTGGGACTTAGTCGAAGAACAACAACTAAAAATTCAGAAAGATTCGGCTGAAATGATTGAGCAGTTTAAAGCGTTATTAAAAACTCAACGCTATAATTTGATGATGTTAAATATGTCTCAATGGTTATACAACAAGGAATGGCAAGATGTCATGTCAGATGAGGAAAAAGAAAATCTGACAACGCCAATTGTCGAGTTTGCCAAGAAACAACTTGATCATATGTTAAAAGACTTAAAACGAGATTTAGGCCCAAAATTGGACATGTTGCCTTTGGACTATTTTAAACAAATCTCACATTTGAGGCGCGCATTAGATACTGGTTTATTTTTTGGTAGTTTATTTGACTCTCAGAAACGAGTTAGCTATCGTGATGCATGGATTAAAATAATTAACGATATTCGTGGTTTGTTATTGAATCAGTATATTGCCGAATTACAAAAAGAAAACCATACTTCAGAAGAAATTGAAGTTTGGTTATCCAAGCTTAATTCTCCAATTTTAGAAAGTTTAGAAGCCACACGAAAATCAGCCTTTAAAATGAAAGGCTATTGGCTTTAATTTATTTTCCGCATAAAGTTTAGAATCCAAGATACTAATCATCCGCAAATGAGTCGTAAATCAAAAAAAAATAAGAACAATTCAAAAAATCTACAGAGATTATTTTTTGCCATCGATCTAGAACCTAATATCAAGACAAAGCTAATTACTTTGCAAGATCGTATTTCTAATCCCTTACTTTACAACTCAGTAAACTCAGCGGTTAGTCCTTCCAACTTTCATATTACACTATCCTTTTTGGGTGATGTCCCTGAGAAAAAACTGGAAATGATTACAGATTATTTTGAGCCTCCTTCAATTGGTGCATTTAAATGCAAAACATCGAATTTATTGCTTCTTGAGCCTGTAAATATATTAGCGTTAAAGGTTGATGACTCCACTAATAATCTAGTGATATTAAAGCGAAAAATAGAAAAACAAATTAAACAAATAACACCTCTCAATATCGGTAAAAAAGAAACTATTCCTCATATTAGTTTGTTCCGAAATGTTGACGCAATACAAGCTTCACTTGATCACTTTGAATATGAAATCGAATTTTCTGTAAACAGTTTTAGTTTAATGGTAAGTAGAAGCACGTCAAACGGTGTTAGCTATGAGACATTAGCTGAATGGCCTCTAATCGCAGAATATACTCAACGAAGTATAAAAGAGCAATTGATTGGTGTAGACAATCTTTAAAATTACAGAATATTCAAACTATCCATTAATAACGAAGTCCATAAGTAGACTGAACAAATCCAGATTCATAACTTTTATTATTCAATAATTCTAGATGACAGTCTTGTCCAATGGCTCCAAATAAGGGCAAGCCTCTTCCGAGTAAAATAGGAAGTTGAGTGATAGTGATTTGATTCAATATTTTTGCCTTAATAAAAGATTGCAAGGTAATTCCGCCATCTATATAGGCATGTCGAACATTCTGACTTTGTAAATCTACCACTAACATTTCCGGCGAGCCTGAATACAATTCAGCTCTTTCTTGGTAGTCATCAGGGATTTCTTTTAGCCTTTTGCTCAGCACAATAAGACGCTTGTTGTAATAAGGCCAATCGGGAAATGAGACGACTTTTTCGAAAGTGTTTCGCCCCATAATTAAACAATCGGTACTATCGTAAAATCTTCGATAGCCGTAATCCTCAGCATTGTCATTGTCGGAACTTTGCAAATTAGATTGAGCGTTTGGGTTAGCGCTTTGTTTATTTTTTGTCGCATTTTTTGAGGTTAACCAATCGATACGACCATCTAGTCGTGCAATATAACCATCTAAGCTTGTGGCTATAAAACCTGAAAATTTAATGTCCATATTGATTCTCCAACTATTGCTTATACTTCAATTATCTATGAATTGATGATTAACTTAGTATCCCAATTATCAATGTAATATTCAATGATTTCTCTTGGTTTTAAAGAGTGAAGTGAGGACTCAATTTTTTGCCCTAAATGTTCAAATATTTTTAGTAATACTTCAGATTTTGTAATCACTTTTTTTTGGTCTTGCAAATACTCTACTTGTTTTAAAGACGGGCTATTTATCGATTTACTTAATTTCAAATTTTTATCATCAGTAATCAATGGAATATGGTAATAACTTGGTTTTGTTTTTTCTAGAATATCATATAAAAAATTTTGTTTGGGTGTTGAATCTAAAATATCCGCCCCCCTAACAACATGGTTTATGTTTTGATGAATATCATCTGCCACTACCGCCAATTGATAAGCAAAAATCCCATCTCTACGTTTTAGGATAAAATCTTGCTTTTGCATGGCGGAAGTGAAGCTTTGTTCATTAAGTATTTGATCTTCAAAGTGATCATGACCATGAGAAAAGTTAATTTTTATTGCTGCATCTGGACAATGTGAATTTATTTCTGTAGATGTTATTACTTTGTTACTAGAAACTCTGCACTTAGCATCATAAACACCTTCACTTCTTTCAAGAATATCTTTTCTGCTACAATCACAAGCATACAACCATCCAGATTTTGCGATATCTTCTATAACATGCTGATGCCATTGTTCATTTTTACTTTGATAAAACACCTCATCATCCCAAAATAAACCATAACTTTCCAAATCGGTTAATATTGAGTCCACGGAACCGATTACTTCTCTTTGCTTATCGATATCTTCAATTCTAATTAACCATTTACCTTGTTGTTTTTTCGCTATCATATAACTTGCAACAGCCGCTGCAAGTGATCCCATATGCAGTGAGCCAGTCGGACTTGGTGCAAATCGTCCGATCCATTGCGCACTTACTGGATTCTGTTTACTAATATTATGTTTTAGTGATTTCCTAGACATTTAGACAGTTTAAAGCAAAAAAGCGCCAAAAGGCGCTTTCTATAAAAATTTTGATAGAAGCCTGTCCAAGAATAGGCAACTACAATTATTACAACTATCGATTAACGTGCTTTTCTTTTATTTCATCAAGCGTTTTACAATCTATACATAAAGTAGCTGTAGGTCTTGCTTCTAATCTGCGCAAACCTATGTCGATCCCACATGACTCACAAAATCCATAATCGTCATCGCTGATCGCTTGAATTGATTGACCAATCTTTTTAAGCAATTTACGCTCTCTATCCCTAGTACGAAGTTCAATACTAAATTCTTCTTCCTGACTTGCTCTATCAACTGGATCGGGGAAGTTTGAAGCTTCATCTTTCATATGATTAACGGTTCTATCGACTTCTTCCATCAATTGCGTTTTCCAAGCATTCAATATTTCTTTAAAATGTGCAGATTGATCCTCATTCATATATTCTTCAGTTTTTTTAGGCTTATATGGTTCTATTCCTAAAGCACCGAGTGTTGTGTGAGTTGCGATTTTAGACTTCTTTTTACTTGGCATTTGATTCTCCGCCAGCTTAACTATTTGATATTTAAAGATTTTTTTAGAATCTTTGTTTCCATGAATAAATTATTTCGAGTGAATCGAATACAGCTTTTTATCAAGGCGCGGATTTATAGCATATCTGTTGATTTAGAACAATCTATTTTCGATTATTCAACGCACGTTTAAGCCCTATTTTCTCTAGTTTTGGCAATAAATCACTCAAACAATTTTTCAAATCAATAGATTCGATTGGCTTCATTGGATGCTGACCCCAAATTGGTTTAGGCCAACAAATGTCTTTTTCATAACGGATCACATGGTGTAAATGAAATTGCGACACAATGTTACCAATTGCAGCTACATTGAGTTTATCTCCTTTAAAATGTTTCATAATTAATTGAGATAGGCTCGAAGACTCTCGCCAAAGTACTGATTGATCGGATTGATTCAATTGATAAGCTTCTCTAATATAAATTCTTCTAGGCACTAATACAAACCAAGGGAATTGGCTATCATTCATCATTAACAAACTAGTTAAAGGAAACTCACCAACAAGAATACTATCAGCACTTAATCTTGGATTTAATTCAAATGTCGTATTTTCTTTCATATAAAAGAGCCCTAATTAAGTTAAATTTTGTTAATAATACGTAATTTGAGTVKWTSTTACTTGATAAAGCCCTRTCATTWTTGCTACTTTACKATATSYAGRTAAATCCTTAAGAGCGAYAATTATGARCAATATTTATWCCCGARTGARCAAGCAARCCMCWGTARTACTATCCGCGTTATTAATTATTGGGTCACTATCAACAATAACGACGTTATTCGCTCATAGTGGCGCTCACCCCATTAGATATGTCAGTATCGAAGGAAAAGATGAGGGCAGTTGTAGTTCCATTTTAAATCCCTGTTCATCCATTGGATATGCCGTCCAGCAGTCAGGTAAAGGAGATAAAGTTAGAGTGGCGAGCGGAGAATATAGCGCAACTGGTTTGGACATATTTTATTTATTATCAGATATGGTTTTAGTGGAGGGTGGTTACAGTGAGCAATCAAAATTTAAACAGCAAGATGCAAAAAATCACTTAACTACCATCACAGGAATTCCCGCAAAATACCGCGAGCGATTAGCGGACCGAGGATTTCATTTAGTACAAGATAAAAAAGGCGCAGCTATTGAACTTAGTATTAAGGATAAGTCATTGCTAGAAACCTATCAAAAATTAACCACCTTGCCAGAAGGACCAAAACCTTGTGTTGATGGTTTTGCTGGAGACTATAATTGTAATAATATTGACTTGCTATCTCATCTACCTCTTGAAGAATTTTCGAGCAACCCAACTAGCGCTAATGACATTTGGGGATTTACAGATTTAAATGATAACCGCGAATACGCATTAATTGGATTAAGAAATGGAACAGCAATTGTCGATGTTACTAACCCCGAAAACCCTATCGAAATAGATACTATTGCAGGCGCGGCTTCAACTTGGAGAGATATAAAGGTATATCAGTGTAAAAATAATGCAAGCGGTAGCTATAGCGCTTGGGCTTATGTTACAACAGAGTCTAATCAGGGTATGCAAATCATCGACTTAAATAACTTGCCAAATTCGGTTACCTTAGAAAATACACTTAATGAGTTTTCAACAGCTCATAATGTTTACTTAGCTAATATTGATTATACTAATAACTCTGCTATAGAAGGAATGGAGCCCTTTCTTTATGTCTCTGGTTCAAATCAATCTGGTGGTGCTTACCGCGTTTTTTCCCTTTTGGATCCTGGAGCTCCATCTTTAATTACTATTCCACCAGTTGGTACAGGCTATGTACACGACGCAACTAATCTAGTAATTACAGACAGTAGAACAGAACAGTGTTCTAACTCTCATAACCCTTGTGAATTATTAGTTGATTTTAATGAATCGACGGTAGATATTTGGGATATGACAGATAAAAAGTCACCGTTTTTAATAAGTCGTACAAGTTACGATGGTGCGAGCTACACGCATTCAGGATGGTGGTCAGCAGATAAAAACTTTATTTTTATTCAAGATGAATTAGATGAACAACGTCTAGGATTAAATACTACCTTAAGAACACTTGATATTAGTGATCTAGCGAACCCTACAATTTCATCTACTTGGTCTGGACCTGGCCAGTCAATTGATCACAATGGTTTTACTAAAGGCAACCGTTATTATATGAGTAATTATCGCTCAGGTTTAACGGTATTAGATGTAACYGATCCAAATGATATTTCAATTGCTGGGAGTTTTGATACTTTTGTAGTTCCTAGCGCCAACTCACCACAATTTAATGGTGCTTGGGGAACCTATCCGTACCTTGCTAGCGGGAATTTATTAGTTAGTGATATCGAATATGGATTATTTGTTTTGAAAGATAACACTACGCCAACTGGCTACGAGATTTCAGGCAGTATCTCAAACTGCAAAACTGGAACCGGTGAAGTAGATGGCTCTGGAGGAGGCGGGTCTGGTGGTGGAAGCGGTAGTGGCGAAGTTCCTGCTCCAGCGACGAATAGTAGCGGTGGAGGAAGCCTTAGCTTTTATTCTTTGGCTATCTTTTTCCTTTTAAGACGTCGAAGAATATTAGCTTAAATCAAAATTCACAAATCTTATAATCAACAGGAAAATAGTTTTGGTAAAACGGCACTATTTTCTTTTTTCTGCAATCTTTAAATGATGCAAAAAAACCATCATCTTTATACCCGTAAACAATATTATCTGGTACTGAAAGATCAATACTTTTAGCGCCCATTTTGTTAAATAAATCCGACCATACTAACAAAGCGCCGGATGAGCCCGTTAAATTAATCGATTGATTATCATCTCGGCCAAGCCAAACAATAGCCAAATGTTCATTATCAAATCCTGCATACCAACTATCTTTTAGATCGTTGGTTGTTCCTGTTTTTCCTGCCAATATTTTGTTAGGAAAACTTTGGGAAATTCTTTTTGCTGTTCCTATTTGTGCTACCTTCGATAATAAGTGCCTGATTAAAAAAGCGGACTCTTCATCCATCACCGATTCACTATCTCTCGAATACCGCTTAAGTAGATTACCACTTTGATCTTGCACAGCAAGGATTGCACTTGGTTTGATGGTTGTACCACTATTTGCAATTGCCTGATAAAGTCTTAAAACTTCATATACAGACATTTCTTTACTTCCTAGAGCCAAAGATGGATAAGCGGTGATAGAACGCTCAAAACCGATATCTTCTATTGTCTTTATTACCGAATCAATACCAACGAGCAATGCTAAATTTGCCGTCGCCAAATTATACGAATGTGTTAACCCCACTTCTAACGGTACGTTAAAATTTGAGTCACCGTGCTCCAGTTTATCGTAATTATTTGGAGACCATACACTATTATCGGAACCTGTCAGCGTAAATTTTTTATCCGAAATCATAGTCATCAAATTAAATTGATTAGGTTTTTGAAGAGCCGTTAAATACACAAAAGGTTTAATAATAGATCCAGTTTGCCTATACGCATTAATAGCTCGATTAAAACCAATATAGTTTGGATTTTTATCACCGACTACAGCCAAAATTTCACCGCTTTTATAGTTACTAAGAATCAGTGCGCCTTGTAAATGACCGTTTTTATCTAAACGGCTAGTACTCTGCTTTAACGATGCCTCCGCTTGTAACTGTTTGATTGGATCAAGACTTGTAAAAATACGCAAGCCATCACGTTTCAATGATGCTACCGAATAAAGTTCTGAAAGCTCTTTACGTACTAACCCCATAAAAGCAGGGTTACGGCTTGTTCTTATCGGAGCCTTAGCAACTACAACTAAAGACCGTGATACGTCGCTTTCATATTGTTTAAACGAAATGAGCCCTTTATCTAACATCTTTTTTAATACTAAGTTTCGTCTCTCGGTCGCTCTCTTGGGATGAGTTCTTGGATTATAAAATGATGCTCCTTTAACAATTCCAATTAATAGTGCAATTTGAAATGGCTCTAGCTGATTGATTGGTAAATCAAAATAAAACTCACTAGCGCGAGCAAATCCATGAATAGCGATTTGTCTATTTTGACCAAGATACACTTCATTAATATAAGCTTCTAAAATCGTATTTTTATCGTAATGAATTTCCGTTAGCAAAGCCATCAAAGCTTCTTTCCCTTTCCGAAGGAATTTTTTCTGGCTAGACAAAAAGTGATTCTTCATCAATTGTTGCGTTAAAGTACTTCCTCCACTGACTATTTTCCCACCTTTTAAATTACTCCAAACTGCACGACCAATGCCAGAAATTGATAAACCCCAATGTTCGAAAAAAGATGCATCTTCCATCACGAGTAAAGTTTGAATAAAATTTGAAGGAAGATCCGATAATTTAATTAACTGTCGATCTTCAAAGTTATTTCGGCTGGTAAGTTGAATATCTCCAAGAGACAGGGGTTCCAAACGAACATAGTTCAAGTTAGACTTTGTTGAGAAATTAATTAACTGAGTGATGCTACTATTAGTGATTGTTAGTTGAATGTTTTGCGAAGCTTGTTTGCCATCCCAGAAACTAAAAGGTCTCGTTCTGATAACCAAAGTTTGTTTTGTATTTTTATTGCCATAAATTTCGTACTCGCCTCCCGCGAGAGCCTTTATTTTTTTTCGGTAACCTAATAATGCTAATTCTTGTTTTAATGAATGAATATTTAATTTTTGTCCTAAAGTGAATTCTAATGAACGCGCATAGACCTTTGCAGGAATATCCCACGCTTGTTGTCTAAATTCGTTTTTTATAATTGAGTCAAGATAAACTGTGAGAAAGGCAATAAGTACAAAAGAAATTAACGTTAGTTTTATTAGAAATGACTTTAATCTATAAAAAACATGACTCATAAAACTATTTATAGTTTTTCTTAATTAATTGATTTTTATATTTAAATAATACATTTTTTTTATCAATAGATAAAAGTTTAAGATTAGGAGCAATGGTTTCACCTTCACCGTAAAAAGAACCATTTAACACGATAAAACTCTTCTTAGGATTGCTCGACACAGCATAGGAATCAATATCTAGGTTAGGCAAATTCATTAATAACTCAGTTGATAGTTCTTCATAAAAAATAGCATCTTCGGATGAATATGGTTTGTTCGAAAAATCGATATAACTAATTGATTGGCTTGCTTCATTTTTTTGAATACTATTTGTATTACTGATATTTTCTTTACTAGTATTTACTCGACTAAAACTATCGCTTAAGTTTTCTCTCTTTTTGGGTTGATATTGATTGTTTCTTAAATTATCGTTGTCATCATTACTTTTATTATTGGCCAATACTGCGGATGGCTTGATTATACCTACCTTGTTTTTATTTGCCTCGCTCGTTTCCGCGACACTTTGTTTTGTCAATTTTTTTACTTGTTCTTTTGTTGGTTTTTCTTCTATTAATTTAGAACTTAGTTTTATCAAAGAATCACTAATTCGAGGAATATTTAAATAAAAATAAATCCAACTGATCGATAAAACAATCAACAAAAGAATACTAATAAGCTTCCAAAGTTGATTACTTCGAATCAAATCATCATCATTCAACATATCATCGTCAAAATGAGAGTCGTGTACGCTAGGAACAGCTATTCCTTCATCGTCTTTATTTTGTTTTAATGAATCTAATAATATTGACACGTTAAACCTGTTTTACCTTTATTTTTAAATCTTAACTTCAAAACCCTAATTCAAAATTTCCGTTGTATTCAATATACCTATTCTAAAAGTCTTGGTATACCTTCTAGCACTTCTGAATTAATATTTAAAATGGTTCTCATTCCCGCAATACCATCACCCTGTAAATAATGGCGTTTTTGATATTTAACTAATGCATCATGGAGTTTCTGATCAAATGACGAACTCACTTCAATGTCGTTAGATACTAATTGCTTCATTTGAGTCCCTAACCAAATGACCGCAATACTTTGATCACCTAATTTTAATGTTCGATGATAACCGTTGGGTGCTTGCCACAATATTTTGTACTCTCCAGTCCAAATAGTCGACAATTCATTAAGGCTTATGACAACACTTTTCTCACCAAAAACCAAGTTTGCATTTTGTCCCCTAATCGCGGTGATGGCTCCCCAAAACTCGCCTTGTAAACCCGCCGAAAATTTTAAAATTGCAGGGCGATTCAACTCTCTTAAACTTTGCCAATTTCCTTTTTGATTTTCACATAATAAGCCATAGATTGACGCAAATTCGCACGCATCACCATCTTGAAAAGGAGAATATTCTAAATTCCATAACGTCATAATATAGCTAAGTGAATCATATCCATTAGTATCCCAACGTTGAGATCCAAGCATTTTACTAATCAAAGATGGTTGTTGAGAATTATTTATTGAAGTACTGCTTATTGATTTAGTGGTATCTATTGTTTGTTCAGATTGATTGTTGGCATCAATGTTAGATGAACCTCGACTAGACGTTGTTTGAATATCCAGAGTTGACTCAGAAAAATTATTTTCAACTTGCTCTTTTTTGATTTTAAATAATGTCTCGTTGGTAATCGAACCGCTGGCAACAATTGGTCCTTTACTCTGTTGACCCAACCAATAAACAAAAGATATTATACTAATGGTTAATAGTCCAATCACGCCCCAAGTTAAAAATTGTTTAGACTTATCAAGCAACGGATATTCATTTTCGCCACTCAGACCTAGCACATCATTAATGGCACTTTTCATTATTTTTTCGTTCACTTCATTTTTACTTAAATTACAAGCAGAAACTAATGCGCGATCACATATCGTATTGATTAACCGAGGTATTCCAAGTGCTTTTTCATGCAAAAGTTCAATCGATTTTTTTGAAAAAAGTCTTTTATTACTTCCAGCAACCTTAACTCGGTGCATAACATAAGCAATCGTTTCTTTGAGATCGAGTGGACGTAAATGATATCGAGCAGTAATTCGTTGAGCAAGCTGTCTTAACTCCCGTCTTGCCAGTTTTTCTTGTAATTCAGGTTGTCCGACTAAAATGATTTGTAATAATTTTTTTTGATTCGTTTCTAAATTAGTGAGCAATCTAATTTGCTCCAAAACATCATCTTCTACATTTTGAGCTTCATCGATCATTAGTACGACACTTAAACCTTCTTTGTAACACTTCAATAAATATTCACTTATTTTATCCGTTAGTGTTTTTAAACTGGTGCAGTTTTCAGGATATTTTATTTTTAGTTCGTCGCATATGGTTGCTAGTAACTCAACGCTATTTAATTTTGGATTTAAAACAAATGCCAAACGAGTCTTTTCTGGTAACTGTTGCAACAGGCAACGACAGACCGTTGTTTTGCCAGTTCCGACTTCACCCGTCAATAAAACAAATCCTCCACCATCCTCAATACCATAATTTAGATGGGCTAAAGCTTCTCGATAACGATTGCTCATAAAGAGAAAACGAGGATCAGGCGATATAGTAAAAGGTCGTTCGTCTAATGAATAGTAGGATAAATACATAATTTACTTGATATGGCAGAGTTCTTGGTTAAACATATTGGGGCGGAATGAGTGTTGTCAGATTATCCGATCACACTACTACAAACTGGATCTTAAATATAGCGAAACATTTACCGGTAAATTAGGTAAGCCTTTGTAGACTTAAGCTATGCTATTGATACATTATATAGATTGAATTTTTATGAAACAGCCTGAACCATACGAAATAAACGATCCGAAATAGACCATGCGAAATAAATCATGCAAATATTCTTAGTTGGCGGAGCCGTAAGGGACAATATACTGAAATATCCTGTTCTTGATAGGGATTGGGTCGTTGTCGGCTCTACATCAGAACAATTGCTTAAACTTGGTTATAAGCAAGTGGGGAAAGATTTTCCAGTTTTTTTACACCCAGATACTGGAGAGGAGTACGCACTCGCTCGAACTGAACGAAAATCAGGAAAAGGCTACAAGGGTTTTGAGGTTTTTGCTGAGCAGTCTGTCACCCTAGAAGAAGACTTAGTGCGTCGTGATTTAACCATCAATGCCATGGCAACGGATAGCGATGGAAATTTTATTGACCCATTTAATGGCTTAGACGATCTCAAAAATAAAATTCTAAAGCACGTCTCACCCGCTTTTTCTGAAGATCCTCTTAGGGTACTTCGCGTCGCACGATTTTTAGCTCGTTATCATCATTTAGGCTTTAGCATTGCACCATCAACAAAAGCTTTAATGACCGAACTCGCTCAATCTGGCGAGTTAAAAAGCTTAACGCCTGAGCGTATTTGGACAGAAACGGTTCGGGCACTTTCCGAAAAATCGCCTCATATTTATTTTCAAACGTTAAGAGACTGTGGCGCTTTAGTTCATCTATTTCCCGAAATTGATTGTTTATGGGGAGTGCCAAACCCCGCAAGATGGCATCCTGAAATAGATACCGGCATTCATACAATGATGGTTTTAGAGCAAAGCGCCTTACTTTGCGAAGATGAAGTTACCCGTTTTTCTGCTTTATGTCATGATTTAGGCAAAGGAATTACACCCAAAGATCAATGGCCTAGTCATAAAGGACATGAAAAAGCAGGTGTTGGTATCATAGAGAAATTATGTAAGCGAATTAAGGTACCAAAGCAATATGTTGATCTGGCAAAAATAGTCAGTGAATTCCATTTGCACTTGCATAAAATTGAAGAATTAAAACCAAAGACTATCGTTAAGGTGCTAGAAAAAACCGATGCGTTTAGAAAACCTGAGCGATTCAAAAAATTTTTACTTGCCTGCGAAGCAGACTTTAGAGGTCGTACAGGATTCGAAACTCGTCCCTATCCACAATCAGGTGTTATGAAACAGGCTTTTGAAGTGTGTATTGCAATTTCAACTAAAGAAATTATGGATGCGGGATATCAAGGGAAACAAATTGGAGAAAGACTGCATAGCGAACGGGTTAGAGCGGTCGCTATGCTTTTTAAGAACAACTAATTAAAAGCCACTAAAACTTATTCTTCGCCAGAATCCCAATCTAGATCGGGTTCTAGGAATTTTTCGTACCCTTTCAACATAAAATACCAATAAAGCATTGGCAAGCCAATTATTTTAGTCATCCAACCTATCCAAGACTGCTTATTTGGAGGAACTAAAAAGGGTAAAGTAGGCGTTACTTTGCCACCATAAATAAACTCAGCCATGATAACTTTTCCCTTTGCTGTGGTTAAAGGGCATGAGCCATAACCAAGATAGGTCTCTTCAATAGGTTTACCATCAATCAAGTTTTTAATATTTTGAACAACTGTCGGGGACTGCTTACGAACCGCCGCCGCAGTTTTAGAATTAGGCGTATCACATGCATCACCTAAACCAAATATATTAGGATATTTCACATGTTGCATGGAATTCTTATGAACCTCCACATACCCAGCATCATTACACACTGGTGAACCATGTAAAAAGTCAGGTGTTTTTTGATGTGGGGTCACATGAATCATATCAAAATCTAGTTCTTTAACTTCGCCTTTTGCGTCACCATCGATGACTTCGAAAGTTGCTTTTTTAGCTTCACCATCAATTTTAATCAATTTGTGATGAAAGTCTTTCTGAATTCCGTATTTATCAGCAACGGGCCCTAACAATTTTGCGAAATAGGGAACCCCAAACATTCCAGGTCCAGGTGTAGCAAAGTGAAGCTCACAAGATTCTAAAATACCTTTGCTTTTTAAATGATCCGCGGCTAAATAAGCAATTTTTTGAGGTGCTCCAGGACATTTAAAAGGTAATGGAGCTTGAGTAAAAAAGGCTTTTGAGCCAGAAGTAAGCGATTGAATGCATTCCCAAGTGTATTCGGTATAATCTGGAGAATAATTAGTACATACGCCATTTTTGCCAATGGTTTCTTTTAATCCTGGTATCCCATCCCAATCAAGAATTAATCCGGGGCATACGACTAAATAATCATAATCTAATTTATCACCGTTAGATAAAGTCACTTGATTGTTTTCGGGATCAATGGCAGAAGCGCCTTCCGAAATCAGTTTTGCGCCTTTTGGTATTAAACTATTCATCGAGCGATAAGTATTATCGAACTTATAACAACCGCCACCAACGATGGTAAAAGCGGGTTGATAATAATGTCTTTTAGCAGGGTCGATAATGGTAATATCTAATTTTTTACCATCTGAATGACGTCTTAGGCTTGCTGCAACGGTAATACCTGCAGAACCACCTCCGATGATGAGAATACGATGACTATCCTGTTTATTGGCGACCATACTTAAACTCCTATTATTTTATTATTGACGCGTATTTCTTTAACTGGCAAAATTTATGCTTTAACTACTTAAATTAATGAGACCACTGCTTCTAAAGATAGAAGTAAATCCACTAATTTGAAAGCTTGATTCTTATTTATCTAGAGTAGAATGCGATTTTTATTATTTTATAACCTTTCTTCCAGAAAACCAGAAAACCCTAAATATATTAGGGTTTTCTAATGGAAGAAATATTACGCCTTTTTATTAGCAAATACAAATGCTTGCAAAATAGAAGCGTTGGATCTGAATATTAGAATTTAAGAAATAGCGAAGATTAATACAACACCTAGTAGTAAGCGATAATAAATAAACGGTTTGAATCCTATTTTATCGAGTAAGATTAGAAAATAGTGAATACAAGCTAAGGCAGCGATAGCAGATACTGCTGAGCCTAAGATAATCAAATCCCAATTAACGGGCGTTTCACTGATTGCTAACTGGTAAGATTTTAACCCGCCAGGCAATATAATCGCTGGGATAGACAATAAAAAAGAAAAACGAGCAGCTGCGCCTTTTGAAAGACCTAGTATTAAACCTGCGGTCATAGTGATACCCGAACGAGAAGTACCAGGAATTAAAGCAATTGCCTGAGCGCAACCAATAAATAATATATCTTTTACGGTAAGCGTTGTTTCATCTCTATTTTCTTTGGCACGATTATCTGCCCACCACAATACCAGCGCAAAAATAATAGTAGTGGCTGCTATAACCTCGGTTGCACGTAAATAATTTTCCACTAGGTTGAAATAACTAAATATAATGCCAACAATACCGACCGGAAATGTTCCCCAAATGACCGCCCATGCGAGGCGTCCATCGGATGTTTTTTCGCCTTTAAATACCCATAAGAACCATGCTTTAGTCATGTTAGCTACTTCGGTTCTAAAATAAAGAAGCACCGCGACTAACGATCCAACATGAACCGCAACGTCAAATGCTAAACCTTGCTCTACCCAACCTAATAACTGTGAAGGCAGAATTAAATGGGCTGAACTGGAAATAGGTAAAAACTCGGTCAATCCTTGTAAGATTGCTAAAAGAACAGCTTGCAACCAATCCATATGAAAATCCTTAGTATAATTTTGTAGTTTTAACTCGTAAAGTGATAAATAGTGGCAAGAACAATCAACTCAGCAAATGTGATGACCCAAAAATAAAGACCACCTAATATTATTTTTGCCATGCGACCTTCTGCTTTTTTGTTTCGCATACTTAAAATAGTCCCACCTATTGCAGCAATACTCATTATTCCCGCTAGATAGCTTTTCCACGCAACCAGCTCTGCAGCTTGTGCTGGAGGGCTAATTAGTAAAAGAAAAAGAAAGGTTATCGCGTAATGTTTAAATTTCAATTGGTTGCTCTTTTTATAATTTTAAAATAGTTTGCTTTAGATCCCCCACTTTCCCTCATGGGACCTACTTTTGGTGCGATGGGGCTAGGGGGGATTTAGTTATTTTACTACAAGCGATGCAAATGGTCTTGCATAGAAAACCCTTTTAAAGGTGTTTTGGTATTTTTAACACTTATTTCATCGTTTTGTACATCTCTGGATAAGCTCATAACTTTAAGCACTTCACCCATTTGCCCAGGCATCATTAGTTTTTGGATTTGCTGGCTAATTTTATATCGATCAACATCAAGTGTTTGCTCTTCATTAGCACTTAATAACGCTTCAGCTTTCTCAATAATGCCGTTTTCAAGTAAAAAGCCAGCTTGAGTGGTAAACCCATCAATAGATAGCCCGTGCTGGCTAGCTTCTATTGCAATATTAGTAAAATCAACATGTGCGGTAATGTCCTGTAGTCCAATAGCCTTTATATAATCTGAATGCTGATGATGATTAATAAAACAGGTTAAACTCCCTTGAAGTCTTTGCGGGTGATAAAGCTCGCTGGCTGGATAACCATAGTCAATTAATAAAATATGACCCTTTGCTAAACATTTAGACAAAGACAAAAGCCAGCCGGATGCTTGTTTTCTAATTTCGGTTTGATAACCTATTTCGAAGACTTCACGATTATTCTTGTCTGTTAGTTGAATAGGTAAATCGCAGGATTCAACTTTAACAGTTAAACAAGTAGACAATTCGTCATCGACTAAATCAACGCCTTGATAAAACCAACCTTGCTCAGTCTTTTCTATTATTTGACAAGGAATAGCATCAATCACCTCGTTTGCGAAAATCACACCCTTAAAATCAGTAGGCAATTTTGCTAGCCATTCCACTCGGTTTAGAAATTCAGCGTAGCCCATTTCAACCAATTCGTTCTCAATTAGCTGTTTTTGCTGAGACTGCAAAGTGGCAGACGGCTCAAGTATAAAGTATTGCTCAGGTAAGCTATTTTGATGATTTAATGCTTTGATTAAATCGACTGCAAGTTGACCACTACCTGCCCCAATTTCTAATATTGAATTAGCATCAACGTCATTTAATCTATTGGCACACTTTAAACTATTAGCAATCGAATCAGCTATGCACTCAGCAAAAAGACTTCCCATTTCCGGCGCAGTAATAAAATCGCCTTTTTCACCAAATTTATGCAAATTATTCTGGTAATATCCCAATTGAGGTTCATACAAAGCCATTTGCATAAAAGTTTCAAAATTGATGGGGTAACCATTTTCTCTTATTTTAGTTTTTATACGTGCAGTTAGCTCCGATGAAATATCAAAGGCCTCTGCACTAATTTTAAACTCTTTTGAAGAATTTTCTGAGTTAGTGTTTTTTGAACAACTTGATTGTTGGTTTGAGCTAACAGACATTGATGAGAATCATAAACAGAACAAAGTTCTAAAAATAAATAATATACTAAGAGTAACTGAGATAGCTAACTCAATACAAATAAGAAATGAATAATCATAAAAATAATCGGCCGGTTGCGTTAATTACCGGCGCTTCTAAAAGAATCGGTCTATCAATCGCTGTGGAATTACATGGACGAGGGATCGATATTGCGATTCATTGTAACCATTCGAAAATAGAAGCGGTGCAGTTAGCCAATCAATTAAATAGTATTCGATCCAAAAGCGCGTATGTTGTGAAAAAAGATCTATCCGAATGTAATGCGCCACAAGAAATAATAATCAGCACATTAGAACACTTTAACCGCCTCGATTACTTGGTCAGTAACGCGTCTATTTTTTATCCTATGCCCATCAATGATTCAACTGAAAAACAAGTCAATCAGCTAATCAAAGTCAATACTACTCAGCCTAAAAAATTGATGTTGTTAGCCAGCAATGAAATCAAAAAGAACCACGGCGCAATAGTAAACATGATTGATATTTACTCCCAGCGGGGCCATCAAAACCATTCGGTCTATGTTGCCAGCAAAGCGATGTTGCTAGAATTGACCAAACAACTAGCATCGGAGTTAGCACCTGATATTCGCGTGAATAGTGTTTCGCCTGGTGCTATTTTGTGGCCCGGTCTAGAAATAGAAGGTATAGAAACGGATAATCAAAAAAAAATGCGATTACAAATTATAGAAAATACTGCCATCAAAAGAATAGGTACGGCATCAGATATTAGTCAAACCGTTGCATTTTTATTACTTGATGCTCATTATATGACCGGAGCTAACATTAATGTTGATGGTGGGCGGAGTTTGTATATTTAAAGTTAAATTCCTCTAAACATTAAAGTTAAATTCCTCTAAACATTAAAGACAAATCCCCCTCAATCCCCCTTCGCAAAGGGGGAGGCCAAACTATTCATTCCTTCGAACTTATCCTTTACTTTAGATTTCCCTCTCCCATTTGAAGGGTAAAGATAATACGTTACATATTTCACTGTTCTGCTCCCCCCCCCTTTGCGAAGGGGGCTAGGGGGGATTTAAACTCGCTCAGCTACCACTCGATCAATTTCATTTAAAACGTCCTCCAACTCATTCAAAACTTGAAAATTATCAAATCGTAAAACTAAGAACCCAAGTTCTGATAGTTTCTTATCCCTTAAATTATCTTCTTGTATATTTTTGCGATCAAAATGTTGCCCTCCATCTATTTCAATCACTAATTTGGCTTTGGAACTATAGAAATCGACAATAAAATCTCTAACTGGTTTTTGTCTATTGAACTGAACATTTCTTATTTGTTTTCGACGGATGTTCTTCCATAACAACTGCTCGGCATCTGTCATGTCTGTTCTTAGTTTTCTAGAGTATCTTTTTAGGTAGGGTTGGTAGTCTTTTATCATGGTTAATTCCTTCTAAACATTAAAAACAAATCCCCCTCAATCCCCCTTCGCAAAGGGGGAGGCTAAAAATAAAAAAACTCATCTACCGAGTTCCAAGATCTATTCCCCCCTTTGCGAAGGTCGTTACATGGATGTAACTTAGTAGAACAATGCAGGAGCAATTGTCGGGGGGCTAGGGGGGATTTATCTTTTAAAACTTACAATGCAGTAAGTTTTTGAGAATCCTTATCAAAACTTCCCCAAAGATCAGCGTAAGTCTTATTCTCAAGAGGATGCATCAATTCAGGCGCAAGTTCAGAAAGTGGCCAAAGCACATAAGCATTTTCTACAATCTCACCTCTGGGTAACTGAATAGGCTTATTACAAACTAAATCACCAAATAACAACACATCAATATCAATCACCCTCGCACTAAACTTTTTATCTCCCCTAGCTCGCCCTAATTGATTTTCTATGGACTTCAACTGAATAAGAACTTTATCCAATTGACAGATTGAATCATCTTCAACTGAAAATTTGGCAACCGAGTTATAAAAATCATCTCCAACAAAACCAACCGCAGAGGATTTAAAAGTGCGAGAAAACTTAATTGAAGGGTAGAACTCTTTCAACAAACAATACACAGCCTTAAAATGCTTCTCAGGCTCAATATTACTTCCTATGCCAATATAAACATCTACCACTTTGCCCCCCGCTCCAGCTTTACACCAACACTTTTTGCACAACTTACCGCTCCAGGCTTGTCTAGGGTAATAGCCAGCCATTTAACTGAGAAATCTCTCATCACTAAGTCCGCGACATCAGAAATCAAGGCTTCCACCAGTTTATAACTCGAAGCCTCTGTAAACTCCTCAATTGTATGAGAAATAGCTTTGTAATCCAGAGTATCTTGTAAATCATCGGTTTTGGCTGCTGCTGAAAAGTCTGTTCCTAATTCAATATTAAAAACTAACCTTTGACGAATTTTACGTTCCCAGTCAAATACGCCAATGACAGTTTTAACTTCTAAATCTCTTATAAAGACAATATCCATAAATTACTCAAATTAATATGATGCTTTCAATATCCCCATATTATTTGCATCGTTGATGTTTTACAATAGAACTCATTATTTCATTCATAAAATGCCACGATGGATCTATTTTTTGGACTCAGTCTAATATTTGGATATTTAGCCGGATCAATATCATCCGCAATCATCGTGTGCAAACTATTCTCCCTACCCGACCCTAGAACATTAGGCTCAAATAACCCGGGCGCAACCAATGTTCACCGAATTGGCGGTAAATTGGCTGGATTTTTAACGCTAGTTGGCGATTTCCTCAAAACCGCATTACCGATGGTATTGGTCTATAAGTTGGATTACGGACGCGAAGCAAGCTTATGGGTAGGAGTTATGACCGTTATTGGACACTGTTTTCCTATCTATTTTGGTTTTAAAGGAGGAAAAGGCGTTGCTAGCATGATAACCGTAGTTGCTTTGGTAATTTCGCCATTTGCCATTTTGATAATTGGTAGTTGGTTGTTGACGCTGTACACATTCGGCAGATCATCGATTGCATCCATTGTTACTAGCTTGATTATTCCATTTTTTGGTTATCATTTTAAGCCAGAGTTATTTGTTCCGCTTTGTGCGCTTTCTGTCGTGGTATTGATTAGGCATTGGAGTAATGTTGTTGATTTACTAAAAGATGAGTGAATATCCTAAGAGTCATTCTTTTATTTGGATCTCAGTTTGGTTTATGTAATAACATGATTAAACTACTGAACTTCATTTGAATTAAATTTGTACAATTTACAAAAACTGCTTGAAAGTAAAGATTGAATAGCTATATTTAATGCATTCGAAATGTCGTTAATAGGTATAAAGTATGAGCGATGAAAAAGGTTCCGATCATGATCAAAGCATTCCCTCCGATGCCACGAAAAAGATGTTTGAGGGTTTAACCGAGAGAGAGGTTAAAGTTCTAAAACAAAGATTTGGGATAAGTCTAGACGGCAATTTCAACCTAGAAAATTTAGGAAAGCAGTGTGAGGTTTCAATAGAGCACATCCAAGAAATCGAACGCAAGGCTCTACGAAAGCTAAGAAGGTAGTGTGTGAACCATGTCCATTAACTCGCGAAACTCAAACAGCATAAAACACTCAAGTGATAATATAAATAGTTGAGCTAGACTAGATCCACTCCCCAGTGGTAACGCTAAGGGCTTTTTTGGTTACTTTTTTAGCTCTTGAAAAAAGTAACTCGTAGGCAAGCGAAGCGCTACGAAACGCTCTTGAACTTAGAGCTTATAGAACTAATAACCAAATTAAAAAACCTCACTCATAGGCCACCGAGGATGCACTTTAATAGCATAACTATCCGGCACAACAGGGCTTTCCTTAACAAAATGACAATACCCCGCATATGCAATCATCGCACCATTATCAGTACAATATTCATGTCTAGGATAAAAAACCTCCCCATCAAACTGTTTCATTAAATCGGCAAGTTTCTCGCGTAAAGCAAGGTTAGCACTCACTCCACCTGCAACTACTAACGACTTTCGTCCAGTTTGCTTAATCGCTCGTTTGCACTTAATCGCCAAAGTATCCACAACCGCATCTTGAAACGCCTTTGCAATATCCGCTTTACTTTGCGGGCTACCATCTGATGCCGCTATTTTATTAGCAGCAAAAGTTTTAAGTCCACTAAAACTAAAATCTAACCCAGGTCTATCAGTCATTGGTCTAGGAAAACGTAAAGTTTCATCGGTTCCTTTTTCCGCCAATTTAGCTAATATCGGCCCTCCGGGGTAATCAAGCCCCATAATTTTCGCGGTTTTATCAAAGGCTTCTCCCGCAGCATCATCAATTGACTCGCCAATAATGTCATAATCACCTAATCCCTTCACATCCACCAACATGGTATGTCCACCAGAGACTAGTAATGCTAAAAAGGGATACTCTGGTTTATTTTCTTCTAGCATTGGCGCTAGCAAATGACCTTCTAAATGATGAACACCAATAGATGGTAACTTCCACGCATAAGCCAAGGACTGACCGATAGTCGCTCCCACTAACAACGCACCAATAAGGCCGGGTCCTTGTGTGTAGGCAATTGCTGACAAATCTTTTTGAGTGCAATTCGCTTCTTTTAGGCTCGCTTCAACTAAAGGGATTATTTTTCTCACGTGATCTCGAGAGGCTAGTTCAGGAACTACTCCCCCATACTCACCATGCATCGCAACTTGAGAATAAAGTTGGTGGGCAATAATGCCTTTTTTTTCATCATAAATTGCAATGGCTGTTTCATCACAAGAGGTCTCTATACCAAGTATTTTAGTCATTGTAGGGCTTTCTTAATTGTTTAATTTCTAATCTATAACGAAGATCATACCCTGCATTTGTTGTATCATCAAAATCTATCGTAATTACTTGTGTTTTCGATGCTATTTTCCTTTGCATCCACCTATAAAAAGCTGTAGAATCTGCGCCCTCGTCGATTGTGACGAATTTTTAACCAAATTTTGGGAAAGCCTCAATAAAGAGACTTTCTAAGACAACCAGCTAGGATAATTTCAATGCCAGCAGTTAAACTAAAAGATAACGAACCTTTTGATATTGCACTACGTCGCTTCAAGCGTTCATGTGAAAAAGCAGGAATTCTTGCTGAAGTTCGTCAACGTGAACATTATGAAAAACCTACTTCTGTACGTAAGCGTAAGAAAGCTGCTGCAGTGAAGCGTCATTTAAAGCAAGTTTCTCGTGATTCTATTAAGCGTAAACGTCTTTATTAGAACAAACGAAAAAATAGATTTAACCGGTAAAAACTTGGTTAAATCTACATTTTATCAACTCCACATTTAACTGATTTATAACTGCTATGTCTGATTTATTATTACAAATCAAAGCTGATATGAAAGATGCGATGCGCAACAAAGAAAAAGTGCGCTTAACCGCTATTCGTATGTTGCTGGCAGCCATTAAACAGATTGAAGTCGATCAGAGAATTGWAGTGGATGAAACTGGGATTTTAGTSATCCTTGATAAAATGGTCAAACARCGTAAAGATTCTATYTCTCAATTTGAAGCDGCCGCGGAAACAGAGCGAGCTTCAGGYAATSAAGAATTAGCAGCCTCTCGTCAGCATTTAGCTGATAATGAAAAAGAAGAAATCGAAGCSCTKCAAGGWTAYATGCCYAAAGCATTRAGTRAWKCRGAAGTWGCWGAATTRGTYGATGYSGCTTTAAAAGAAAGTGGCGCTGAAACCATGCGAGATATGGGTAAGGTGATGGCTATTCTAAAGCCTCAGCTACAGGGTCGAGCGGATATGGGCGCTGTTAGCGGTATCATCAAAGCTAAACTCGGATAGTTAGTCTATTCTCTCTCGTGTTCTTCGTATTTGGCTCCTCGTCTAAATTTTTCTAAATAAATCTTACATCATGCTGTGGCATCATCAGTCGCATCAGTGCTAAAATCACTTCCCCAATTTTTAAGTTAAGCGCATTTTATGGCTGGTCGTATTCCACAATCTTTTATCAATGAGCTTTTAGCGCGTGTTGATATTGTTGACGTGATCGAGCGACGAATTAACTTAAAAAAGAGCGGTAAAAACTATTCCGCCTGTTGTCCTTTTCATAATGAAAAAACCCCCTCTTTTTCTGTCAGCCCTGATAAACAATTTTTTCACTGTTTTGGTTGTGGCATTGGTGGCAATGCCCTCACTTTCATTATGGAGTACGAAGGACAAGAGTTTGTTGCTTCCATTGAAGACTTAGCTCAGTCCGTGGGAATGGAAGTTCAATATGAAGCTTATTCTGGCATCAATAAAGAGTCGTTTAAAATCCAGGATAATCTATTTCCGCTTATGGCTGAAGCCTCTCAATATTATCAAAACCAATTAAAAAAGAATCCTTTAGCTA
This sequence comes from Kangiella sp., assembly GCA_002733465.1. GTDB lineage: Bacteria > Pseudomonadota > Gammaproteobacteria > Enterobacterales > Kangiellaceae. The sequence goes on from NVVT01000011.1 coordinate 173,326, forward strand.
AACCTGCCATTGCTTATCTTAAAAACCGTGGACTCAGCGGTGAGATTGCAAAAAAATATGCTATCGGTTACGCCCCAGAAGGCTGGCAAAATCTCGCTAATTTAAAAACGGAGTCTAAAGATCTCACGCAAGATCTCGTTGATACCGGCATGATGATCAAAAATGATAAAGGTCATACTTATGATCGTTTTCGTGATCGTATTATGTTCCCCATTCGCAATCGTAGAGGTCATGTAATTGGGTTTGGCGGTAGGATTATTGACACCGGAGAACCCAAATATTTAAACTCTCCAGAAACTAAATTATTCCATAAAGGTCGCGAATTATATGGCCTATATGAAATGAGAAAAGAGCTTAGAAATATAAAACAAATTCTAATAGTCGAGGGCTATATGGATGTTGTAGCACTCGCTCAGTTTGGTATTTTTAATGCCACTGCAACACTTGGAACGGCTACATCAACGGAACATTTAAATACACTCTTTAGAATGTGCTCAAAAATTGTTTTTTGTTTTGATGGGGATAAGGCCGGAAAGGCTGCGGCTCTAAGAGCTTTGGAAAATGCTTTGCCTTTACTGCGGGAAGCAAGAGAAGTTCGTTTAATGTTTCTACCCGATGGTGAAGATCCCGATACCATGGTAAGAAAAATTGGTGCCGATGAATTTAATAACGGCATTGATACGGCCATTACCCTATTTGATTTTTTAATCGGCCATCTCACTTCACAAGTTGATATGAATACGTTTGAAGGTCCCGCGCAATTAATCCATATTGCTAAAGCGTTTGCTCATAAAATCAAAGATCCTATTTTGTTGAGTCGTTTTAATCAAAAACTCGCTCAGTTATCCGGTTTGGATGAAAAACAAATTGAGAATATCAATCATGTGGATGATTCTACAAAGTATCGTAATAACGCTTCGCAACCATCTAAAAATAGCAAAAACTCCTCAAATAGTAATCAAATTAAAAGCATCAATAAAAAGACCAATGATGACTATTCGAACTTAGAGCACGTCCCAACCCATGACTTTGGACAGAATCATTATTCTGAAGAAAATAGCCAACCAACAGTGCAAAAACCCATTAAAATCCAAGGTAAAGCGCCTTTTAGACGAGCCATTGCTCTATTACTGCAAAATCCTGATGCACTACCAGCGGCCAACCTCGATTGGGTTACTAAATTAGATGAAGCTGGCGCAACAATATTTGCCAAACTCTGTCAGCTAATCAATCAAAATGATGCCATTTCTATGGGCGCTTTAATCGAAAATTGGCGTGGGCTGCCCGAAGAAAAACACTTGTTAGCGCTCGCTCATCAAGACCTGCTAATTAGTAAAGAGCAGATCCCAAATGAACTTGCTGATATCTTATCTCGTTTAGAAAAAGAAAATATAGTTGATGAGTGGGATCGATTAATGGAGAAATCTCGCTTGCAACCTCTCACTCCAGAAGAAAAAACCAGCCTCAAAAGCTTGCAAAAAGAGATGTTAAATCGAGGCTAAGATTTGTCTATTGAAACAAGAAATCAACTTGTTTTCTAAAATGCCAACAATCATTCGGTTTTTTTGCAAAAATTGTCCTAAAATTAGCGCATATGCTCTTCTAAATCTTGCTGTTAAACTAGTTGACCGTGTATAATTGCGCGTTACATTTTTACCAGTCGCGATTGAACTCTGTTCTTTGGTAATTCTTTGGTRATAAAGACGCAAAATAGAGTCATTAGCACATAGTTCTGGTACATAGTTCAAAGCAGATAATTAGAGCGCGATATAGAATTTAAGCAATAAAATAGTCGAATCAAAACATAGAATCAAAATCTAGAACCTGAAGGTCATAGTTAAATGTCAGAAGAAACACCAAAACAAACTGTACCGCAAGAAGCGCCATCACAACAGTCTCAATTAAAGCTGTTAATTGCTCGTGGTAAAGAGCAAGGTTACCTCACCTACGCGGAAGTAAACGATCACTTACCACCGGACATTGTTGATCCTGATGCGGTCGAAGATATTATCAGCATGATCAATGATATGGGGATCCAAGTATTTGAAGTGGCTCCAGAGGCTGATGCATTAATCATGAATGAAAATGCTGCCACTGATGATGATGCTGCAGATGAAGCGGCGGCGGCACTAGCCAGTGTAGAAAACGAATTAGGGCGTACTACTGACCCCGTTCGTATGTATATGCGTGAAATGGGTACGGTTGAATTATTAACCCGTGAAGGCGAAATTGTCATCGCAAAACGAATTGAAGAAGGTATCAAACAAGTATTAGCTTCAATCGCCGAATATCCCGAAACAGTCAGTTCATTATTAGATGAGTATGATCGCTGGGCAGCTGAAGAAATTAAATTAACCGACATCATCACGGGTTATGCTGATAGCGTAACCGATGCAATCGTTGGTGCTGCTCATGTTGGTTCGGCTGTGCCAAAAGATGAATTAGCCGATGAAGATGGCGAGAAAGATAAAGCGGATGATGATGAAGAGGAAGAAGAAGAAAACCTCGGGCCCGATCCAGAGTTAGCTAAGGAAATTTTTACCACTTTAAGAAAGCACTACGAAAAGTCATTAACGGCAATTAGCAAGTATGGTCGAAAGCATAAAAATGCTATTAAACATATTGACGCAATGAAGGAAGAATTTTTAAAGTTTAGACTTTTACCTAAAATGTTCGATAAATTATCTGGTCGAATGCGTCAGAGAATGACAAACCTCCGAACTCAGGAGCGTTTGATCATGAGATTAGCCACGGAAAAAGGCAAAATGCCTCGTAAAGACTTTATTCGCACCTTCCCTAGCAATGAAACTAATACGGGTTGGTTGGACTCTATTTTTGCAAAAGATACTAGCTACCATGAAACTTTAGAAGAATATGCAGAAGATATTATTCGTGCCCAAAATAAAATTTCGCGGATAGAAAAAGAAAGCCAATTAAGTATTGTTGAAATTAAAGAAACCAATCGTAGAATGTCGATTGGCGAAGCGAAAGCTCGTCGAGCGAAAAAAGAAATGGTTGAAGCTAACTTACGTTTGGTTATTTCAATTGCAAAAAAATACACTAACCGAGGCTTACAATTCTTGGATTTAATTCAAGAAGGTAATATCGGTTTAATGAAAGCGGTTGATAAATTTGAATATCGTCGTGGTTATAAGTTTTCTACTTATGCAACTTGGTGGATCAGACAAGCAATTACCCGCTCAATCGCGGATCAAGCAAGAACCATTCGTATTCCTGTTCATATGATTGAAACGATTAATAAACTCAATCGTATTTCCAGACAAATGCTTCAGGAAATGGGACGCGAGCCACAGCCTGATGAACTCGCTATTCGAATGGAGCTTCCTGAAGATAAAATTCGTAAAGTATTAAAAATTGCGAAAGAACCTATTTCAATGGAAACACCGATTGGCGATGATGAAGACTCACATTTAGGTGACTTTATCGAAGATGCTAACCAAGACTCTCCGATTGATACTGCAACCTCGCAAAGCTTAGGTGATGCAACTAAGGGTGTTCTTTCTGGTTTAACCGCAAGAGAAGCTAAAGTACTTAGAATGCGATTTGGAATCGGTATGAATACTGATCATACTTTAGAAGAAGTTGGAAAACAGTTTGATGTAACTCGTGAAAGAATTCGTCAAATTGAAGCAAAAGCGTTACGTAAATTACGTCATCCAACTCGCTCAGATCAACTAAGAAGCTTCTTAGACGAATAGTCTATTTAGTCATAATAAAAAAGGCCTTTTAAAAGGCCTTTTTTATTGCCTTCATTTTATAATAGTTCACTTAGCGGTAGAGGTTTACCAACGCCATATCCTTGTGCGTAATCGACACCAATCATTTCTAGTTTATTAAGTATTTCATCGTTTTCTACAAACTCAGCGATGGTTTTCATTCCCATAACGTGACCGATATTATTAATTGACTTCACCATTTCTAAATCAATTGCATCGTCCACCATATCTTTTACAAACATGCCGTCAATTTTAAGGTAATCAACAGGTAAGTTTTTCAAATAGCCAAATGAAGATAAACCACTGCCGAAATCATCCAAAGCAAATCGAAATCCAAATTCTTTCAATTTATTAATAAATTCAATTGCTACGGATAAATTTGCAATTGCAGCTGTTTCAGTGATCTCGAAACAAATTTTGCTTGGATCTAATTCTGTTTTATTAATGAGATCAATAATCTTGGTTAGAAATGAGGAAGATGTTAAAGATTTTCCCGACAAGTTAATAGAAATAAAATTTATTTCATCTAGAAATTTATTTGAGTTTGCTAGTAAACTAAAACTTTTTTCAACCACCCACAAATCTATTTGATCAATGACATCAAATTTTTCAGCAGCCGGTAAAAAGGCGCCAGGAGGTATAATTGCACCATCACTTTCTTTCAACCTTATTAACAATTCGAAATGCCGCTCTCCAGTTTCTTCGATGGGAACAATCGCTTGTGCATAAAGAATAAATTGATCTTCCTTTATCGCTTCATGAATGCGCGTAACCCATTGCATTTCCTTCTGACGTTCAACTAATTCCGAGTCTTCTAAATTATATAGATGTATCCTATTACGACCAGACTCTTTAGCAGCATAACAGGCTGTATCAGCTTGCATTAGTAATTTGGAAACATCCGATTCTTTCCCATTAATGTGAATTAACCCGATGCTCACCCCAACTTTAAAGATATGCCCTTCCCAGTCAAATTGAAAATCATTCACTGTCTTCAATACTCCTTGAGTGAACACGAAAGCTTCTTCATAGCTACAGTTTTCGATTACTAAAGCAAACTCATCGCCTCCTATTCTCGCTAAAACATTTCCTTCTTTAGCTTTAGATAAAAATACTCTTGATAATTTTTGTAGAAATTCATCTCCAGCGCGATGACCACAGGTATCATTAATCACTTTAAACTGATCTAAATCAAGTACACACAAAGCATGTTGTTGTGTTTCATCACTATTTTCTAAAATTTTAAAAAGTTGTCGTTCAAATTCATAACGGTTAAAAAGTCCTGTTAACTGATCATGACTGGCTTGATAATTTAAAAGTTTTTCTTGTTGTTTTCTATAAGTTATATCTAAAAAGGTGACAACGCAGCCTACAAGCTGTCCATCTTTCTCTATCGGATAAGACCAATATTCAGCATTAAAACTAGAGCCATCTGCACGAAAAAGTAATTCAGAATCTGAGTGACATTTCTTATTCTCTTTAAAGGATTTATATATATTACAATCATCAATCGGATATTTTGTTCCATCTGAACGAGTGTGATGAATTAGATTATGCATATTCTCTCCAATCAAATCCTTGTGATTTTTATATCCAAGTATTTTGAGACTCGCAGAGTTACAGAAAGTACATTTTCCATCCAAATCTAATTCATATATTCCTTCAGCCGTTGAGTTTAATATATTTATTGTTCTTAATTCATTTTCCAATAAATTTTGTTGCAGTAGTAAGTTATTCAAGCCTTCTGTTAGCCTTTGAGCTACCGCCTGCATTAAAGCTATCTCCATTTTGCTCCATTTTCTTACATAAGAACATTGCTGAACACAAAATAGCCAAGCATCACCTATCTTTGGTATTAATGGGATTTGCATTTGAGACAAAAGACCATACCGCTTACAGGTCTGAGCGGCAACGCCTGAAGAGTACTTGTCAAAAACCTCTACAACTTGGCTTTTAAGTAACTTTGAAAAACCCTTTCTCATATCATCTGTCATAGGATGATTTTTATTCGCGGGCATAACACCAGGATATTCGGGAACAAAGACACCTTTGTCAATCCTCCAATGTTTGGCGTTTGGATTACATGGGTATAGCAAAAATACCCGATCACTTGAGTATATCTCTCGAACTGCATCTAGAACATCTTCTAGCATTTGATCTGCATCATTATTCGAAACAATGACTTTTTCTATTTTACTTAAATGTTCTAAATAAGTAATTTGACTTTCTTTTCTTAAGATAATTGAATGTATAAAAAAAGCACCTAGTATCGCAATCATAATGCTTATTACAGCCATTATGAGATTGGTCACCAATATTATTTGAGAACGTTCTTCAACATTGGTAATCGCGATGGAGTAACGAATTTCACCAATTATTTTTTTATTAATGCTAATCGGAAAATTAATTAATAATTGATCACCAAAAAAAATGTGACTTTTACCATCATCTAATAATGCTAAGTGTTTGTTTGTTTGGTTTTGACTGTAGTGGAGTAAATTAATGCTTTTACTATTATAAAGATCTAGATGCAAGATCATTGGGAAAGACTCTACTTTTGCAACCAAATCCGACGCAACATCAGTATTATCTACATAAAATAAACGAACGTAATCTTGATTCAATACGTTGTTGGCAATCTCAATTTCTTTAATCAAAGATTCTTTTGCATTTTGCATTTGCAAACGATATTCAACTAATGTGTTAATCAAGACAATGCCGATAGCTAAAAAAGCCATACTAAAAATTAGGCGTAATTTAATTGGCATACGGCTTACTATCGTCATGAAATCTCTTTTATTATATTAGATATTACTAAGGTTGGATTTTAGGCTGCCACTTTGGTAAGTTTTGCATACTACCCCATTCAAACCAAGATCCATCATAGGCAGACACATCATAATTTAAATGTCGAAGAACAAAATAGCTTAAAGCAGATTGTTTTCCTTTATTACAGTAAACTGTGACGGGTTTCGAAATATCAAAATCACTATATAAGCTTAATAATTTTGGTTTGCTTAATAATTTTGTGGCCTCACTATCGAGATTTAATGTAAATGGAATATTAATTGAGGTAGGTATATGGCCGTACTCGCCAGTCACCGACTCAATACCCAAAAATTCTTTTTCCGGGCGAACATCAATTAAACTATGATCTTCGTTATCAAGAATTTTTCTAACACTCAAGTAAGTGGCGACTTTAGTCGGTGAAACTGACGGTATAAAGTCTTTTGGTGGCAGTTTTCTAGGCATAGAAGTTATTGGATTACCATGTAGCGTCCAGCTTTGAAATCCAATATTTAGTATCGAAACACTCTTAGCACCAAAAGTTTCCAATATCCAAAATAATCGTGCTGCATCAATAAACACTCCATCATCATAAAGTATGATTTTACTCGCTTTGGTTAGACCAGAATTCCCAAATAATTTTGCAAGTTGACTTAAAGGAGCCACTAAATCGGTTCTTTTCCCTTTTGAAAAAGTATCATCTACAAAAAGATTAATTGAATTCTTTATATGAGAAATTGCATATTTTTTCGGACTTCTAACATCAATAATGATCAGTTCAGCATCATCAACAATTCTAAGTAATTGATTTTCTTCTATAAGTAAAGAAAGACGGGTTTCTTTGCTATTCACAAAAAAAACGGTGATTAAAAAAATAAAACTGAGTAAATACTTCAACTAGTTTAATCCTATTTAATAGGTTTGAAATTTATTAGATTTATTATTCCTTTAATATAGTCTAAAACTGACTTTAACACTTAAAAAAGATATAAAAAAACCGACAATTGTCGGTTTTTTTATCTGTGAGTCTTAATTAAACCATTTGTAATATTGCAACAACCACACCGGTCAAAACTAAGCTACTCACTATAACTCCGCGAACGGTCGTCATAGGCCCTTGTTTACCGACGATAGCATTGATTTCAAGAAGAATAACGACTGCTAATGCCACATACATAGGATTGGCAGTAGGCTCTATCGATGTGAGCTTAGCATAGCCACCAAAATGTGCGCCCGCTAACATACAAAAAGCCATAGGTCCGGAAAATAAAGTATTAGTACGTGACGCTAATAATGCTTTACCACCTGCAGCCGCTCCATCACCTTCAACCATACCTAGGACGATTTTTTGATTCGGCCAAATAATCAACCAAACATTTAAGAACATAAAAGTCCCTAAAACGACGCCAACTACGATGTAACTATTTAACAAGCCTGATCGCATAACGTTTTCCAAAAGAAGCACACCGGTTATAAAAGTAAACATCGCAGCCCAACGGAACCACCAAAGTGCTTCTGGTGCTAATTTAGCCTTAGCATCTTTCAATCCCTCAGGAGATGCTGATTTAAAATAACCACCTTGAATAAAATTAAAGTAATAAAGTAGACCAATCCAAGTCATACCAAAAAGTAGATGCCCCCAACGTGCAAGCATATTAATCAATAAATCTAAATCCATCCCAAAACCCTCATATAATTTTTCAATTAAACCCTAAAAATATCTTATTTTAATTCTTTTTTGAAAACCTTAGCTACAAACAGTTTAGGGTTAAAAGCCCAAAACAAGCGGTTTTCAGCGCAAAATTATACAATAATAGCAGTGAAATTGCGACTAAGAATTTACAAGTTCATCCTAGCACTCTAGGAATTAGTGCTCTACTAAAAATTATATCTGCGTTATTATTGTAAAATAAATGACAATAGACCGATAGAAGATGATTTCTTGTGAGTTTAAATGGTGAATAACCCTTTAATTTTAATCAGCGCCTGCTTAATGGGGCAGGCCGTTAGATATGATGGCGATAGTAAATTAGCCAATCACCCAATACTTTTTAATTGGTCAAAACTCGGATTGTTGATTCCAGTTTGCCCTGAAGTAGAAGGCGGTTTACCTATTCCACGATGCCCCGCTGAAATTTCTAGTCGTTCCAATGGAACAATATCAGTGATAAACACAGACAATCAAGATGTCACAAATCAATTCGATAATGGCGCTGACTACGCTTTAAGACTCTGTGTTGATAAAAGTATTAAAATGGCGATTTTAACTGAATCTAGTCCATCATGCGGTAGCAGTAATATTTATGATGGTAGCTTTTCATCAATAAAAATTGATGGCGAGGGTGTCACAACCAAACTTTTGAGAAGAAATAATATTAAAGTGTTTAGCGAACACCAATTAGATGAAGCTCTAAACTTTCACGATGAACTGAAAATAACTAGAGAGTAAAAATATGACTTATTTATGGTTAAAAGCTCTTCATTTAATATTTATGGTCAGCTGGTTTGCGGGGTTATTTTATCTGCCAAGAATTTTTGTTAACTTGGCAATGACTCAAGACGATGACAAGAAAGAAACTTACTTGCACCTATTAATCATGGCGAAAAAACTTTATCGCTTTGTTACCCCTTTCATGATTCTAACCGTTTTATTTGGTAGCTGGATGCTGTACTTAAACTTTGGTTTAATTGGTACATTGTGGATGAAAATAAAATTAGGGTTAGTCGCTTCGCTTATCATCTACCACTTTATTTGTGGTATTAACTTAAAACAATTTAGCGACCATATTGACAACAGCGCCGATAACAGCGCCGATAAAAACACTAAAAGAAAAAGCCATATTTATTATCGGTGGTTTAATGAGTTTCCGGTCATTATTTTATTTGCGATCATCATACTGGCAACCTTAAAACCCTAAGGGCTTGCTCGAGAATATAAGCTCTAGCGATGGAAACCTCTTAGCGATAAACGAAAAACTCTTTTACTTGCTTTGCGCTAATAACAGACGATAGCGTACCGCCATTTATTTGCCTCACTATAACCAACTGTTGGTTTTCATTTTTTTGAAGAACGCCTTCGATATTTTTACCATCCAATTTTACCACTCTAATTTTGGAGTTAATAAAACGATCCATTGACTTTTTGTCTTCTAAATAAAAACTTCTATGTACAATAACATTTTCAAAAAATCGATTTTTAGATTGCTCGCTTTTGGTAGTTATCTCTCTAGTTTCAATTCTGTTGAATCGATCTAATGCCCAGTTATTAACTAGGTTAGAATATAGCTGTTGATTAATTTCTACCGTTAAACCTAAAAGCTCTCTTATTTCTCTCTCATCATAATATCCAAAATCCGCAAACGTAAAGCTAACTTCAGGCTTAAATTCTATATGAAGCTGGCTATTTGGCTTCATTAATAATTCATAAGCACTCTTGCCAGATAGAGTCATTTTAATATCGACAGAGCCTAATTTCTGCACAACCGTTTTCACATGCTCTCGAACATAATCTTCGCTTTCAATGCCAGCTTTTAAACTGCAAAATTCATTTCGATGTCTGTTATACCCTTGATCTACAATGGTTATATCTAGATAATCTAAACTAGGAGGAGATGTTTTAACATCCGATTGAGTCAAATATTCGTAAAACCCCGCTAAATCAAGTTGAAACTCTGTGCGGTTAGTTTGTTCAATATCAACCCATCCATAACCCCTTAGGTTTCCACTGTAATAGTCTTCTTTAAACTGAACTTCAGTCGATAAAACTAAGTAGTCATAACCCATTTCAACATATTCTTGGAGTCCAATTTTTTTAACTTTGCCACAAGCTGAAGCATTAACAGCATGCCAAGTCGTTCTGACATTATTCTTAGTGTGAATCTCAACTAATCGTGGGGATAGCGGGATAATTGCTTCTGTAACCTTTAAGGATACCTTTTTTGGAAATTCATTTTTTCCAATTTGAGTTCGAATAAACGCCATGTCCAAAATTGAACCCGCTGAATATTTTAACTGATTAATGGTGATCTTTATTTCTTCTGAAGGGATGTTGACTTTTATATCATTAATCGTAATTTCGCCGGTTAGGCTAATTGAGGAGCTACCATAGGTAAATCGAGCTCCATAGCCAGATTTAGAAACAAGATAGTCTAAATCTTGAGATAACTTCCATTGTACGCCAACGTATAGACTTAAGCCGATAAAAAAGGCAAAGACCACAAGTCGGATCAGTATTCTTAACATATAAAAATAACTTCCTCGGTTTGATTATTGGCTATTATCCTTAAATTACGCGCTTAACGCAAAAGAGTTAAAACACTAGTTTCAATAATTGTTATAATCGCGAAAAATAAAGACCCTAATCATCTATATTTAGTCGGCAGAGAAACCTATGAGTTTTAAAGGTCAGCATCTATTATCAGTAAAAGAATTTAATCTTGATGCGATTGACAGTCTATTTAATATCGCCGAAAAAATGAAACCCTATGCTAAACGAGAAAAAAGAACGCTCGTTTTAGACGGAGCAATATTGGGTAATCTATTTTTTGAGCCTAGCACTAGAACGCGAGTTAGTTTTGGAACGGCATTTAATCTGCTTGGCGGTGAAGTTCGAGAAACAACTGGGCTATCCACGTCGGCATTAGCCAAAGGAGAGTCGCTCTACGATACCGCACAAGTGCTTTCCGGTTATAGCGATATTATTGCCATGCGACATCCAGACGCCAATTCAGTGGAAGAATTTGCTACGGGTAGCCGTGTGCCAGTAATCAATGGTGGGGATGGCCCAAATGAGCATCCAACACAGGCGTTACTTGATTTATTTACTATTAAAAGTGAGTTAGAAAGGCTCAATCAGTCAATTAGCGATCTAAGCCTAACTTTGCTCGGTGACTTAAAGCACGGTAGAACGGTTCATTCTCTTTGCCATCTTTTAGCCCTATATAAAAACCTTAAAATACAACTAGTTTCCCCCGATGCTTTACAATTACCGACTCAATACGTCGATTTACTAACTAAAGCGGGGCACCAAGTTGAAATAGGCAGTAACCTAGAGAAGGGGCTTTCTCAAGCCAATGTAATCTATCAAACACGTATTCAAGAAGAACGCTTTACCAGTCAAAATGAAGCTAACTTATATCGTGGCTATTTTCGCTTAAACAAACAAATATACGCCGATCATTGCTTGCCTAATGCGGTCATCATGCATCCTTTACCTAGGGACTCTCGATTAGATGCAAATGAATTGGATAACGATCTCAATAAAGAACCCGGCTTTGCAATATTTAGACAAACGGACAATGGCGTGTTAGTGAGAATGGCATTATTTGCTTGCATATTGGGCGTTGAAGAGCAACTTTCAAAATGTGAACAACCTATTAATTGGCATATAGGTTTAAACTAATTATTTGATGAGCGACCTCCTTGCTTAATTTCCACTTTAATCAATTCAAATCAAGAGAATACAATGAAAAAATCAATCGACTTATATAATCAATCAAAAGAAGTTATTCCTGGTGCTGTAAACTCTCCCGTTAGAGCATTTAATGGTGTGGGTGGAACCCCCGTTTTTGTTGAAAAAGCCAATGGCGCTTATTTCACCGATGTCGATGGAAAAAATTATATTGATTACGTTGGTTCATGGGGCCCAATGGTTCATGGTCACAATCATCCAGCCATTCGAGATGCAGTCATAAAAGCATCCGAAAATGGCCTTAGTTTTGGTGCGCCTACTGAAATCGAGTTAGAAATGGCTAAAAAGGTTTGCTCCTTGATACCTTCAATCGATCAAGTTCGTATGGTCAGTTCGGGAACCGAAGCAACGATGTCAGCCATTCGATTAGCTAGAGGATTTACCGGCAAAGATAAACTGATTAAATTTGAAGGTTGTTACCATGGTCATGCTGATTGTTTATTAGTAAAAGCCGGCTCTGGCGCACTAACTTTAGGCGAACCAACATCACCGGGCGTTCCTGCTGATTTTGCCAAATTGACTTTAACGGCAGACTTTAATAATTTGGAAAGTGTCAGAGAATTATTTGAAGCAAACAAAAATGAAATTGCTTTAATTATTGTTGAGCCAATCGCTGGCAACATGAACTGCATTCCACCGGTTGATGGTTTTTTGCAAGGGTTAAGAGATTTATGTGATGAATATAAAGCGGTACTTATTTTTGACGAAGTAATGTGCGGATTAAGAGTAGGACCAGGAACTGCACAACAACTTTATAATGTTTCTCCAGACCTAACAACATTAGGTAAAATCATTGGGGGCGGAATGCCCGTTGGCGCTTTTGGTGGTAAAAAAGAAATCATGCAATATTTAGCACCAGCGGGCCCCGTTTATCAGGCCGGCACGTTATCAGGAAATCCTATTGCAATGTCTGCAGGATTAACAGCGTTGAATTTATTATCTGAAGATGGTTTTTTTGAACCTCTTTATAATTATTGCGAGAAATTAGTAACAGGATTACAAGCGCTAGCAGATAAACACTCTATCCCGTTCACAACTAATCATGTTGGCAGTATGTTTGGATTGTTCTTCACCAATGAAAAAAACATTACTGGTTTTAATCAGGTTATGAATTCAGATCAAGAAGCGTTTAAAAAATTCTTTCATGCCATGTTAGATGAAGGGGTTTATTTAGCACCTTCGGCTTTTGAAACGGGGTTTATTAGTTCCGCTCACGATGAATCGACTTTAGAAAGAACTTTAGCGGCTGCTGATAAAGCCTTTAAATCGTTGCTGTAAGTATCAAGCAGATGCATGTTGAATGGAGCTTTAGAATTATTTACAAGGTCTTACTTCTATCATCCATAAACATCCATGCTCAATTAAGTTGCAGAATTGATTCGCTGAATATTTAAGCCTTCATTATTTTTGAAGTAATTAGGGTCTTGCAACTACTAATTTCAATAGTAGACCCCAAGAGTTCTTCAAAAAACATGACATCTAATTCTCCCAAAGGACTTACACCTCATTAGTTAATACCCATGTCGGACATAAGTGTGGGCTAGGAGATGAAGAACAAAACCCTCATTTCTTGCAAACAGAATGTAATTACATTATAGTTACATTCTGTATATCAAGGAGATTAAATGCTATGGCTCACTTAGTAAAAATTGGTAACTCTCAAGGAATAAGAATCCCTAAGCCAATAATAGAACAGGCTGAACTTGAAGGAAAGGAACTCAAATTTCAGGTGCTTAATGGAGGGCTTTTTATTGCTCCAGTATTGAAAGCTAGAGAAGGCTGGGCAAAGGCAATTAATGAAACTCTAATGTCTTACGGTACTGAAAATGTTGACCAAGAGTGGTTAAACTCTGATCTAACTTCTGATGAAGAGTTGGAATGGTAAACCGCCAAATAGAGCGTTTCGAGGTATGGCTTGTTGAACTTAGCCCAACAAAAGGTAGAGAAATCAATAAAACAAGGCCTTGTGTTGTAATTTCTCCTAATGAAATGGCTTCTCTTTCTACAGTACTTGTAGCGCCTATGACAACCAAAGGATTTGAGTTTCCCTGTAGAGTTGAATGTGAGTTTAAAGGAAAGAATGGGCTAATTCTCCTTGACCAAATTAGGGCAGTTGATAAATCACGATTAGTCAAAAATTTAGGGGTAATTGGTAATAATACTCAAAAAAAATTATGTGAATGTCTTCAAGAATTATTCTCATATTGAGTAAAAAAGCTGGTGCTAAGTTAATCGTTATTCGACGGGTAGGAAATTCGTGGCGATTCACGTGCTAAAAAATAACAAGATGTGATTCTCTCTATGTGGAAGGGATTTTTTTGAGAAATACACTTTAATATAGTGAAATATATATGACCCTAATTCTATCTGTATTTTATAATTCTGTGTAAGGAAATTAATTGGGTATTATGTCCCCAGAATTCTCCATAGTTTTTTGAAAAGTTCGCTAAGATCCAATTGGAATTGACCCAATCGATAGGGCTTGATAAATTGGCAGTTGCTCGATAGCTACTCCATCGCCAATCTTTTGCCGAGCGAACCATACCCGCTCTAACCGGATTAAGAACGATATATCGGCATAACTCTAATAAGTATAAATCAGCTTGTACTAAGATTGATTTAAAACGACCTTGAAAAAGATGACCAGTTGAATTATGAGWAAARTTATATTTTTGTGTATAAACRCYRTTSARTTGRCGCATAAATTGAGAGAKATTKGCRTCRGGTGTTTCRACYAATAGATGRTAATGATTRTCCATTAARCAATATGCRTAAACGATRCAATTRTARCGRTTTCKRGCKTTTCTYAAWRYYTCYAARAAKACYAAYCTATCTYCRTYATCAACAAAGATATCTTGTTTSGCRTTWCCWCGGGARGTRAKGTGATAKAMCGCKCCMGARTATTCTATTCTTGCTTGTCTTACCATWWTKKYAKKKTANACATYRYKMRWNNGCACGTTGCAAGACTTGAWMATCMYRYWNGAAAKYTCMAGTTTTTTGACCATTAATATTAGAATTTTTTAGATATAATAATCTCTATCTTCTTTTAACATTTTATA
>NVVT01000034.1 GCA_002733465.1 Kangiella sp.
ACAATGCAAACAATAAAAGTAGTCACATCATTGACCGCTTTTTTAACCAAAACCGGCAATCGAAGCCAAACTGCCGGCTCGCTTGCGGTTAACGTTAAAATGCTAGAAAGTAGTAGATGTTATTCTGAAATATTACATCAAAAGCAAATATTCAATGCGCTGACAAATGCAAGTTGGAAGGTTATAATACACATTAAACAAAATTTGTTTTGAAAGCTCACTAGGCTCAATTCAGCCTGAAAGCTCAAAACAAATTAGTAATGCAAACAATAAACAGTGTGGTAACTTTGTCCGCACATTAACTAGTGCAGGTTGCCGAAAAGCAACGCTTGACTCCTCCGTCGTCAATCGTTACTTCCGTCAACTGCAAGACGTTAAATCGCTATAATTGAAGTAGATATTGTTCTGAAATATCAGATCAAAAACAAAAAATTAGTGTGCTGTTAAATGCACGCTGAAAGTTATAATAAACATTAAGCACAATTTGTTTTGAAAGTTCACTAGGCTCGTGATAACTTGAAAGCTCAAAACACATTAATAATGCAAACAATAAAAGCAGTCACATCATTGACCGCTTTTTTAACCAGTGCGGGCAGTCGAAAACTAACACGCTACTTCGCGCGTTAGCTTCGTCTGCCACAAACGTTATGTTTTCATGCCTGAGTTGAGTTATGGATAAACTAAAAAGTGTTTTAAGCAAAAATATGGATGTCATTCTGGGCGTCATATTTATCGCTTTTATTTTCTATCATTCTAAGGCTGCCTACATATATTGTGATGAACTATTTAACTTATTATTGTTAGTTGAATCGGAATGTAGTATAAATTGTGAAGTGTTAAAAAACTCTGAGTGGCGCTTACTTATTCACTCAATAAAAACTAATATTAATCAGTTAATTGCTGTATTCTCTGTATTCTTTGCACTATTCGTTCACTATAAACGAAAACATAACAAATAAATGTTGCCGACATTGTACTTTTTGCTTCTTTTAGTCGCAAAAACTACAATGCGCCAAATTAAAGCGTTAAATCGCTATAATTGAAGTGGATATTGTTCTGAAACATCAAATTAAGAATAGATATCCAATACGCTGATAAATGCAGGCTGAAAAGTTTTAGTAAATATAAGACAGTATTTGTTTTGAAAGATCACAAGGCTCGTGGTAATTTGAAAGCTCAGGATAAAATTACAATGCAAACAATAAAAGTAGTCACATCATTGACCGCTTTTTTAACCAAAACCGGCAATCGAAGCCAAACTGCCGGCTCGCTTGCGGTTAACGTTAAAGTAGTATGGTAATAACACAAATAAACTATGAATTTAAAGGATGAAATTATGAGAATACTAATTTTGGTTACATTGCTAATAGCGCCTAATCTAAGTTACGGCAAGGATAGTTGTATATTCGGCCCTTGTAAGCCAGTAAAACCACCGACGGCATTAGAAATAGAAACGCTAGAAAAAGTTTTCAAACAAACAAAGTATCTTTTAGCTGCTGCATATAATTCTCAAGCTAAAAGGTATCACCCGAATGTCGCCTATAAGAACATCCCAGACTGGGATGTAAGAACTAAGAAACTTAGAAGTGATATCAATAAACTAATAAAACAAGCAAAAACTCTTAACCCCCAACTTGGAGGAGGAGATATTGAGGTGGCGCTTAGTAATACACTTTTATGTGTATCATTTGCTAAAACCTATGATGAGTTCTGTACTGTTGCGCTTAACGGACTTAAATCATGGTTGTGGGATAAAGAATTTGGCACCAATTGGGCGGACTTTGATTACGATTATAAAGGCGACTATATCGGATTACCTAAACACTTGATTAAAAAATAAGTGTATGCGAGACGTCAAATATCAAAGAGAAATATAATGTACGACTTTCACAAAACAGTAGAAAAAATCGAAGACCTCGACTGGCACGAGATGAGTAATATTGTGCAGCAAGAGATATCTACATCTGAAAAAAATGCATATAGCGGTAAGCCTGGTTGCGTAAAGCATCGTGAAATGGGCGCGCCAGAATATTCTAGTCGAATGAAGGCTCTTGCATTTTTCTTAGGTAACTGCATTATACCTGCTGGAGCCAGTTCAGGTGATATTGATATTTATAAAAATATTTCTGAAAAATTAATTTCTAAGGGGCAATTTAAACCTGAAGTCATTAATGTTTTTTCTAGCTAGTATATTTAACCAGAACCGGTTCGCGAAGCCAAACTGCCGGCTCGCACACGGTTAACGTTATGTGAAAATAAAATTATGAGCTACGCAACAATAAAAGAGTTGGTTATAGATTCTTATGTGTCTGAAGGACGTATGCCTTCATATGAATCATTAACACAAAAAGTACGTGACAGCTTCCCTACAAGCTCATGGCAAAAGTCGCATTATTCGTGGTATAAATCTCAAATAAATACTGGAAAAATACAAATATCAGAGCAAGATATAAACGAAGCAGAAGTAACTGATGAATTTATAGAAGAAAATATTGCCCAATCAATCGACACGCAGGTATCTCTTGAAAAAGATTTACAGCAATATCTTTCATCACGAGTTAATGAGTTAGAGCAAGGTTTAGTGCTTGTTGAAAATGGTGTGGAGTATTCTACCGAAGCAGGAAGAATTGATCTTCTTGCAAAAGACGCTTCCCATAATTTAGTAGTCGTTGAGTTAAAGGCAGTAAAAGCAAAAGACTCGGCTTTAGGGCAGTTGCTTGGTTATATTGGCTGCTTGTCACAAGAGAATAAAAATATCAGGGGCATTTTAGTCGCTTCTGATTTTGAAAAAAGAGTAATATTTGCCGCTAAAGCACTTCCAAATATTAAACTTATAAAATATGAACTTAGCTTTAAACTTAAAGAAATCACATAACAAATAGCTCCAGCGGACAGTTTAAAGCGTCACTTTTTTTGCCTTCGCAAAAACGTGCCACTTTAAACTGCCGCTGAGCAAGGCGTTAAAATGCTAGAAACATAGTGGGTATTATTCTGAGACATCAGGTTAAAAACAAATATCCTGCATTCTGACAAATGCAATCTGAAAGTTATAGCAAAGAATTAAACAGAATTTATTTTGAAGATTTACAAGGCTCAATTCAGCCTGAAAGCACAAAATATTCACACCGTCATCCATGACTCATTGTGATATACAGTCCATCCGTGGACATAAATTAACAACGCAAACAACAAACAGAGTGGTATATTTGTCCGCACATTAACTAGTACAGGTTGCCGAAAAGCAACGCTTGACTCCTCCGTCGTCAATCGTTACTTCCGTCAACTGCAAGACGTTAAATCGCTATAATTGAAGTAGATATTGTTCTGATATATCAGAACAAAAGTAAATATTTAGCGTGCTTTAAAATGCAGGCTGAAAGGCTTTAGTAAATATTAAGCACAATTTGTTTTGAAAGTTCATAAGGCTCGTGAAAACTTGAAAGCTCAAAATAAAGTAACAATGCAAACAATAAAAGCAGTCTCATCATTGACCGCTTTTTTAACAAGTGCGGGCAGTCGAAAACTAACGCGCTACTTCGCGCGTTATTTTCGTCTGCCACAAACGTTAAAATGCTAGAAACACAGTGAATATTATTCTGAAATGTCAGATTAAAAACAAATGTTCAGCGTTTTGATAAATGCAATCTGGAAGTTATAGCAAAAAATTAAATACAATTTATTTTGAAAGATCATAAGGCTCAATTCAGCCTGATAGCTCAAAGTATTCACACCGTCATCCATGACTCATTGTGATATACCSYYMAWMSSWKRAMATAAAATAACAATGMAAACAATAAACAGTGTGGTATATTTGWCCGCACATTAACTAATAAAGGTTGCCGAAAAGCAACGCTTAACTCCTCCGTCGTTAATCGTTACTTTCGTCAACTTAAAAACGTTAAACATTATGAAAAATAAGTATTTAGTCATCGCAAATATTGAAGAAGCAATGGAGCAACTGCAAGATACACTTTCTGAATTACAGAAAGACCCAGAGTATTCTGAGATTGAATTCAAAATAGATCTAGAACATGCTTATCATCATTTAAATTATGCATGGAATATTAGAAATATTGAAGATAAAGAGGTTGATAAAAATATTGACAAGAATTATGCGAAGTGGTCTAAGTATCCTTCAGGTGAAATGCTTGAGTATGAGTAAAAATTTAACCAGCAAAGGTTGTCGAAAACTAACAGGCGACTCCTTCGTCGCGCCTGTTATTTTCAACAACTTAAAACGTTAAAATGCTCTAGTTACAGTGGATAATATTCTGAAATATCAGACATAAAATTAATATCCTGCATTCTGACAAATGCAATTTGATAGTTATAGCAAAAAATTAAACAGAATTTATTTTGAAAGCTTACAAGGTTTAATTCAGCCTGAAAGCTCAAAATAAAATTACAGCGCAAACAACAAACAGTGTGGTATATTTGTCCGCACATTAACTAGTGCAGGTTGCCGAAAAGCAACGCTTGACTCCTTCGTCGTCAATCGTTACTTCCGTCAACTGCAAGACGTTAAATCGCTATAATTGAAGTGGGTATTGTTCTGAAATGTCAGATCAAAAATAGATATCTAGTACGCTGATAAATGCAATTTGAAAATTTACAGTAAAACATTAAACAAAATTTGTTTTGAAAGATCACAAGGCCCGTGATAACTTGAAAGCTCAAAGTAAATTAACAATGCAGACAATAAAAGCAGTCACATCATTGACCGCTTTTTTAACCAACGCGGGCAGTCGAAAACTAACGCGCTACTTCGCGCGTTATTTTCGTCTGCCACGAACGTTATGTGACAAAGGAATTCAAGTAATGGAAAATTTAATTTCAAATATTGGAGCGATTATTAGTCTGGCATTAGGAGTTATGGCTATTATTTGGCCTAAAAAAACAGAATCTTTTGTATCTGTTCAAAGTATCGGCAAAGAAGGTTTATCTGAAATAAGGTCAACTTATGGAGGCTTTTTTGCAGGCCTAGCTATCTATGCAATGGTTGTTCAAACCCCCGAGGTTTTTATTGCGCTGGGTATTGGTTGGCTTGGCGCTGCATTAGTTAGAACCGCAACTTTGATATTCGGCTCTTTGACAAAAAAGAATGTTGCAGCGGTATTCTTTGAAGCAATTATTGGCACATTGTGTATTTCAGTAGTATTCACATAACAAACACCGGTTGTCGAAATCAGAATTTTTGCGCCTATCGTTGCAAAAAATTCTGTTTCAACAACGGCGGACGTTAAATCGCTATAATTGAAGTAGATATTGTTCTGATATATCAGAACAAAAGTAAATATTTAGCGTGCTTTAAAATGCAGGCTGAAAGGCTTTAGTAAATATTAAGCACAATTTGTTTTGAAAGTTCATAAGGCTCGTGAAAACTTGAAAGCTCAAAATAAAGTAACAATGCAAACAATAAAAGCAGTCTCATCATTGACCGCTTTTTTAACAAGTGCGGGCAGTCGAAAACTAACGCGCTACTTCGCGCGTTATTTTCGTCTGCCACAAACGTTAAAATGCTAGAAACACAGTGAATATTATTCTGAAATGTCAGATTAAAAACAAATGTTCAGCGTTTTGATAAATGCAATCTGGAAGTTATAGCAAAAAATTAAATACAATTTATTTTGAAAGATCATAAGGCTCAATTCAGCCTGATAGCTCAAAGTATTCACACCGTCATCCATGACTCATTGTGATATACCGTCCATCCGTGGACATAAAATAACAATGAAAACAATAAACAGTGTGGTATATTTGWCCGCACATTAACTAATAAAGGTTGCCGAAAAGCAACGCTTAACTCCTCCGTCGTTAATCGTTACTTTCGTCAACTTAAAAACGTTAAATCGCTATAATTGAAGTAGATATTRTTCTGAAATATCAGAYSAAAAAYAAARKWKTAGTGTGCTGTAAAATGCAGGCTGAAAGTCTTTAGTAAAGATTAAACACAATTTGTTTTGAAAGATCACATGGCTCGTGATAACTTGTAAGTTCAAAGTATTCACACCGTCATCCATGACTCATTGTGATATACAGTCCATCCGTGGACATAAATTAACAATGCAAACAATAAAAGCAGTCATATCATTGACCGCTTTTTTAACCAAAACCGGCAATCGAAGCCAAACTGCCGGCTCGCTTGCGATTAACGTTATAAGTGGCAAGAATATGACATTTAGAATACTCTTTGTGATTTTTCTGGCTTTTCCATTACTAGGGAATGCGAATGAGGCAAAACCTATTCTGCCCATGGACGTATCAAAATTTGTAGAAAGGCGAGACGGGTGTGATCATTTTCGTGGTGAATCCCCTTACAATGAAGAGCGTAGAAAGTTCTTATTAAAAAGCATGACAGAACTATGCACTGGAACTGATAAAGAACTATCCGGTTTAAAGATAAAGTATAAAATAAATAAAGCCATATTTGCTCTTCTTTCAAAATATGAAATTGATATTGAGCCGAACAAGTGACTTATAACCAAACGCGGTTATCGAAAATTTACACTGCGTTTCAATTTCGAAAACGCTAGGCGTTAAATCGCTATAATTGAAGTAGGTATTGTTCTGAAATATCAGATCAAAAACAAAAAGTTAGTATGTTGTAAAATGCAGGCTTAAAGGTTTTAGTAAATATTAAACAGTATTTATTTTGAAAGATCACAAGGCTCGTGGTAACTTGAAAGCTCAAAATAAACTACCAATGCAAACAATAAAAGCAGTCAGATCATTGACCGCTTTTTTAACCAATGCGGGCAGTCGAAAACTAACGCGCTACTTCGCGCGTTATTTTCGACTGCCACAGACGTTAAAGTAAATTAGGGATAATATAAAGTGGCAATGTTTGGAATTTTATATTTTGTCTTAATAGTCTATGCGATTATTTTGAGGCTTAGTGTAAGGTCTAACTTAAAAGCAGGCTTACCAACTGGATTGATCTACAAAATTCAAGTCATAACTATTTTAGTAATATCAGGTGGAACAGCTGTAACGTTAGCCATATTGTTTTCAAAATCAATAATTGACGCACTTTTTCAATTTGTACCAACAATACTTATTTCTCTAATTGTTTTAGTGCGAAGCAAGCAAATAGGAAAACTTTAACCAAAACCGGTTCGCGAAGCCAAACTGCCGGCTCGCAAACGATTAACGTTAGCTATTTAAGAAAATCATAGATTCAATCATAGGAAATAAAATGAATAAATTGTTTGGAATACTATTATTAACACTTGTCTTCAATGTATCTGCGGATACTTTAAAAAATATTACTGACACACGAAATTTATCAGATAAAATGGTAAAACATTTTATTTTGAAAGAATTCCAGAAAGGCATTAACATAGCTAAGCCATATTGGCCCTTGGCTCCTGTGGAGCTTGATTCTCTAGTAAATCAAATTGAAGGTCAGTGGCCGATTGTTGATCAAAGATTTGGAAAGGCTATTGATTCAGACTTTGTAAAAAAAGAAGTGATAGGCTCTTCATTTATTCGCTATTATTATCTTCACAAGTTTCAAAAACATGCTATTTATTGGCAAATAACATTCTATAAGCCTAAAGATGAGTGGGTGTTAAATAATCTATTATTTTTAGATACCTTAGATACGTTATTTGAGCTCCAAGAATAATAGCTAACAAGCGCAGGCACAGCGACGGCTTTTACGTTGCGGCTTCGCCTCCACTACAAAACCGCATGTGCTGCGGGCGTTAAAAGACAAGGACGTATGATGCAACACCTATATTTAATATTATTAATTACACTCTCAGGCTGTGTTTATAAAGTTTCAACAACTATATCTTATTGGAAGCATCTTGAAAAAACAGACTCAGCGCACGACTATCAATCATGTCGTGAACAATATGATAAAGATAAAGAAGAGATAAAAAAGTGCATGAATGATTATGGGTGGAAATTTGTTGTAAAAAGCAAAGGGCAAATGTAATTCTTTTACTATCAGCAATCATTTTTAACCAAAACCGGTTCGCGAAGCCAAACTGCCGGCTCGCACACGGTTAACGTTAAATCGCTATAATTGCAGTAGATATTATTCTGAAATATCAGATGAAAAACAAAGGTTTAGTGTGCTGTAAAATGCAGGCTGAAAGTCTTTAGTAAA
>NVVT01000012.1 GCA_002733465.1 Kangiella sp.
AAATTAATATAGGGCAATATAACTGCTGAGGTATCTTCACGGTAAAATGCATCTATTTTACCACTCCAAGAATTGGTATCTATATTATGTGGAACATCAACATCATTAATATAGTTAATTGATATTTCAGGGGTGTTTATTTTGTATGTTTTTTTGTTTGTTGATGAGCAAGATGCGAGAAAAAACAGAATAAAAAATGACAGTAACAATCTCAAAACAGCAATCCTTTAATTGGGAGATTAAATTTAATATATAACTATTAGCTTAAGCTCAAATACTACCTTATTTTTTATTGATAAGCACCTTTAGAATAAGTAATGTTTGACCACTTGTTGTGTCAATTATTGGTTATGTGCTCTTATTAAATTCAAATGATTGGCTTGCGATACACAGACCTTGCTCATTATAACTGCGATCATAAACGCAGATATTACCATCATTATCTTGTAGTACTTTTTGAATGTGTTCCCATTCAAGTCGTCCAACGGACATAGGTTTAGTGCTAATGGGAATGTCTTTAACTGATTTTTGATCTTGTAAATGACTAACTATCTCTCTAGCGGTTATTGGCTTTGCAAGATAATTGTCGGCTCCGAGTTTAATTGCTTCTACTGCTGTGGAAATGCTTGCATAACCTGTTAGTAAAATAATATGGCAATTAGGATTAGCCTCTTTGATTGTTTCAATCCACATTAAACCAGAATCATTCTCTAGCTTTAAATCGAGTAAAATAATGCATTGTTCATCATTGCTGATGGCCGCTTCAGCATCTTTAGGGTTTGCATAATGTTGAGTTTGATAATCCAATCGAGACAGACTTCTCGCTAAAATTTCTCGATAGCTCAGATCATCATCGATGATAATAATTTTTTTAATTTGACTAGCGAACATTTGAACGACCTTTAGGTAAAGTTATTCGAGTCAAACTTCCGCTATGGGAATCGTTTTTATAGTCTAATATATGAACACTACCACCGACTCTCTCAATACTGACATTCGACAAAAACATCCCCCAACCTAATCCATCTAGTTTGTTGCTAGGTTGTATTTGTTTTCCAATATTGGTTTTTTTTTGTTTCGATATTCCTATTCCCCGATCTTTAATATCAATGACGATACTTTCTTTTAATAAATAAGTATTCAAATGAATGGTTTTGTTTCCATTTTCTAAACTTGCATCAGCCGCATTATCTAGTAAGTTGGTAATAGCTTGTTCTAAACTAATACTTATTTGATAATAATTTGACTGAATTGTTTGTTCAAAACATTTAGTCAGCGTGATTTTAGGTTGGTAAACTAACCATCGTTCGATTAATAATTCAAGTTGTTCCTTGCAGTTATAAGATTTTGATTCATTATCTAGTTCGCTTTCAACTTGCGTTAATAATTGTTGTTGAGCATGATGACTTTTATCATTTAAACGACCAATGATTTTTCGACATCTGATAATTTGTTGTTGCAAAAGATTCATGTCTAGTTGTTGTTCATCAGAGATATTGGAATGTTGAATATCATCAATGATAATAGCCATCGTAGATAAAGGCGTCCCTAGCTCATGAGCCGCGTTTGCCGACATAATTCCTAAACCAAGAATTTGTTCATCCTGTAGGTTTTTCTCTCGTAATTGTTGCAGTTTCTTCTCTTGTTTTAATAGAGATGAACGTGTAATTAAGCCAAAAACAGCTAATAGAATAACGGTGAGAATAAAGTTTACCCACATACCTGCTAGGTGTAAATGAAATGACGTTAGTGGACTGTTATCACCAAGAGCTAAAGGTCGTTGGTAAAGATTTAACATTGAATAAAGAACCAGTTCAATTGCGACTAACGCCAGCAAGTGTTTTTGCTCCAACATGAAAGAGCCCAATGCAACAGGTAAAAGTAAAAAGTAAATAAACGGGTTGTTTGCACCACCGCTAAAATATACCAAACCAGCCAATATCAACGAATCAAACAATATATGAAAGATTAACTCATTTTGACTGACTGAATGAGTTAAAGAGATTCGTCGTTTTACATAAATAAAGAAAATGCTTTCTATCGATACTAAAATCGTTAAAAATAATAAGGGTAATTTTATTTCAAAGTAAACGACTGAGTAGATGATAACAATCATCTGCCCCAAAATAGCAATTAACCTAACTCGGTTTAGTATCGCGATATTATCGTTTTGCAAATTATTTTCCTACGTTTTGAGAAGTATATAGTCGCTATGATTATATCATTCTGTTGTTTATTCTAAAACTATCAAAATTTCAGGTTTAAAATTTCACTTGAGAATAGTGAAAATAACAGCATAAGATGCTAAAGCGCCTTTTGCCAGCCCAAGGTTAAATTCCAATCATTTTCCATCTGTAGCCCGTTTACATTTTGGTAAATAGGAACTGCAAATTCCATAGCAAGACGATGCCTTTTTAGTAAACTATCTTCTCCAAGTAAATTTATACCGATACTTAATTCAACTTGATCTCGTCCAGAGTGACTACTCACAAACAGTGGCATTCCACCAGTAATAATATCATCTCTGCCACTTATCTTCCCTTCGCTAAATGCTTTCATTTTTACCGAGCCACTAATCCAAGACTGCCATTGGTTTGTTAGCCAAACTTGTGCTTCTAAACGATTGCCTAAGCGATAACCTTCGTCGTTATTATCTAACCTTACAACAGCACTTATTTGAGAACCCCAACCTAAATTGTCATCTCGATCGTAAAACGTAAAGCCCGGCAATAAATCATAGCTACCTGATCCGAGTTGCATAGAATATCCAAGCCTGTCTATTTCTACTGTTTCTCCGGCTGGAGTCATAACGCCTGCAAAAGGAGGTAAGATATTGCCTTTTTTGGTGGTATTTCCTGTTGGAAAACTTAGTCCAATAGTAAAGTGGCTTTTTTGATTTCCATCTTCTGAATATTTTATTAAAGCGGACAATTTGACGTCACCTAAACCAGAGGTATCACCGTCAAAAGTGCCAATTGAGTTAGTGCCAGATGAGCCCCCATAAGAGAGCAAGGTCATTTTATTTTGAATGATAGGAAGCATTAGCATCATTGTAATATCATCGCTCCATCCGTACATACCACCTATCATATGCATTTCCATCGACATATCGATCGGAGAAACTCTATAAGTTGGTGGTACCATCATGAGTCTAGGAGAGCCATCGGCTAAATTACCCATTCTCATAGTTTCACCGGATAGCGGATTTTCTGTTAAGGCAATTTGCTCTGCTGAAATTGAATTTTTGCCTGATAGCATTCCATCCATCTGCATATTCATGTAACGATAGGAGAACATCCATTCTCCCTTTTTATGTAAATGATCGCCCATAACACCAATTGGTGCATGGCTGTCAGCGCGTGAAGTTTTCTTTTCATGTGCTTCTATAGTGTAATTAGAAGACGCCAGTGCTGTGCAGACAAAGAAGGGTAGAAATTTCATTAATAATCCTAGTTGCAAAAAAACAGATTTTAGCTCATTATTACCAAACTGAAACAGTGACAAATTGTCGCACTAGTTGTTTTACCTTGATTCTCTTTAGTTTATATAATATCTCTTTTAGAGACCTGTCTAAATAGAACTTTCCTAAATTGACGTTACCTAACATCTTGGGTTAATTTTATGAACTTCCTGAAAATAAAACATTTTGTTTTATTAATTATTTGTTTTCAATCCGTTTCATTATCTTCTCAAGAAATTAGTTTGAGCGAAGTACAAATTTTGAACACGTCGGGTATACCCAAGTATGTGCTCCAGGAGCTAATACAAATTGCAAAGAATGCTGAAGAATTTAAATTAGATATTTCTAGTAAGCAAAGAAGCGTTAGAAAACAAGTTGAAGTGATGCTTGATTATTATATAACTTGCGAGCGTGTAACAGACGAACAACAAAAAAAAGAATGTGGAATTGATTTAGTTAAGACGGTTTATGACAGAGAATGTCATGGTGGTTTTTCTGAATTTAATCTGTCAGCGAGTAGAGAATTAAATATTGATCGCATGAGCAAAGCATTAACCGCATCTCTTATCCGTTTGGGTAGTAAAAGGGTTTGTATGAATCATGTGGTGATACCGGAAATCAATACAAACATCATCGCGGTAGATATTAAGCCATCATCTGTTAAGAACTGGAAAACGTTTTATGAAGCTGTGAAAAATAATGAGAGGGTGGTTCAATTTTACTATCCTGTAATTATAGGCGTTCCTAAAAGCGAAGTTAAAGATGCCGCCTTTCATCTTAGTTTTGAGCGACAATAGTTCTATTATAGCTAAGCAAAAGTGATCGGCGTAACGATGTGCAATATCGAAATGTGACCCTTGTGGTACCTATATTAAAATTCAATCTATACACTAAAAAACATCTTAGAATTTTACAAATGTGCGCTTACGAAGTTTCAACTACGACTATCTTTCATCAATAAATCTAGCATCATTTTCGCTTGCTTTGGTTTTGCAATGTCTTTGATTCCAATCATTTCACATTCATCTTTAATCATCTCAGAAATAAGACTAGGGTAATGACGGCAGTCTTCTGGTCTATTCAAATAAATACTACAGGTATATTTAATTGGCGCAAGAACATCTGTTTTAGCTACGATTTCAAGAAAGGGACATCTTTCAAATTTGGAGCCAGTTTCAGGATCAAACCATATCTCGTAGTTTTTAACGTATTGGAACAGGTTAGGTTGAAATATTTCCCATTGATCAATTTCTTCTTTGCTAGCAGAGAGATCACCACCACCATATTTAATACAACATTTACCGCATTGATTGCAATCTTTCATAATTGGTTAAATAGTAGATCGTGTAAAATGCTATTCTATCATTGATATAAGATTTCTTAGTAGGTTCTATCATTGGATATTTTCGATCTCGCTCTTAACATGATTCGATATATGGTATCTTGGATCCAGAAACAATATACCTATACAATTATAACCTTAGATAAAATGACGATAAATTAACCAAGAGATCGAAAGACATTATCAATAACGTGGGAAGTTGAAGCCTTGTGATAATATTTATTACTGCACTTATTCCAATAATGGCTCTTATCATTCTTGGATATATTTTAAAACGAACTAAGTTCTTAAGTGAAGGTGCTTGGTCGGGAATTGAAAAACTAACTTATTTTATTCTGTTCCCGTCATTACTTATTCGCACCCTTGGGAACCAATCTCTTACTGGTACACAGTGGCCTTCAATGTTAATAGTTATTGTTGGAACCGTAATGACTTCCGCGATATTGTTAATCGTCTTTCGAAAATATGCCTCTAAAAATAATGCAACTTTCACCTCTATTTTTCAAGGTGGCGTACGTTTTAATACCTACATAGCATTTGCTATCGCACAAAGTTTATATGGTGCAACGGGATTAGCCATGGGATCTGTAACCGCAGGATTTATGATCGTTTTAATAAATGTATGGTGCATTCTAGTATTTGTAATTTGGGGAAAAGCCAAGTTTCAAGGCGTATTAGCATTGATTAAAGAAATTGTTAGCAATCCTTTAATCATAGCTTGTCTTATTGGATGGTTCTTGAGTTTAAGCGGAATAGGTTTGAACATTGTTGTTGAAGATATTTTAGAAATAGTAGGACGAGCAGCATTGCCGTTTGGACTTTTGGCAGTAGGAGCAGCATTAAGATTAGACGGAATTAAAGATCATGTTGGGCCAATAGTTATTTCGACGATAGTACAATTTGGGATAAAACCATTAGTAGCTTACAGTCTAGTATTTTTTACCGGTTTGAGTGGGGTTTCAGCCGCCGTATTGATAATAGTCTTTATGACACCGACAGCTCCATCTGCCTAKWYWYYTKYTSRWYRWKTMSRWRSMGAYWCTSMWWCRMTGKMWWCWWYWMKKWCYKYTSWARYRTWAMWARMMTTWYTTMYWWTRSYWRWWKYWKKKMSWSTMWWKKWWTMATYWWWGWSTRAKCWTTTAATCGATAATTTAAAATTCTTATCACTATTTGATTAACTRCCTACAACATCAATAACCTTAACCATTCCAYAGGCATTTTTTGATTTTAATAAGTAATCAGGTTTCTCAAATTGATTGATATTATTCAAAGCAACTCGATCACCTTCTCTAACTTGTGACGATTTAAAGTTGAGTGGATATGCTATAGCTTGATTTTCAAAAGTTTTGACTATTTCTACACGTCCGATTGGAAAGCTTGAAATTTTGCCATTATTCTCTTGATGAATGGTTAGACTTTCTCCTTGGTTGAAATAAGTGCCTGCGGATTTTAAGAAAAATTCGCCTCCATTAATTTTTTCTATAGTGGCAAAGTTATTTCTACTTCTTAAGTGCTTAATAGCTTCTAAAATCAGATAGTTATTGGCGGCTATAAAAACTTGAGCAGGCATTGATTTGACGTATTGAGATAGGTTTCTATTGTTACTAGCAAAAGGTAAAAGAGGTTGTGGTGATAAATTGAGATCGCACTGGGTCAATTGCGCAAAAATACTTTTTGACCAAGGCTGAGTTGGTTTATTCACTGAGGTGATTTTTAAGGTCAATTTTACTTCGCTTGATATGCCAGTCTCTAACCATCTATCAACTTCATCTTTATACTCTTGCCAAATACTATCATCTGGTGCGTATTGCTGAGGGTGTTGATATTGCTCTAGAGCAAACTGAAATCGATAGTCTCCGGGCATCTTACTTTCTAAAAGGAATTGCTGGCTTGATAGGATCAAACTACTGGATAATAAGTCAATCTCAATTGGAATTTTGCCATGATTAAAATATTCAGTGTTTTCGGATCGCTTTTCAATCGGTATACCTGAAAAATTCTGGATTGGTAACAGGTTAATATTAATGGGTTGTTGGTTTATATTATTCCAAAGCAAATGCGTATAACTGGCAGCATTTTGGTAGGATATTTTGTTTTTAGTACTTGATGACGCGATTGTTGGTTGAGATATTATAATCACAATGACGAGAAGAATAATTGAACAAATGTTTTTTGATGGAATCAGCATATTTTCAGCTTAAAAGTTATCAATAATAGGTATTTAGGTTATCGGTAATAAAAATGTCATCTTTACTTAAAGTTCATCTTAAATAACTTATTTTTGTTACTTAACAGTTAAAATCTCGAAGCCAGTTTTTTACGCCGTTCAATTACCAGCTTTTGCATTGGATCGGCTTTTGGTCTGCTGGCTTTCAAAATACGTATTTTTTTATCTTTTAATAACTCGATAAGTTCTTTTTTTGTTGGTTCTACAATTTTATTACCGCTTGAGTCAGCAAAAATGTAGCGTTGAGTTGTTCTTGAAATAAGCATTAAAGAAGCTTCCACCCAACGATTGGGTGTTTTCAACACGGCAACAGATGAACCTGGACCTAAATTCTTAATATCGCCTTTTAATTTAAAACGACGTCTTGCTTCAACTTGTTCCAATTCAACTACTTTACTACTTTCTGCCTTTGTAATTTCCAGTTGTTTTTGATGTTCTTTTCTTTGTTTGGCAATTGCTCGTTCTTCTACTTGTCGTTTTTCAATTTCTTTTTCTTGTTCCGCTTTCCTATGTTTTGCCATTCTATGCATAACTGAAAATCTAGCTCTTTCTTCCGCCTGTTGCTGTTGTTTATCGTTTATGATTTCTTGTTGTTTAAATTGCAAATACTCCGATTCCAGAGTTTCTAATTTAGTTGTTAATTCCCGTGTCACAGAACGAATGGCATGAGGATATCTAATTTCTTCATCTAACAATGTAGGGGTTAGAGTTTCTAGTAATTTAGTTTTATCCTCAAATTCTATGGTTGTCACCAATTCTCCAGAGAGATTGGAAAAATATAATTTTTCGGTTAAACGATTGATCATAAAGAGTTTGCTTCTAGATTGATGTCCGTTGATTTTGAGAAAGTACCAACCATTTTCTTCTAAAGTCTCGATATCAAAACAGGAGAACGCAGCCTCTTCTGCTTGATGCCAGTTAGTAGACTCATAGCCCTTATTGGCATCAAAGTCTTCATCGGCAAATATATCGGCAGAAATCATCACATCAAGYCTWACTCTTTTGCCATCTAATTTTTTACGATGTAGCTCCTCAGCCTCCAAAAAGAATGAATTTACATACTCGTTATCATTGTCATTATCTTTAAATAGAGTATAAATTCTTCTCATTGTGTCAGGTACGTCCGCTTCAAAACGCTTGTTATAATTTACGTCGCCATAGGGGCATGTCAAACTCCACGAAATGGTATCCATATCTGTTAACAGTTGCTGGCATTGTTTACTTTGAGTTCCAAACTGCAAAATGATTTTATGCAAGACAATTGAAAGTTGGTTTTCAAAAAAATCGAGTAAAAATATGGGAATTTCATCGCCTTCAATTTTTGTCTTGATTAGTTGTGAAGTAAACTGATCGGCTTCGATTTGACGTGAGGCTCCTTCTATTTTTGCTAGTATTTTACTGGTATTAATATTGGATTTTTCTTCGAAGCCAACTAGATATTCATCTAGCTTTTTATTGGCGTTTGCAAAGGTTTTTATATTGATCTGCTCTTTTGAGGCAAGTCTATCGGTAAGTAGCTCTATCGCGTGAACAAAAAAGTTAGCTAATTTACCTGCGCCTTGGTCAAAGTGATAGCCAATATTCACCAGTTTTTCTAAGAATAGAACCGCATGGTGTTTATGATTATCCAGAAAACTCAGGTCATCTAAAGCTAAACGGGTAAAAGCAAGTTGTAAACTGTTTAATATGTGATAAAAACGCGGATCAAAATGAGTACTCACTCTTAGGTAATTGAACAACATTTCGACGACTTGTAATGCGTTTTTTTCGTAGGATGCGAGGGGGCGTTTTGTAATTTCCGGTAGCTCGTCTAGCATCGATAATACGGATAACTCTGGTGACTTATTGTCGATAATTCTATTCGCTAGGCATGACAAAGCCTTATTTAGCTCTTTAGGGCTAATTAAGTCTGCGCGCCAATCCGAAGGTCTAGGTTCGTAAAAAATCTTCTCTTCAAGACGCCGATTTTGCTTAAGTATATTTCTAAGCTTCCTAGGCATGTCATTTTTTCCTTTAACGTCTCTTTTTAATATAGTCGTTTGGCCTAATTTTTCAACTTTTTAACGCTTTGAATTTAGCCTATTAACGTAATATATTTGCTGAATGTGAACTAGGTCTAAGGAGCATGTTTATTAGCTTAGTTTATTAATCTGGACTCAATGGTCTAATCAGTGATAGTTAAGTTTTGATTAACGGATAAAAGCGGTTAGAATAGCCGAAATGCACTATAATTTTGAGCAAGATGATTTTGAGCCGAGCGAAATGTGTGTCAATTTAGTCGCCGTTTAACTCATTGATTGCTTGTACTGACCAGAGATTGTATAAAAATATGAATTTTTTAGAATTTGAAAGACCCATCGCGGAAATGGAGGCTCAAATAGAAGAGCTTCGTTTAATGGGTAATGATAGCGAAATCAATATCACCGAAGAAATTGAACGTTTGCAAGCAAAATCAAAAGAGTTGACCGATCAAATTTTTTCCAAGCTAGATGCATGGCAAATTGCTCAGCTAGCAAGACATCCATTAAGACCTTATACCAATGATTATATTAATTTAATATTTACTGATTACAATGAGTTAGCGGGCGATCGAGCCTTTGCCAATGACCTTGCTATTCTTGGCGGACCCGCCAGATTAAATGGTGAGCCAGTGATGATTATTGGTCATCAAAAGGGGCGAGATACTAAAGAAAAAGTTGCTAGAAATTTTGGTATGCCTCGTCCAGAAGGCTATCGTAAAGCGTTAAGGTTAATGGAAATGGCGCAAAAATTTAATTGGCCGATTATTACTTTTATAGATACTCCTGGGGCTTATCCTGGTGTCGGAGCTGAGGAACGTGGACAAAGTGAAGCGATTGCTCGAAATTTACGAGAAATGTCTCAATTAACGGTTCCAATTGTTTGTACGGTTATTGGTGAAGGTGGTTCCGGTGGAGCATTGGCTATTGGTGTTGGCGATAGGGTGAATATGCTTCAAAATAGTACTTACTCGGTCATTTCACCTGAAGGTTGTGCATCTATTCTTTGGAAAAGTGCAGACAAAGCTAAAGATGCGGCTAAAGCAATGGGGATCACCGCAAGGCGCCTTAAAAAGTTGGATTTAATTGATTCAATTATTGATGAGCCACAAGGTGGAGCGCATAAAAATTATCCTTTAATGGCCGAAAACTTAAAAAAGCAAATTGTTGCTGACTTACAGGATTTGAAGAAATTTAGCAAAGAAGAATTATTAGATAAACGATACGCTCGATTAATGTCTTTTGGTGTTCAAGAGGGTTGGTAATTCGTTTTCAAACCCATTAAAACAATAGTCAGTAGAAGGAGGGTTTATGCATGAGATTGAATCCTCGCTTTTAGATTGTTATCGAAAACACATCTCTAAGTCTACGAAAGCAAACCAAACCTCCGAAAACTTATTTATCGCTTACAGCGGTGGATTGGATTCGAGTGTTTTGTTATTTGCCAGTAAACAGTTATTGAACAAAAAATTAATTGCGAAAGTCCAAGCTTTGCATGTTAATCATGGCTTAGAGTCAGAGTCAGATAGGTGGCAAACTCATTGCCAATCGATTTGCGATAAATATTCGATTGAATTATTTAGCAACGCATTAAATCTTCTATCATCTTCGGACAAAATCAGTGAAAACCTAGCAAGAAATGCGCGATATGAATTTTTTGAATCTCACTTAGAACAAAATAACCTTATTGCATTTGCTCATCATCAAGATGATCAAGTTGAAACCTTATTATTTAGACTTTTTCGTGGTACCGGTATCGCTGGCGCAGGAGCGATTCCAGAGTCTAGAAAATTAGGTGACGGAAAAATCATTCGACCTTTCCTTAATATTAGTAAAAATGAATTACTAGATTATGCCGAAAAAAACAAGTTAAAGTGGATTGAAGATCCCAGCAATTCCGAGAATGGCTTCTCTAGAAATATTATTAGAAATACTATTCTTCCATTGATTAAACAGTCTTGGCCAAAGGTAACCGACACCTTAAACAGTTTTACTCATATTGCTCGCGAACAAAATGAAATCCTCATAGAGATCGCTAACAATGATCTATTAGCTGTTTCGTTAGATAACCCTTCGCCGAAAAATATTAGCCAGATAGATTTAACTAAATTTATTAAACTATCTAAAGCGAGGCAAAAAAATCTTTTGCATTATTGGATTGTTAATCATCCACAAAATGATTTTTCAAGAGCGACTAATCAAGAAATTGAAGAACTTTTAAAGCAATTAGAAAAGTATTTTGGTGACATTAATTTCGAGCATTCAAATGGATTTAAATTAAATGTTAAATTGGGTAATTGTAGGGTTCGATTTTACGATAACAAATTATGGTTGTGCCAATCTTCTGAACCAACAAAATTAGATAACGTCATTCCTTGGGATAACATTACCCAACCAGTGAATGTTTTTGATAAACAAAAAATATTTGCTATAAATTCAGAATTTAATGAAGAGGCTCTCGTACTCAGAGCGCCAATGGATGGGGAATTAGTGAGCATACGCCCAAGAGTGGGTGGTGAAAAAATCAAACCTCAATATCGTGATAAATCTTGTGAATTAAAAAAAATATATCAAGAACTAAATATTCCACATTGGCAAAGAGAATGGTTGCCAATTATTTATTACAATGATCAAATTGCTTGTATCCCAGGGGTGTTGATTAATAAGAATTTATCTTCGAAATCCGCAGATACGGCAATTGAATACCTTTTGAATGAAAAACAAAAATAGAAATAGAAATAAATTATGAAAAAAATACAAAATTATATCAATGGCGAATTAATAGCTCCTAAAAACAATCAATATATTAATAATTACGAACCCGCAACTGGATTAGTATATTCTTTAACCCCCGAATCAGATGCGGACGATTTAGAACTTGCGGTTAACTCAGCTGAAAGTGCGAAACAAAGTTGGGCGGATATGCCAAGTGAAGACCGTTCTAAATTATTAATGAAATTGGCTGATGCCATCGAAAGTGGCAGCGAAGAGCTGGCAAAAGCAGAAGCGATTGATAATGGCAAACCCATTAGTTTTGCAAGAGTAGTAGACAGTTATCGAAGTGCCAGTAACATCCGTTTTTTTGCCAATGCGACGACTCAATTTTCGAGCGAATGCCATGATATGGGAAGTGTGGGAGTGAATTACACATTACGTCAACCGATTGGTATTGTTGGTTGCATTTCACCTTGGAACTTACCGCTCTATTTATTTACTTGGAAAATCGCTCCGGCTTTGGCATCTGGTAATTGCGTTATTGCTAAGCCGTCTGAAATTACGCCTATGACCGCTTATATATTTTCACGATTATGTATTGAGGTTGGTATTCCAAAAGGTGTGATTAACATTCTGCATGGCACAGGCTTATCAATAGGCGCTCCGTTAGTTGAACATGAAAAAATTAAAGCGATTAGTTTTACTGGGGGGAGTTCAACAGGTAAAGCGATTGCTAGCGTGATCGCACCAAAATTAAAGAAATTTTCGCTTGAACTAGGTGGCAAGAATCCGACATTAGTTTTTGCCGATTCTTGTTCATCTGAAGAGGAGTTAGAAAGTGTAGTTTCTGAAGTTGTACGATCGGCATTTTCCAATCAAGGTCAAATTTGTCTGTGTGGTTCAAGAATTTATATTGAACGCTCGTCTTATGAAAAATTTAAGGCGCTTTTCATTGAAAAGGTAGGCGACTTAAAGATTGGTGATCCTCTAAACGAAGAAACTCAACATGGTGCTTTAGTATCGGAAGCTCATAGAGACAAGGTGTTTTCTTATATTGAGCTAGCGAAAGAGGAAGGCGGAACAATACTAACCGGCGGGAATAAAGTGGTTATTAAAGGACGTTGTGAAAAGGGCTATTTTATCGAGCCAACGGTGATTGAAGGGCTATCTTCTGAGTGTCGCGTTAATCAAGAAGAAATATTTGGACCGGTTTGTACCATTCAGCCGTTTGATTCAGACGAAGAAGTTTTGGCAAAAGCAAATGGGACGGAGTATGGACTGGCGACCTCAATTTGGAGTAAAGATATTTCTAGATGCCATAGACTTTCAACTAAATTGGATTTTGGTATTGTTTGGATCAATTCTTGGTTGCTTAGAGATTTACGTACGCCTTTTGGCGGAATGAAATCATCCGGTATGGGAAGAGAAGGCGGATTAGAAGCGATGCGGTTTTTTACTGAACCTAAAAATATTTGTATTAAGTATTAATAAAAAGAGAAATATTATGTACGCAGAAATAATAGGTTGGGGTAAATGTGCACCACCCGCGATATTAACCAATAATGATATCGCTACATTTATGGATACTTCCGATGAATGGATTGTTTCTCGTACAGGAATTAAACAACGTCATATCAGTCATGTACCTTGTTCAGAATTAGCAAGAGTCGCTACGGAAAGAGCAATTTCTTGTTCGGGAATTGATGCAAAAGATATTGACTTAATTATTTTCGGTAGTAATACGCCGAATGAAATGGTTCCAAACTGTGCAAGTAAAATTGTTAATGCTGTAGGCGCGACTAATGCAACAGGTTTTGATCTTAACTCAGCCTGCACTAGTTTTCTTTATGCACTAAACGTTGGGACCGATATGATAAAAGCCGGTTCAATAAAAACGGCGGTAGTGATTGGAATGGAAAAAACATCTCGCCTAATGGATTGGGGAAAAAGAGATTCAGCGATTTTATTTGGTGATGGTGGCGGGGCAGTGGTGCTTCAAGCAACTGAGAAAGAACTTGGATTGATCGATGCAAAATTAAATTTAGTGCCCAATACTCGTGAAATGTTGAGTCTTCCTGGTTTTGGTATGGATATGGCGGACGAAGATTACAAAACCTACTATTCATCATTAAACTTTGATGGGCAAGAGATTTTTAAACATGCGGTAAGAGGTATGCAAGAGGCTTGCAATGATTTACTTTCAAGAACCGGAGTCACGCAAGATGAAATTGAGTTGTTTGTTCCCCACCAAGCAAATAGACGCATTATTGAGACTTTGGCGAAGAGAATGAAATTTGATTTAGATAAAGTGGTTATTTGTGTCGACAAATATGCGAATACGTCAGCAGGAACAATCCCTTTGGCACTCTGCGACGCGTTAGAAGAAGGACGAATTACCGCTGGTATGACAATGTTAACCGCATCATTTGGTGCGGGCTTAACCTGTGGAGCCGGGCTTATTAAGTGGGGAGAGAGGACTAAACCATTAGAAGATTCTGAAGCCGAGCTACCTCCTTGTAATCAGACTGCACTTGAGATTATTCAGCCGTCTATAGATTCAGCAAAGAAACACTATGAAAGTAAATAGAGACTATAAACTTAAATAAGTACTATGAACTTGAATAACAAATAGGAATGTAAAAAATGAATAAATATATTTTAGTGGCAACTATTTTTACAGTGTTAGTAGCAATTATTTTTTCTCAATATTCTATTGCAGGCGAAAACTCAAAACCAATTACAATTGATCAGCTACAAAGTTTTTCTCTTAGCCAACAAATGCCAATGGCAAAAGACTATGATATTAGAATGCGTAAAATTGTAGTGGCTAGTGGCGCAAAAATAGCTAAGCATAATCATACGGAAAGAGCCGGAATGGTGTATGTTATTTCGGGTGAAATTATTGAATATAGAAATGGCAAGGTGACGATGTTAACAAGTGGAGATTCACTTGTGGAAGATTTCGATACGGTTCACGCATACGAAAATAAAAGTAGTCAAGATTGTGTATTGGTAGCTTTTGATATTCCTAAATCAGAATCGAATAAGCACTTAGAAAAATTTATTGAAAAATGAAAATAGTTTTAATTTAGATACCGCTGTCAGGTTTTTCGTCAGTGTTTTGAGATTCTTCAATTATTTCTTCAGCCGTTGTTTGATTGTCCTGGGCAACTTTTGGAATGTCGGCCGATTGAGTGGATATATTTTCTTTCTGTTCTTTTTGAAGTGAAGTGTTTTGCTTTTCTAACCTGGCAATGTGATTCGTTAATTCCTTTATTTTAGAGGAAAACCCCCAATTTTCTCGGCTTAACCATTTTGATCGCGCTTTTTCTTTTTCTAAAGCTTTAAGAGTGTCACTTGAACTGGATGAACCAACGGCTATCGATGCTTTAAGTTCTTCAATCTCAGACTGTGCTATATATCTAGAATTTTTAAGATTTGATATTTGTTTATTTAATTCGGATTTGATTGTGTCAAATTTGATTACAGATTCTTGGTTATTCAATAATTGAGTATTTCTATAGTTCTCTAATTTAGCGTCTACAATTTTATTTGAGATTATGCCTGCGCTAACAATCAATATTACTATTGCAATGATGTTATTTGAATAATGAGATAGATAATTCTGCGATGAACCACAAATATAACAATCCTTTTGTTTTTTTGCGATCTCTCTCTTACAACCAATACAACGAGTACTCATAAAAGCCAATAGAATTTAGGTGTTATCGATAAATTCAGAATAGCATGTAGCCGTGTGATTTGAAAGCATCAAGGGGTAGCTTTCAAAGAGGTTTAGTTTAATCGATTATTCTTCATCTGCCACAATAACAGCCGTACCATAGACTAATAATTCTGCAGCACCCGAAGCTATTTCGGTGGTAACAAAGCGTAAAGACAAAACGGCATTTGCTCCTAATTCTTGAGCGTCATCCATCATTCTATCTAAAACCTGCTCTCGAATTTCAGCCATGAGCTTTGAATACTCGTGGATTTCACCACCAACTAGCGCTCTAAATCGGGCCATAATATCGTGTCCCAGATGCCGACTTCTTATACTGCTTCCGCGAACAAGTCCTAAGTGACGAATAACTTTTTTACCGTAGATAACTTCTGTTGTTGCTAGAATGATTTTACTCATAATGGTTCCTGATCAATTTTATTAATACTATTTTAACTGGCTAGACTTTCAAACTGCCAAATTTCAATGGCTAAATTTTTAGACGATTATACTTTTCATTTCTGGTATTTAGCATTTTTTGCCTTAATACACTGATTAGCAGTAAAAGAGCTCCGCCTCCCATTAAACTAATTCCAAATTTCAATGCTAAACTTATTGCTGGATTTGTAAAAACAAAAAATAATAGAAGTCCAATTAATATTACAGCGCTCGCACTGATCAGAATGAAACCTAGAATACGCGATGTTTTAGCAATAGGCTCTTTAATTAATTTATCTAAATATTCTAATTCACTCTCCTGCAAACTTAAAGATTGAACTTCCTGACGCATGGATAATAACTCATCATGGAGTTTTTTATATTCACCATCATTTTCAAGCAAAAGCATGACTTTTTGAGCTTCTTGCTGAGTTAACTCACCATCAAGATACCCGGATAAAAGCTCGAAATTTTTATCTTGCTGACTTTTAGCCTGAATCTTGGAATGATCCATTGACCGATCATTTGATTTCAAAAAGGCTTCGTGTTTTGAGGCTGTATTTTGAACGGATGTTTTGTGTGGGTCATTTTCGATCATGACTGACCTCCTAAAGATACACCTTGATTGACTAGTATTTCTCTTAGAGCCATTCTAGCTCTGTGTAATCGTGACATAACGGAACCTTTTGCGATGCCAAGAATTTTGGCAATGTCTATGTAACTAAAATTATGGTAATCCCGCAACAAAATAATTTCTTTTTGTTCTGTATTGAGTTGATCGAGTGCGTGTTCAATTGTTTCTTTCAGTTGTAACTCTTGAAGTGCTTTCTCTGGCTCTGAAGCGCTTGGAGCTTGCGTGTGAAACTCTTCGTGTTCAACATGAGGCAATCGTTTATTACGACGTAATATATCAATCGACTTATTTCTTACTACGGTAAAAAGCCAGGGTTTGAATTCAGGATGATCAAGCGCAGGTGCTCCAGGGTGATTAAGTCCTTTTTCGATAGATGTTTGTACAACTTCTAAAGCATCATCAGGATTATTAAGCAGGCGAACAGCTAAGCTGTATGCTTGCTTACGGCACTGAACAAATTCTTCTGAAATCTGCTGAGTATAGTCTTCGACTTTAGTCATTTGTTATTTTTATCCTTTAGTGCAATAAGATGAAATTTAGAAACTTAATGCAATTTGAATTCAAGTAATAAGTGAAATTACCAAAAGTTACTAACTCTCAACGATGGACAATTCCGTTTATTCCAATTATTTCATTTTTTTCTTAAATGAACTAATTCTCTCTTCTTTGTTCTATAATTACTCAAGGAATTTATCCTTAAGAAAAACCAATTACCGAATAAGTTAAAAGAGCCTTCAATAATGAAAAAACTTGTGTTCATTTTTATTATATTATCACTAACTGCCTGTAGTTCAACGCCTTTTGCGGTTTTACAGGGGTTATTTGGATATATTCCGCCACCGGTAGAAACTACTGTTGGAGAGGAGCTTAAACTTGAATTTGACCGATGTGAGAAAATCGACCGCAATCGTAATTGTGCTCAAATTGCGTATGATATGGTGCGTACGGTTAAAGGTTTGGAGTCTAGGAAAGTACCCAAAGGCGTTGTTATCATCCTTGAAGGCAATGTCAAAATGGATGATGAAGAGGAAAAATAATCACTATTTGTTAGATTAAGCGAAATAAACTCTTGCGTGAATCTAATTTATGCTAATCTTAAACTACACAAATCTAAATAAATCAGTCACTTATGCAACCTCTCTATCCTGAGATTAAGCCTAATCATACTTATCAATTAGAAACCAATGATGGACATTCTATCTATTACGAAGAAAGCGGTTCGATTGATGGGATCCCTGTCATATTTTTGCATGGTGGCCCTGGCGCTGGTTGTAGTTCGACTCATCGGCGTTATTTTGATCCCGAAAAATATCGAGTTATTTTATTCGATCAACGCGGAAGCGGGCGATCGACTCCTCACGCGAGTTTGGAAGATAATACGACACAGAAATTAATAGGTGATATCGAATCGATAAGAGAAGCGTTAGATATTGATCAATGGATGGTAATGGGCGGTTCTTGGGGCACAACGCTCGCACTTGCCTATGCTGAAGAAAATCCTAAACAAATTCTTGGTTTAATTCTTAGAGGCGTCTTTTTAGGTCGTCAAGAAGACATAGATTGGTTATATAAAGATGGCACTCGAAGAATATACCCTGATCATTGGGAAAAATTTATTAAGCCAATTCCTGTGGAGGAGCAAGATGATATCGTTAAAGCGTTTCATAAAAGGTTAACTGGACAAAATGAATTAGCAAAAATGGGWGCYGCTAAAGCKTGGGCTTTTTGGGAAGGMGCGGTAGCYACTTTAGAGCCAAATGCYAATTTAATGGARAGTTTTGCCAATCCTCATTTGGCGTTAGGSATGTCTCGYATYAGTGCTCATTATTTTATTAATAAATGTTTTCTWGAAGAAAATCAAATTTTACARAATGCKCATCAACTAAAAGGTATYCCWGGAATYATWGTWCATGGKCGTTATGATATGTTGTGTCCGTTAGAGAATGCTTGGACGCTTCAAAAGGTATGGCAAGATGTAGAAATTCATATCATCAGAGATGCAGGGCATTCTGCTTCAGAAGCAGGAATTGTTGATGGATTGGTTCGAGCCACGAAAGAAATGCATCAGCTATTAGAATATAAAGATTAGCTTTAGAATCAAAAAGAGAAATAGCTTTGATTGCTTTAATTCAACGAGTCACCAATTCAAATGTTGTGGTCGATGGAAAAACTATCGGAAATATTGAACAAGGAATTTTAGCGTTAATCGGTATTGAAAAAGATGATACTGAAGAAAAAGCTGATAAATTGTTAAGACGCTTATTAGGCTATCGAATTTTTTCTGATGCAGACGACAAAATGAATYKMAGTCTAAKYGATATWGRAGGYGGMTTACTTTTAGTKCCTCAATTTACGCTTGTTGCTGATACAAAAAAAGGGTTGAGACCAAGTTTTTCAAGTGCCGCACCTCCAGTAATAGGAAAACAATTTTTTGATTATTTTGTGAAGCAAGCAAATCTCAATTTCCCTAAAGTAGAAACAGGAAAATTTGGCGCTGATATGGCTGTTTCGCTTTGTAACGATGGTCCGGTTACGTTTTGGCTTCAAGCCTAATTTTTAGCACGCTTTAGCTTTTTTCCTTTTCTTATATAGAGTTTATAAACCTATGTTTCCACTTTCCGTTCTTGATTTAGTTTCTGTAAAAAATAATAAAACACCTGCCGACGCACTTAAAGAATCCCTAGAATTAGCACAACATGCTGATGATTGGGGATATCGTCGCTATTGGGTTGCAGAACATCATAATATGACTGGGATCGCCAGTGCGGCCACTTCGGTTGTTATTGGTTATTTAGCTGGAGGAACTAAAAGAATTCGTGTTGGTGCTGGTGGTGTTATGTTACCTAATCATTCACCGTTAATTATTGCGGAGCAGTTTGGAACATTGGAATCGTTATATCCTGGTCGAATTGATTTAGGCTTAGGGCGAGCGCCTGGCACTGACCAGATGACTTGGCGAGCGCTACGCCGAGATCCGAGAGCTTCTGATTATTTTTCACAAGATGTGCAAGAGTTACAAAGTTATTTTGCGCCAGTTAAAGAAAATCAAGCAATACAAGCCGTGCCTGGCGGAGGTTTAGATGTACCGTTATGGATGCTAGGATCAAGCTTGCATGGCGCACAACTAGCTGCGGAATTAGGTTTACCCTATGCTTTTGCATCGCATTTTGCGCCCGCATTATTAGAGCAAGCGTTTCAAGTATATCGGCAGCAATTTAAACCATCAAGTCAGTTAATTAAGTCTTATGCGATGCCTTGTATTTCTGTGATTGTTGCGGATACAGATCAACAGGCGAAATATATTTTCACGAGTATGCAACAGCGGTTTTTAGGAATGATACGTAATCAAAGAGGTAAGTTATCAGCACCGATTGATGATATCGAGAGCTGTTGGAATCCTCTCGAAAAAGCACAAGTTGAAAGTATGATGAGATGTGCTTTTGTCGGTAGTGTTGAAACTGTTCGAGAGAAACTTCAAAAATTTATCAATAAAACCCAAGCAAATGAATTAATGGTGAGTGCAGGAATATTTGATCAAGATGCGAGATTGAGATCTTATCAGTTGTTGGCTGAGATTGGGAAGGATCTTACTCACGCCTGATAATTTATGATGCTAAAATAAATCCCCCTCCCAAGAGTAGGTCCCACAAGGGAAAGGGGGAAGAAAGTTCATTCAACTATAGCTTTAATAATCTGATCGCCATGAGCCAACTTCATCGCAACATCCATCCCTTCAATTACATGTCCAAAAATAGAGTAGTTTCTATCCAAATGAATATTGTCGCTCGTATTGATAAAAAACTGTGAGTCGCCTGTATCTTTGCCAGCTGTAGCCATTCCAACACTACCCACTGTATGGGAAAGAAAAGAAAGTTCTTCTCTAATTGATTTTCCACTTGTTCCTTCACCATC
This sequence comes from Kangiella sp., assembly GCA_002733465.1. Classification (GTDB taxonomy): domain Bacteria; phylum Pseudomonadota; class Gammaproteobacteria; order Enterobacterales; family Kangiellaceae. The sequence goes on from NVVT01000012.1 coordinate 20,468, forward strand.
ACCAATCGGGTCGCCACCCTGCGCAACAAAGTTTCCAATGACTCTCATAAAATAACTTTTATTATAAAATCCTTGTTCAACTAGTGTTACAAAATTATGGGCTGAGTAAGGTGCTTCAGGATCCATTTTTATAACGATATCTCCGATACTAGTTTTTAACGTGACGGTCTTTTCACTTGATATCTTTGCGAGTTCGAAAGAGGCTGTTCCATTTTTTTGTGATGTGGATTCTGTTGTTAATTCTTTTGTATTTGAGGCAGGTGAGCTAATGAGTTCCTTAACTTTATTTGCGACAATTTGATTAGGATCGCTACTTAACATTCTAAGTACATTTGCAAACACTTTGGGATCTTTTTCAAAGATTAGACTAGCAAAATTCACTTTTACGTAAGTGCTAGTATGTTGCATAATTTTCAACGCCCAGCTCATATCATCTCGCTCTTGGCGCTTTATTAGCCCAGACATTGCTGAGACAACCATTCCTGTATTTTTACTTTTCAATTGTTTCTTTAATAAGCTTAGTATTTCTTTCCCAGTTAAAGTTGAATCCGCTAATACTTGTAAGGCGGTTTGCGCAACTAGAATGTTACTTGAAGCATGGAGTTTACCCATTTGTATTTTTGCTTGAGGAATGTATAAGAATGACACCATCGCCCTAATGGCTTCTGTCGCTAGTCTGATGTCTTCATCTTCTGATTGTTCAATCAGCCATGATAAAATTTGACGATTTGCGACGTCGGGTTTCTTTACAATTTTACTAATTAATCTAGCGACAAGACGTTTGTTTTTTAGTGAGGTAACACTGGTCGTTAAACCAGTCATTTGAGAGGGTAATATATATTGCTCAATATTAGGGACTCTTGCCAAAAAATAAGCTATTGGACCAGACAACTCATTATCTTTTGCCACTTGATTAACTAAAGAAGGAAAGTCGATTAATTTGTAATCTTGTTTAATATCTCGATGATAAGTTAAAGTAGCTGCGAGACTATGGTAAATACTTTTTTGAACGGATAGTTTGTTTTCCTTTTGGGATAAAAATTTAGAAACTAGATTATCTTCTGTTAGGTTCGCGAGCGCTAAATAAATTTCTGCTCGAATAATACTGGTTTTCTCGATTTTTAGCAGAGACCAAAGTAGTAGATTAGCTTGCGTTGAATTGCTTTGACCAAGTGCCAACACAGCAACTCGTCTCAATTCATCATTTGTGGTCTTTAAGAAAGGTTTAACCAAAAGTAAAATATCTTTACCGCCTATTCTGGCAAGCCCTTTCAAGGCATTTAATTGCACTCGTTCACTTTTGCTATTTAGAGCGGTATTAAAGATGGCTTTATCTAGAACTCGTTGATCAACGGTTTCGAATATCTGCGCATTTAGTTGCTTATTGGCTTCATACTTTTGATGTTCTTTATTAATCGTTTCTGGTCTTTCAGTTGCGATTGCATTTTTAGGCATCATAAAAATGTAAGATAAACATAAAGCTATCAATAAAGTGATTAAACGAGTTTTCAAAATGGTGACCTCTTCTGTTAAACTGGTTGTATATTGAGGGAAATGAGTCATTAATAAAACCACCCTCTCCCTAGCCCTCTCCCAAAGAGAGAGGGAATTAGGTGATCGATAAATAATCAAATCAGCTGATAAAAGAGAGTTTAACAAAAAATGGCACAATATATCTATTCAATGAATCGAGTGAGTAAAGTAGTTCCTCCTAAAAAAACAATTTTAAAAGATATTTCTCTCAGTTTTTACCCCGGTGCCAAAATCGGTGTTTTAGGGCTTAATGGTTCTGGTAAATCTACHCTGTTAAGAATAATGGCAGGGATTGATACTGATATAGAAGGGGAAGCGATCCCTTTAAAAGGGATCAATATCGGATATTTACCCCAAGAACCACAATTGGATGAGTCGCTTGATGTACGAGGCAATGTTGAATTAGGCATTGGCGAGATGAAAGATATCCTCAAACGTTTTGATGAAGTCAATAATGCCTTTGGCGATGAAAATGCTGACTTTGATGCGTTATTAAAAGAACAAGGCGAATTGCAAGATAAAATAGAAGCCGGAGGTGGTTGGGAAGTGGATGTGATGCTTGATAAAGCTGCGGAAGCGTTGAGACTCCCACCTTGGGATGCTGAAGTGAAGCATTTATCCGGCGGAGAAAAACGTCGTGTTGCACTCTGCCAGTTATTAATATCAAAACCCGATATGTTGTTACTTGATGAACCTACTAACCATTTAGATGCGGAATCGGTTGCATGGTTAGAACGGTTCTTACAAGATTTTGATGGAACCGTTGTGGCCATTACCCATGATCGATATTTCTTGGATAATGTAGCCGGTTGGATTTTAGAGTTGGATAGAGGTCATGGCATTCCGTGGGAAGGCAATTACTCTTCTTGGCTTGAACAAAAAGGCAATCGACTTGCGATGGAAGAGAAAAAAGAATCCGCCCATCAAAAATCCCTAAAAGAAGAATTGGAATGGGTACGATCAAACGCAAAAGGTCGAAGAGCAAAAAGTAAGGCTCGTATCGCAAAATTTGAAGAGTTATCTTCTCAAACATTCCAAAAACGAAATGAAACTCAAGACTTGTATATTCCACCGGGACCTCGTTTAGGTAAATTGGTAATTGAAGCCACGGGATTGAAAAAGAGTTTTGGCGATAAATGTTTGGTTGATGATTTGAGTTTCAATTTACCACAAGGTGGTATTGTTGGAATTATCGGACCAAACGGAGCGGGTAAATCAACCCTATTTAAAATGTTAATGGATCAAGAAAAGCCCGATGGCGGCGAGTTAAAAGTAGGTGAAACGGTCAAAATAGCCTGCGTCGATCAATCAAGAGATTCTCTGGATGATAGCCGAACCGTTTGGCAAGAAATATCAGATGATTCAGATATTATTACCGTTGGAAATTATCAAGTGCCATCACGACAATATGTTGGACGTTTTAACTTTAAAGGTGGCGATCAACAGAAATTTATTAAGGACTTATCCGGCGGTGAACGTAACCGTGTCCATTTAGCAAAATTATTAAAAAGTGGAGGCAATTTATTATTACTAGATGAGCCAACCAATGATTTAGATGTAGAAACCCTTAGAGCATTAGAAAATGCGGTGTTAGCGTTTCCGGGTTGTGCGGTTATTATTTCGCATGATAGATGGTTCTTAGACAGAGTCGCTACGCATATTTTAGCTTTTGAAGGCGATAGTAAAACCGTTTGGTTTGAAGGAAATTATGCGGATTATGAAGCAGATAGAAAGAAGCGATTGGGCGTTGATGCGGATGCGCCGGTTCGGATTAAGTATAGGAAGATTGGGTGAGCGCTATCGATATCATCCAATTAGCTTAATTTAAATCATCCAAAACGCTCGAATAAGCGGATAATACTAGCTCTAACCTCGCAGTGTCTGTAATCACAGCAATGGAACTCTTGTATGGGGCAAGAGATAAAAAAGAACTTAAAATGTTAGAGCGGTTTCTCAAAAAGCATTGAAGCTAGTAACACAGTTTGCTAAAAGTCATACGCTTGATATACCGGATGCGTTTATTGCGGCTTGTTGCTTACAAAATAATGCCGAACTACTGACTTATAATATTAAGAATTTTAAATTTATTTCAGGATTAGTTTTATTAAAATAGTTTGGGAAACTCATTTTAACTGAATGCTGGTAACTAAGTTCCGTGCTTCCTGAATCACCCTTCAAATATTTTTTTCTTCACGATCATTCCCTATTGCGTAGCAAGGAATTTCCAGGTATGATGATAGCATGATAAAAAGCTTTAAGCATAAAGGCTTGAAAAGGTTCTTTACTACCGGTAGCACTGCTGGTATCCAGAGCGAACACGCTGAAAGACTAAGGGATCGGTTGGCTTTTTTACACGCATCTGATTGTATAGAAGATATGAATAAACCCGGTTATCGGTTGCATGAGTTAGTAGGGAAACAAAAAGGCCGGTGGGCCATTAATGTATCTGGCAACTGGCGAGTCACTTTTGAGTTTATAGAAGGTGACGTATACATTGTTAATTATGAGGATTACCACTAATGACCTTTCAACAACATAATCCTCCACATGTCGGCGGATTGATTTTTAGGACATACATTGAACCTTTTGAGAAGGTGACAGGAAATATGTTAGCGGATGAATTAGGCGTCGCTCGTAGCACGTTTAGCCGACTAGTTACTGGTAAATCTGACCTCTCTCCTGATATGGCTGTAAGGTTATCTGCAGTGTTAGGTAGCTCTGCTGAAAGTTGGCTTAGGCTTCAAGAAAGTTTTGATTTATGGCAAGCGCGGCAAAAAATAGATACGCAAAGTCTTAACCGTATTAATTTTGATGAAGTAGCCTAAAACTTTGGGTCGAAAAATACGAGGGGGGCATTTTTCATTTGGACTCCACGAACTATCACTCTGAATTGTAATTAATAATTGTGACAACCTCGCCTGATTACTGAAAAGTAATTTAAATTCCAGTTGGGTGTTTGAGAATCTCATTGAGATATATTATCTACTATCACTACCAACAATTAATTGTGCTATACAGCAAATGCTTTTTTATTTCCAACATTAGTTCAGGGGACATATATGGTCTGCTCCAATTTGCAAGAAAAAAATCAGTGTTTTATGAAAGAAAAAATTGCAGCCATATATCCGGTATCTTAATGAGAAGTCATCTTCTCGTACCCTGATGGAATACGCTCATTCTCGTCCTCAACACGAAACCAGCCTCTTTTCAGGGCTTGTGTCCCCAACAGGTTTTCGAGAATGCAGGTCTTACCTTTCATGCCATCACTAGAATTAATCTCTTAGCAACTGGTCAAACTCGTTATTAATAAATAACGCGATTAATTTTTAATGTTTTTTATGCAAAATCAACTTGGTAACTTGTTTCATTTTTTAACAGTGAAAAAACGGTTCGTGCCATCTTATTGGCCATAGCAACCGCCGCGATGTTTGCATGCCGTTTAGCTTTTAATTGTTGAGCCCACCGACTCGTTTTATCTGATTTGCGATCCACCCAAATTAAAACGGAACGCGCGCCATGGATCAAGAGTTGCCTTAAATAAACATCACCTCTTTTGCTGATCCCCAAAAGCGTATTTTTACCGCCCGTCGAATGTTGCCTTGGAACTAGCCCAATCCAAGCGGCCAATTCTCGGCCATTTTTGAATGCCTTAATATCACCAATCGAAGCAATTAATGCGGTGGCAGTTAGTGGGCCAATGCCTGGAATAGATTGCAGTCTTTTGGCTTGCTCATTGTTGTCCGCAAGAAGGTTGATCCGATGATCACAATCGTCAATCGAGTCATCCATTTGACGAAGTGTTTTTTGTAATAGATGAAGCTCTGCACGAAATATTCCACTTAACTTATTGTCCGCATCTTCCAAAATATCAGGTAGAAACTTGGCCACATTTTTTCGCCCTGTAGGAATTTCAACACCGTACTCCAAGAGTAAACCACGGATCTGATTGACCTGTGCAGTGCGACGAGAAACTTGTAAGTTTCGTATTCTATGAATGGCTTGTATATCTTGCTGCTCAATGGTTTTAATGGCTACAAATCTCATCGTTGGCCTTTGTACCGCTTCACTTATGGCCTCGGCATCCGCCGCATCATTTTTGTTTGATTTTACAAAAGGYTTTACAAATTGTGGAGCRATYAATTTYACRTSATGYCCAAAAGAYTGAAATAGCCKTGCCCAATAATGAGCRCTACCGCAAGCYTCCATYGCAATYAARCAAGGTTTTAATTGTGCAATAAATTCTTTTAATTTCGGGCGTGTCATTTTTTTATTTATCAGTTTTTTTCCGCTTGGATCACAAGCATGTATTTGAAAACTATTTTTCGCYAGATCGATACCAACTGTCGCTATTTGTTTTAATTTGTTAGAATTATTCATGGTTTGCTCTTTCACCTCGTCGTTAAGCTTCTCGTTAAAGCTTTTTCAAGAGTCATTATTATAATGGCTATTGAGGGTAGGAGCAGACCATTCCATTACAATACTTAACTATGTTACACTAGTTCAGGGGACACAATACTTAACTATGTTACACTAAAGACTATGGCAAGATTAGCGAGAGTAATACTACCGGGTTATGCACATCATATAACCCAAAGAGGGAACCGTCGACAGGACGTATTCTTTAAAGATGAGGATTATTTGTATTACCTCGAACTTCTTAAAGAATGGTGTCAACGGCAATCGGTAGAGGTTTGGTCATATTGCTTGATGACAAACCATGTTCACCTAATTGTTATGCCAAAGAAAGACTCAAATCTCAGCAAAGCTATTGGAGAAACCCACCGTCGATATACTCGGATGATTAATTTTAGAGAAGAATGGCGAGGTTATTTATGGCAGGGTAGATTTTCATCATTCCCGATGCAAAAAGCTTGGCTAATAAAAGCGATGGCTTACGTCGAATTAAATCCAGTGAAAGCCGGTATGGTAAAAAAACCTTGGGATTATCAATGGAGTAGTGTTCATGCTCACTTGGCTGGGTATGATGAAAATGGACTGGTAGAAGTTGATAAACTAAACAAGTTAGTAGCCAACTGGAAAAATTATTTATTAAATGCTCAAGGTTTGCCAATGGAAGAAATTGAGGCCCACAGTAAAACGGGGCGTCCACTAGGAAATAAAAGATTTTTAAACGAAGCTGAAAAAATTACCGGTAGAGATTTAACTAAGAAAAAGCCTGGTCCGAAAGTTAATAAATAAGTTTTGTGTGTCAATAACGATAACAGGTCGGGTCACTGTATAAACAGTTGTATTTTTGCTTGAGATGTCGGTTTTTATTCTAGTTTACTATTTATCGAAGGTAATACTTATGTTTGAATGTGAACCATTTTGAATGTTATGAACGGTTGAATTTGACAAAGGCACCATTATGACGTACATTAAAAAGGTATAATCGAAATCAAAAAGGTATCTGCTATGAGCACAGTTTCTCAATTAATGGATGAGCGAATTAATCTTAGGCTGAAGAGTCATGCCAAACAGATGCTTGAGCGAGCTGCTAGCTTTGAAGGGCAAACCGTTAGTAAGTTTGTTATTAATAGTGCTTTGCTTCGCGCTGAAAAGACGATTCATGATCATGAGGTTATGACGCTTAATGCACATGATTCCGATAATTTTTTCAATGCACTTGCTACGCCAGTAAAATTTAATAATAAATTGGTGGCGGCTCTGAAAGAGCATGAGCAGCGTGTTACGACTAAATGAGCGATCGCTCCGGCTTAGTTATAGAACCACTTAGTAGAATACACAATAGAGCGGATTTTAATTGTGGCGTCATATCACTCAATGACTACATAAAAAAACAAGCCAATCAAGATGTAAAAAGACGAATAAGTCGTGTTTTTGTAGCCAGAATACCGGAATTACCATCAAAACTGATGGGGTACTATACACTTAGCAGTTTGTCGATTGAGCTAAATAGTCTTCCAGAGAAAGTTGCCAAAAAATTACCCAAACATCCTATTCCTACTGCGCTAATTGGTCGTCTGGCAGTCAGTCAAGACTTTCAGAATTGTGGTGTTGGTAAAATGCTTTTGGTGGATGCCATTAAACGAACGTTAGGCGTTAGTGATGAAATCGCTATTTATGCCATGGTGGTTGATGCAATTGACGAGCAGGCTGAGGCGTTTTATCAGCAGTTTGGTTTTTCGTTGTTATCATCCGTAGATGAGAGTAGTTCGCCAAGCAGAACTTCTATAACTAGGCGTTTGTTTTTACCACTAAAATCCATATAGATTATTGGCATATATTGACAATATTCGTTAAAACATCTACAGTTATCGTAATTCAACTTACTATTCTTTTAGGGGCTGTGAATATGAGCGCGACAATGAATTTATCCTTAACGGATGAGCTAAAGTCATTTGTACAGCAAAACTCGGGAAATGGAACATTGTATTCCACGCCTAGCGAGTTTATACGAGATACAATTAGGGAGCGCAAGGAAAAAATGGATGCCGCCGAGCTACGAGATGGTGTCCTAGAAGGTTTTCAAGATGCGATTAACGGTAAAGTAGTTGAATTTAATGGAAGTGTTCGCGATGCCATTGCTGAGGTAAAAAAGAAAGAACTATCAGGGTGGTAAGGTCGTGAGTATTCACCTCTCTAAACGAGCCGCTCTTGATCTTGATGAAATCGATCAATATTCTATTAGCAAATGGGGTAAAAACGTCGCTGATGACTATATGCAGAGCATCGATTTTGCGTTACAAACATTGAAAGAAAACCCTAGTTTGTTGAGATCAAATACCGCATTTTCAACCGTTTTTTCTCTTTATCGTGTCAGAGAACATTATTTTGTATGTAGTTTACACAATCAAAATATAGTTGTACTTACCGTTAAAAGTGGCAACCTAGATTTACCTTCGCGGTTATTTGAACTTGAGCCAACTCTAATAAAGGAAGCTGAGTTTTTATATTCTCAGCTTTTCAAAAAATAAAAATCTTAGCCATTAAACTAGCTTGCGTTTTAATTGCGACGGTTTTAAGTGCGTCTTGCAATACTCAAAAACTAACTTGCCAATCAAGCTGGAAAACAACTGGGTTTTATACACCTACGGCTAAAGACTACCCTTCTTATTTCAACAATAAAATTTCAATAAAAAATTACAAGTCTATAAAATTTAATGAGAGTTTTCTAAAAGCAGTAAGAATGGAAGGGTGGGGTAAAAYGCGCTTTGGTTGGTATCTTGGTTTTTATTCTAATCAATGGCATAAAAACAATTATCCTCTTAATGCAATGGGACTTCCTCTTAAAATAGGCGCAATCGCCGTTGATAATAATATCATCGCTAAAAATACTATTGTTAGCATTCCTCTAATACAGACCATTTTAGGTATCAATAAATTTCGCGCCGTTGATGTGGGTTCAGCTATTAAAAAACAACATATCGATATTTATACTGGTGAAGGTGATAAAGCTAGAAAACTCAGTTACAAAGTGACAGGTAAGCATCAAGTGTGTTTCTGATCTTCAGTAATAACCCTGTTAGGTCGTAAAGACACCCGATAAAACAGACCATCTATGGTGTTTATTCTCTTAATTTGCTAATATAGCTCTAATTTCGTACTTAATAGACTTGAAATCTCATTTTATGCAAAGAAAGCAACTTGAATTCTTAGAACACTGGATATCTAAACGGAATAGAAAGCCGTTAATTATTCGAGGCGCTCGACAAGTCGGAAAATCAACTGTAATTAAGCYGTTTTCTGAAGCAAATAACATATCACTTGCAAATATTAACCTCGAACGCCATATTAACTTGTCAGAGTCTTTTAAGAAAAATGATCCTCAAGCAATTATTAATATTCTGGAATCATTGCCAAATATGAGTAAAATATCTACTGACTCACTGTTGTTTTTAGATGAAATACAAGCGATACCCGAAGCTATTTCTGCACTAAGRTATTTTTACGAAGATATGCCAAATCAAGCAATAGTCGCTGCTGGATCTTTGTTGGAATTTGTCTTGTCCGCTCATTCTTTTTCAATGCCCGTCGGGCGTGTTGAATATCTTCACATGGGACCGATGACTTTTACTGAGTTTTTAGATGCTCTACATGAAGAAAAACTTGTTTCAATTATTCGTGAGTATCAGCTAGGACAAGAAATTGATCTTGTTATTCATTCTAGATTGATGGAGTTAGTCTCTCTTTATTTTTATATAGGCGGTATGCCAGAAGCTGTAGATACCTATGTTGAAACAAAAAACTTACAAGAAGTTAGCGAAGTTCATCAATCAATTATTGATACTTATCGMGATGAYTTTCCRAAATACATAGGCWMWAGAARTTTATCTAGAATACAAAATRTTTTTAATTTTGCKGCCAGAAAYATTGGYRTTAAAGTTAAATAYAGYCATTTYTCAAGAGAYRATAAATCGGCTACCATCAAGTCAGATATTGAACTWCTYTGTCAGGCWAAAATTTTGACWAARGTKATACACAGTCAYTGTAGTGGATTRCCAYTGCAAGGAGATCTAGAAGAAAAAATATATAAACTTATTTTTTTAGATGTTGGATTAATGAATGCAATTAGTGGAATTAGTTGGAATGGTATCAACCTATTTACAGATAAGAAGTTGGTTAATCAAGGCGCTATCGCAGAACAATTTATAGGGCAACATTTACAAGAACAAATCAACAGAAGTACGAATAGAGAATTAACATACTGGTTAAGAGAAGGAAAAAGAGCTAATGCTGAAGTTGATTATGTCATTGTAATTAACAATGAAATAGTACCTATCGAAATTAAGTCAGGTAAGTCAGGTAGTTTAAAATCATTACACCAATTTGCAGGTGAAAAGCATAGTTCTTTGGCCGTACGATTTGATGCTAATGTGCCGTCAATACAAACCGTAAACACAAAAGTAACAAGAAAAAATGAAGAGATCGAAGTGAATTATAAATTGCTGTCGTTGCCACTCTATATGGTAGAACGTTTAAGTGATTTAGTTTGATGCATTATATTTTTATTAGTATTTATTTCTTATATTATTTCAAAAAAATGATTTAACCATGATAAAAATAACCCCCCAGCATGATTTCAAAAAACTTCCATGGAAAAATGGTAAAGGTAGTACGCTAGAGTTAGCAATTAACGAAAATGGCTCGGTGGATAATTTTGAATGGCGATTGAGTATCGCTACGGTTAAAGAGGACGGTAGGTTTTCTGATTTTAGTGGTTATACTCGTAATTTAGTTCTTATTGATGGAAAGGGAATTGTTCTACATCACAATGAAAATCAAACTGATTACTTAGAAAATAAATTAGATTTTTCTACATTTGATGGCGCTAATAAAACAACCGCTATACTTTCATCGGGTGCAATAACTGACTTCAACCTGATGACTCGAACGAGAGACTTCGAAGGAGTCGTAGAAACCTTTAGTGAATTAAATCAGATCGTTTTAAAGCATTCACAGATTTGTTTTATTTATGGACTTTCTAATTCGTTGAAAATAGAGTCTAAAGAATTGGGAGTGTTAGAAGTGTTACCTGCCGGTGATTTAATGCAGATTTCAAAAGAAGGATCTAATGAGATTGATGTTAAAGTATCGGGAGAAAATTTTATCCTTGTTTATATCAATAAACGAACTTAGTTAAAAAATCTCTAATAATAGTTAACTATGACCCCAATTTTCCTCATCATCATTATCGTTAGGTGATAAACCAATATTGTCTGTTTCAAGCTCTACACCAAGCCCCAAAACAGTTCGGTTAGCATAATTAAAATAAGCGATGACTTGGTTCACTTCTAAAATTTCACCATCGTCATAACCGGCTCTTTTCATTTCAATGACATCATCTTCACAAATATCTTGAAGTTTTAACGTCAATTTTTTTGCGTAATGAAAAAGCGTAACTTGTCTAGAATCATAAACATCATCAAGTTTTGAATTCTCCATTGCTGAACGAGTTCTTTCTGCTAATGCATCATCGTTTATTAAACGCTTGAATCCGAGGTAGTGATGTTCTACACAATAATGACATTGATTCAGCATACTAACGTAAACGCCAAGTGCTTCTAGCATGGATTTTTCAATTTGATTGGCGTTGTGATGTAGTACGTTTTTATACAGTCGCATATGACCATCTAAAGTGTGTGGCCGTAAACTGTGGGACATTAGAATATGATCAATCTTACCCTTAGGGCCCGCAATGCGTCGATAAATTTGCTTTAGTTTTCCAGTGGCGTTTTCAACGCTGATGGTTTTTATCCATGCCATGCGGGTTACCTTTTGGGTGCTTATATTGCTATATAAATTGATTCTCTTTAATAAAAAGTAGTGACTCTAATAAAGTTTAGTTAAACAGTCTTTTGAATAATCAGCCAGTTCATCTAAACGATTGTCTCTTACTTTCGCCACCCATTCTGGATCTTGTAATAAAGCGCGACCGATTGCCACCATTTCAAATTCACCATCATTTAATCGAGTAGCTAAGTTTTCAAAAGACTCTTTTGCGACGCCTGATGTTTCAATCATATCGCGTTTTTCTTCATCGATAAAACCGCTATTTAAACCAACGCTTCCAACAGTAATACAAGGTTTACCGGTAATTTTTTTAGTCCAACCCGCAAGATTTAAATCAGATCCTTCAAATTCTGCTTGCCAAAAACGTCTTGTAGAGCAATGAAAAATATCAACACCAGCGTCGCTTAATGGTTTAAGAAATGCTTCCAACTCTTCTGGAGTATTGGCTAATTTTGCTTGGTAAGCTTGTTGCTTCCATTGTGAGAATCTTAAAATGACAGGGAAGTCTTGACCACATCGTTGTTTAATTTTTTCTACTATTTCTACAACCATTTGAGTTCGACCAGCAATATCACCGCCGTATTCATCGGTTCTTTCATTGGTATCAGCCCAAAAGAATTGATCGAGTAAATATCCATGTGCGCCATGAAGCTCTACACCGTCAAAACCAATTGCTTTTGAATCTTCCGCGGCTTTTACAAAAGCTTCAATGACTTCTTTAACATCGTCATGGCTTAAAGCTTCACCGGATGGTTTACCTTTTGCAACTAATCCAGAAGGGCTGTAGCCTGGAAGTGATTCATCGGGCCCTGCACCTTTGCCTGCTCTTCTAATCGCTCCAACATGCCAAAGTTGAGGAACAATCTTTCCGCCTTCTTTATGCACTGCGTCAACTACGTTTTTCCAGCCAGCGAGCGCTTCTTCACCATAAATATAGGGAACATTCGCGTATCCATTTGCGCCTTTATGGCCAACACAAGTGCCTTCGGTAATAATTAATCCCACTTCGTTTTTTGCGCGCCTTGCGTAATAAGCTGTCACTAACTCGTTGGGAATACCATTTGGGCTGAATGTTCTGGTCATAGGCGCCATCACGACTCTATTTTTTAAATGTAATGGACCTAATTCAATTGGGTTAAATAATGGGCTTTCAGAAAGAAGCATAAAGTCGTTCCTGTTTTGGATGAGATTGACGTAAGATAATATTAACGTAAAATAATGTCTTAAAAATTTAGCGACAACTTATACCACAGAACTTTAGAATAGGGTATCTAACATGAATGATGAATTATCAGGCAAGGGACTAAAGTCAAAATCTAAGTCNAAATCTAAGTCAGAGTCTAAGTCAGAGTCTAAGTCAGAACTGACTGCAGAAGAAAAACATAAAGTTAAATCGCAGAAGCATAAAGATAAAGTGGACGCGAGTATTGCCAAAGCAACCGAAGAGCGAGGCATGGTTTTAGTCATTACCGGCAATGGGAAAGGTAAGTCAACGGCGGGTTTTGGCGTGGTTACTCGATGTGTGGGACATGACTATAAAGCCGCTGTTGCTCAATTTATAAAAGGAACTTGGGATTGTGGTGAGCGTAATCTATTAGAAAAAAGTGGTGTTCCTTTTGCGGTCATGGCGACTGGATTCACTTGGGATACGCAGGATAAAGCATCCGATATTAAAGCCGCTACGGAAATATGGGAAAAAGCTAAGGAGTTTTTAGCCGATCCTCAATATCACGTAGTATTGTTAGATGAACTGACTTACATGTTGGGTTATAAATACTTGGATAAAGATGATGTCTTAAATGCGATCAACAATCGGCCAAAGGAGCAGACGGTTGTAATTACTGGCCGTGGAGCGACAAAAGAGTTAAAGGATATCGCCGATACCATTAGTGATATAAAAGATGTTAAACATGCATACACCGCCGGATTAAAAGCAAGAAAAGGGGTGGATTGGTGATGAAGTTGCTCGCAAGTTTCATTTTATTATCGTTTTTAATCTGTTTACCTGTAAAAGGGGAAAAGAAAAAATTAAGAATTATTACTTTAGCACCTAACTCTGTAGAAATGCTGTATGCATTAGGAGCTGGCAAACTGATTGTAGGCACAGTCGAACATTCTGATTTTCCTGAAGAGGCTTTGAAAATTCCCCGAATTGGTAATTACACCGGTATTCAAATTGAAAAGGTTCTCGCTTTAGAGCCTGATGTTGTTATTGCATGGAAAAGCGGTAATAAATCGAATGATTTGCAAAAGCTAGAATCATTAGGGTTAAATATTCACTATACCCATGCTAAAAGTATGTCTGATATAAGTCATGAGATTAGACGTTTAGGCGATTTAGTAGGAAAAAAGGCGGAAGCTCTTGTTGTCACAAATAAGTTAAATAAGCGCTATAAAGAAATCAAGAATACCTACAAAGATAAAAAACTCGTCTCCGTTTTTTATCAGCTTTGGCATGAACCATTGCAAAGTGTTGGTGAGACCGGTTGGATTGCGTCACTGATTAAAGATTGTGGCGGTTTAAACCTATTTAATAAGGTGAAAACTGCTTATCCAGCAGTTTCAATGGAAACGGTGCTTGTAAAAAATCCAAAAGTGATTATCATACCGCATCATTCAGGTAGCATCGGCGCTAAAAGAGAAATCTGGAAGCAATGGCCTTCGATTGATGCTGTTAAAAACAATCGAATTTATACCTTGAATGGTGATCTATTACATCGATTTACGCCTAGAGCGGTTGATGGATTAGAGCAGCTCTGTCAAAGGATTGATGAAGCTAGAAAGTAATTACACAGTTCACTTCTAAAACATACAATTTCGGCGTTCGAAAATGGTCATTCACACTAGTGAATTCACATTTTCTGCCTTGAACTTGAACGTTTTAAAAGCAATCTGAATAATTACAAATTAAAAAGATAAGGATATCAAAACAATCGAGTGTTCTGAACTGAGTTGAATTTTTAACTTAGAATTTTTAGCTTAGACAATCAGATATTCGGGAAGTTGGTGAAATTCCAACACTGCCCCCGCAACGGTGATGTTTCATTGGTGAGTTTGTTTTCAATAATTAACTCTTACCAATAGAAAATAAGTCCGGAGACCGGCTCGATTGACAATTTGGTGGCAAGAGAATTGAGTTTTCTAAATCGTTTCTTGCCAATTATTAATCAGACGCGGCGGGCGTCAAAACATCGTTTACTTTAGCCAGTATTAGAATCAGTCCAATACTGGTCAGGTAAACGAGAGGTCTTAACAATGAAAAACCGATCTAACTTTTCTGGTTTTATAAAACCAGTGTCCATTCTTTTAGCTTTATCTTTTATTCATTCACTTTCTGCAGAAGAAGCAGAAAATAATGATGAAAACTTACTAGTTATTACTGTCAACCGAACCGAACAAAATATCAACGATACTTTGGCAGCGGTTGAAATAATCACTCGTGAAGATATCGAAAAACTTCAACCTGAATCTATAACCGATCTATTGACCAGCATTGCCGGTTTAGATTTTGTGCACAATGGCGGAGCGGGTCAGGCATCTTCACTTTTTACGCGTGGTACTAATTCCGATCATACTTTAGTGTTAATTGATGGCGTGCGAGTTGGCTCTGCTACGTTAGGTAATAAATCTTTTTCAAGCATTCCAGTTGCTCAAATTGAACGAATTGAAATCGTCAAAGGTCCGCGGGCTTCGTTATGGGGGAGTGATGCTTTGGGTGGCGTGATTCAAATTTTCACACGTCGTTTATCAACGGGTGAATACTCTGTTGAAGCAACTACCGGTTCAAATGACTTTTTATCAGGCTCYGWYGYYKWTGRWKWTGRYRGSGAWRAARWMKMMAWYRMWGWWRMSMWMRRYKAWRAMGAYRRTGAMGGAKAYGAMGWWRMKMMMGRTGATGAGACCGATGATGATGGTTATGACCGTATTTCTGCTGCAATTAGAGGCGACTATACGCTTTCTGACGCAACTCAGCTGGATTGGGTATTCCAGTATGATACTGGTTCCAATGACTTTGATAATGCCTTTGGCGCAAATATTAACGACTACACCAACCACCTCTGGAATATTCGTTACACTTATACGGTTGATCAATGGTTAACTCAATTTAGTGTTAAGCAAAACAGAGATCAAACACTTTCTTATGGAAACGGAACCGATAAAGGCGCCGGATCTGTTTTTGAAACTCGCCGAGATCAAATCAATCTTTTAACGCAATATAAGATAAATGATGAAATTAGTGTGACTGGCGGTGTCGATCATTTTGTCGATAATGTTGAAAGAAGTAATGTTGTTTCTTTTGATTTTGGTTTAGGTCAAAATGTTTCTCGACCATTTGCGGTGACTGAAAGAGCATCTGATGCGGTTTATTTATCGAGCGTTATGAAGTTTGATAAAATTATTGGTGAAGTCTCTGCGCGTTATGATGATGTTGAAGACGTTGATACTAACAAGACTTTCAATATTAGCGCTGGTTATAAAATTACCGACAATGTTACGCTAGCAATGAGTCGCTCTAAAGGCTTTAAAGCGCCATCGTTCAACGATTTATATTTTCCTGGTTTTGGTAACGATCAATTAGTGAGTGAAGAATCTTACAATCGTGAGTTTCTAATTCGCGGACACTGGGAAGGGCACTCTGCTTTATTTGTCGCTTTCGAAAATAAAGTGAATAAACTAATTGCGTTTAGTTTTGATCCTGTATTAGGCTTTAGACCTTTTAATGTTGATAAGGCAGATCTGTCGGGTTATGAATTTAATTATAAATATAGACAAGGAAAATTTGTTCACAAGTTGTCTGCAACTAAAATAGATGCAGCCGATGTCAGTATTGATGCTTTTACTGCTTTAGCAGCGGATGAGCAACTATTGCGCCGAGCGAAAGAATTATATAGTTACGAATTGACAGCAAATCTGGGTGATTTATCCTTTTTCACTCAGCTTAATTATAAAGGTAGAAGACGAGATAATTCTTTCGATCCTATTACCTTTGCTGCTACCTCAGTCTATCTTGATAGTTTTACCCAAGTGAATTTAGGCGTGACATACGCAGTGACGGAAAAGTTAAACCTTAAATTGAAAGTTAGCGATTTAACCGACGAAGCAAATGCTACTATTTTCTCTTATAACGCACCAGGTCGTCAAATCTTTGTATCTTTTCAATATCGTAATTTTTAATCTATTATATTAGTTTGAATAGAGTCGTCATTATTTGATAATGGCGACATCTATTGATAATCAGTAGTAATCGCCCCTCTCTAGTTATTTAGTTAGACAATAACTCAGAATGACCCTGTAAATAATTCTGTGTAAATGCTAATTCTTAATTCAATTAGCTAATACAGGGTTTATTCACTGTTTTATTGAATTAGAAACAACACTTTTCAGCTTCAGATTGTGTGAAAGCGTATAAATCAGTATCATAGAGCTAATAATCAGTTTCGACGGACTAATTACAAAATAGTTCGTCTAAGTTTAAGATCGTCTGAATTTAGATCTTCTGAATTTAAAATCAATATTAGGATTAATCAATTATGTCAAAATTTTTCTTTGATGGCAAAGCCAGTAATAACAATGCACGCGGACAAGGTAAAGTCGGGGGTGGGAAAAAATCCAGTCGCTTGGGAAGTAAAAGCTTGCCTGCAGAGATTAGCGTTCAATCAGAAGCAAAACAATCAGAAGTAGAAGCTATTTTAAGTGAAAATAAATGGTTCGGAAATGTAGTGATTAATGCTGATATAGATGAAAACCTTAAAGATTTAGAGTACTTACAAGATCATAGTGTTGTTTCAGTCATAACTAATAGTTTAGGAAGAAATGATCCTTGCTCCTGTGGTAGTGGTAAAAAATTCAAGAAGTGTTGCGCAGTCTAGGAGCCTATCCGAGAATAGAACATTAAATAAATCACTTAATAAAGAGAAAAATAATGCCAAGAGCAGGTGAACTAAAGCGCGGCGTCGCAGTTGAATATAATGGTAAATTGTTACTTGTAAAACATATTGATGTGCATAGCCCGAGCGCAAGGGGCGCGGCAACATTGTACAAAACGCGTTTTGCGGAAATCGGTTCTGGTAGTAAAGTTGAGCATACATTCAAAGGCGATGATATGTTAACGGCGATTGATTTGAACCGGCGTGATGTGAGTTTTTCCTATATTGATGGAGATGATTATATCTTTATGGATAATGAGGATTACAGTCAGCATGCGTTTCGGTTGGCCGATATTGAAGATGAACTTCTATTTATTAACGAAGATACAAAAGGCTTGGTAGTGTTAGAAGTTGATGACAAAGCGATTGGCATAGAATTACCTCAATCCGTCGAAATGGTCATTACCGAAACCGACCCGTCTATTAAAGGTGCATCAGCGGCTGCAAGAACTAAACCCGCTAAATTTGAAACAGGGTTAACCATTCAAGTACCTGAATACATTTCTAATGGAGAAAAAATTAAGATAAATACAAGTGATCGAAAATTCATGGGACGGGCTGATTCGTAATGCTATTAGGGAATCGAAAAATATTAAGTAAACAGCGAATTTCAATTATTGATAGTTTGCAGACCATCGAAGTTTCTGCAGATGCCATTACCGTTTTAGATAATACTCAAGATTATAAAATACAGCTATTAGCTTTTATCAAGTCGGCTAAAAAACGAATTTATATTACTGCTCTTTATTTACAGGATGATGAAGCTGGACAAGAAGTTTTAACGGCTTTGTATGAAGCAAAACAAAGCAATCCTAACCTCGATGTAAAAGTATTTGTTGATTTTTTAAGAGCACAAAGAGGCTTAATGGGGCACGCAAAAAGTGAAGGTAATGTTCGCCTTTACCGAGAATTTGATAAAAAGTATGAACATAAAATTGATATTTTAGGCGTTCCAGTAAAAAGTAAAGAGTTTCTTGGCGTTCTTCATTTAAAAGGTTTTGTTTTCGATAATACAGTGTTTTATAGCGGAGCTAGYATTAACAATATTTACCTGCARCAAAAARAWCGTTACCGTTATGATCGTTATCAAATRATTGATTCAAAAAGYCTAGCAGATTCATTTGTTCGATTYTTAAGRAATAAYTTTTTAACCAGCGATGCWGTWCAYTCRTTAACCAGTGATGAYATTCCCAAARTTAAAGGYCTWAAAAAAGCRATAACMATTCTTAARAAAGGRCTYAGAAAATCKGGTTACTATTTTAAGGCAGATGAAGTTAATGATAAGAGTGAACGTATTTTATTAACACCGATGCTAGGTTTTGGTGCTAGAAAAAACGTTCTAAACAAAACCATTCATCAGTTAATTAAACAGACTGAAAATCAAGTAGTCATTTTTACACCCTATTTTAATTTCCCTTCCAAAATCCATTCAGCAATTAAACGATTGTTAAAGCAAGGGAAAAAAGTTCAAATCATTGTGGGAGATAAAACTGCAAATGATTTTTATATTTCTGAAAAAGAAGAATTTAATAAAATTGGAATATTACCTTATCTTTATGAAGCAAGTTTAAGACGCTTTGTTAAAACCAATCAAAAATATATTGACCAAAATTTATTAGATGTTTGTTTGTGGTTAGATAAAGGCAATAGTTTTCATTTAAAGGGCATTAATTCAGATCAAAAAAATTATTTGTTAACCGGACACAATATAAACCCTCGCGCATGGCGTCTTGATATTGAAAATGGTATTTTAGTGCAAGACCCTAAGCAAAAACTTTTAGAAAAATTTGATCATGAACTTCAACAAATATTAAAAAATACCAGTCGTGTTAATCACTTTGATGAAATCGAGTTACCTAAAGAKTACAGACCAGAGGCTAGGAAATTACTAAAATTAGCAAAACGAGCAAAGTTAGACAGTATATTGAATAGACTTTTATAAAAGAAATGTTTTTTAGTTTCACAACAACAATAAAAAGGTAAACAGAATGAGAAATACAAACGAAAAATATGGCAAGATCGCTATTATTCTCCATTGGGTAATGGCTTTGATGATTATCGCTTTAGTTTTTATAGGGTTTAGTTTAGACAATATTGAGAAACCGCTTAAATTTACTATTATTGGACTTCACAAAGCAACGGGCACTCTAGTTTTAATTTTAGGATTGTTCCGCTGGTATTGGATGATCAGTAATGATTCCCCTGCGCCTATTGAAGGGATGTCTAAAGCCGACATTGGTATCAGCCACGCAACAAAATGGATTTTGATGCTAGCATTAATCGGTATGCCAATGTCTGGCATTATTATGTCAATGTTTGCTGGGCATGGAATTAGTATGTATGGACTATTTGAAATTTCACCTCTGTTGGAAAAAAATATTCCTAACGCTAAGTTTTTTGGTTCATTACATGGAATTGGAGCATATGTTATCTCTGTTATTATTGGATTGCATGTTTTAGCCGCATTGAAACACCACTTTATTAATAAAGATAACGTACTTAAAAGAATGCTTGGTAAATAAAATAGCTATTAACTAGAAGGTGAAAATATCAATCAGATAATTAAAGATTCTGCATCTCGGTCTGCCCCTCTCTTAGTTTCGGCAGCTGCATTTGTTATTGTGATTGCGGGAATGAAAGAAGCTGCGCCTATTCTAGCTCAGTTTTTTTTGGCAATGTTTATTGCGGTTGTTTGTATTCCACCGATTAAATGGTTGGTATCAAAAAAACTTCCTGAAGGGATATCTATCGCGTTAGTGCTGATCATGATGTTATCTTTTTTGGGGTTTATTGGATATTTAGTGGGTGATTCGATTCAATCGTTTAGCGCGAATAAAGAAACTTATTCCGCTCAATTAGAAGCTAACTTAAGCGGGTTATTTGTCTGGCTAAATGGTTTTGGCATCTCCCTAGAAGGACTAGAGCTAGCAAGTTTGATTGACGAATATGGATTAGCTTTAGTGAGTAGAATTGTTGGTGGACTTAATATTATTTTTCAACAGTTCTTTGTGATCTTTCTAAGCGTTATTTTTATATTAGCAGAAATGTCCAGTTTTCCAGAAAAATTTGCAAAAGCATTTTCAAATAGCCAAGAAAAAATGATTCATATCAATCGAATCTTAGAAAAAATACGACACTATCTAGCGATAAAAACAGCAGCCAGTTTGTTAACTGGTTTTATCGTTTCTATCAGTCTATTTTTTATTGGTATTGACTACCCTTTTCTTTGGGGGATGCTTGCGTTTTTACTAAATTATATTCCAAATATCGGTTCTATTATTGCTGCAATTCCTCCTCTTATGTTGGCATTTATTCAACTAGGGCCTACAGCTGTGTTATGGACAGGGCTAACCTTTTTGTTTGCCAATACCTTTGTTGGTAATTATCTCGAACCAAAATTTATGGGGAAAATGTTAGGACTTTCTACCTTTGTGGTATTTCTTTCTTTGATATTTTGGGGTTGGATATTTGGATCGGTAGGTATGTTTTTATCGGTGCCTTTGACCATGACGATTAAAATAATATTAGAAACTAATGATAAAACGTTATGGATGGCGATTATGCTTGGTCCCGATATAGAGGTTGATGAGCAAAAAGAGGAAAAAGACCAACAAGCATTAGAAGAAAAATAGAAGAACAATATTGAAAAGTTGTATCGAATAGTAGAAATGAAGAATAATACTTGACCATTACAAACAGCTAATAAAGTTTGTTACATTTGATTAAATATAAAGTAGCTGTTTTTTAGTATGATTAACATTCGTTAGTTAGTTTCGCTTTTGGGGATTACTATGAAACAACATCTAAATCATATTCGAGTTCGAGCATTCAGAGAAAGAGTGTCAAAAGCCTTTAATCAAGTCTTTGACAATCCGGTTGGACGACCCGCTAAAAAAGCGATAATTACTGTCGTAGGCGTATTCATTACCTTGCTGGGTGTCATATTAATCGTATTACCTGGACCGGCTTCACTATTTATCCCGATTGGTTTAGCGATATTAGCTTTAGAATATCCGATTGCTAGAGTGTGGTTACGTAAGTTCCAACGTATATTAACGGCTTCCGCAAAAAAGGCCGACCAACTGATTGATAAGGTTTTTAAAAGAAGAGCAAGACAATAAAAAGGCTGAAAATTGATTCTTACTGGAATAAAATGCGAATATTTGTAACTAATTTTGGCTAAGGTATTCTAATATAGGCTGTTGTTTAATAACCTAACATGTTACTCATGGAATTTTGGTTAAGGTTTCCATGCAGTTTACTACCGAAAGGTAACTATAGTGAGTTTAAAGCGGAGTTTGAATCCCCAATCTTTTTCTAAAACGAAATTTCTATTCGTTTATTTAGTTGTTGCGCTTTTAAGTTTTGGTATTTCCTATAGTGTTTCTAAAACTGGCTCTAGTCTCTCAGACGTCAATCATAAATTATCAACTGAACAACTTCCTGTTTTAAATTATCTTGCGGAATTGAAGCATTGGTTAACGGAACAAGAACGAATTTTGTATGAGCATTATGCAGAAGTTGATAAAAGTAAAAATGAACCACGTCTTATTCTAGCAAGTCAAAATATCCAATTAATTTTAGCAAAGCTAAAAGTATTCTTCCCGAATAATATTAAACTTAAAAAACTAGAGTCGCTTAACTTCTTAATTACTGAACGSGCGGATGATTTTTTAATTACGCTTGATTCCAAATCCGGCAGTCGCTGGAATATAGCGCGAGAATTACTAGCATCTATTTCTAGAATGGGACGAAATAGCAAACCTTACCTTTCCGGCTTGGTAAATGAAATTCAAAATGAAATCTCCTTATCAAATATTGAGTCAAGCAAGCAACTTGATAATATGTCTTTATGGGTATTTGGTTTTAGTAGTTTAATCATTCTTATAGCTATTTTTGTTGGTTATTTTGTACGATCTATCGCAAACAGTAGTTATGAAAAACGTAAACTAGCGTTATTTGTTGAACAAAATCCAAATCCTGTTGCATCGATGGATTGGTCTGGAAAAATAGATTTTGAAAATATATCTTGGCGAAAAAACTTTAAAATAAGTCGGTCGGAAATCTTTGGTCGGTTAATAAAAGAAAACTTAGCAAATCTGAAAGTTGCTCAGAAAAACCGAGTTCAATGGCAGTTCAAACATAATAAAGACTATTTTGACGTTGTCCTTCACAAAATTAGCCATTTGGATAAAATTATGATTTTTGTTGAGAAGGCTACTGAGCGGGTAACTGCAATTAAAGAGCTAGAGTACCTAGCATTTAACGATCCGCTAACGGGGCTTGGTAATTTAAAGAAATTAGAACTCGATGTTGAAAAACAACTTAAAGAAGGCACAAGTAACAAATTTTATTTATTGGCGATAGGAATTAAAAGTTTAAAATTAGTTACTTCTACTCATGGATTATCGGTAAGTGACGCGCTTATGAAATCGATGGTAGTCAGAGTTCAATATACATTTTCCCCATTGCGAAAAGGTTTTAATTGGTGCAAACTCTATCGTTTTACTGGCGCCAAGTTTATGCTTTTATTGGCAGAGCCTATTTCAATTACAGCACACAATCATGCTGTTAGAGATCTTGAACATTGCTTACTAAAGTCTATGGCAAAACCTTTGCAAACACTATTCGGTAGCTTTTTTCTTGATATTCAGTCGGGATGTGTAGAACACCCTGAACATGGATATAGTTCGAGTATGTTAATTAAAAATGCCAACGCAGCACTTAGTGAAGCGCAAAAACTAAATCGCAATCAATTAGTGTTATTTGATCATGAAATTAGTTATCGCGAGCAAAAATGGTATCAATTAGAAAATGACCTAAAAGCAGCAGATTTTGAGAGGGAGTTTTTTATTGTCTATCAGCCTAAAATAGATTTGGTAACGGGTAAAATGAAAAGTATGGAAGCACTGATCCGTTGGCAACATCCAACCAAAGGACTGATTTCACCGGCTGATTTTATACCCGTTGCGGAAGAAAGCGGTATGCTACTTTCTTTAGGTCATTGGGTGCTTTGCTCTGCTTGCGAACAGACAGTAAAATGGCAAAAACGGGGACTTACCGACCTGCAAGTTGCTGTTAATGTTTCCCCTAGTCAACTTTTGTCT
The DNA here is from genome assembly GCA_002733465.1 of Kangiella sp. Lineage (GTDB taxonomy): Bacteria > Pseudomonadota > Gammaproteobacteria > Enterobacterales > Kangiellaceae. The sequence continues at coordinate 44,289 of NVVT01000012.1, forward strand.
GCCAATTTTGCGATGAGCGTAATGAGATGCTTAGAAGAAACGGGTTTAGATGCAAGAAGCCTTGAAATTGAAATTACAGAAGAAGTTTTAGCTTCTGAACATGAAGTATGTTTTTCGGTACTAGATACGTTGAGCCAGCAGGGAATATCAATAGCGATTGATGACTTTGGAACTGGATATTCTTCGCTGAGTTACCTAAACAAATTTCCTATTTCCAAATTAAAAATCGATCGCTCATTTGTCACCGAAATTGAAAATAATCCCAATAACCATGCAATAGTGAGTGCCATTATTGCTTTATCACATAATTTGGGAATTTCTGTTATAGCTGAAGGAATCGAGACAAAAGAAGAGTTGTTAGTATTGGAAGAATTAGAATGTGAGATAGGACAAGGTTATTTTTTTAGTAAACCTTTGGATGTTAAAGCGTTTAGCGAAAAATATTTAAAGAAAGATAATATTCTCGAAATGAATCGTTATTCTTAAACGATATTGTAATTTTAAAGTATGTAATCTAAAATCATTCTCTATTTTTACTATTGATAACAATTGAGTTTAATGAATATCTTCATAAAACCTGCAGTGATTGAACAAGCTCGAGAAATAAGTCGATTGTTAAATTCGTTGACTAAAGAATTTATTAGCAAAGATTGTTCGGAAGCGGGAGTTAAAGTTCTTTTAAATTCTATGTCAGAAGAGAATATAAAGATGTACGTTCAGTCTGATTTTTACTATGTTGTTGCTAAGATAGATAAGGAGATTGTTGGCGTTATTGCCTTAAAGAGTGAAAATCATATTTATCATTTATTTGTAAGTCGTAGGGTACAAAGCAATGGTATAGCGACACAGCTATGGCAGTATTTGGAGAATCACGCTAATAAAAAATTTAATCCTAAATACTTTACTGTAAACTCATCAAATAATGCGGTTGGATTGTATGAAAAATTTGGTTTTGTTGCTGAAAGTGAGGCACAAACAAAAAATGGTGTCAGCTCAATTCCAATGAAGCTCATATATAACCAGTAAAGCATCTTTATGTCCGTAGTACGTTTAAATCCTCAACAAGAACAAGCTGTCAAACTAACCACATCGCCTTTGTTAGTACTTGCTGGTGCCGGTAGTGGTAAGACAGCGGTTATCACTCAAAAAATCGTTCATCTAATTGTTAATTGTGGCTATCCTGCAAAAAATATTGCAGCTGTTACTTTTACTAATAAAGCGTCAAAGGAGATGAAAGTACGAGTCTCCAAGTTACTGGGTAAAGCTAATAGTAAAGGACTGATCGTATCAACATTCCATAATCTAGGTTTGAAAATCATTCGACGTGAGCATAAAGCATTAGGTATGCGTACCAATTTCACTATCTTTGATGATCAAGATTCATTATCGCTAATGAAGGACTTGTGTAAGAAAAATGATGATGCCGATAAAAAAGAAATGTTACTGATTCTTAATCAAATTTCTAAGTGGAAAAATGAACTGATGCTTCCCGATGAAGCCATTAAAATTGCAAAAGACCAAACTGAAATTCAGTCAGCAAAGTTGTACGAAGCATACGCACGAAGTTTAAGAGCCTTTAATGCGGTTGATTTTGATGATCTGATTTTATTGCCGACGATATTGTTAAGAGATAACCGAGAGGTTAGAGAAAAGTGGCATGGTCGTATTCGGTATCTATTAGTTGATGAATATCAGGATACGAATACTAGCCAATATGAGTTAGTTAAATTGTTAACGGGACGTCTAGGTAATTTTACGGTCGTTGGAGATGATGATCAATCAATCTATTCTTGGCGTGGCGCACAACCAAAAAATTTAGAATTATTACAGCAAGATTTTCCTAATTTACGTGTTGTTAAATTAGAACAAAACTATCGTTCCTCGGGACGAATTCTAAAGGCTGCTAATCGGTTGATTCAAAATAATCCTCATTTATTTGAAAAGAAATTATGGTCAGAAAAACACTTTGGTGAACCGATTAGAATTTTGTCGGTAAAAAATGACAATGATGAAGCTGATCGCGTCACAAGAGAAATTTTATCCAGACGCATCAATCATAATATTCAGTACAAAAACTTTGCAATATTATATCGTGGTAATCATCAGTCTCGACTATTAGAAAAGTTTTTAGTCGACAAACAAATCCCCTATAAAATAAGTGGTACTACCTCCTTTTTTTCCAGAGCCGAAATTAAAGATGTGATGTCTTATTTTAGATTGCTAATGAATCAAGATGATGACAATGCATTTATTCGAATTGCTAACGTACCTCGACGCGAAATTGGTGTTAGTACGCTAGAAAAATTGGGCAATTATGCTAATGAGAAACACATTAGTTTGTTTGAAGCTATTTTTGAACAAGGGTTAGAGCAGTCATTGTCTGGTAAAGGTCTCAACGCAGTCAAACGGTTTGGCGAACTGATAACTAAAGCCAGCGATAACATCAAGCGAGGAAACACTCTAGCGATTATCCATGAGTTGTTATCTTATATTGGCTATCATGGCTATTTGTTTGATAATTCAAGCTCGCCAAAAGCGGCTGAATATCGTTGGGGTAATGTGGAAACACTTTTATCTTGGATAGAGTCAGGATTAGAAAATAATAAAATGGCAGAAGATCCCTTTGCAGAAACGGTTACTAAATTATGTTTGCGAGAAATGCTTGATCGCAATGAAGACGATGAAGAAGAAAAAAATGAAGTTCAATTAATGACGCTACACGCATCAAAAGGACTTGAATTTCCCCATGTGTATTTGATTGGAATGGAAGAGGAATTGTTGCCTCATAAGGTTTCAATTGAAGAGGGAAATATTGAAGAAGAAAGGCGTTTAGCCTATGTTGGCATTACGCGAGCTGAAGAAACGTTAAGAATAATCGTAGCTAAAARRSSMMWASSKKRWKSTKRWTTNGTTGAWWMTGWYYYKRRMCRAKYKKWAGMWKARWWWMMTSAASAAKRYWTASMWKRKRAWGWWKWKCAKATKCMTTWRMCMRRKKRWRAAAAACGGGAGAAAGGAAARGATCGTTTGGCTAGTTTGCGTGAGATGTTGAAGTGAAAAAAATCAAAAGATAAAAGATATTTTACCACAGAGGACACGGAGAAGAGAAAGTTCAAGGTGTTTTTCCTCTGTGGTGAAAAATTTTAGGGTTTTAAATTTTTAGAATTCAATACTTGCATTCAAGCCAATTACTCGTGGTTTTGAAAACTGGTAATAAGGTCCATTCACACTGTATAAGTTTCTAGGGTCATTAGGAAAGCTTCCAAAACCTCTGGTTTGAATTTTTTCATCAGTCACATTATGTGCATATAAATGTAAGCGCCAATCATTAAGTTGATAGGTTAAACGTAAGTTTAATAATTCATAACTATACGATTGTTCGTTGTGACGTTCGGAGAAATAGAATTCACCTTTTGACTCCAGTTCGATATTAAAAGTCAATTCATCGTTGATGAAAAAACGTGAACCGACAGTTATTTGATGTTCTGGTGAATGAGCTTGTCCTCTACCGCTAAGATCATAAGGGATAGGCGGAATAGAATCGGTATCTGCTTCAATGTGGGTAAAACTATTAAAGTCTGTGTATTCTGTTTGTAAAATACCGATATTTCCATAAAACATATAGCTATCGTCTGATCGCCATTGTGCTTGTAGCTCAAGTCCACTGTTGATGCCTGATGCCGCGTTTCCAGTGAAACCGTTAAAGCTACAAGGGCAAGGATTGTTTTCACTAAATGGAAGTCCGTTTGAATTTGCAAGCACTAACGATTGTTTGGTTTGAATATTATCTCGATCTTGATAAAAAGCAGAAGCCTGAAGAGTAAGCCTATTGTCTAACCACAAGCCTTTCATTCCCACTTCATAGTTTAATTGAGTTTCTGTTTTAAACTCACGGCCAATTCTTGGTAGTGCGCTATTAGCATTGAATCCTCCGGCTTTGTAACCGCGCGAAATTGTTGAATATAGCATTTTGGATTTTGACCATTGGTATTTCAATGATAATTTCCCKCCCCACATATCTTCATTTGGGTTGAACTGGATATTGGCATTATCGCTATAGGTTGCACTTCGGTTTTCAAATCGTAAGCCACTAGYAAGATTTAATTTTTYCGAAATATTAAAGGAATATTGACCATAAACCGCTTTGTTTTTTGTATCAAAATGACTTTCGAAAGGCGATGCCAAATAGGTATACTCTCGAGTGATATCCATATTTTGATCTTTTAGATAATAACCAAATACCCACGAAGATTGTTCATCTGATCCTAGTAGTCTTATATCAATGTTATTGCTTAGAATTTTTCTTTTATAAGTATCAACGGATTGATACCACCAATCAAATCCCCAGACAGCACTATCACAATTTAATCCATCGCAAATTCCAGGGTTTGTCCAATCTTCGTCATAGGAATAGGAAATATCAGAATCGGTTGTACTAACGGTTGATTCGAATCTTAAGTAATCTGAAATGTTCCATTTGATTTGAACAGCATTAGCTAAAGTTTCCTGTAAATCATTGCCTGGCTCATCCGATAATGTGGTTTGGTCATTATCTAAACTAAAAGCATCATAACCATTATTAACATCAACATAAAACAAAGTGGCAGTAAGAGTGATTTCATGATTGGGTTGATATCGGTACTTTAGTCGAGCACTCGTTTCATCAATATTATTGGTATCACTTCTACCCAGAAAAGTATTTTCAATAAAACCATCACTTTGATAATTTTGTACGGCAAAACGTATTCCCGAATTATCTGAAATTGAACCACTAAGTACCGCAGAATAACCTCGTCCACCGTATTCTTCTGCCGTAAAACCGACTCTGGCAAAAAAGCTATCAGTGGGATCATTTGAAACCATATTAATTAGGCCAGCTAATCCATTAGCGCCAAATAAGGTTCCCTGTGGTCCACGTAAAATTTCGGTTTGTTGAATATCAAGTGTAGTTGCGGCTAATCCAATACCGGTTAAATCAATACCATCCATAACGACTCCGACGGAGTAGTTTACGGGTTCTTGAAATTCGCTTCTTTCACCAATACCTCTAATTTGGATAAATTTTCCACGGGAAGAGCCGGTTGCAAAATTGACGTTAGGTGCAAGATTTAATAAGTCTGATAAATGTTGGGCGTTTCTTTCTTTGGCATCGTTTTCGGAAATAACGGTTACGCTTGTGGGTAGCTCTAAAACATTTCTATCTTCGAATTCAGCGGTAACGAGGATAATGTTGTCAGAATTTGAGGTTGAGGTTGAGTTGTCATTTGAGTCGATTCTTGAGTTTGAGTCATTCGCTATCGCAAAATTGGAATTGAATAACACCAGTAACAAGGCATTTTTAAAAAAAATAGTTTTCATTGTGATCTCCATACTAATTATTGGAGATCCGGTATGACGATGGTCGGGAAGGTAAGCTAAATATTAAATGACTATAGAATCAATAGAATCAATAGGAACTTTAGGAAGCTTACCACCTGTCCCTACGCCGGTATTATCCGGATCAGGTTCAAAGGGTAAGCATCTCAGGTTTATTTGCCAAATAGGCATCTAAACCACCCCTCAGGTCGAATTTTGAATTATATAAGAATGTTGCTATTAATACTATTAATTACTTCGTCAACTGAAATGCGACTCATTAGACGATCGCCCTTTAATCGAGTACCCCATTTTACTTGAGCTACTTTCTTCCCTGTTTGTTCTTCTAAAAGTGTTTCATAAACTGAAACACAGGATTTAATAGAGTGATAAGGGCCGGTTCTTTGAGGATTACTGATTGCGTAGAGTCCAATTACTTTAGTGTTAACTAAAGTTGCGATATGTGCAGGGCCTGAATCTGGAGATACAATAAATTCTGCTCCCTCTATTAGTGCAGTTAGTTGTGGCAGGCTTGTTTTGCCTGCCATGTCGATTAATGGAGATTGACTCAATTGGATAATAGTTTTGGCGAGGTTTATTTCTTTGCTCGACTGACTTCCAGTAATATAAACTTTAAACGAAAGACCGGTTAAGTAATCAGCCACCTTCACATAAAACTCAGTATTCCAGTTTCGATTGGGGTGACTGGCTGAAGGTGATATCACTACATATTTATCGGTTTGAACCTTTTGTTCTATTGACCAATCTTTAGCTTTCTGAGAGCTGGTGAAATTCCAAGATAATGTTTTTTCGGTGGTTACGCCAATTGCCGTAGCAAACTGCATTAATCCATCAGCGACATGGCAATTATTTTTTGCTGGTATTTTTTGATTGGTGAATAACCATTGAAGATCTTTCGCTCTAACTCTATCAAATCCCCACCTTTCTTTCGCCTTGATACATAGACTTGCTAAGCTAGCTCGGAATGACATTTGCATATGCAAAAGAATTTCAAAATGTCTGTTTAWAAGAAGATGTTTGAGCTTGAAATATTCTTTAATTCCTTGAGTTTTATCGAATTGAATAAATTCAACATTCGGCAAAWRWGWRWMTMSGRKKTWTTCWKWWTYRSSKATRWGYYWWKYGATKWTKGYAKKKKGMCRTTSTTYTTSWWKMKYMWGNNGANTGGCAAYARKWTNNCAAACAKYMSCKMWKSSWKMTWRKCYCAMYMTMWAYWYYGMAWSWKRWRRSGMTRYYYGTGAGTGTCGGTTTGATTGACTGTTAGATGGGATATGTGACACTTCTTAGGCTTCTCGTTCCTTGATAGCTAGGAGCTTGTCCGAGAATAGAAGCCTACTACAGAAAAGCTATTTTGGCCAAATTTGTCGTTCATTTTCGTTAAAGAAGCCAGCTATTCGCCTCAAATGATCAACAAATCTGACTCAAAATTGCTTTCCCTCGCTACGGCTTCTATTCTCGGATAAGCTCCTGTTATTCGTTATGTGAACACTAAATATGATTTGATTATATCATTTCTAACACTTTAATGAGGATGCTTATGTTAATTAGTGTAATTTCATGAACTTAATGGGTTTGGATAAATCGTTGTACCGGCTAATTTATTTTTACACTTTTTATTGAAGTGCTATTTTCCTGTGTTAATAAATGCCAATTTTGCTGGTTAAGCAAGTAAGTATCAAAAAATGATTGCACAAGTTTAGAGGTTATTTCAACCGCTTCTAGCGCATTGATATTGCCTAATTCTAACTTCATTTCCAATTGTGAATCATCAAAGTCCCACTGCCACCATAAAATATGATCAGTAAAACTAATGTGTTCAAATTGGGTTAGTTTAACCAGAAAGGCATCGTTATTAAATTTGACGGGGTTAATGATTGGTGAATGCTTTTTAGAAAGCAGAAATGCGAATGGTTGATAGATTTCGAAATTTCTTGCCTCAAAAAGAGTTCCGTCTATATCCATAATGGCTTTTATTCTAGGATCTCTAGATGCAGATAAATAAGCTGATGCTCCACCATATGAGTGTCCGAAAATCCCTAGTTGTGACAAATTTAAACGTCCATAAAAAGGACTGCTAATTTCTGTGTTTAGTCGATAAAGTTCTTCAATAACAAAAATCTGATCATCGGACCAAATCGGTAGATATTGGCCAATGTTTTCAGTCGGCAATTTCTTTGCCCATTGTGTTTCATTTTGATCTCCAAATAGATTGGTCGGGTTAGCACCAAACGTGTGGTTGATTGAAATGACAATATAACCCTGACTCGCCAGTTCAGCTGATAAAGCGCTGTATGCCTCGGGACTATAGCCATAACCATGGGAAAATATGAGTAGAGGAAAATCAGTTTGTCTGTCGGATACTTTTTGGTTAAGTTCGATATCCCAAAATGCATTTTCATAGTTGGAATAACGAAGCATTTTACCTTTTCTTGTTTGTGGTCCAATTAGATTTGACCAAGCAGTTTCTGATATTACGGGAAGTTTATTTGTGTTTTTTTTATTTAAATATACTGTAACCGTTTCATTGTCTAAATCTGATTCTGCAGAAGGGTAATAGAAACGAATGTTAAAGCGTCGTGGAGTTGCATTTTGATTGATAGTCTTATTTGCAAATAGCTCTATGCGGGAATTGTCTGTTACCGTCATTTCTATAGTAGCTACGGGATATTTTCCTGAAAAACTGGGGTAGTTAAATTCTGAGTCGAATCCGTAGGGTGAGGTCGTTTGAGAAGCTGTTTGACTAGCCGTTTGAGTATTTGATTTATCGGACTGTTTGGAAAAACCAAGTTGGTTGTCTTTGGTTGACAATTCTTGGTTTTGTTCGCAAGCCATTAACACTAAACTGAATAGAACGGCACCCAGCTTCCGGATCAATAGCTGATTGGATTGCTGAAATAACGAGATTAAATCTACTCTGGTTAAGATATATTCAGTGCTTAGAATCATATAGCGATAACATTACTGGTCTAATAGTTATAGTTTAGCAGTAAAAAGATAGTTTCAGAAATGATAAGTCTACAAAATGGATGATGTCTTAAGTCATTTCGCGTTAATTACCTATATCCTTAACTTGAATTTTGAGTATATAATCAATTTTTTACAGAAGACTAACTATTCTCGTAGTTTAAAAGATAACAGACGCATGCAGACTGCCATAAACATCCTAAATAAAACCTTTGGTTATGACAATTTTCGTCTTAATCAAGAAGAGATTGTTGCCTCATTAATAGAAGGGCGCGATGTTTTAGCGTTAATGCCTACAGGTGGCGGAAAGTCTCTTTGTTATCAAATTCCTGCGATTATTCGGCCCGGTGTTGGCATAATTGTTTCGCCTTTAATTGCGTTGATGCAAGATCAGGTCGACGCAATGAATTTGATTGGGGTAAAAGCCGCCTTTATCAATTCTAGTTTAGCCATTGATCAGGTTAGACATATTGAACAGCAGTTGTTTTCAGGTGAGTTAGATTTACTTTATGTAGCGCCAGAGAGATTATTAAATCAAAAGTTTTTGAATATGATTTCGGGGTTAAAAATTTCCCTTTTTGCAATAGATGAAGCTCATTGTGTTTCACAATGGGGGCATGATTTTAGGCCAGAATATCAAAAGTTGTCGGCTTTACACACTCTCTTCCCTGAAGTTCCCAGAATCGCTTTAACCGCTACGGCTGATTCAAGAACTCAAACCGAAATTATTGAGCAGTTAGAATTAGAAAATGCCGCGCGTTTTATCAATAGTTTTGACAGACCCAATATTCGTTATGCCATTGCTGAAGGTAGTAAAAGCAAAGATCAACTTTGGGCATTTTTAGAATCTGAATATCCGACGGATGCTGGAATTGTTTATTGTCTTTCGCGTAAAAAAGTTGAAGCGACAGCCGAATGGTTACAAGGGAAGGGGCGTAACGCTTTGCCTTACCACGCAGGATTACCTGCTGATGTTAGACAAAAAAATCAAAAAGCTTTCTTACGTCAAGAGGGCGTGATCATCGTCGCAACCATAGCGTTTGGGATGGGAATTGATAAACCCGACGTTCGTTTTGTGGCCCACTTAAGTCTACCTAAAAGTATTGAAGCCTATTATCAAGAGACAGGAAGGGCAGGGAGAGACGGTCAGCCTTCATCCGCTTGGATGGCTTATGGATTGCAAGATGTCATATTGCTAAGACAAATGATGCAACAAGGTGATGGTAATGAGAATTTCAAGCAAACGTCTCAACAAAAGCTAGATTCTATGTTGGGACTGTGCGAATCAACTAATTGTCGTCGACAATTATTACTCGCCTATTTTGATGAAACTATGGCTGAGCCATGTGGTAATTGTGATAATTGCCTTCAGCCACCAGAAACTTGGGATGCCACTGAAGCGGCAAGACAAGCATTGTCTTGTGTTTATCGAACTGGGCAACGGTTTGGTGTTACTTATGTGATTGATGTTTTATTGGGTAAAGTCGACCAACGCATTGAAAGTAATCAACATGATCAACTTTCAACTTTCGGTATTGGCACTGAACACTCAGTAACCGTTTGGAAAAGTCTTTTTAGGCAAATGATAGCCAAAGGATTGTTGTATGTCGATCATGAAAATTTCGGTAGAGTAAAATTAACAGAATCAAGTCGTCCATTATTAAAAGGTGAAGTGAGTTTAGAAGCACGTAAACAAGCAAAAAAGGAAAAATCGAAGAAGAGTAAAAGTAAAAATATTGCGGTGATTCATCAAGAATTATTTGATGCATTACGAGCGTTAAGAATAGAAATAGCGAAAGAGCAAGAGGTTCCACCTTTCGTCATATTCCACGATTCAACCTTGATTGAAATGACTGAAGTAAGACCGACAGAACTCAATCGAATGCAGTTTATTTCAGGTGTAGGTGAAAAGAAATTAGAAAAATATGGTAAACAGTTTTTAGAAGTGATCCAACAATATCCATTGTCCGAAAGTGTTAGTACAAACCTATCTGATACGGTTAATGAAACACTTCAACTGTTAGCCGATGATCACACGATAGAATTAATTTCGAAAAAACGAAATATGACCATTGGAACGATTTACGGCCATATTGCAAAAGCAATTGAAGAGGGTATGCTTGATCCGCTTACGGTTTTACCCATAGATGAAACCGATTATCAATTAATTGCTCAAACGATTGATGCATTTAAGGATGAAACGGAGAGTCCGTTAAAAAAGATGTTTGACGCGCTTGGTGAGCAGTTTGATTACGGGATTATAAAATGTGTGCAAGCCGGTGAGAATAATTCGTAGCACAGGGTCGGAGTCACTTAATCATATAATAGTTTGAAATTGAAATTGTATTATCAGCTTAATGTGAGGTGTAAGTCTATTATTAATGTGACTCCGACCCTTCGATTTTCAAAGCATTAAAAACAACTGATTTGCCCAGTTTATAGCGGTTTCATGTGCTTGATAGTATGCGTGGCGTTGTTCATCATTATACTTTTCGGTAAACTCGAAATCACCGTGTTCAATATCAATGACTCTGCGTAAAATTCTCCCTTTCTCGCCTTTATACTCAAGAAGTGCATCGGTAATTTCATCGGCTAAATCAAGTTTTTTAACTAACCATTCTTTATCGGCTAGCATAACCGCATCAATTCCAGAAAATAAGCCGATAGTAAAATACGCTTCTGGTTTTTCATGTTYGTGGTAAGAGGCGATTAATTCACAAGCTCTAGCCCTAGTTAATAATAGCCTAAATAATTCATTGGATTGAGACGAATTCCCTGACAATGCCATCGCCATCGCCCATTTTTTGATTTGTTCTAACCCCAAAAAAATAACCGCATCTTGTAAACTTTCAACTTTCTTTGGTAATCGACAAAGAGGGCTATTTACAATCTTTAATATTTGGTAACTAAGTTTTGTATCGCGGGAAATGGCATGTGACAAATCTTCGATTGATAGGTTTGTCTCTTGAAGTTTCACTACGATTTGAAGTGCCGTATCAGAATGATTATCAATTTTTTTGCCATAAACAGGCTTTGGTCTTTCTAAAAAATAACCTTGAAAAAGCTCAAAACCCATTGAATGGCATAAATCGTAAGTCGCTTGATCTTCTACTTTTTCGGCCAGCAGAATTGGGCGTTTTTTTAGTTTACTTAAATGAGTTTTTTCAAAACTAGCCATTTTAGTTTTGAGTTCTGCAAGCGATAAGTTAAGTAGTTCGACTTTAATGTAATCCATCAACGGAATTAATTTGTCAAAATCACTAGTAAATTCATAGTCATCTAATGCAAATTGGTAGCCTTTTGCTTTTAAGTCGATAATGCGATTGATAAGCTCTTGGTCAACCGTTATATCTTCTAAAATTTCTACTACAATTCTTGAAGGCTCTAATGGGAAAAAATAATCTGACAGTAAGAGGTTTCTAGTGAGGTTTATAAATATTTTAACGTAAGGTCCTTCATCATCATTAATAATGCTTCCGCAATAATTAACTAATAGACCAGAGGTCGCTTTATCACCATCCTCTATAAATACAGCGTCGGGATCATTGTCACGATAAAGCAACTCAAATCCGTATAATTCTTTTTTACTGTCAAATATAGGTTGGCGTGCAAACAAAAGATCGTTTGTTGGTAGGTGTTGTGATTTATCAATTAAATTTTTAGGCATTAGCTTTAAACATTAGTATGTATGCACTTTTTAATTTGTAAGTCGCTTAGTCTGCGTCTTCGGCTCTATCCATGTGAAGCCTATATAAGATTATAGTAGAGGAATAGCGTTTTGTTGGATTTTTATGAATTAGATCACAAATTCATTTATTATTGAAGCATCAGTTAAATCAAGAGTAATTAAAATTGTCTGGACCTTTAGAAGGATTAACCGTATTAGACCTGAGCCGTGTACTTGCAGGCCCTTGGGCAACTCAAGTCCTAGCCGATTTTGGTGCAAAAGTGTGGAAGGTTGAACGTCCTAAAAAAGGCGATGATACGCGCCATTGGGGTGAATCGTTAAAAAACATTCGTCAAAAACAAGGATGTCTCGAATCAGAATATATCGAATCAGAATATGGTGACGATATTAGTGCATATTACTTGTGCGCTAATCGAGGTAAGCAATCACTCACGGTAGATATTACCAATGAATCAGGTCAAAATATCATCAAACAGCTAGCGCTAAAAGCGGACATATTTGTTGAAAATTTTAAAGTCGGTAATTTAGCGAAATATGGATTGGATTACCCAAGTCTCTCAAAATTAAATCCTAAACTCGTCTATTGCTCGATAACAGGATTTGGACAAACAGGCGAATATGCGAATCAAGCTGGCTACGATGCGATGATCCAAGCATCAGCCGGGTTAATGAGTGTGACCGGTGAAAAAGATGGTGAGCCTCAGAAAGTAGGCGTCGCTGTTTCTGATTTAATGACCGGTATGTATGCGGTTTCGGGGATTCTAGCCGCAATCTATCATCGAGACAAAACTGGAAAAGGACAATATATAGACCTTGCACTGTTTGATACTCAAGTAGGCTGGCTGGCTAATCAAAGTATGGATTACTTAATGACTGGCGAGATACCAATTAAGCAAGGTACGGTTCATCCTAGTATTGTTCCTTATCAAACCGTCGAAAGTGCCAATGGAAAATTTATGTTGGCAGTGGGTAATGATTCGCAATTTAAAAAATGCATGGAAGTACTAGGATTAAATAAGCTGGCAACTGATGAAAAATTTAGAACTAATAATGTAAGAATTAAGAATCACGACGAATTAATTGAGTTAATGACCCAAGTATTAAAGAGCAATAGTTCTGAATATTGGGTAAAAAAGCTATCAAAAGAAAAAATACCTTGTGGCTCAATTAATAATATAAAACAAGTTTTTGAACATCCTCAAATTAAAGCGCGTAATACCAAAATATCAATTAAGCATCCTAATTTAGGCGACATACCGCAAGTAGCCAATCCTATTAAGTTTTCAGATACGCCGATTCAATATGAAAAAGCGGCTCCAATTTTGGGTGAAGATTCAGAATCGATTTTAAAAAATGAATTAGATTATACTCATTTAGAAATAGAAGAATTGAAGAGGTTGGGGATCATCTAATATTAGATTCTTCAACTCTTTAATAAATAAAGACGATTGAATTCATTATTTTTATCAACGACAGCTTACTTACAAATGCATCCTGATTCACAAACTTTGTGATGCAGGATGGTTCACATTTTTTGTTTTAAACTAATTAAAATGATTCCGTAAGTTTTTGATCTGATTTTCTAACCACTGCGTGACATTTTCATGTGGAACTAAACCAGTTTCATTGGACTTGTAATCAAGATCTTTTAGAACTTTTGCATAGGGACCAAATCCTTGAACACGATAGGGGATCACAATCGCAGTTCTATTATTATTTATAGCATCTTGCACAAAACGCCTGATACGTTTTTCTGCAGCGGGACGTTTGCCTGACCAATCTTCGCGTAAGGTTTCTATTTTAACGAGATTAAATGACATTTTGTTTTTGATATCACTGGCTCGTAAAGTGATATTTTTAATCCAACGTTCATTTTCCTCATCGTCGCCCGGCCCATGAGCCAAAATAAGTAAATCTTCATTGCGCGCGTCTTTACTTAATTGTTTCGCTCTAAAATATAAAACCTCATTCATTTCCGTCGCTTCCGATAGACCTTGCTGACTCATTACAAACCGAGAATCACTCTCTAATTTCCAAAACTCCATGCTATGACCGTGGTGAGCTGGCGATTTTCTATCTTTTACCGCAGGCCTAACAGGTGCGCCTTGGCTAATTCCTAGAATTTGCTCGGTTCTTTCGTACCAACTTTCACCGGATACATACATTCGGATCACTGCGATCTGATTAACGCCTCTTGATTCAAGTTTATCGACAGATTTTTGAATAGAAACAGCATCTGCCATCCCAAAAGCAACTTCAACATCGTAATTTACTTTTAATGGCTCAACGACATCTAATACGCCTTTGTTCCATTTGTCTCTACCGCCATGAGCCATTATGACAACACCAAACCTATTATCAGTAGCAATATCAGACACACCAGTTTTATCCTTTATCCCATTTTGACTGGTGTTTGTTACACATCCAGAAATTAGAATGAGTAATACGCCGATATAAAAATTCTTTTTCGCCTTAATGATTTTTTGCACTTTTAACCCTTTATTGACTTAGACAATTGAAATCTTACCTTAACGCAAATGATAATGATTATCAATAGCATTGACAATTATTGAATTTGCGCCATAATACGAATAGTTCCCATTCGCATTAAATACTTTTAGGAGTCGTGTTAAATGAACACAAGGTTTAGATTCAATAAATTTGTAATTGCAAGTAGTCTTATTTTTACTGGTCTTGCTACAAATTTATTCGCAGAAAGTTCAAGCAATCACAATAAATTGTCAAAGACCATTACTATTACCGCTGCCCGAACAGAAAAAAATCTTAATGAGGTATCCAGTAAAGTGACGGTCATTAGCAAAGATGACATTGAAAAAAACTTAGTTAGAGATATTCGCGATTTAGTGAGATATGAGCCTGGAATCACCGTATCTGGCACTGGACGCTTTGGTTTGAGCGGTTTTAATATCCGAGGGATCAGTGGCGACCGAATTCTTACCCTAGTTGACGGGGTTCCCGTTCCTGATGAGTTTTCCTTTGGCCCAGCCTTGTCGGCGCGTAGAAATTTTGTGGATGTTGACTCCTTAAAAGCCGTGGAAATAATTAGAGGGCCGGCATCTAGTCTATACGGCAGTAATGCTATGGGTGGTCTTGTCGCTTTTGTAACCAAAGACCCTTATGACTACATTTCTAGCAATAATACTGACTATTACACGGGAATAAAATTAAGCTATGATTCGGTCGATTCCTCTTTTGATCAAACATTCACCTACGCAGGCGGAAATAAAACGCTTTCTGCTATGCTTGTGTTAACTCACAGAAAAGGAAATGAATTTAAAACTTATTTTAACGACTCATTAACAGGCTCTTCACGTCAATCGGCTAATCCAATATCAAATGAAGATCTTAATATTTTGACCAAAATAGTTTATCAACCCGATGAAAAACACAGTTATAAGTTGACACTAGAAAAATTTAATTCAGAAACTGATTCTAATGCCCAATCGCTGGTCGGTAGTCGTGTATTTGGTTCGTTAAGAAATGATGTTACTTCTGAAGACTCAAGAGATCGAGCAAGAATAGCATTTGAATACAATGTGATTTTAGAAAATCTTTTTGCAGATGATATGCATTTTAATTTTTATAATCAAACATCTGATTCTAAACAGCTAACCTTTGAAAACCGCACTTCTGCATCAGGGATCAACCAAATTCGTTCTAGAGATTCTTTGTTTGAACAAGATAACCTAGGATTTAAATTAAGCCTTGTAAAAGATATTCACGCTGGCATTGAACAGCAAATAGTTTATGGTATTGATTATGATAAAAATGAATCCGCAACATTAAGATTAGGTAGTACCATCAATGCCGATAGCGGTGATGTTATCCCCGAATTTACCGCATTTCCAACTCGAGATTTTCCATTATCTAAATACACCAGTTACGGAATTTTTATTCAAGATGAATTATCGTTTATGCAACGCAAATTATTGCTAATACCGAGCATACGATACGATAATTTTAAGCTAACCGCTAAAACGGACGCATATTTCTTAAACGGTAATCCAGGCGCACCCGCTCCGGTTGGTTTTGAAGAATCCCAAGTTTCAAGCAAATTGGGCATCATTTACAATTTAAGTGATAGTTGGTCAGTTTACGGACAATACGCAGAGGGTTTTAAAGCGCCTTCGTTAGATGCAGTTAATACCGGCTTTACTAATTTGGCGGGTGGATATACTACTCTACCTAACCCGGACTTAGAACCTGAGTCGTCTGAAACAGTCGAAATTGGTTTCCGATTTAAAGGGAAAATCCACCAATTCGAAGTGTCCGCATATAAAAACGATTATAACAACTTCATTGAGTCGTTAGCATTTAAAGGCTTTAATCCAGCCACTTTTTTAGTTGAGTTTCAAGCTATAAACTTAGATAAAACTACTATCGAAGGTTATGAAGTCAAAGGTTTTTGGGATATGAAAGATATCGCCAAAGGACTGCATTTACAATACGCTTTATCAACCTCAAAAGGTGAAGATAAAACGACTCACTTACCCCTAAATTCCATACAAGCTGACAGCATTGTTATAGGGCTAGGTTATGATTCTGCCGACAATCAATGGGGTGCAGATATCATATTAACCGCAAATGATGACAAAACGGATATTGATGACTCAGCAATCCAACCTCGTGATCCCAATGACCCCGCAGTTCCCGCTTTTAACACTCCTGGATACCTTATTTTGGGTTGGGTTGGTCGTTATAATATTAGTGAAAACATTCGGGTTAATTGGGGAATATTCAATTTAACCGATAAGCAATATTGGAATTGGAATGATGTAGGTTTAAGAACAACTACATCAAGCGCGCTACCAAGACTTACGAAGCCCGGTAGAAATGCATCCATTTCAATCAAAATGAGTTTTTAATTGTTTTATGATTTACAAATTAATGACGCCTATTAAATAATTAATTGGCGTTATTATTTATCCACTTTGAAAATTTAAAGGAGTCGATTTAATGGGATATCAAATAGATGCAACGATTGTAAATGGTAAACCATCGCTTAAAATTTGGGATATTAAAAATCATTCTTTATGTCTTTCGTGGACCTACCAAAAGTCAGAAAATGATTGCGAAGAGATCTCTCAAAAAGAGATTCAAAGATTATTCCGTAAGTTACTTCTTTTAACGCTACAGAATGATTTAAGTAATGTTCGCGTATTTAGTACATCTACAGAAGCTAGTGGCCATTAAATTTACGCGTTAATTTTTTGCATTCTTTGAAATTTTTCTAGGTTAGGGTTTAAATGCTATTTAAAAGGCAGTTTTGTTGATAATTGAATAATGCTTTCAGAAATATACGGAGTTTCCTGATTTAAAAAATTTCGAATAGCATCTCGAAAGCGTTCATCTTTTATCCAATGATAAGAGAAAGTTTTGATCGGTTTAAATCCTCTCGATATTTTGTGTTCACCCTGTGCGCCTGCATCAAAGTGTTCCAAATTGTTTTCTATGCAATAGTCAATGCCTTGGTAATAACAAAGCTCAAAATGAAGGAACTCAATCTCTTGACTGCATCCCCAGTATCGACCGTATAACGTTTTTGAGTCTTTAAAAAAGAGTGAGATCGCAATGACTTTGCCGCCTAATTTTGCAACTTTCATAAACAATGATTCTGGCATGGTTTCACCAATTAATTGGAAGAAAGACTCATTTAAATAACCGTAGTTGCCACTTCTTTTTGCGTAAGTTGCACAGTAAAAGCTATAGAATATTTTCCACAACTCACTTGTTATATCTCTACCTTCTAAAGTTTCAATTTGAATGTTTGATTGGTGAATCGCTTTTCTTTCCCGCTTAATGTTTTTTCGTGACTTCATTTTGCAATGACTTAAAAAATCACCGAAATTTTTATAATCATCGTTGTACCAGTGATATTGCATGCCTACTCTCGACAAAAGTTCTGGTTCGCTACCATTCTCAAATAGATCTGTTTCAGGAAATAATAGATGAAAACTTGATAGACCTAGTTTTTCAACCTCTTCAACGATTGCTTTTTGTATGGCGTTCTTTGTTTTACGATCGAGCTCCTCGCTTACAATTAACCGAGGCCCAGAACAAGGCGTAAATGGAATAGCTGAGATTAACTTTGGGTAATAGTCTAAACCAGACTGATGATAGGCATTCGCCCATTGAAAATCGAAAACGTATTCTCCGTAGCTGTGGGTTTTAATGTAGAGAGGCATAAAACCGATGAGCTGGTCTTTGTCCCATATTGTTAGGTGTTTTGGTTGCCAACCTGATTCTGAACATACGCTTTTAGACTTCTCTAAAGCGAAAAGAAATTCATGTTTAAGAAATGGGTACCCATCTGAGTTGGGTTTATTAAACTGAGACAGTTTTATTTGATTAATATTGTCTAAAAATTTGATTTTCACAGTTGATTTTACAGCCCGGATTCAAGAGCAATAAAATTATCTAATTTTCTGTAGCTCTTTTTATCAAAAGTAACAACGGTGCAATGATGTTCTCTTTCGCATTCGCCAATTAAAATATCGGCAAAGTTGGTGTTAATCTCAGCATATAGTTCGATTGCTCTATTGACAGAGTCATCAAATTCTAAATATTGTTTAAGCAATAAAGCGTCAAATATTTCGATTATCGTATTTTTATCTAATTGGTATATTTTTCTGAGAAGGTACTCTATTTCAAGGCAGACTAAAGTTGATACTCTAGCGATGGAATTTTTAGCAACTAATTGAGCAATAAACGCGTCCACTTGAGAACTCTGCTTTTTAACATCTTTCATAATGAAACGAATTAATAGGTTTGTGTCTAGCGAGTACACTTAATTAAATGTCTCTATTCAATAATGCTTCATCTAAGTCAGATAATGATTTAGTGATCCCTGTATTCGGTAAATTGACACCCAAATTTAAATTATTGTTTTTATTCAACAACTTAATACCACCTCTTATTGAAACTAGTTCGATTTTGTCGCCTTTGTGTATACCAAGCTCTTGAAGCATAGCCTTAGGAATACCAATTTGCCCGCTTTTGGTGACAGTTGCTGTGTGAGACATATTTTCAGTTCCTTAAAATATCATGAAATTAAGGTTATACCAATTTCGTTTATTTTTCAATTAAATGGATTGCTATTTTATATTCATTTATTTCAAACGAACATGTGAAATTTTTCGATTAAATTTGGAATGGAATAAAAGTCGATTACCTTTATGGTTGCTATGCAAAAAGTGCATATCGCTATCAGGAAATCTATAAAGCTCTTTTATTTTCCTATCTTTAAGGCTTAAAGACCAAATTATTGAAGCACCATCAACTTCTTCAGCAATAATCAATTTGTCCTTAATAATAGAAAAACCGTGAAGCTCGCCAGTTTCTGAATGCCAGATTAAAGTATTTTGGAATTCAGAGTCAACTCGACTAATTGAATTATGGTGACTAATATAAACTTCATCATTGATACTTCTTTGAGGATAACTTAATGTTTGTTTTGAAATAGTAGTCAGTTTTCTTGTTGTTAGATTATAGATCGCTGGAACCGCACCATTTTTAGATTGTGTTTTTACCAATAATGAGTTTGATTGATAGAACCAGTCTTTAAGGTAAAAAGTTGCTGACTGATGGTTGAAACCAGTGTAGGTCTTATCAGAAGAGTTTACTATAAAGAGCTGCTTTTCTCCAGCTATCGCAATCTCTTTACCATCCGGAGACCAAGCAAAACCAAAAAACTCAATATTTTCATCATTGGCAAATATCAAACTTTCTTGTTGGTTATCTTTTAACCATAATTGCATTGTACCGTTTCTATTTGATTGGAACGCGTATCGGTTATCTATAGGAGAATAAGTTGCAGAGATATCCAGTTGATCAGAATTGATTGTTTTATTTAAACGCTTTTCTTTATTTGTTGATGCATCAAGATTAAGTTCCATTATATCAACATCTAAATTAACCAGCGTCATTCGAATTTCATTACCTAAATTATTATACTGAGCATTGATTACTATTTGATAATTGCTAAAGTTTATCTCCTCAACATTTCCTTTCAAACTTATAGATTTGAGCTTTTCTCGTTGACTAATGATAATACTCTGACTGTTTGGATGCCAATCAATACTATTAATTCTATTTTTTAACGGAATTAAATGTTCTCTCTTTTTTGATTCTATGTTAATTATTTCAATCGAATACTTATTCGATTTTACGTCAATCGCTAATGCTATTTGTTTACCATTAGGTGACAAGGACATAATTATAAAATTAGTGTTTGTTTTAGCCGTAATAAGAGCGCTAAATTGTTTTGTTGAACTATCATATACAACCAATTTATCATTTTCATTTTTTCTAGAGCTTGATAGAAAATATAATAAATTACCATCGATTGATTCGATTTTAGATATTAATCTTTGATCATTTATTGTGATAGGCGGTTTAGAATCAACTTCATTGTTTTTACAATATTTAGAAAAACAACTTAAATGGCTGATAAATTGTTTTTCATTTTCATTATATCTGATGTGTAATA
Source organism: Kangiella sp. (assembly GCA_002733465.1). Lineage (GTDB taxonomy): Bacteria > Pseudomonadota > Gammaproteobacteria > Enterobacterales > Kangiellaceae. The sequence continues at coordinate 64,823 of NVVT01000012.1, forward strand.
GCTTGCCATTTCGTGACCAATTAAGGCTAGTGAAATCCAGTGGTTTTTTTGTTAGTTGGTAGTCTTCACCAGAAGAAATATCATAAATTCTTATTTGTGATCCTCCTGTATCATCTTGTAGTAAATAAGCAATTAACTTGTCGTTTGGCGCATAGTTTAAAGAAAAGGCACCTTTCGATTTTAGAGGGACAGGAATAAGGGTATTAAATATAGGGTGAGACTTTGAGTTGGTTTTATTATCTTCAGATTTTTCTTCTATTGCTAATTCATCGATTAACAAATAAGAAACAAAAATTAGAAATAATAGAGTTGTTATTCCTTTCCAACCTAATAAATGAAAAGCTAAACTTGGCTGAGAGTTAGAAATAGGTTCAATGGTAGCCTCCAGACAATAGCCTCTCTTTGCATGGGTTTTTAGTATCTTTGGCGATTTAGCGTTTTCGTTAAATGCCTTTCGAATAAGCGCGATACTTCGTTGGATTGAACTTGGATTAAAAATTGAATTTGGCCAAACATTACTGAATATCTCTTCTTGGCTGATGACGTTACCTGCGTTATTTGCCAAAAACACCAAAACATCCATCACTTTTGGTTCAAGAACTTGCTCAGATTCTAGCGATTTAATCGAGCATCTGCTTGGATCGACTTCAAATTCATBTAGTTTAAATGGTTTATTCATATTTAAATCGTATTAAAAAGTTCTTTAAATTCAACGCTTAAGGTTTCCATAAGAATTATTTAAGAAAAATTCTATTGAAGGGCGAGACATTCAAGGTTTGAATAGCCATTGTTTCAATCGAACGCAAATGAGTATATCAAAGAGGGCTTTATGAACAAAGGAATTCTGTTTTGTAACAAAACGCTTCAATACTGTTTTGGCCTGTTATTGAGTGGCGTATTGATCGTGTTTTTAATGGTTTTTTTTCCAAATCATTCAAATGCAGAACCACTAATCTATGCAGAAAACTATCAAATGCATTCTAAAAACACTCAATCTAATAGACAATATTCTGTTCGATTACCAAAAAACTATGAGAAAAATTCGAGTTCAAATTATCCGGTTATCTATTTCATGGCAGGTCAATGGAGTATGTTACCAGGTGTCGCGGTCATGGATACAATAGAAGATGACTTACCGGAGTTTATTATTGTTGGTGTTCATAGTAAAGGTGACGATCATGCACCGATAAAAGATGAAAAAGGAAACCAAAATAGTGAAGCAAAGGCGTTTAGTGATTTTTTCTATAATGAGCTAATACCCAAAATCGAGTCAGAATATAGGGTAGCAGACTACAAAATACTATCTGGCTACTCTGGTTCAGCAAGGTTTGTCCTTCATAGCTTACTGGACAAATCTAGCCGGTTTAATGCTTATTTCGCTTTTAGCCCTTCTCTTGAAAGCTACATATTTAATCGAAGATTTAAAACACAATTGGAAGATAAGAAATGGCTATCAAATTCTAGTAAACGGTCAGTCTATATTACGATGTCTAGCGAAGGCTCTCATATGCAAGAACCATTTGAAGCGCTTTCTAGCTTGTTGAATGAAGAAAGAGCTGGGGCAAAATATACATTAAGACGGTATCCAGATGAAACCCACTCAAGTTACATGTTATTAGGTTTAATATTTGCTTTAAGAGATTTATTTGATGGTTGGGTACCTTCGTGGAGTGTTCGTAAAAAAGGCCTATCAGGACTTCAATATTTTTATAAAGAACTCAGTGAAAAATATGGTTTTGATGTAAAAATATCCTCACATGTTGTTTATCAAACGATTTTCGCCCTTTATCGTTCAGAGACAGCTTTACATCATTTAAAAGCTAGTGAACTCGTTGATTTTCAATTAGCGAACAATTCGAATTACCGTGAAAAAATTGACTCACTGAATTATCAATTAAAAGAATACGGATTTTTGAAGGCTTCTAAAAGGCTCGAAAATCATCTAAAGAGTATTGACCGAATGTGATAGAGATTGCCACGCCGTACCCAAAACGCTTCACGGGGCAGACTCTGCCTCTTCGCAATGAAGGCTTGATTCTAGAAAACAGAATAGCAAGGTTAACTGCAGAGACATGAAACCAATAGAACTTATGCTTTATTTGATAATCATATTTTTAGGHGCTTTTTTACTATTTCAGGTGCAACCACTAATTGCCAAACTTATTTTGCCATTTTTTGGTGGTGGTGCGTCGATTTGGACGGCTTGTTTACTTTTCTTTCAGGCCTTCTTGTTAATGGGGTATTGTTATTCTCATTTTCTAACCAAGCTCGATAGCTTGATCAAGCAAGTTACAATCCATTCAATACTTTTGCTAAGTAGTTTATATTTTCTACCCATAAATTTAGCAGAAGTCGAAATCATTATTGGTGTCAGTTCGCCGATGAAAGGTATATTGATTTTATTAGTAATGTCAGTTGGCTTACCCTATTTCATGCTTGCAACTACTGCACCGTTAGTGCAACGGTGGTTAAGTTATGTTGAGGCTCATAAATTACCTTATAAGCTCTACTCATTGTCAAATATTGGTTCGTTGTTTGCGTTATTAAGTTACCCGCTTTTAATTGAACCATTGCTAACAAATGAACAACAATCATTCTTTTGGTCAATCACATATTTTGGTTTTACCATGGCCTTTTTACTATTGAGTTTTTTAATGATAAAGCAAAAGGATCTATCTCTAGTAGTACAAAGAAAAATAAATATAATTGGTAGTGCTGGAAAGATGGAGCAGGCTTTGTGGCTCCTGCTTTCAGCAGTTGGCGTACTCCTCCTTGTGTCTACCACTAATGCCATGACCCAAAATATTCCTCCGGTCCCATTTTTGTGGATAATACCACTCTGCATTTATTTGCTGACGTTTATTATTAGCTTTCATAGCCCTCATTGGTATGTGCGCTGGTATTGGTTTGTTCTGTTTGTTATCGCGTCATTTGTTGCTATTTTGTTATTTTTTATTGGTTCTCAATTCGACATAATCACTCAACTAGCGCTTTACTCATTCGTCTTGTTATCATCATGTATGATTTGCCATGGTGAACTAGCAAGACTAAAGCCTGAAGTTGAAAAGTTGACACTGTTTTATCTCTATATTTCTATTGGTGGTTTTCTCGGAAGTTTATTTATCGCTTTTGTTGCGCAAAATATTTTTTCACAATTTTACGAATTTCCAATGGCTATATTTTTGGTATACATCTTATTTATAATCAGCATTTTATTGAATAAAAAGAAATGGCGAAATAAAACTAATGAGACAAAATTAAAAATTCAAAGGGTTCGAGCTTGTTAGAGTTGTCGAGAGCAAGAGCACTGTTGAGTACGAGAATAATGCTAAGTGTAAGTATCATAATGTTGCCGTTATTATTGTCATTATTTTTATATCTTAACGGCTTGTTTAGTCAATCTGATATCTTCAATGCTAGAAACTTTTACGGCATTTTGAGTGTGAAGGATGTGATAATTGATGGTGAAATTGAGCGTCGATTAATTGATGGTACAACCTCTCATGGAACCCAGTCATTACAACCTAATAAAAAGCAAATTGCTCGTAGCTATTACCGTGCTAATACCGGTGTTGCTTTTGCACTAGAACAATTAGGACGTAAAAAACAAATTAACGCCGGAATTATAGGTTTGGGAGCTGGTACGTTAGCGGTGTATGGTAGAACAGGCGATAATTTCACTTTCTATGAATTAAACCCAAACGTAGCGCGTATCGCAAATTCGCATTTTACCTATTTAGCGCAATCAAAAGCGAATATTGAAATTGTTTTGGGTGACGGGCGAATGTCTCTAGCCAACGAATTGTCCACGAAAGGAAGTCGGCAATATCAACTATTGGTAATAGACGCTTTTGCCGGTGGTTCAATTCCCGTTCATTTGTTAACCAAAGAAGCCTTTAGCTTGTATTGGAAACATCTTGCTCTCGATGGAATATTAGCCGTTCACATTTCCAACAGTCATCTCGAACTCTCACCTTTAGTCGGTGGTTTAGCAAAATATTTTGACAAAGAGGCATTCTATGTCAAAACCGTTGCTGAGTATCAAGGTCATCATGATGTTGAGTGGGTTTTATTGGCCAGTAAAACAACAAGTTTAAATAGTGATTTTTATCGCTTTGTTGGTGAATGGCCAAGAACTGATGCCGACACCATTTTGTGGACAGATAGCTATAGCAATTTATTGTCAGTGTTAAGGTAATTGATTTGAATTCTAGTATCTCTCAAATATCTAGATTAATTGAGAGATAAAACAGAAGCAGCTGAGCTTATTTTGAGTTTTGCTTGTTTTTTGGCTTTAAAATTAATATTAGGAAAGGTGTCGAAAGTGTAATCCACCCTACGATCGTGCATTAATCCAAGCTCGTAGTTTTACTTTATGAGCCCTATACAGAACTCTATACAAACTATTTTAATCAAAGTAAGATATGTCATTCTTGATAATTACAGGCTGTAGAATCCTTTGAACATATTTATTGATTACAGAATTACAGTTCTTTTAATTGGTTTAACAAGTGTACTCTTTTTAGTTCAACTACTTGTTGTCGATGTTTTTAGCTTGAAAAGAAAACATCGTCCCGGTTTCCCGGTAAAACCAAACCATGATGACATATTTTTCAGAGCAACTAGAGCCATTGAAAACAGCAATGAAAGTGCAGCCATATTTATCTTGGCGATTATCTTTGCAATATTCTCTTGGGCAGAACCTTATTGGCTTAATATTTTTTGTGGTTGTTATTTAGTTGGACGCGTAGGCCATATGATTTTTTACTACCTGAACATAGAGTTGCTTCGAAGTGCATTTTTTGCTTTGAGTTTGATTGGCGTTTTTGCGATCTTAATTTTAGGTTTTTATGCTTGGGTTTAGAATGTTTATTTTGTCTAAAAATCCTGTGAACCTATGCTTTAAGATTAAATTAAAAATGAATTCAGCATCTCTTAGATATACGTAAATATTGAGAGTTAAGGCGTATACAATCGCCAATATAAGCACAAAAAATATGTCATTATGAGAGAAGGTGGCCAATCATATTCTTTAACTATTCTGCCATAGAGTAGTGAATCGTAATTTAGGGTGATAAAATTTAACCCTAACATGAGGTATACTGGCTAATATTTCTAAAAATTGAGAGTAAACCATGGAAAAGTCATTAAAAGAAGAGATCACTCAAGAGTTCAAACAAATTGAAGCTGTTTACGATATTATTATCGATTTTTTTGTCAATTATAGTTTTCAATTAATTGGTGCGGTTTTAATATTAATTATAGGGCTCATGGTTGCTAAACGAATTGCAAAAACCGTACAAAAACTATGTGAATCAAAAGGCATGGATGTAACGCTTTCACGATTCATTGGCAATGTAGTCAAAATAATAATCGTTTTTATGGTGGCGCTTATTTGTTTAGGGAAAATTGGCATTAGTGTCACTCCCTTTTTAGCCGCGATTGGAGCTTTATCATTAGGTGCTGGTTTAGCGCTTCAAGGATTATTGTCAAACTATGCTGCTGGTTTGAATATCATTCTTACTAGACCGTTTGTGGTTGGTGATACCATTCAAGTGCAAGGCGTTTCTGGTTTGGTTAAAGATATACTTCTTGCCTACACAATTATCGTAACAGAAGATGATGTAACGATAACAATTCCTAACAAACATATAGTTGGTGAAATTTTACATAATTCTAATCATGTTTCATTGTTAGAACTATCAGTTGGCGTTTCTTATGACAGTGATTTGGATGTTGTTACGCAAATTCTTTCTGACGCGGTAGCTAATCATCCTGACGTTAGCGACTTTAAAAAAGCATTGGTGGGAATTTCTGGATTTGGAGATAGTAGTGTAGATTTTGAAATTCGGGTTTGGGTGGATTCGGTTAAATACAACGCTTCCCGATTTGAGCTTAATAAAATGATCTGGGATGTTTTGAAGGCTGAAAAAATATCAATTCCATTTCCGCAACGAGAGGTTCAACTGTTGAAAGTAGATTAAACGTCTACTTAAACAAACATTTTCTTAAATCCATCCGCAAAGTCTCGCATTTTTTCTTTAAAAGTGCGTTTTAATTTTACTTCGAGGCTACTAAAAACAGAAATCCCTTCTACAATTAATGTTGGAGGGTTTCCTTCAATTATTGATGAGGATTGGTTCTCAAAATTGCTAAAAATACAAGATGCTTTACAAACAACATTAATATTTTCAGGGATCAAAATATCAATAGCGCTAAATAGACTAAAGACTTTAATGTGTACTGTTTGTTGACTAAACGTTGCATCGGTTAAATCTATGTTACCTGAACTAAACAGGCTATAAAATTCAGTTTTCTTAGCAACGTTCCATTTTCCACTTCGAGTGTTACTACTAAATATTTGTGTGATGGATTCAAAGTCTTTGCTATTGCTCGAGTCGACGCGTTGACCTACTTCTTTTTCTTTATGCTCGGTAAATTTTTGATCAACCTCTAACGTTAAGTCTTCAGTTAACGCAAAAATATCAGAATGACTAGAGCTTTCCATTGCAATATCTAACCGCTTTTCAAAAGCTTCCAAAGAAAGTTCACCATGACCGTAATTCATAGTGAGTTGATCAACCACTTCTTCTCTTACTTTTTCGATTGGTCTATCTTCTAATTTAACCGCCATATTGATTTCTCCGATGATTTTGGCATTTTACTCACACACTCCCTAATTCTAAAATAACGAAAGTGGATAAACCAGTAAAGCAAGTTATATACCAGTTTAAACGCCAATAAAATCAACTAGTTAAAGTCATGTTATTTTATAAACTGGCCGTTTATACAGAATTTTAGCTATTTAGACCAAGTTTACATATTCCGGCGATATTGACCACCTACCTCATAGAGAGTCTGAGAAATTTTGCCAAGCGAGCAATATTTAGTCGCATCCATCAAAACTTCAAATATATTTTTATYKWMAMRSGSYGCRSTWTRMMYCRCTTYCWSTYKRWTTYGAATTWRKKCAYYSWWYKCMYTRYYSWWWMKYWCWAAMMWATMRRTTTRATWWCGWYTTTCTTCCTCAGTTGAACGAATCACTTCGCTTGGAATGACTGTCGGTGAACCATCTGCTGATAGGAAAGTATTCACACCGATAATTGGATATTCTCCGGTATGCTTAAGCATTTCATAATGCATGGACTCTTCCTGAATTTTAGAACGCTGATACATGGTTTCCATTGCGCCTAAAACACCGCCACGTTCACTAATGCGTTCAAATTCAATAAGGATAGCCTCTTCAACTAAGTCCGTTAACTCTTCAATAATAAATGAACCTTGAAGTGGATTTTGATTTTTATTTAAACCTAACTCTCGGTTAATAATTAATTGAATTGCCATGGCGCGTCTAACCGATGCTTCCGTTGGAGTGGTGATTGCTTCATCATAAGCATTGGTATGTAATGAATTACAATTATCATAAATTGCATATAGTGCCTGCAGGGTCGTTCTAATATCATTGAAATCTATTTCTTGTGCATGCAAGGAACGCCCGGAAGTTTGAATATGATATTTAAGCATTTGTGCGCGTGAATTAGCTTTGTATTTGTGCTTCATCGCTTTTGCCCAAATTCGCCTTGCGACTCTTCCTATTACCGCGTATTCAGGGTCAACGCCATTAGAGAAAAAGAAACTAAAGTTTGGTGCAAATTTATTGATGTCCATTCCTCTGGCTAAATAATATTCTACAAAAGTGAAACCATTAGACAAAGTGAAGGCGAGTTGTGAAATAGGATTGGCTCCGGCTTCTGCAATATGATATCCAGAAATTGAAACAGAATAAAAATTACGAATGTTTTTTTCGATAAAATATTCTTGGACATCGCCCATTAAACGAAGGGCAAATTCTGTGGAGAATATACAAGTATTTTGCGCTTGATCTTCTTTTAAAATATCAGCTTGTACAGTGCCACGTACTTTTTGAATGGTTTCAAATTTAATTTTTTGGTAAATATCATCGGGTAAAACTAAATCACCTGTTACACCTAATAACATTAATCCCAAACTATCATTTCCTTCAGGTATATCGCCTTGATAGGTTGGTACAGGTAAATTTTTACCAGCAAAATGTTTAGCAATTTTTTCTTGAACTTCTTTTTCTAAACCATTTTCCTTTATGTAAACCTCACACTCTTGATCGATGGCCGCATTCATAAAAAAGCCAACCAATATTGGCGCAGGTCCATTGATTGTCATCGACACGGATGTTGTGGGTTTAGTTAACCTGAATCCTGAATAGAGCTTCTTTGCATCGTCTAAACAACAAACAGAAACACCAGCATTTCCTATTTTACCGTAAATATCAGGTCTAACATGAGGATCATCACCATATAAGGTTACCGAATCGAAAGCCGTTGACAATCGTGCAGCAGGCATACCTTTACTCACATAATGGAAGCGACGATTGGTTCGCTCAGGGCCACCTTCACCAGCGAACATTCGAGTCGGATCTTCGCCTTCGCGTTTAAACGGGAATACGCCAGCGGTATAAGGAAATTTTCCTGGGTAATTTTCTTGAAGTTTCCACGTTAGTCTATCCGACCAGCCCTTGTATTTAGGAACGGATATTTTTGGAATTGATTGATCGGACAAAGATTTCGAATGTGTCTCAACTTTAATTTCTTTGTCTCTTACTTTATAAACAAAAAATTCTTCTTTATATTGTTGACTTTCCGCATCCCATTCATCTAATAGTTTAGAGTTTTCTCGATCAAGTTTTAACTCGGTTGCTTCACGTAAATTCTGCAGTGAATCGGTTGCAACGTCTGATTTATCTAACAACGCAATTGTTTCATTTATACTTTGCATTTTTTGAGCTTGCTCAGATTGCTCTGATACCCAATCATCATAAGCGCGATTATTTTCTGCTATTTCGGCTAAGTATCGAGTTCTTTTAGGTGGAATAATAAATAATTTCTCTGATATTTCTTCGCTGGAATCAAAATTAGACTCTAAATTGGTATTAGTTTTATCTTGAATAATAGCCATTAACTTGCGATAGAGCTGATTGGTTCCTGGATCATTAAATTGGCTAGCGATTGTTCCATGAACAGGCATAGTATTAGTCGGTTCTTCAAATCGATTATGATTACGTTGAAATTGTTTTTGTACATCTCTCAACGCATCTTGAGCGCCACGTTTATCAAATTTGTTGATTGAAATAATATCAGCAAAGTCGAGCATRTCGATTTTTTCDAACTGCGTAGCCGCACCGTATTCTGGCGTCATAACGTACATCGAAACATCGGAATGTTCTTCAATCTCGGTGTCCGACTGACCAATACCTGAGGTTTCTAAAATAACTAAATCAAAACCAGCCGCTTTTACAATATTAACCGCATCTTGAATATGCGGTGAGAGTGCAAGGTTTGATTGTCTTGTTGCCAGTGAGCGCATATAAACTCGGTCATTATTGATTGAGTTCATTCTGATCCTGTCACCCAGTAAAGCACCGCCAGTTTTTCGTTTTGATGGATCAACTGAAATGATTGCGATATTTTTATCGTCAAAATCCATCAAAAAGCGTCTCACTAATTCGTCGACTAAAGATGATTTTCCCGCACCGCCAGTACCTGTAATTCCAAGTACAGGCGTTTTTGATTGTTTGGCAAGTTGTTTTGTTTTTTCTAATAACTCGCGATTCTTCTCGGTTTGATTTTCTGCCGCTGAAATTAATTTACCAATTTGTTTAGGCTGATCAAATCGAGGGACTTCTTTGGGCGCATCTTGGCCGGTTGGAAAATCACATTGTTCGATTAGATGATTAATCATGCCTTGTAAACCCATTCGTCGACCATCATCGGGCGAATAAACTCTAGCGACACCGTATTTGTGTAACGCTTCTATTTCGTCGGGAAGAATAACCCCACCGCCGCCAGCAAATACTTTAATGTGACCACAACCGGCTTCATTTAATAAATCCACCATATACTTGAGATATTCTACATGACCGCCTTGATAAGAAGTCATCGCAATACCTTGAACATCTTCTTGAATGGCGCAATTAACCACTTCTTGCACGCTTCGGTTATGACCCAAATGGATCACTTCACAGCCAGTGGCTTGGATGATTCTACGCATAATATTGATGGCTGCATCATGCCCATCGAAAAGAGAGGCGGCGGTAACCATGCGGATTTTATTCTTAGATTGGTAAGGTAAGGCTTCTGACATAACGATGGTGTTGTTCTGAAAGGTTTTAATTACTGCATATTATAGCAAATTAGTTGGATCTAGCGAAGTTTAGTGAGATGAATTAATGATAGGCAAGACTAGAAATGTTTGGTATTTGATATTAAGGTTATAACGCTTAATTCCCTAGCGTCAAGCATCGCAATTAGTCAAGCTATTGCAAAAAAGCATCTTCTTCATTTACTTTACAGAATTCTATTTCTTTAGGTTGGTTCGTTCTATCGGTTACCCAGCACTCTTGGTAAATGGAGCAATAACATATTTCAATCGTTATGAACTCATTTTGTTTCTTCATAATAGAACTACCTTTACCCTCAACTTTTAATGGCATGATTGTGGCCAATGATGGCAGGATTCGGTTACCAATTTGTGATTGAACAAAATAAGTCAATTCTTTTATGTCTCTCCAGTTTTTAATAGGCTTTGAGTTATGGGAAATAATCACCTGTTTAATTAATGCGGGGCCAGTTCCGTTATTAGTCACACTGTAAGAAAATATACTATCACCAAAACTATTATAAATTTCTATTCTTGGCCAAACCGATGCGCGTGCATAAGTTCGATCGGTATAGGCAGAATAAACTCCAATAACAGTTGTAACTAAACTGACAAATAGTGCAGCAAAAGCAACGACCATTTCAGGATTTTGATACCATTTTCTTTTTGTCATTTTTATTAGCCTTTATATGTAAAATTCATTATTTACACCACTTTTCAATAACAGCGTTTATTTTATTTTTAGGTGTCTTGGATAGTTTTTTAACCTGTGAAAATGTAGGTTCGAATACTTGGTGGATATCCTCAAGATCGGTTAGCATTTGCAACCAAAGCTTGCTGGTCATTTCTGCATCAAATAGTGCTCTATGAAAGTCACCTTTTGCAGTAATGTTTTTGTATTGTATTAATGTGCCTAACTGATGATTGGGTGATTCCTGATACAAGCGCCTCGCTAGCAACATAGAGCAAACAAACTCGCCAGAATATTGATGAGAGATTTCTTCAAACTCAGCATCTAAAAAACGTTGATCGAAGGATGCATTATGGGCAACTAAATTATCACCTCCGATATAATCTCCAAAATCTTTCATAACGGACTCACAAGAACGTGCATCGGTTAACATTTCATTAGTGATGCCGGTGTAGTTTTCAATAAAAGTGTCAACATCAAAACCGGGGTTCATTAATTCTTGAAAGCTATCAATTATCTTTCCATCTTGAAGCCTAACAGCGCCAATTTCTATAGCGCGATCACCCATAGTTGGAGAGAGGCCGGTTGTTTCAAAATCAAGGATGATGAGGGTATTAGCAAGCATTGTTAATTTTCTTATCGATTGAATATTGTAGATACTAAATTATCTGAAGTGTTTTTGCACCTTAGCTTTTACGAAAACAGAAACTTAGCCAATAAATCGACATTTCCTGTTACATTAGAATGATGCGAACTTTAGCCGATATCATGGGCAAAGCTTAACGATATGTTAAGGTTGATAAAATTTACTTATTTAAACGATTCATCTAACGTCAAGGACATCATTATGAAACTAAACCTCAATAAACCGATATTAGCTACCATAATTGCTTCAACCGTTTTCTTTACCGGACTTGCTAATGCTGGGCCGTATCACGCTGTTAAATTGGACAAAGTTTTAACATCACAACCAGATAAAACCAAATCTCGATATGATGCGAGACATCCCCAACAGACGCTAGCCTTTTTCGAAATTAAACCCGGAATGACAGTATTAGAAGCATTACCTGGAGGCGGTTGGTATAGCAAATTACTGCTTCCTTATTTAGGCAGTAAAGGTACTTTAATTGGTGTTGATTATGCTATTGATATGTACCCAAAATTTGGTTTTTTTAGTAAGAAAGACCTTAAAAAGAAAGAAACGTGGGTTAAAGATTGGACTGTAAAAGCGACAGGTTGGAAAACTGATGGCTGGGAAATGGAAGACTACGCTAATATAAAAGCTTATAATTTTGGTTCAGTTTCAGCTGATTTAAAAGGCAAAGTCGATGCGGTTGTATTTATTAGAGCCTTACATAATCTAGCAAAATTTGAAAGTGATGGTGGTTATTTAACAACCGCTCTAAAAGATGCTTTTGATGTTCTAAAACCCGGTGGCATAGTTGGAATCGTTCAGCACCAAGTATCAGAATCAGCGGATGATAAAGGCGCGAATGGTTCGAGAGGTTATTTGAAAAAGTCATTTTTGATCGCTAAGATGGAAAAAGCAGGATTTGAGTTTGTTGGCTCGAGTGATATTAATATGAATGCCAAAGATAAGCCGAATGCCAAAGATATTGTTTGGCGTCTACCACCAAGTTTTGCAACTAGTGGAAAAGATGAAAAGAAGAAGGCGGAATATACTGCAATTGGTGAATCTAATAGAATGACTTTGAAGTTTAGAAAGCCTTAATTAGGAAATTCAATCTTTCAATATTAAAAGACGCTAATTCTTAATTTTGCGTCTTTTAATGTTCTTAAATTTAAGGTTTATTCGAACTCACCAACTTGTTTAAATATCAAACCTAAGAAAATATGATTTACTTCTAGCTTAAACTCAAATCGTTTATCACTGATTGCTCGTTGAGTAACCACTGTATGACCTGGAGATAACCACTTTGCGATCTTAATTTTCAGTTTTCCATAACTCCAAAAATAGCCTTTACTTTCAAATACAATAGCTTGATTTTTCTCAGTCACATCAAGCTCCATTCCAAACCCAAAGCCAACCATTTCTACTAATTGGTTATTAGCTTGTTTACATTTGACGGATTTAACGCGATTAACGGAGTGGTTTGGATATTTATAAAAACGATCCCAAGTCATGCCATTCAAATTGTTATTCGGATATACTTTTACTTCGATAGGTACATTTGTACCAGACCATAAAGCCAGCGGATTTCCAATTAGTCGGCAACATTGAGCTAGTAATTTTCCTGCAAAGGATAAATAAATCTCTGTCATTTCGCCTTTGTAAGTGACGCTTTCATAAAGTTGGCTGGAAAACCTTTTTTGAATAGACGGATGAAGTTTTGACCAATTTTCTTGGCTCATTAAATTATGATATCCAACAATTTCAGTTTGGTTTTTAGGTGGGTTATAGGACATGAGTATCCTCCTTTTGATAAATACTCCAACGATTAGCGCTCTCAAAAAACTCTTCTAAGGTGAACAATCCGATACAGGGTTTAGCTCCCGTTTTGAGTTTATTTAGACTCAATTTTTTTATTAAAATTTCCGCCGGTATCGCTGGAATATTGGGACCGACACCATCTTCTGCGACTAATTGCCATTTGATAACCTGATGCTGTTTGTTTTTATCCAAACCGCCAAGTTCAACAAACATACCTCCGCAATGACTACCTAAAGCAGAAAACCATTCGCTCATGATTGTTAATTGACTTGCGTAACGCTTCCAGTTTTTTACTAACCCAATTCGACTAAAAAAGGATAAGAAGGACAAACCTAAATGCAAAATACTGACCTCAAGCCCTGCTTGAAATTTGACTGACTTGAGGCTTGGGTAGATTTTTGGCAATAAGTCTAGATCTGGAATATCGCAATTACTCATCCATCGTTTGCCAATAGCTCCACCAAAATCATATCGAGTTAGATCTTGCCAACCGAAAATAGGTTGAAAACTACCATTTTTGAATGTTGTAAAGGATTTACCGGAGTAGGAGAGAATAGATGCGATAGTTCCTTTTCCTCTCTCGGTTTTATTGCCTGGAGAAATACCATAATTAATTGAAGTCAGATCTGAAAATCGTGGTAAAAAATGTTGCACGATTGCATCGGTTAAACTCGGTACTGTGCTTGCGCCAGTTATAAATACTAAACCAAGTTGCTTAGCTTGAGTATTGAACGCATTAGCAAAGTTTGATACAAAACCTCGGTGATCAGCCAAATCGATGTAGTGGCATTTTGCCTTCAAACAAGCTAGAGCCACTGCATAGTTAGATTGCACATCTTGGCTAGGTTTTGATTGAAATTGATAAGGACCTGATGCATTTACCACTAACTCTGGCGCTAAAGAAACAATTCCTCTATTAAGGTTATCGGCTAGAACATCTAACTGGTAAAACTTTACATTTTTACAGTATCTTACAGAGAGTTTTGATGCCGTTTCTCTTGCTTTATTAATTGAACGACCAGCAATGGCGATTTGGTGATCGGTAAATGCCAATAGACTTTTGACTAATCGATTACCAAAATTGCCATATCCACCAATAACTAATATTCTCATGTTTCTCTCCTAGAGCTGAATGATGACTAGAATAAGAAAATATTGTGTAGAAAGATTCCTAATTGATAATGGTTGAATAGATAAAGTATAAGTATAATAAAAACAACGGGATACGATCTTCCTGTTTGATAAAATAGGAGGTTAGAGCCATCTAGATTGCATCTTTGTTAGACACCTCATTTTGTAAACAAGTTAATTCCATACGTTCGGGTAAATCATGGGGTAAAACTATATTCCAAACCAATCCTATTTTACTAAATATTTGTAGAACCCACCAACCAGGATCAGATTGATTTTTCTCTAATCCAAGCAATGCTGAACCAGGAAAGGCATGATGATTATTGTGCCAGCATTCTCCCATAGTGATTAATCCAGCAAATTTGATGTTATACCCTTGAACACTAGCACCTTCAATATGCCATTTTCGAGAACCATGATTGTGGGCAAAATAACCAATAAGCCAATGACCTATTGTGGATATAACGATACGAACGCATATCCCCCAAATAACCCATCCTATTCCGCCCAAACTAAACAATAATATTGCCCAAGGTAGTTGTTGCCACATCCAGTATCGTTCCATCCATTGATATAACTTATCTTGGCTATAGGATTCTTCCGGTTGAAATCTAGGAGGATTTTCTAACTTGATATCACATATGGTTTGCCAGAAAGCATCTTTCCAAATAACTTGCTTATGGCTAAAATAGTCATGGCATTCTGATTGCCGTTGAGCCCAATCTCTCAAATCGTGAGTGTTCATCATTCCAGTAGGACCAGCTATACCAACCAAACACCCTAAATGTACAAAGAAATACTCGAGCCATTTAGGGCATTCATAACTCTGATGAATTAGTCTACGATGCATTCCTAGAGAATGTCCAAAACATAGGGTAATCGCGGTGAACACTAGAAATACCACAAGAGCAGAAAACGAAAAGGTTAAATAGCCTCCCACGATTGAAAGAAAACTCATTGATAGAAACCAAAATGATTTTGAAATGGACAAAGAAACATCTCCGTCCAACGCATTACATTTTTTATTTTCTATTATGCGTTTGTTGGTGTAGCGTTGATATTGTTTTCCGAAATTGAGATAAAAGGATTCCGTTTGTTGTGTCATTAATGAGTTGTTAGTTTTCATAAGGATTCACCACTTCATCTAATAGAAACTCAATACTTTTGGTTACGCCATAACGTTGCAAAGGATCGAAGTACCAAGCAGGATCTAATAATCGCTCATAACTGATAGAAAATTCGATCTGTGTTTTCTCATGAGTTATAGGAATAAACTTCAATTTTAAGGATTTGAGTTTCAAGTATTTAGCAATGTAACTGGTGTCAGCAACGAAACTAGTTTCTATTTGATTGTGCTCAACATTTTCGATTTTCATTTTCATACTACCTTCTTGTGTATTGGTTATAAACCATCGGTGATAACGAAAATAAATCTCATGAACCTCGCCTTTACGCAAATTAGTGGCTTTTATTTTATAGGGCATTGGAAAGAGCTCTAAAAACCAATCGCGATCTTTTTGTAAATAAATGGGAGCATTCAATTTATTCATAATTTGTTCAATATTAGAGTCAATAATCTGAGTGACCAGAACGGTATTGTGTCGCTGAATACTTAACTCGGGATGAGTCCCTTCAAAGGCACTGAGGATAAGAATTATAGGTAAAACATGACTGAATAGTTGGTTAGTTTTTCTATTTCTAAATTTTTCACTAAGATATTTAAAAATGAATACCAGAAATATTACAAAAAAATAGATAGGCATAAACATTATGACACAGATAAACCCTTCAAAAAGAACAATGGAACTACCAAGCATTATTATCAGAGATATTATCGATAGGTTGAAGAACTGTTTTTTCCAACTTTTATTAGGATTTGGTTTAACTAACCATGTAAGTATTAACGCAATACAAAAGGGCACTGCAATGTATAAAAGCGCGCTTTGGTCAAACCGATAATGCATTAATAATCGAATACTTATTGAACATAAAGCAATCATTAAAAGTATGATATTCCATTTGATTTTTGCCTTGTTTTTATCGTGCATAATAAACTCACTGGTGATTTATAAATCTAGTCAAGATAGTAGGCGCAGTTACAGAAGAAAGATTCCTGTTTGATAAAGAATGAATAATTAATTAGTAAGGTTATTAAAAACAACGGGATACGAACTTCCTGTTTGATAAAATAGGAGCTGTTTAGTCATTTATGGATGTTGAGTTGGCTCTGTAACCATAAATATTACTGTATTAGGAGGCTATAACTTGTAGCTTTATCGTTCTAGTTTTTACGAAAATTGCCAGGCGATAGTCCGGTAATTTCTTTAAACGCTGTATAAAAATTTGATTGGGATTTAAAACCTGTTTCCATACTGATAGAAAGAATAGATGAGTCGGGTTCTGATTTTAATAGATGTTTCGCTTGCTCAACTCTAATTTGTCTTAAATATTGAGAAAAACTAACCTCAAATTTCGTATTAATTAACTCTGATAACTGATGACTACTTAACTCTAATTCTTTAGCCAATTGAGATAGACTGAGGTTTTCATTTTCGAATATCTTAGACTCAAGCATCAGTTTATCGAGCAGTTGGATTTTTGCGGGAATATTTACCTTGCCCAAAGTGGAAGCAATGTAGCCCAACTTTACGGCTTCGGTTAATTCATTTAATAAATCGGGGTAAATGATTAGCGCTCCAGTTACCAGAACAAAGGCGAGGGCGATGCCATTTGAGTAAAAATAATAAAAGTATGCGCTATCAATGGTTGAAAGAGAGAATCCAAAGATCATCACGACAATAGCGAAGAGTGAAAATAAGGAGACAAAGAAGAATTCAACTGAAAATCGATTTCTATGAGCCTTAAGAGAATAGATAATTTTCATTAACCAAAAACAATAGCCAGCACCAATGACAAATGCAATTGGCACTATCATTAATTGGTCAAATATTAACAGTGCAATTGCCGGGACAAAGTGAATCAGACTTTTAAATCCAATTTTGTAATCGGTAAATAAAGTTAATCGACTAAAAAAGTAAAATAGAGCAGGGACTATAAACAATAACAAACGATATTCTGAAAAAGATAGAGGAGCAGTTTGGTTAACAATAAAGCTTAAATGAAAACATTGTAATCCAGTTAATGCCAGCAAAAATAAACAGCAAGATAGAATAGAAACCGCATTTTTATTGTTACTCTTTAAAAAGAAGGAGTAACTAACAAATAATAACGGCGCAACTACGATTGAAAAACCGAGATTTAGGTGAGTGAGAGTTTGTATTAAGTTTAAATCTATCATGTCAATTTTCAGTGCAGGGTGATTCTCTAAGGTATTTTATCTATTTACATCTTGATAACAAAACCCAATCTGATGATTATTCATTTTACCATTTTTTACCGCTTGAATTTCACTAATAATCGCCAATGCAATTTCTTCGGGTGAACCCGCGCCAAGATCTAGACCGATAGGGCCGAATAATCGACTTTCTAATTCTTTAAATTCAATACCAAWKYMSTMAMRWAATKKRTMANGTCTWTTRKWKKRWYSMWMKAAYSYSRYRTWRMKMAYCYKRYKTWYGRTRAGCAGTTTCAAATAATCTCTATCTTTCTCATATTGGTGGCTCATAATAATTACGCTATCAAAAGGCAATAAGTTAAAATCATTCAATTGGGAGCTTTTTACATGTGTTAAATTATCTACCAATGGAAATAACTGCGGATTAAGACTCGCTTTCTTATGGTCGATTACGGTGGTTTTCCAACCTATATGATGAGCAATTGCGGTAACCGGTGGAACGTCAGGAGACGCTCCGCAAACTAAAAGATGGTGAGGTGCTTTTAACTCGACATTAAATATAGAATCATCGTTTTCAGACTGTGATTTACCTATTGTTAAACTATTATCTTTTTCGACTGATAGGTACTGATTTATACCAGACTCAATTTGAGTGAGCATCTCTATAAACCCAAAATGATTATATTCAGCGGGTAGATATTTCAATAAAACCGTAATTTCACCATCACAACCTAATCCCATGCCCCATAACCAATCTTCATCATCGCGTAAGTTGTATTCAATAGTGGCATCGGATTTCGTTTCAAAAACAGATCGGCAGTGTTCAACAATATCACCCTCAAGACAGCCACCACTAAGCAGTCCCCAATAAGTAAAGCAATCACTCACTAACATCATAGCGCCTGCTTTTCTGTATGTAGAGCCTTTGGTATCGACAATAATAGCGACAACATAGTCTTTGTTTTTATCGAACTCTTTTAACGATTTTAATAAGCTATTCATGTTTTTCCTAGTGGGATGCTAGTATTGATAAAACTAACCATCTCGATAGTTTGTAATCTACAAGGAATAATACGAAATGGCAACGCTATGAATCCAATCGCTAAAAATCGGTCTCGTAAAAATCAGGTATCAAAAGAATTAATGCATGTAGGTGAAATGGCCAGTGGTGTGCAACTGACTGTACCGGTTTATCGATTGAAAGCTTCACCTAGTTCAAACGAAGAAAAGAGTCCAAGCGTTTATATTCAAGCCAATATGCATGGTGCGGAAGTTCAGGGCAATGCGGTTATTTTTCAACTTTTGGAATTATTAAAAGACATCAAAATCAATAGCGATATTACTTTAGTTCCTTATGCCAATCCGGTGGGTTGTAATCACAAAAATGGCGAGTATACATTAGGTCGATTTGATCCTATTACTGGAGTCAATTGGAATCGAATGTATTACTTTGACGACTCTGTGATTGCACCCTTTGTAGAGCAACATCTTGCTAGTGATGATTCGATCATTGAGGCTAGTTTTAAACAGTTATTATTAGATGAAATCGATCAACAACTAAACCATAATATTTATGGTTTAACAACGGGCAAGCTGATTGCTTTTCAATTGCAACGTTTGGCTCATCAAGCGGATATTGTTCTGGATTTACACACTGGCCCTATTTCAAGTAAGCATCTCTATTGCCCAGAATACTGTAAAGATAGTGCGAGCTATTTTGATATTCCTCATACTATTTTCATCCCAAATTCTTTTGATGGTGCGCTAGATGAATCAACTTTTTGTCCTTGGTGGACGCTTCAAGAAAAATTTAAGGAATTAGGTCGAGATATCGACATCAGTCAAGGGCGACTAAATAAAGAAAGTTTTACCGTTGAATTAGGTTCACAAGAACAAATTGATTTAGAAGTGGCACATCAAGATGCTTTAAGTATCTTGAGTTACTTGAATCATAAAAAAGTCATCGTTGCAGATTCGCCAGAACTATTTCAGCCTCAATCGATGTTGAGATACGCTTGTTATTTAAAAGATTATAAAGCCTTCTATTCGCCGATGGGCGGTATGATTGATTATCTTGCGGAGTTTGGCAAACCACTTCCTGCTGGTGAGCCTTTAGCGCGAATATTGAGAATGGATAATTATGGAGATGGCGAAGCTATCCACAATATATCTTTAGAGCAAACGGTGATCCCCATTTTACATTTTGCTTCTGCGAGCGTTAATCAAGGTACTGAGTTATACAAAGTCTTTAGTGAGTATTTTATCTTGCCTGAATTAGATTCTAAGATTTGAATTTGAGATCTGAATCTGAAGTCTAGCAGAAATCTAAGTCTCGACAACAGAATCTATTTTTCACTAAAAACATCAATAAGTGTTTCCCATGGAAGTAATGCGCAATTAACTCGACTCGGGAATTGGCTAATAGGAGAAAGTAATTCAAGGTTTAGTTTTGAGAGCTCTATTTGGTTATCTAGGTTTGTATCTTTTAAAATAATTTGTAACTGCTTTGTAATTGAAGCGACTTTTTCGTTAGTTAAACCTTCAACTGATTGACAGAGCAATGAAGCTGAAGCTCTGCAAATTGCACAACTCTCAGTTTCAAAAGCAATATCGTTGATCCGTGTATTATCATCGACCAACTCTAAATGAATGGTAATTTCATCACCACAGCTGGCATTATACCCTTCAACAGAATGCGTTATATTGATCGCTTTGTTTAAACCAATAGGATTGAGTGCCTGTTTTTTTAAGGCGTCATTATAAAGCTTAGTATTTGATTTTTTTGACAAATGAATAGATGAAGACTAAATGCTATTAGGTATTTTTAGACTATATTAACTCGTCTGAGGATTAAACAAAAATTTTGTAATATTTTTGTAGTAAGCTTGTCACTTAAACTTAACTAGATTGAAATTCAAAAAAATGGAAAATAAGTCATGAATAAAATTTTAACTTTGCTTGTTAGTCTTGGTTTTATCGGAATTATTGCATTTAGTGCTTACTGTCACAGAAATAGCGGTGTTAGTGAAGTTTCGAAAACGTTGATTGAAAGTCACAAGGCTTATGAAGGTAAAGATTGGACATTAAATAATTTAGATGGAAAAGCTATCACGTTATCTGATTTTCAAGGAAAGCCAACAATATTAGTTTTTTGGGCTACGTGGTGTCCTTATTGTAAAAAATTATTGCCTGGTGTTCAGGAATTACATGAAAAATACCACTCACAGGGCTTAAGAATCTTGGGCGTTAATATTAAAGAAGACTGGAAACCTAAAGTTTATTGGCGCAATTTTGATTATCAATTTGACTCCGTGGTTGATGGTGACGATGTGGCTAAGATATATGGTGTGAAGGGAACGCCTGGAATTGTCTTTATTGCACCTTCTGGAAAAGTTTTAGGAGTTCACTCCTTTTCAGAGCCCCATCATCCGTTATTGGAACGATTTGCTAAAGAAGGGTTAAAATTGATGGAACAAGTCGATAGATAGGATTAGGTGCTTATTAACCGGTTCTAACGCGATTATCTTCTTGAAAGCGCCATATACGGATGATTTCTAAAATATCTGTATCCTTTTTCATTTCTTCTGATAAGGGATTAAACGGTGCGGCTAACCTCACWATTCTAATCGCRGCATCATCTAAAAGTTTACTTCCSGAGCTATTCATAACRATKACTTGRTGRATYGTMCCATTTTGATTAATCGCGACTTTTAGGGTTAAATTGCCATAAATTTTTTCTAGTTTTGCCCGTTCAGGGTAATTTTGATTGCCAATTAATTCTATCTTTCGTCGCCAAGAATCTAAATACAATGCATCGGAAGAGCGATGGATGGCTGCTGAAATTTGCCGTTTCTTAGCTTTTTTTGCTTGGTTAATTTGTTCATTGTCTAGGTTTGCAATTAAACCGGAAAGTTGATAACTTTTTTCGATTAGCGACGCTGTATCTAATACTTCCTGTTGGAGGTCTTTAGATTTCTCTTTCGGGCTAGAGTTATTATCACCAGACGCGTTGACTGAAATAAACTGAGGTGAATTGTTCTTTGCGGTTTGTGCTTGAGCCCGTATTCGTAATTCACTTGAGGTTTTATTTGGATCGTTAAATTGAGCTTTTTCTATGGCGCTAGGCGCTAGTAACTCTTCACTTTCGCCTCCCGCTTCTTGATCTGCTTGACCAATAAAATCAGCGTTTTCAACTTTGTCTTTTGCTTCGAATTGAGCAAGAACTACATTAAAAGATTTATTCAGTTTATTGGCAGATAAATCGGGTACTTTAAAGCTCACTCCAAATAAAAGTAAAGCATGAAAAATAACCGCCAAAAACAGACAAAAGAATAATTTGTCCGATTGACTGATTTTAGGTTGTTGCTCTAGAGCAATGGTACCATCGTTGTTTTGCATAAAATGAAATCGTTACCTGTTGAGCTATTTAGATGTAATCAATTGCTTAATTTAGATTCTATAGCATTCATCAAATCGCCAGCGATATTTGTACCAAAAGCGGCATCAATTTCTTTAATACAKGTSGGRCTKGTCACRTTKATTTCGGTYAAATAATCCCCAATCACATCCAGCCCTACAAATAATAGTCCTTTTTCTTTAAGAACGGGGGCTACTTGCTTCGCAATCCAGTAATCACGTTCTGTCAATGGACGTGCTTCACCACGTCCTCCCACTGCTAAATTCCCGCGAGTTTCACCTTTTTGAGGAATTCTCGCTAAACAATAGGGGATTGGCTCGCCGTCGACCATCAAAATTCGCTTATCGCCGTCTTTAATTTCACTAATAAATTTTTGCGCCATAGCGGTTTGTTTGCCTAGCAAGGTTAGGGTTTCAATGATTACGCCAACATTGGGATCAGACTCTTTTACTCTAAATATCGAACTTCCACCCATGCCGTCGAGAGGCTTTAAAATGATATCCTTATGCTCGGCTAAAAATGCTCTGAAATCAGCCTCATTTCGGCTGACTAAGGCTGGCGTACAACATTGCGGAAACCATGATGTAAATAACTTCTCATTATGATCGCGCAGGCTAGCGGGCTTGTTAACAATTAAAACGCCTTCTCTTTCTGCCATCTCTAGCAAATAGGTTGAATAGATAAATTCCATGTCAAACGGTGGATCTTTACGCATTAATACTACATCCATTTCCGCTAAAGGCGTTTTTACTGATGGTTGCAGTGAATACCAGTCTGTTTCATCTTGCTTTACTGTAACTTTTGATAAGTTGGCAATGACTTTGCCGTTATCTAGGGTTAAATCTTTTTGTTCCATATAATATAACTCGTAATTTCGAGCCTGTGCTTCCATGAGCATGGCAAAACTAGAGTCTTTTTTGATATTTATTTGGCTGATGGGATCCATCATTATTACTAATTTGTGTGTCATTTTTGAAATCTACTATAGTTATGATTAAGAAAAATGGTTTGATTTATACAAAAGTTGTTACTATTTAGTATAAAGCCGTATAAATACTGAACAATCTTAATAATGTATTATAGGGGTAAGAAACAATTTATCAAGSTTAAACTTATATAAATCAAGGTGTTAAAAGACAYWTTTAAAGTTAGATCACTAATWAATCTTTAAAAGATTGATTCTTATCGGTTTATTTCTTAAAATCCATCGAGAGAATAACATCTTTGCTATGTTAATCGTTAGAATAGCTTTACACTTAATTTCTGGTTAGATTTGATAGAATTTGTGATTCAACCGTGATTTTCAGGAAGTTTTGACTGCGATAGTTAGTAAATTCTTGTGCAATCTATTTAATTAGATAGAATTCCTAAACAAATATTATTTGTTAGTAGGAGAGGGAAATAGAATGGAAAACAATTTTCAAGGTTTAAAAGCTATGGTCATTGACGATAGTAAAACGATCCGCCGTACAGCGGAAACCTTGTTAAAAAAAGTCGGGTGTGAGGTTGTTACCGCTGTTGATGGATTTGATGCGCTAGCAAAAATTACTGACAATAACCCCGATATCATCTTTGTGGATATTATGATGCCCCGTTTGGATGGGTATCAAACCTGCGCTCTTATAAAGAACAACAAAAAATTCAAATCGACTCCAGTAATTATGTTATCTAGTAAAGATGGATTATTTGATAGAGCGAAAGGTCGAATTGTTGGTTCTGACGAGTATTTGACTAAACCATTTAGTCGAGATGAGCTCTTAGGAGCTATTTCTAAACATGTATCTAATGCTTGATTTTCAGTTACGTACTTTAGTGGCAAGTTAAGCGATAAACGATTTAAAAAGAAAATAAACCTTATAATTTTATTTAGCTCGGAAGTATTAAATTCCCTTTTATTTAAGTCAGACTTAAATGGATTAGAGAGATGAAATTATAATGGAGAGGAAAGTATTCAATGGCTAAAATTTTAATTGTTGATGATTCACCAACAGAGACTCATATTCTGACGAAAATGTTAGATAATAATGGTTATCAAGTGGTGACAGCTGAAAGCGGCGAAGCAGGCGTTGAAGTGGCTAAAAAAGAACTTCCAGATTTAGTTTTAATGGATGTGGTCATGCCCGGGCTTAACGGATTTCAAGCAACTAGGCAACTTAAAAAAGAAGCCACAACAGCACATATTCCCGTAGTTATTGTCACAACGAAAGATCAAGAAACCGATAAAATATGGGGTATGAGACAAGGCGCGAAAGATTATTTAACTAAACCTGTGCAAGAAGAAAGCCTCATCAATACAATTCAAGCTATTTTAGGAAGTTAAACACCCGATGCAAGAATTTACCGATTTAGAAGCTTTTCAATTTTTACAGACGATAGAATCTCGTAGTGTCGAGCACTTTGGGACGTCAACTCGTGAAGAAGAATTGAGTCGATTTTGGACGGGCGTCGGTTTCAGACTTGCTGGAAGAGAATATTTAGTTAATTTAAAAGAAGTTGCAGAAATTTTGTCAATTCCGCCGCATACTAAAGTACCAGGTGCTAAATCTTGGGTTAAAGGATTAGCTAATATTAGAGGCACTTTGATGCCGATAATGGATTTGCATGGTTTTTTAGGACGAAAAGCACCTTCCTCTCTTAAAAGACAAAGATTATTAGTAGTTAATAAATCAGGGATCCATTGTGGTGTGATTGTTGATGAAGTTTTAGGTCTAAATCATTTTGAAGATGAACAATGGGTAGAAG
The DNA here is from genome assembly GCA_002733465.1 of Kangiella sp. Lineage (GTDB taxonomy): Bacteria > Pseudomonadota > Gammaproteobacteria > Enterobacterales > Kangiellaceae. Next base: position 89,742 of record NVVT01000012.1, read on the forward strand.
ATGTCGAGATAGCCGATGAAGCGATGGCGCCTTATTTAAAAGGTGGTTTTTTCATTGAAGAAAAGTTGTGGAATGTATTTAGTTTATTTGAATTAGCAACAACACAATCATTTAAACAGGTCGCTTTATAATTGCTGGTTTTTCAAGGTGGCGATTATTCAAGTTAGCAATTATTTTAGTTGCCAATTTTAGCTAAAGTTAGCAATAGATAAGAGTTTAAGTTAAAGCAAAATTAGATTCGCCGATATAAAAGGGATTACCAATCAAATTTGTATAAATTGTATTTTTGGCAAATTAAGTTTTGGAAGTTCTATTTTTAAGAAAATAAGTTTTTAGGAAAATAAAATATGAGTGCAGCAGATAGAAAAAAGAAGTCAGCAGTAAAAAAAGGCGCTAACGAAAAATCGGGTGGTGGCGGAACCATAACTTTACTGCTGATTTTCTTAGTTGCAGCGATTGGAAACCTCGGGTATGGAGTGATTCAAAGCCAATCGAATCAAATTAGGCTAACTAAAGCGGGTGATTTACGCGTTCTTTCTCAACAAGTCGCAAAAAATGCGACAGAAGCATCATCCGGAACACCCGAAGCATTTAATGGATTAGAGGCTTCAATTAAAGAATTTGATGCTCAATTTAATCATTTATCAAAAGGCGATGACTCTAAAGGTTTATCACCAGCACCCTTAGCTGTTTTAAATAAACAAGTAAAACAGGTTGGTGACTTATGGCGAGCAATGAAAAGTAATGCTGAAAAAGTGACTGCAGGACGAGAAACTATCGTCAACCTTTATCAGATTCAAAATGAATTATCGGACTCAATTCCACAAATGGAATTTTTGTACACTAACGTGCAAGATGTTCTACTTGATAATCGTGGAGCCGCAGATCAGGTCATGCTGGCAACTCGTCAATCATATTACTTAGAAAGAATTATTCGTAGTTTTCAAAAAGTATTAAAAGGCGATGACGATGCTGAAGTGGCTGCAGAAAATTTCGGTCAGGACGTTGATTTGTTCGGAGAAATTTTATCCGGAATGATTGAAGGCGATGAAATGTTAAGTGTATCCAAAATCACCAATTTTGATGCTAAACAGTCGCTAGAAGAAGTTGATAAGTTATATGCCGACTTAAAAAATAACGTAACCTATATCATAGCTTCGACAGACGAATTATTTATTGTACATCAAGCGTCAAAAGAAATATTTACCCAAGCATCAAGTATGTTGAAGTTAACCCAGTCGTTGCAAAATGCATTTACCGCTCAGGCTGAAGTGAAAGGTTTAGGTCACTGGTTATTTTCAGCGATCGCTGGTGGTTTTGTTCTGATTTTTATTGTTCTTCTCTATTTTAAGCAACGAGGCGATGACCAAGAAAGAACCACTAAAGCAAGAGTTTCAGCGGATCAAGAAAAATTACAAAACGAAAGAAATCAACAGGCGATCATTCGACTACTAGATGAAATGGAAGGTTTGGCGGACGGAGATTTAACCGCTAATGCAACAGTAACAGAAGATTTTACTGGAGCAATTGCAGATGCAATGAACTATACCATTGATCAACTAAGAAGTTTGGTATCGACAATCAAAGACTCGGTCGGAAAGTTATCCAACGCGACAACTGAAACCCAAAGTATCTCGATTGAATTAGCGCAAGCATCGAGAAATCAAGCACAAGAAATCACCGGCGCATCTGCAGCGATCAACGAAATGGCTGTATCCATTGAGCAGGTATCAGCGAATGCATCTGAATCAACAACGGTTGCGGAAAAATCGGTTGAAATTGCAAAGAAAGGTGGAGAAGTTGTAAGAAATACGATTCAAGGAATGGATACAATCCGTGAACAAATTCAAGAAACATCAAAACGAATTAAACGACTTGGCGAATCATCTCAAGAAATCGGTGATATCGTATCGTTAATCAATGACATCTCCGACCAAACAAATATCTTAGCACTTAATGCTGCAATACAAGCATCGATGGCTGGTGAAGCGGGTCGTGGTTTTGCGGTTGTTGCGGATGAAGTACAGCGCTTAGCAGAACGTTCAGGTAATGCGACTAATCAGATTGAAGCATTGGTAAAAACGATTCAAACAGATACTAATGAAGCGGTTATTTCTATGGAAGCGAGTACTGCGGAAGTAGTACATGGAGCGAGACTTGCACAAGATGCGGGTGTAGCACTGGAAGAAATTGAAAGAGTATCGACCAGTTTGGCTGACTTGATTCAAAACATTTCCAATGCTGCTCGCCAACAAGCTGCGTCAGCCGGGCATGTATCAAATACGATGAACGTTATCCAAGAAATCACTAATCAAACATCTGAAGGTACGTCAAATACTGCGAACTCTATTTCAACATTGGCAGAACTTGCGGATGAATTGAATAACTCAATTGCAGGTTTCAAATTACCGGATGAAGCGTAAACAAGGATAAACGGAAACTGTCGAATGGATATAATCTGAGTGGAAACAGTCTAGGATGAGCGCTTTTGAAATAGCAGAAATGGAAACCAGTGAATTTATTCAGTGGCAATCATTTTTGGAATTAAAAACTGGCATGTGGTTGCCTGAAGCACGTAAGTCTTTTTTGCTTGCTAGTTTAAACCGCCATATGCGAGAGATGGGAATTGAAAACTATCAAAATTTTTATTCGATGTTAAATGCAGGACGAGTTTCAAGTTTAGATTGGTCAAAAATTGTGGATTCTTTAACGGTCCATGAAACCTGTTTTTATAGAGATGAAACATCGCTTAAATTAGTATCAAATTATTGCAGAAATAAAGTACAAAAAGGGTTTAGAGACGAATCTGAAAATGCACAGCAGATACATCTTTGGAGTGTTGGTTGTTCTACCGGCGAAGAAGCATATTCTTTGGCCATTGAAATGGATAAACTGAGTTTCAGTTTGAGCGGTTCACATGGACAAAAATTTTATTATGGTGTTACCGGAGTTGACGTGAGTTATCCGTCCTTAGCAATCGCTAGAGAAGGAATATATGATAATAAAAAGTTAGAAATAATTTCTCAAACAACTAAAAATCATTATCTAGAAACTCTTGATAATGGTTTTTCACAAGTTAAAGAGTTTGTAAGAGATAGAACCTGTTTTATTCAGGGWAATATTTTAGARTTRGAAAATAAAAATGAATCTTCCTATGATGTAATCTATTGTCAAAATGTAATGATTTATTTTAGACAAGAAAAAAAAGAAGCGATTATAAAAAGTTTGATAAAAAAATTGAAACCAGGTGGTTTGCTTGTATTGGGGCATGGTGAGTTAGGAAGTTTTGAAACTCATGATTTAGTTAAAGTTGATAATAAAAACTGTCTGGCATTTATAAAAAATGAAAATGTCAAAATGAATTCAAAAGAAAATGTTTGCGAAAAAATAGAATTTAGTAGTCAAAATAAATATAAAAGACCAAATAAAACTAACAAACAAAAAAAATTCAGTAGGATGGAGTTGTCATGACCGACAATTATGATCAATTAGCCCTTAGTTGGGTGAGAAAGGAAATTAATCACTCCCTGAATCAAGCAAAGAAAGGTTTAGAATCTTTCGTTGATGATAATCAGGATGAAACTCAGATCCAATTTTGTATTAATTGCCTTCACCAAGTTCAAGGTACATTGCAAATGCTTGGGTTTGAAGGTGCTTCTAGTCTAGCAACTGAAATGGAAGCTGTTGCCGAAAATATAGCAAAGTCATCAGCAAATTCTTTTGATCCAAATGCCACCGTTTTGCGTTCCACTGAAAATTCATATGAAGTATTGATGCGTGCATTAATTCAAATGCCTGGTTACTTGGAGAGGATTGAAGGTGGGCAAAAAGATATACCTGTCATTTTATTACCTTTAATTAATGAACTAAGATTGGCTATTAACAAAGCACCGGTATTAGAAGCTGATGTATTCTCTGCTGAAACAGAAATGGTAGAGCCGCCTAAACCCGTTGAAGAAGCAACCCAAGTCGATAAAACTAGCCGTTTTCAGGAACATTCAAAGAAACTGCGCGTACACTTTCAACGAGGACTGGCAGATATTTTACGCGGGCAAAAAATTAAAGAAGGCTTAGCGAGAGTTCATAATGTTTTGGTGAGGTTAGAAGCATTAACTGAAGGCGAATCTGTTGCTCGTTTATGGTGGATAGCCGATGGCTTTATTTTTGCGATTGCAGAAAAAGGCCTTTATAAGAAAAAACAGTCCCATCTATTATTATCACAAATAGACAAGCAAATTAAGCAATTGGCGGAAAGAGGTGATAGCGCACTTTCTGATGTGATACCTAAAAAGCTACTCTCTAAACTATTGTATTTTATCGCCCATTCAAACTCAAAAAGTGCACGCGTATTAAATATCAAGAAAGAATTTAACCTTGAGTCGGCACTACCGAAAAAGGAAGTTATTGAGCAACAAAGAGAGCAATTGTCGCGACCAGATTCAACCGCGATGGTTGATGTGATTAGTGCAATTAACGAAGAATTAGAGTCGGTTAAAGATCAGTTAGATTTATTTGTGCGCTCGAAAGCAAAAGATATTTCTCAAGTGAAATCTCTGGCAACGTCTTTAACAACCATTAGAGACACTCTAACATTATTAGAATTGCCAATTCCTAGAGATGTGATAGACCAACAATTACAAAGCATTAAAATCTCTTTAGATAAAAATAAAATGCCAGATGATGGCGCTATTATGGATTTGGCTGGTGCGCTACTTTTTGTTGAAGCAAATTTGAGCAATTTGGATACCAGTCAATATCAAGAGGTCGATGAAAACAAATCTAATACTGAATTAGGCGAATCCAGAGCAAAAGAAACACACGTTAATGAAGCGACGGAAACTTTAGTCAAGGTTGCAAGAAAGAACTTACAAGTTGCTAAAGATTGTATGGTCAATTATATAGCGTCAACTTTTAAGGCTTCGGAACTAGATGATGTCCCTAGAGTTTTAGATGAAGTGTTAGGCGCAATGAGAATCGTTAATTTTGATGATGCTGCGGATATTTTGATTACCGCAAAACGATTTGTGGGAGAAAAACTATTGCGAATGGGTGTTGCGCCAGTTGAGAAACATTTAGATGCGCTTGCTGATATTGTCACTAGTGTTGATTATTATTTGGAAGGCACTGAAGAAGGTAATGTTGATGCCGTAAAAGCAATATTAAGTAACGCGTTACCTAGCCAAAGTCTTTTAAATAAAGTGTTAGAATTTGCCGAACATGAAGCGTCTGCGGGATTAAAAATTGAAAACACCAGTGATGTAAATGAAAGTACAGAGGTAGAAAATACGGATGCGCAATTTGACAATGCACAAGAAGGCAAAAATGAATTTGGACAAATTGCTAATTCTGAAATTCTAATTGAACGTTCCGCAGAAGTTATTCCTCTGCTACATGCATCTGCAGACAAAGAAATAGACGAATCATTAATTGATGATGAAGTACTTGAGATTTTCTTAGAAGAAGTTGAAGAAGAGATAGCTTCAATTAATTCTAATCTTCCTAAATGGATCAATGACATAAATGATGTCACCGTTAGAGCAGATATAAGACGCTCTTTTCATACTCTAAAAGGTAGTGGACGTCTTGTAGGGGCTAAAGATATAGGTGAGTTGAGTTGGGCTATTGAAAACATGCTTAACAAAGTGATTGAAGATTCGTTAGTAGCGGATCAAACGGTAACTCATTTACTTAATCAAACATCAAGCTTATTACCTAAGTTAATGAAATCATTTTCAGAAAAAGATACTGTAAAAAATGGAAATATCGATTTAATTATCGACAAGGCCAATCATCTTGCGAATGGCTTAGATATTTCCGCCTTTGAGGAGCATCAAGAAATAGTTGATGAGTTTGAAATATCTGGCGATATTGAAATACCAACCCTTGTAGACAAGGTGGGTTCAGACTCTAAAGATGATTCAATTGATCCAGTACTACTAGAAATATTTGTAAATGAAGCAAGAGTTCATTTGGCGGCCATTAATCATTTTCTTGCTAACACTTCGATTGGAACAAAATTATCGGTTACTGATGACTTAATTAGAGCGCTACACACTTTGAAAGGCAGTGCTCATATGGCAACAGTTTCATTGATCGCTCAAATTGTCGGACCTCTTGAGCAATATGCTCGTTTGATCAAAGGTAGTAATGAATATTTTGAAGATGATGCCATTAAAATTTATGGAGATGCTTGTAATGCGGTATCTGAAATTATAGAAAAATTGCAAAATTCTCAGACAATAGTCTCTAAAGAATATGAAAACATTCTAGTTGCTGTAACAGTATTATCTAACTCCATCGCTTCCAATTCTATTGCTGGTGCATCCAATCAACAAAGAGATCAGAACTTAGTTTCAATATTCTTAACGGAAGGATTAGACATTCTAAATGAAGTCACTAGCTTGCTTGATAAATTTGTACGAAATCCACACGAATTAAAAAATCTAGGTCAAATATCATCTGAGCTTCATACTTTTAAGCGCGGCAGTGAAATGGTTTCGGTAGAATCTATTCACAAAATTGCAATGGCGACAGAAGCGGTGAGTCGAGTACTTGTTGATACCTCCGATGACAAAAAAGAATATTGCCGTTTGACTAATCTTGGCGTAGATTCATTAACGGATATGTTAAATAGGTTGGCTTCACAAGAAGATATTAATACGCCAACAGCGTTAGTTGATGAAATGCATAGTTGGGTCGCTGAAGTTTCAAGAATTAATGCGCCTGCTGAAATGGATCAAGAGCTGGTTGAGCTATTTGTAGAAGAAGCTGACGAACTCACTGAAAGTGCATTGTCTTTACTTAGTAAGTTTAAAGATAATTATACGCTAGAGCCTGTTTTAAAAGAAATAAGAAGAGTATTCCATACGCTTAAGGGTAGTTCTAGAATGGCCGGCGCTATGAATATCGGCGACCTTTCTTATGCGGTAGAAGAAATATTTAACGGTGCGGTAGATGGTCGAAAAATTTTAACTAATACAGATTATTTGTTAGCAGTTAAAACTAATGATCAATTGATTGAAATGGTAGATGTACTGAGAAGTTTTAGGTGGCCTGAACCGGCAATTAGTCAAATTAATGCAATAAGACTTCATTTGGGTCAAGAGTTATTACCCGTAGAAAAAGAGCAAACGCTTCCGACTGAGAATATAGTTGAAGATTCTGATGTTGATGATGAAGATATCTTAGCGGAATCTGCAGAGACAGAAGTAAAAGAGTCTGATATTGAAGAATCTGAAGACAAGAAAGCTGACTCAGAGAGCCTGACCAGTAGCACAGATCCACAGCTTGAAGAATTTGTTATAGAGGAAATGATTGTTGAAGAAATGGTTGATGAGGAAAGTGGAATAATTGCTGACTCAACCCAGACATCAGTTAACATTGAAAAACAAAAAACTGAACAATTTGCAAAAACTCAAGAAAAGAAAGAGCGCATAATTAGCGAAGATACAATTGCTCCAGCATCACCGCTTGTGATGAGTGGTAATATTCAAACACTTGATCTTGATGAAGATGGTTTAGAAGTATTAGAAATTTATCTTGAAGAAGCTGAAGAGCTTCTTATCGCTCTCGACGAAAGTCTGCATTTATGGAGTATGAAGTTATCTAATCGAGATGCGATTGAGACTTTGCAAAGAATACTTCACACATTTAAAGGTGGCGCCCGATTATCAGATTTAATGATTTTAGGTGATTTAACCCATGAAATGGAAAGCTATTTTGAAAAAATAAATTCAGGAAGTTTGGATGCAGAACCAAGCCATGTAGGCTTCTTGTTACGTGGTTACGATACAATTGAAGTATTGCTCGAAGAAGTGATAGCCAAAAATCAAATGACGGTTCCTGAAAAATATCTATCGGATTTAAAACAATTAATTGCAGGAGTAGATCCCTCTCAATTTGTAGAATTTGAGCAATCATCTACGGCTGGCGCTAAAACAGATACTGTTTCTGACGAAAAAACCGAAACCGCTATAGAACGAAAAACGAAGAAAACTTCTTCAGCGTCAAAATCCAAATCCAAAGCAGAAATAAAATCACAGGATAAATCTGACGTAGTCTCATTCGAAGAACATAAAAAAATTCGTGAATTAGAGCAAAAAGTGGTAACGGCGGATATTGTAAGAATTGATGCCAAGCAATTAGAAGATTTAACCAATCTTGCCGGTGAAACTAGTATTTTCCGTTCACGCCTAGAACAACAGATGTCGGTATTAAGAAACAATTTAGTTGAAATGAGTTCTACTGTTGATCGATTGAATGACCAACTTAGAAATCTAGATATTGAAACAGAAGCGCAAATTTCTTATCGACGAGAAATAACCGGTGGAACCGAATACGATGATTTTGACCCGCTCGAAATGGATCGCTATACCAGGCAACAAGAGCTAACGCGTAGTTTAAGCGAAAGTGCTGGCGATTTGATGAACCTAAAAGATACTTTGGATTCATTAACATCCGATTCGGAAACTTTGTTGCTTCAACAAGGTCGAGTTAATACGGAAATGCAAGAAAGTTTAATGCAGACACGTATGACACCTTTTGAAAGTTTGGTTCCAAGATTACGTCGCATGATTAGACAAATAAGTACAGAGCTAGGCAAAACAGTTTCGCTTTCTATTAGTGCTGATGGTGAAATGGATAGAAACGTACTTGAAAGAATGATCGCTCCTCTAGAGCATATGCTTAGAAATGCAATGGATCATGGTATTGAATCACCAGAAAAAAGAAAGCAATTTAATAAGCCAGCGACTGGAAAAATAGCTATTTCTCTATTCCGAGAAGGCAGTGAAGTATTTATCAAAATCAAAGATGATGGCGGTGGTTTAGATTTAGAAGCGATTAGAAATAAAGCGCTTGAAAGAGGTTTGATTACGGAATCTTCTGAACTGAGTGACAAAGAACTTAGACAATTAATTTTGGAGGCTGGTTTTAGTACCGCAGAAAAGGTCACTCAAATTTCCGGACGTGGTGTGGGAATGGATGTTGTAAGCAGTGAGATTAAACAACTTGGCGGTATCATAGAAATTGAGTCGGAAGAAGGAGTCGGTTCAACTTTTACCGTTAGATTACCATTTACGGTATCAATGAACCATGCACTTATGGTGCAGGTAGGTGAAGAAATTTATGCAATTCCTTTAGCCAATATTGAAGGTATTGTTCGAGTTAGCCCATATGAGTTAGATGAATATTATAATGACAGAGAAGCAAAATTTGCCTACGCTGGAATTGACTATTCCATGTATTACCTAGGGCAAATGCTGGATCGGAAAGTGTCTCACCAAATTACTAACCATACACAACCTTTACCCGTTTTATTATTACATGGGGCAGATCATCCAACCGCACTTCAAGTCGATGAACTATTAGGAAGCCGTGAAATTGTTGTAAAATCTGTAGGCAATCAATTAAGTTCTGTTAGTGGTATCTCTGGAGCAACTATTCAAGGGGATGGTCGAGTGGTTCTCATTTTGGATATGCCAGCATTAGTGAGAAGAGTTGATGCAACGGTTACAGAGGAACCTCTAATCGTCGAAGAGTATGAGGAAGAAATCACACCAAAAATTATGGTTGTAGATGATTCTATTACGGTAAGAAAAGTCACTACACGACTACTTGAACGGCATGATTATGAAGTTATGACGGCTAAAGATGGCGTTGATGCAGTAACGGTTTTAAATGATGATATACCTGATGTGATGTTATTAGATATTGAAATGCCAAGAATGGATGGCTTTGAATTAGCAACAATTATTCGCCATGATGAAAGACTAAAAAATATACCCATTATTATGATCACTTCTCGAACCGGAGAGAAACATAGAGATAGAGCTATGAGCATTGGTGTTAATGAATATATGGGTAAGCCTTATAATGAAACTGATTTGATCGAAATGATTAATAAATTGTTAAACGAAAAAAAACAAAATAGTCATGAACTAAACGATAACCAGAATAAACTTACTTGAGGTAATTTGTGAGTAATTTATCGATCGGTTTGGTATCTTCCGAAGACCAAGAAAGTAAAACACTGGTTGCTTTGCTTCAAGAGCAAGGGATTGACGTCACTTATCATTTAACACCCGAAGAAATCTCAGAAGAGCATACAGAATCAACAGAGATCAACGTTTGGTTGCTAAGCGTTGATGATGATCATTGGCATGATAATATTGATACGTTATTAGATGAGTCTGATGCGTCTATTTATTTTAATGAACCGGGTTCACTAAATAAAGAAGAGCATCTAGAGTATTGGTGCAGAAATTTAGTGAGTCGTTTGTACGAAGTTTCTGGTCTTGAAAATCAAACTGAAAAATTAGAACCTAAATTAACCGAATCACAAAATCCTACATTAAATTCTCAAGAACCAGCACCAACACAAGCACTAGATCCCGTAGAAAATATTATCATTGAAACTAGCCCTATTGAATTGGAAGCTGTTGAATTCGATCCTGTGGATTTGAGATCCGTTGAACAGAATCAGATTGAAGCGAAACAGATTGAACCGAACCAGGTTAATCAAGATTCAGCAGAATCTGATGCGAGTATATCAATTTTAGACTCAGCACTGGATGAATTGCAAACAACAAGCATTGGTTTGCCCAGTGATATTGCCGCCGAACTAGTGAGTGAACTTGAAGATATATCACCACAGTTAAAACAGCCTTTAAAAAATGAGCAATCCGTTGAGTCAAATGATATTGTTTTTGACGAAATAAATAATGACGAACCAGAATTAGACAGGGCAGAATCTAATGAGCCAGAACTTGAGGAATCAGAAGTTGATGAATCAGGTATCAATGAACTAGAGCAGGATGAAAATTCGTTTTCAACTGAGGAAACATTTGATTTCCTAGAAGCTGCGATTATCACTCATGAGAAAACCTCGCATGAACCAATTGAATTTGTCGAAATTAAGGATGTAATAGACAATTCTGATATCCAACATGAAGAAACGAATGTAGAAATAAACTCTCAAGAAAATAGTGACACTGATGTTTACAAAATACAAAACTCTTTGGTCAATAGAGATAGTGTAGAAGAAATTGATTTTTCAAATTTGAGTACGCCAATTTTAGAATCTGCACGAGAGGATGATTTAGTCTCCGTTCATTCAGAATACTCGTTAGAGGAAGATGAGCAAGAATCATCAGGTGATGATATAGCGTTAGCTACTAGCAAAGAATATCAAGATGCTCATGAAATAAAACTACAAGAACATCAAGAACTAGAAGACTCTGTTGACGAATTTGATTCAGGTCTAAGTGTTGAGCATTTAGGCAGTGGTTCAAAAACAGTTAAGGAAATTTTAGATGAACAGGAAAAAGACGATTTATTTGCAACGGAAATAGAGTTAGATGGGATAAATATAGACTTTACCCTAGAGCAGGATGAAGTAGCAAAACCTCAAGGTAAAGCCGATTTTAAAATTGCAGATGATGAACTATTAATTGATGATATTGAAGAAGATAAAATACCAATTGTTAATGAAAAAGTTGAGATGTCTGGTTTATCTTTAGAAATTGAACAAGAAGAAATTTTAGGTCGAGCTGATTTTTCAACTGATGATGATTTTGAGCAGGAATTAAAAGACCTGGAGCAGTCTCCAAATAAAGATCTAACTCAATCAAATCTTATCGCCTCTGAGGATGAGTTAGAAGGTCTTTCTTTAGAGTCAACGGAAGAAGTTATTACGGGGCGAGCGGTCTTTATAGAAGAAGAGAAAGAAGAGTTAGACGAGAATGCGTTATTACATGAAGACCAACACAATCGTTTATTGAATGATGCTTTAGAGAGTGCAGAATTAGCATTAGAAATTGATGAGCAAACTACTGGAAGAGCCACATTTGAAATTGATGATATGTCTGATTTAAATGCTTCTGATTCAAGTTCTGATAAATTTGATTCTGAGCTTAATCCAGAAGTTAATCTAGATGTTATGTCTGAAGCCCCAAACAATACAATAAGTGAACAAAACGATGTAATAGAAGTCTCGTCTTCGGCACAAGCAATTACTGAAGAAATGAACGCTGTAATTGATGAGTTTTCAGATAGTGAGTTATCAACTGAACTTCAAGAAAATTCATTTAGTTTAACCATCGACGACGAACCTGGTTTTTTATCAAATGAAACATCGATAGTAGATGACTCTATTAATGAAAATTCTAATGCAGGAGAACTGCTTTTTGAAATTCCAATGTTAGAAGATACGGCTACAAATATTGATTTTCATTTTGATATTGAAGAATCTACGGCACCTACGTTAACTCCTTGTTGGATTATAGGTGCTTCCTTAGGTGGACCGGCCGCGGTCAAACGTTTTATGCAGAATATTCCAGCTGACATCAATGCCAGTTTTATTATCGTTCAACATATAGATGAAAATTTTCTACCAGTGCTAGCCGACATTCTAACCAGCAATAGTCATTTTGATGTCAAAGTGGCTAGCGGAAGTAATTCTTTAAAACCAGGAAGTGTGTTGTTAGCACCTCTTAAAGGGAAGTTGATTTTTTTAAGAGATGGTTCAGTGCTTGTGGATCACTCGCAAAGTTGGAGTGCGCCGTATTCACCCTGCATTGATGATGTGATAGAAAGTATTTCTTCGGTTTATGGGGATAAATGCGGAGCAATTATATTTAGTGGCATGGGGCAAGATGGTTTTCAAGGGGCTAAAAAACTGGATGCACTTCAAGGAGAAGTTTGGGCGCAATCGGTGGAAACCTGTGCTAATGCATCAATGCCTCAAGCTGTTATTAATGCAGGACTTGCACAAGTTGTAGCTACCCCAGAACTGCTCGCAGATAGTTTAGTAAAAAAACTCGGTAGCATTTAATCGCTTATTAATAGAATGTGAGTTTATTTAGTTATACAAAGTAAAATGAAAAGATTATAGGATCGAATTCAAGAGGAATAAAAATGGCTGATTCAAAACAAACAAGCTCCGGTTCGAACGATTCAAGTTCGGGTGATTCAGGCGCAAACGATTTGAAGACGGAAGTCTATAGTTTAATGATCCCGACAATCAATAGCCATATTCTTTTGCCTAATTTGAGTGTTGCGGAAATCGTTCCTTATAGTAACGTAGAATTATTCGATGAGAGTGAAAACAAAGCTCATTGGTTTTTAGGACATTTGTTATGGCGCGGAATGCATATCCCTTTGATCTCTGTTGATATTATTGGCGGTGCTAAAGATCCAAAAGCTAATAAACGATCTCGGATTGCGATTGTTCACACGCTTAATGGTAACCCTGATACACCTTATTTATCAATTGTGGTGCAAGGTATCCCTAGGCTCTCCCATGTAACTGGAATCAATATGCGATTTGTTCCGTCAGACGACCTAGCGGAATCAGAAAAAATGCAAGTTGAAGTGGATTCAGTTTTAGCATCAATACCGGATCTAGATAGGCTAGAAGAAATGGTTATCGACGAGCTAGCCACGCAAGAATAATAGACAATGCTTTTAAAAAAAACGATGGTTTTTGATGGGGTAACTAGAATTTCAAAACCTATCGTTTGGATTAGCTTTATTTTAGGGTTAGTCATTAGCTGGTCAGTGTTATCTGGAGATAGTCTGGGTCGAGTCAATTTACTTTATTTGATAATCTTGTATGTTATTTTCCCTTGTGTAAGCTTAATTTATTCTTTGCTATCCTATTTTTATTCTCCGCTTCAGTTAGGTTCATTATCAACCATCATTATTTCGTTTGTTCGGAATAATAGTTTTGTATTTAAGAAATATAAGAATCAATATTTAAAATTGCCACAAAGTAATTCACCTAAGCTAGTTTTACTCTATTTCAGTCAATTATCTGCAATGAGTTTTAGTGTAGCAAGTTTACTCGTTCTATTTGTTCTGTTAATTGCAAGCGATGTCCATTTTATTTGGAGAAGTACGCTTTTAGACTCGGAGCATATATTATATGGTTTACAAATAATCGCGTTACCTTGGCAATTTTGGCAGGATGCTCAACCAACTTTAGAAATGATTTCCAACTCTCAAGATAACCGATTGTTTACTGAAGTTGTTAGTCAATTATCTTCCTCAGGAACAGCCGTTTCAACTAATTGGTGGCAGTTTGTTTTAGCAACTCAGATATTTTATGCATTCCTAATGCGTTTTGTTGTAGTACTACTTTTGCAACTTAGTTTTAAATTTCAGACAAAAAGTAATTCGAAGTATGCGAAGAACGTACAAAACTCTAACAGTACATATTTAAAAGAAAGAGATAACAGTGTATCCAAGAATCAATTATTTGAAACGAGCATGAAAGATATTACGCTTGATTATGCACTTAATAATTGGGCAAATATTCCAAGTATTTTACTTGATAGAATCGAAGAGAAACTATCAGGAATAAAAGTCAATACGATTAACGCCGGCCCTAGTGCCACAGATAGCGAGCGTCTGATTGCAGACCGTTGGCGAGAGACCCAGTTAATTATTGTAAAAAGTTGGGAGCCACCATTGGCAGAACTATCTGACTTTATGCAAAATTCAATGGGTTATCTATTACCTTTAGATCTCAAGAATGAAAAAATTGTTGAATGCAAAGACTTTCACCTTCAAGAATGGTTTCGTTTTGTTGAAAAACAACCACAGTGGAAACTTCTTTTAATACCAGACTTATTTGACTCTAGTAATGAACCGCTGAATAATAACCCGAATGATAAATCATGAATGAATCTGAAATGTTCGGCTCAAAACTTCGTTCATCTTTCGCTGTGGTTGGGCACCCTAACAAAGGTAAATCTTCAATTGTATCTACGCTCGCTAGAAACGATTCAATAGACATATCTCGTCAAAGTGGCACAACAAAAACATCGAACCGGTATCGAATAGATACCGGTAATGGCGGTTTTGAGTTAATCGATACGCCAGGGTTTCAAAGACCTCGCCAAGTTCTAAAATGGTTAAAAGCTAAAGCAAACAGCGCGGATCAATATACAGATGCGATCAAAGCATTTGTTATGGACGAATCATGTCAACAAAACTTTCCCGATGAAGTTGAATTACTTTCGCCCTTAGTCAAAGGCGCAGCCATTCTTTATGTGGTAGATGGTTCTCGTCCTTACGGCGCAGAATATGAAGCGGAAATGGAAATATTAAGATGGACAGGTCGTCCTAGTATGGCTCTGATCAATCCAATAGAAAGTGATGAATATGTTGTTCCTTGGCAGAACGCGTTAAACCAATTTTTTAAAATGGTTCGGGTTTTCAATCCTATGAATGCTGATTTACAGGAGCAAGTATCACTCCTAAACACTTTTGCGCTTTTAGAGCCTAAATGGAAAAACAATTTAGAACTAGTCATTTCGGATCTTATTGAGCAAGAGAATAACCTTATGCTACAAAGTGTAAGGATCCTGGCTGATTTGTTGGTTGAATGTTGTAGCTATCAATTTCAGCAAAAAGTATTGACCAAAGGACAAGCGGAATCAACTCAAGGGTTTTTAAAGATCCAATTTAACAACCATCTTATTAATGAAGAAAAGAACGCCCACCAAGCTCTACTTGAGTTATTCGCTTACCATAAAATATTGATTGATAAAGAAGACTTAAAAGTTGGGCCGGATTTATTTGATACAGAACAGTGGTATTTATGGGGGTTAAGTAAAAAGCAATTAGCGATTACTGGCACAATAACGGGAGTAGCGACAGGTGCCGTAGCCGACATGGCACTTGCTGGTAGCAGTTTTTTATTAGGTGCAGTAGGAGGCGGAATATTAGGATTTACTAGCGCATTTTTTGGTTCCGATTATATTGGAAAGATGAAATTAAAAGGATTACCATTAGGAGGTTATCTTGCTCAACAAGGCCCAATTACCGATTTGAATTTTCCGTATGTTATTATTGGACGTTTTTCATATTTGTACGAGCAGTTAAAAAATAAAAATCACGCTGATAGAAGAGATGTTGATTTAAATACCGTCGAGTTATCAGCAAAAATTAAAATGCTTAAAAAGGAAGAGGCAAAACAACTGCACAAAGCTTGTTCCTTGTTAGTCAAACAAAAAGTGGCAAGTGATTTGAAAGGTGCATTAGAGATATTATTTAGCAGTATATGAATGCTTATGAATAATTGCGAATGCAAGACCTAAAGAAGTATTAAAATGGGGAAGAGAGTGTGAAAAAGATAAAAAATGAAGCACAACTAAGTAAAATAGCTGTTGTACTTGGTGAAAAATATGCCATGAATAGAGGCTTTAAGAATTTTGGTGCGACTGACTCCGCCAATCAAAAAATTGAAAGCCTTTATCGTCTTCTAGTTTCAGATAAATTGATTCAGCCTCTGGCGAAAGACCAAGAGTCTTTGATTAACATGAAACACAAACTCGCGATTTGGGTATCCAAACAATTACCAGAAAGTCATCCATTATTGAAATAGGATTGATATGACCGTTCAAAAATAACAAACAAATAACGAGAAAATACTATGCCAATAATAAAAATAAACGATGCGGATATTTACTATCAAGACTTCAATGAAAACAGTTCTGATGAGACTTCTAAAGAAACCATTGTATTTGCACATGGTTTATTATGGGACAACGAAATGTTTGCTCCTCAAATTGAGCAGTTAAAATCAAAGTACCGCTGTATAGCATTTGATTTTCGAGGTCAGGGGAAAAGTGAGTCAACTGATTCTGGCTACGATATGGGGAGCTTAGCACTTGATACTAAATCCCTAATTGAGCAATTAGTCGATGGTCCCGTGCATTTTTTAGGTTTATCAATGGGTGGCTTTATCGGAATGCGTTTAGCTATTCATCACCCAGAATTACTCAAATCCCTTATGTTATTAGAAACAACCGCAGATCCAGAGCCTGAGGCAAATAAACCTAAATATCGTAAATTAGCATTTATTGCTAAATGGCTAGGTGTGAGTTTAATTGCCAATAAAACAATGGCAATTATGTTCAGTCAAAGCTTTTTAAACGATCCCAATAAAAAAGCACTTAAAAATGAGTGGAAAGCAAAGTTAGGAACACTCAATCGGTGGACCTTTGGTAAAGCGGTTAATGGCGTTGTTGATCGTAATGGCATTTATGGAATGCTCAATAAGATTGAACTGCCCACACTAATTGTCGTTGGTGATGAGGATGTTGCGACCACACCAGCGAAAGCACAAAGAATGCATGAAGCTATCAAAGGCTCCCATTTAGTGACTATTGAAAAGGCAGGGCATACTTCTAGTATTGAACAACCAGAAGCTGTGCTAAAAGCCATTCAAGACTTTCTGGATTAATTGATATTTTGCCGATTTAACTAAAGAGCAACGTTTTTACTCCCTCTCTCTCCGGGAGTACCCAAAAAGAGGGGCATAGCAAAGGGCTGGGGAGAGGGGTCTTTTGATTATGCTGAATAATTACAATCGTTTTGAACAACTATAAATTCAAACAAACGTTTGATTAAATATTTTAGATCAAGTAAATTGTCGCTTAATCTATTGAATTCTAATATTCGACTATACTTGTTAAGGTGCATTAAAGGCACTAATTTGAATGAAAACCGTGAGAAAAGACATGACTGAAAAGCAAAAAATCACTGAGAATAAAAGTACGAGCGAAAGCAAAATCACGAAATCAAAATCAAAAAAACCGGTCGTATCTAAACCTATCGAAAAAAAGCCAGCCGTTAAAAAGTCAGCTGTTAAAAAAGCAGTTCCCCAAAAGGCACCCGTTAAAAAAAGAATTATTAAAAGCAAAGAAGACCGAATTGCGGTTGTAGCAGGTTTAAGAACTCCTTTTGCACGTCAAATGACTCATTTCAAAGACATGAATGCAATTGCCATGGGGCAAATGGTTGTTTCAGAAATGCTAAATCGATCTAATATTGATTTATCCTTGATTGACCAAGTTGTGTTTGGGCAAGTTTTGATTCACCCAGAAGCGCCTAATATTGCTCGTGAAATTGTACTCGGTACAGGAATGGATATTTCAACCGATGGTTACAGTGTTTCAAGAGCCTGTGCTACCAGTTTTCAGTCAGCAGTTAGTTTAGCTGAAGCAATCAAAGCTGGCAGTGCAGAAATTGGCGTTGCAGGAGGGGCAGACTCTTCTTCCGTGGTGCCGATTGGAGTCACTAAAAAATTAGCAAGGTTGTTATTAGCACTATCTAAAGCAAAAACCTTCGGACAAAAGATGAAGCTAATTAGTCAAATAAGACCCAGCGACTTAGCTCCGGTTCCACCTTCTGTAGCGGAATATTCTACCGGCGTTACCATGGGGCAAAATGCAGAGCAAATGGCTCGCGACCACGGTATTACGAGAGAAGAACAAGATGCATTAGCGCACCGTTCACATACCTTGGCGGCTAAAGCATGGGCGGAAGGTAAATTGACTGATGAAGTGATGATTGCCTATGTGGAACCATTCACTAATGCGCTATCACAAGATAATAATGTTCGCGCTGACTCAACGCTAGAGAGTTATGCTAAATTAAGACCTGTTTTTGATAGAAAAAATGGCACGTTAACTGCCGCAAACAGTACGGGTTTAACGGATGGCGCTTCAGCGATTTTAATGATGAAAGAATCCCGCGCAAAAGAGTTAGGCTACGAACCTTTAGGTTATATTAAGAGCTATGCTTTTGCCGCCACTCAAGTTGAAAAAGACATGTTAATGGGGCCATCTTATGCAACCCCAATTGCGCTAGATAGAGCGGGAATGAAATTAAAAGATCTAACCTTAATTGATATGCATGAAGCCTTTGCAGCCCAAACGCTGTGTAATGTTAATGCCTTTGCCAGCAAACAGTTTGCTAAAGAAAAATTAGGAAGAAGCCAAGCCATTGGTGAAATTGACATGGATAAATTTAATGTTTTAGGTGGGTCGTTGGCTTATGGTCATCCCTTTGCAGCAACTGGTACTAGAATGATCACGCAAACATTACGAGAATTAAAAAGGAGAGGTGGCGGGGTCGGGCTAACTACCGCATGTGCTGCAGGTGGACTGGGTGCTTCAATGATTTTAGAATCAGAATAAGTCAGAGTAAGTCAGAATAAAACGGAAAAAACAAGCATCGTTTTTCATCAATGTCGATATTGAGACCATGAAAAAATTGGAGCATTTAAAAATGACAAAGAATAATCAATCAGCATTTAGTTTACAGATTAGCGATAACGGTATCGCATGGGTAACGCTTGATGTCAAAGGTGAATCCCAAAATACCTTACGAGCGGAATTTGCATCAGAGTTTGAAGCGATTTTTACAACAATTAATGCGGATACATCAGTAAAGGCGATGGTGATAATTAGTGCAAAAGAAAAATGTTTTGTCGCTGGTGCAGATATCAATATGCTTCAAGATTTAAAAACGGAAGAAGACGTTTTAGCGGTAGCCAATACCGGGCATGAACTTTTTGCAAAAATGGAACAACTCGACATGCCAATTGTAGCAGCGATTAATGGTTCTTGTTTTGGCGGTGGTCTGGAGCTCGCTATGGCATGTAGCTATCGAATATCAACGGATGATGCTAGTAGTCGTTTTGGATTGCCAGAAGTGCAATTAGGATTATTACCCGGCGGTGGCGGAACGCAAAGGTTGCCTCGTTTAGTTGGCATTGCGACGTCATTAGATTTAATGCTTACAGGTAAACAACTGATCGCTAAAAAAGCGAAATCGTTAGGTATTATTGATGAAGTGGTAGCAAAGGCTAATTTAAGAAAAGTAGCCGAAAAAATGGCATTAAAATTAGTCGGTAAAGACAAGCGAGTAACTAGTGAGCTAAAACTAAAAATTCAACCTAACTTGCTAATGTCTGTAGCGGGGTTACAAAAGTTAGCGCTAGAAACTACGCAAGCCGGTAGAAAAATTATATTTGATAAAGCATTAGAAACGGTTAATAGAAAAACCATGGGTAACTATCCATCTCCAGAAAAAATAATTAATGCCGTTCAAATTGGAATGAATCAAGGTTTTGACGCGGGACTCAAGGAAGAAGCTAAAGGATTCGCAGAACTAGTCATGTCACCGGTTGCAAAGCAATTAATGAATATCTTTTTTGCCAGTAACGAACTTAAAAAAGATAGTGGCGTTGTTGGCGATGTTGAGTGTATGCCGATTAACCGCGTTGGTATTTTAGGTGGCGGATTGATGGGAGCTGGTATTGCTTACGTGACTGCGGAAAAAGCTAAATATAAAGTGAGAATTAAAGACCAAGATACCAAAGGGGTTAATCACGCTCTTAAATACTGTTGGGATTTATATAAAAAAAGAATCAAACGAAAACAGCTAACCGTAACGGAAGCTAATAAACGTTTTTCCCAAATTACCGGCACAACCGATTACCAAGGATTTAAACGTTGCGAAATTGTCATCGAAGCTGTTTTTGAAAGTCTAGAATTAAAGCAACAAATGATAAAAGATATCGAAGAAAACTGTGGTGACAATGTGATTTTCGCTTCGAATACTTCATCGATACCGATCACAAAGATTGCTGAAGCTT
This sequence comes from Kangiella sp., assembly GCA_002733465.1. GTDB lineage: Bacteria > Pseudomonadota > Gammaproteobacteria > Enterobacterales > Kangiellaceae. Next base: position 110,194 of record NVVT01000012.1, read on the forward strand.
CTAAACATCCAGAAAATGTGATTGGACTACATTATTTCTCTCCGGTTGATAAAATGCCTTTGTTAGAAATTATTATTACCGATAAAACCTCACCAGAAGTCATAGCGACTTGTGTAGAGTTTGGTAAAAAGCAAGGTAAAACCGTGATWGTTGTYAAAGAYGGMACGGGKTTTTACACTAGCMGAATAGTYGCGCCATTTGTCAATGAAGCGGGTCATTTGGTTTCTGAAGGTGTTGCTATTGATAAAGTTGATAACGCGCTTAAAAAGGCAGGTTTTCCTGTAGGCCCTATCACTTTATTAGATGAAGTAGGGATTGATGTAGGAACTAAAATTGCGCCCATTTTGGCCGAAGAGTTTGGCGATAGAATGTTACCGCCACCACTATTTTCTAAATTAGCAGGCGATAATAGAAAAGGTCGTAAAAACAAACGAGGTTTTTATGACTACAGTGGAAAGAATAAAAAGAAATCAGTCGATCAAACTATTTATTCATTATTGGGGATCACTCCAGATAATCAAATGGATGATGAAAAAATTGCTGAGCGCTGTATTTTACAAATGGTGAATGAATCTGTTTTATGTCTGCAAGAAGGAATATTGAGTAGTCCAAGAGATGGCGATATCGGCGCAATATTCGGACTTGGTTTTCCTCCCTTCTTAGGCGGTCCTTTTAGATATGTTGATACATTGGGAGCCAAAGACGTTGTAGATAAAATGTTAGCTCTCAAAGAAACTTGCGGTGAAAGGTTTGAACCAGCAAAAATGTTGGTTGATATGGCATCAAAAGAAGAAACTTTTTATTAATTAGCGATATTTGTTAATAATTTAGGCTAAAATAAAAGAATGAAAATATTTTATATTATTCTTTTATTCGGGCTTGCTCAAGCCAGCAATTCAGTAGTCGCTAACGAGTGGCTTATTGGTGTAGGTGAAATCTATCAGGCTGATGAATCGGGATACGAAATGTATTCACTTTCCTTTGAGAGAAATGGCTGGAAAGGAAATATCAGTTACTGGGAAACATACCCATATACCGCATGGTTAGAGACTAATCCAGAATGGGGAATTGATTATGTTGAATCTCACTATATGGCAGCGATAATAAAAACGCTATTTGATTATCAAGCCAGTAATAATTTAAGCTTTTTTTTTGATTTAGGACTGACCTATACATCAAGGTTATCAAAAGCTAATTCAACCAGTCTAAACTTTCAAGAAAACCTAGGTTTAGCTTATAAAAACATGAGACTCTATCTTCGTCACACATCTAACGCTAACATAAAAGGGTCTAATCGCGGTGAAGACGCGTTAGTTTTTGAAATAGGATTTAAATTTTAAGAAAAACTAATTTTTTGGTAATTGTTTTTGTGCTATTTCGACCATAGTTTCTAATCGTACCAAGCGTTTATCCATATCAATTGTTCGATCGGTTAGTTTTTCAGTTAAGCCATTGAGGCGTTTCACTTCATCTGTTAGTTTTAAAGTATCTAGAAGAATATCTTTCCAGCTAGCCATTAGTTCATATCCTGAGGTGAAGTATCTTTTAATATTTTGCTAATTTTTTGATTGGCTCTTTGCGTGGATGAAATCGCTTCTTTTAAACGACTAGAAACCAACTCCATCAGTTCTGGTTGATCAATGTTTTCAGAAGGATTGTAAGCTTCAATCGCAAGCCGAACGACATTAGCTGCAGAGATATTATCTTGAGTTGCTATACGATCAAGTTTTTCAATGTTTGATTCAGAAATAAGAAATTGTTTTCTCACTAGGTTAGTTTGTATTTGATATTGCATAGAGAGCACCAATTAATTTGCTATTTATGCATTAAGTATAGCATACACAACAGCATACACAACATATGGAGACTTAGAGTAAATCTAACCATTTACATTGGTTAATCCCAAGATCCGAAAAATTAGATCCGAAAAATAAATGCCATAAGTTATTGATAACAGTTAAAATGAGTTAAATAATCATCTTTGCTCATTTTCATGCTAGATCAAATAAAAGTAATCCTTTCCCATACCACCCACCCAGGCAATATAGGTGCAACCGCGCGAGCGATGAAAGTGATGGGTTTATCAAAACTTAGACTAGTTAACCCAAAGCATTTTCCTAGCGCAGAAGCGACTGTAAGAGCATCAAAGGCTTCTGACTTATTAACTAATGCTGAAGTGTTTAGTTCTACAGAAGAGGCAATCGCTGATTGTCGATTAATTGTTGGTGCCAGTGTTCGCACTCGTTCACTCTCTACGCGATTAGTCACACCAAGAGAACTAACTGAGATCATACAAACCAATCCAGAAAACATTCCAGTTGCACTTCTTTTTGGAACGGAAAACTCAGGTTTAACCAATGAAGAAGTGCATCTTTGTCATTATCAAGTCTATATACCGACTAATTCTGAGTATTCTTCCTTGAATTTATCCCAAGCAGTCCAATTAATAGCCTATGAGATGAGGCTCGCATTTTCTGAAGTGCAACAATTACCTGTGCAACGAGTCATTGATAACGAAAGAGTGATCAGTCGAAATCAACTTGATGGTTTTCTCAATCATTTAAAAGGTGTTATGACAAATGTAGGCTATTTAAATRYRGCTCATCAAAARCAAATYGATAACCGCTTAAACCGTTTGTTTAGCCGTGCCGATATGACAGAAAGCGAATTTAAAATTCTAAGAGGTTTTCTTTCATCTATTGAAAACAAATTAARYTAGTTNAAAARTTTRRATTAGCTNAAAAAAATYGAAATAAAWTTTAGAYAAAGGTTCAATAAGATAGACATGTTCAATAAAATCAAAAGTCGATTACAAGAAGATATCCAAAGTGTCTTCGACCGTGATCCTGCTGCTCGCAATACTTTAGAAGTATTGCTTAATTATCCTGGATTACATGCTATCTGGTGGCACAAAGTCACGCATGCGCTCTGGAAAAAGAATTGGTATGGCTTAGCAAGATTTATTTCTACATTCGTGCGAGCCATCACAGGTGTAGAGATCCATCCCGGTGCGCAAATTGGTCGTCGATTTTTCATTGATCATGCAATGGGGGTCGTGATTGGTGAAACCGCTATTATCGGCAATGACGTAACCTTATATCATGGTGTCACCCTGGGCGGAACCTCTTGGGATGCAGGTAAAAGACATCCAACGCTTGAAGATAATGTGGTTATAGGTGCAGGGGCTAAAATACTGGGTCCTATTACTTTAAATAAGGGAGTGAAGGTAGGCTCTAATGCGGTCGTAACCAAAGATATCCCAGAAGGTGCAACGGTTGTTGGTATCCCTGGACATATTATCGATACAAATTGTCAAAAGCCAAAAACTAATAGAGAGAGAGTTGAGCAACTGATAGGCTTTGAAGCTTATGGTGAGAGCGAACAATGTTATGATCCAGTTTCTCAGGTGATCTCTAGTATTCTTAAACATTCTCGAGGCGTTGATCAACAAATGCAATTGTTAATAAAAGCGCTTGAGGATAAAGGCATTGATGTTGAATCGCTTAAGATACCGGGTATCGATGCGAGTGATTTTCTCGTTGAGCCTGTTGAATTTGCTGAAGCTAAAGAAACAAACGATAAGAAATAAAAAATAAGACATGTGATATGAAACAACCGATATATTTAGACTATGCAGCCACAACTCCAGCCGATCCAGCTGTAGTAAAAGCAATGATGGAATGTTTAGGCGCAGACGGGCACTTCGGTAACCCTGCATCGCGTTCACACCGGTTTGGATGGCAGGCGGAAGAACTAGTCGATATCGCAAGAAATCAAGTGGCAGATTTAATTGGCGCCGACCCAAGAGAAATTATTTGGACATCCGGCGCGACAGAATCGGATAATCTCGCAATCAAAGGCATTGCAGAAGCAAATGGCAAAGGTCATATCATCACCAGCGCTTTTGAACATAAAGCGGTTTTAGATTGTTGTGCTTATTTAGAAACAAAAGGTTATCAAGTGACCTATCTTATGCCAAATTCTAATGGCGTTATTTCTGCAGAGCAGGTTGAGTCAGCCATTCAAAAAGACACTATTTTAATCACCATTATGATGGTTAATAATGAATTAGGTAGTATTCAGCCCATTGCTGAAATCGGAGAAATTGCCAATAAAAACAATATCTTGTTTCATGTTGATGCAGCACAAGCTGCCGGTAAAATTTCCATTGATTTAAACTCACTGAAAGTTGATTTTATGTCATTTTCCGCCCATAAAATTTATGCGCCTAAAGGCATGGGTGTCTTGTATGCTCGAGTCAATCAGCAACCTAATATTGAAGCGCAAATTCACGGTGGCGGGCATGAGAGAGGATTGCGTTCCGGCACTTTGGCAACTCATCAAATCGTTGGTATGGGATTAGCCTTTGAGATTGCTCGCAAAGAGCTACAAGCAAATGACCAACACGTATTTGAATGTAAGCATCTTTTCATGCAAGGCGTTTGCGATATTAAGGGAATATCAGTGAATGCTGGAATCGAAGGCCATAAAACAACCGAAAAAATGGTTGCAGGTATCATTAATCTTCAATTTGAAGGTGTCGATAGTGAAATGTTGATCATGGCATTTAAAGATCTCGCTATTTCATCGGGTTCAGCATGTACATCAGCGAGTGTAGAACCTTCCTATGTGCTTAAAACACTAGGATTGTCTGATTCAGCCTCACATAGTTCGTTACGTTTTTCCTTTGGTCGATTTACCACTATGGATGAGGTTAAAACAGCTATTGAAGTAGTCAAAAATGGCTACCAACGGCTAAAAGAATTATCTGTGGATTAGTGAATAGATAGAAATAGACTACAATATGAGCTGAGTGCATTAACTATACAAATACAGGGCTAAAAAATATCCAAATATTTTCGAATAAAGGCTTGTATTTTTTTTTAAATAACGGATAATGCGCTCCGCATCGGGTCGTTAGCTCAGCCGGTAGAGCAGTTGACTTTTAATCAATTGGTCGGGCGTTCGAATCGCCCACGACCCACCATATCGATGAAAAACACTCAAATTTGAGTGTTTTTTTTTGCCTAGCGAAAAATACCAGAAATTGCTAAGGTACCAATATTCATTTCTAACTAAATAAACGAATGAACAAACATTTAACGTCTTGGATTTTTCTTATAGTTTTGACTATGGGAAGTTCCTTAATAATCACTGTAGCAATAGCCGAAGCTAAAGAGTCGTCTACAAGTCTAACTCGACAACAAATCATCGCATTCAAATCGGTTACTCATAAAATGGGTCTGTTGAATGCAGAGTATCCAGAACTTGCTGAACATAGTCAGCAATTCGACTTTGACAAGAGTGAGCAAGTAGTTACTTTTTTAAAAAAGTCAAAAGCCTATCCTAAAATTGAGGCAATTTTGCAAAATTCTGAAATTGACGATTTACGTGAAGTCTTCAAAATTTCTCAGAAAGTGATGGGTGGGCTTTATTTTTTAAATCGAAAAAAAGATGATACTAACCAGTCCGAGAGTCAATTTGAAACCATTAGAAAGGTTATACTGGCGAATCTAGCTCGTTTAGAGGAACAAAGTGAATCAGGTTTTGATAATAACAATGAACGATTGATTAAAGAAATGAAAGAGCAATTAGCCCTATTAGACGAACAGCTGATTATTGTAAAACAAGCGATTGAAAGTTTGAACGATGTGGATAAAATCTTTCTAGATAAAAATGCAATATGGTTTAAACAGCAGTTTGCACCGGTTAGCAATAGGTGATTTGCTAATGAAACGCGTAGACATAACATTAGAAGCGAAAACTAAACCAGAACCAGAATCAGAGAATTTTGTAATAAAAACGCCAATCGGCCGCTTGGCGATTAAAATTGTCAATGAAGCATTAGTTAAAATAGACCTTAATTCTAGAAAGGCAATTCGAGCAGGTCATTCTCCATTTGCAAAAGAAATACAAAGGCAAATTAATTGTTATTTTGAGGATGCGTCTTTTAAGTTTGATATTAGCCTTAATTCAGAGGGAACTGAGTATCAAAATAGAGTATGGCGGGCATTACAAGATATTCCATTGAGTCAAGTTATGACTTATGGAGAATTAGCCTCTAAAATTGATTCAGGTGCCAGAGCTATTGGAAATGCATGCCGAAATAACCCCATTCCTCTCATTGTTCCTTGCCATCGTATTGTCTCTGCATCTGGTTTAGGCGGATTTTCGGGACAACTAGATGGAAAGTTGATTGATATCAAAAAATTTCTTCTAGTACATGAGGGCGCCTTATTAATTTAAACAAGTTTTACTAATTTTGATACAAAAGGGTAACGCAGATGGATGAAAATACTCTCTATCAGAGCATCTATACCGTTTGTCTAAGAAGCTATTTGTCTAAGAACGTAGCAACCTGCTATAGTCGCTTGTATCATATGAATAGCATTAATACTTTCTCGAATATAAACAATAAAACTTACCGTAAAATAAAGAGTCAAACAATGAACTTCCTTAGTCTGAACACTCGTACGAAAAATACAAAACTGATATTGACGCTGATTCTAGCAACGGCTTTAAGCTTAACTAGCTGTGCTGAAGGCAGTAGCGAAAAGAATAATGAATTGTCTAAAGTTGACACAGATAAGTTACGCGAAAATTCTCTAGTTAGTACAGATAGTCAGGTCGATGAGGCATCTAAAGTTCCTAGTAATTTAAATGCAAAGAGGCTCATGGCAAAGAACGAATTGTCCCCTGATGCTATTAAGCAAAAGCTTGAAAAATCTATGCCCGGAATTGGCATCACTGACGTAGAGCAAAGCCCCTACGATGGTTTGTATCAGGTTTTTTATAATGGGCAGATATTGTATGTGTCTAAGGACGGTAAGTTTTTAATGACAGGAAACTTGTTAGAAATTCGGTTAGGTCAACCATTTAACCATACAGAATTAAGCATGGCTAAAAAAGCAGCGGAAGCCGCGCCAGAGAGAGCCGCTACAATTGCCGCTATTGATGAATCTGATATGGTAGTTTTTAAAGCAGAAGATGAAAAGTATGCGATTACCGTTTTTACTGATGTCGATTGTGGTTATTGCAGAAAATTGCACAAAGAAGTACCTCAATTAAATGCTGCGGGCATAACGGTTCGATATTTGGCTTTTCCACGAGCGGGTTTAGGTTCTTCTGCACATAAAAAATTAGTATCAGTTTGGTGTGCAAAAGATAGGCAAGTCGCAATGAATAACGCTAAGTTAAAACGTCAATTTACGGATGCATCATGTGCTAATCCATTAGATTCTCATTATCAATTAACCCGTGATTTTGGGTTGTCAGGTACTCCTGCTTTGATCTTGCCAGACGGAGAGTTAATCTCAGGTTATGTTCCTCATGCTGAATTAGTTAAACATTTAGAAAGCAAAAATCTATCGTCGTCTGTAACTAAAATTAATACTAATTCAATTAAAGAAGCAAAAGAAAAAGGCTAAACTAATATTAGTCTTTTTTCGCTTTTATATATCGCTTTCTAATATGCCAGAGTTTGACGTCAAGAATTTTTTATCCACCTTAACGTTGCGACCTGGCATCTATAAGATGCTGAATAAAACCAATGAAATTATTTACATTGGTAAAGCTAAAAATCTAAAAAAYCGCGTATCTAGTTAYTTTCAAAAAACCGATCACGTTGCAAAAACAAAAGTCATGGTGGCGCAAATCACCAATGTTGAAGTGATGATAACCGCTAGTGAAAACGACGCATTAGTTTTAGAACAACAATTAATAAAAAAACACCGACCAAGATATAACGTCATTTTTCGCGATGATAAATCGTACCCTTACATTTTGCTCTCTGATGAAGAATATCCTCGATTAAGTATTCATCGCGGTAAACAAACAAAAAAAGGTGAATATTTTGGGCCTTTCACAGGAAGTACCGCCGCTCGTTATAGTATTGCGTTAATGCAAAAGTTATTTGCAATTAGACAATGTGAAAATAGTACCTTTAAATATCGTTCWCGCCCTTGTTTACAGTATCAAATTAAACGTTGYAGYGGCTCCTGTGTTAATAAAATYAGTAARGAWGACTATTTACAAGATGTTAACTTAGTCAGACTATTTTATCGTGGGCAAAATGAGTCAGTGACAAAGGCGTTAAAGGAAAGAATGGAGCTGGCTTCTAGTCACTTAGAATTTGAATTGGCTGCGCGTTATAGAGATCAATTGATTCATTTRCGDCGTGTGCTAGAAAAACAATCTGTACATCACCTAAACCAGAATAAAACGATTGCBATTGATDCGCTCGCCGTAAAAATTGAAGAAAAACTAGCGGTCGTATTTTTGTTACAGATCAGAAATGGCATGGTTCAAGGAAGTAAACAGTTCTTTCCCAAAATACCCAATCAAACATGTAAAGAAGAAGTGCTTCAATCCTTTATAGAACACTATTATACTGAAAATAAAAATGAAATCCCCCATGAGCTGATTTGTGAAGATTTAAATCTTTTGGACATTGAATCTCGCAATGATATTGAAAATACTTTAACTCATTTATCCGAACGTAAAGTTAAATTATTAAGTCAGGTAAAAACAAACAAATCAGCTTGGCTMAATATGGCAAVTAATAATGCRACBCAATTGTTAAAGTCAAAGTTAGAAGCAAAAACGCATACGCAAAAAAGATTACAAATGTTAATGGTTGAATTATCTCTGGATCGTTTGCCGATAAGAATGGAGTGTTTCGACATTAGCCACTTTCAAGGCGAAGAAACCGTGGCATCTTGCGTGGTATTTGAACATGGCGTCGCTAAAAAATCCGATTATAGGCGTTTTAATATTAATGATGTCACAAAAGGTGATGATTACGCAGCGATTGAGCAAGCGGTTAGAAGGCGGTTTAAGCGTTTAGTTAAGGAAGAAGCAAGACTACCTGATTTATTGTTAATTGATGGCGGAAAAGGGCAGTTGAATCAAGCGCAAAAAGTATTGGAAGATCTCGATATTTCTGATGTAACATTAGTCAGCGTTGCGAAAGGGAGTGATAGAAAAGTCGGTATGGAACAAATATTCTTTCCATCGGAAGCTATAGCCAAACGATTAGAAGAAGATTCTCCTGCATTACATTTGATACAAGCAATACGAGATGAAGCTCACCGTTTTGCTATTACCGGACATAGAGGTAAGCGTGATAAAAAGCGTAAGACCTCAACATTGGAGGGRATCRCTGGWGTAGGAGCCAAACGYAGACGAKCWATCATTCAACATTTTGGYGGATTRCAAGAAGTGASTAGAGCCGGAGTRGAAGATTTGATRAAAGTTGACGGAATTAACAAATCGTTAGCSATTTTGATTTATGATTACTTACATTAATACTCTCGTGATAGAATTGACTTAATAGATTAACTTTTGCGACACTGACTTTATAATACTAAATTGAACATGAATATAGCCAACCTACTCACATCCTTTCGCATTCTTTGCATTCCATTGCTGGTTTTGTTTTTTTACTTGCCAGTCACTTGGGGACAAACCACCGCGGCCATTATTTTCGCAATTGTTGGTTGGACTGATTGGTTTGACGGATGGGTAGCGAGAAAGTTTGATATGCAATCGCGTTTAGGCGCTTTTTTGGATCCAGTAGCCGATAAGCTAATGGTGGCTGCATCTTTAGTCCTATTAGTCGAGCAACATGCCACTATTTGGATAGCCGCACCAGCGGTTGTTATCATTAGTCGCGAAATTACAGTTTCTGCTTTAAGAGAATGGATGGCTGAATATGGCGAGCTATCTGCTATAAAAGTCATCAATATCGCAAAATTTAAGACCTTAATGCAGTTATCTGCTATTTTCTTCCTACTTTTAGCTGGTAAAGAAGAGACAATGGCATCAATATTTGACCATTCTTGGCTTTATATGTGGGGCTACGTCTTCCTATATGTCGCTGTCGGCTTAACTTTATGGTCTATGATGATCTACTTGCAAGCAACTTGGCCTCTTTTGAACGCTGAAACACCGGAAGAATAGGCGTATTACATCTTAATAGAGCCTTTTTTGAACAGTTTCCCCAGTTGATTTTAGGTCTGTTAAATTGAATGTGAAAAAGATCTAAAACTTCTAATATTGACGCTTGACAGATAATAATCTTACTGTAGAATGCCCTGCACTCGACGCGGGAATAGCTCAGCTGGTAGAGCACGACCTTGCCAAGGTCGGGGTCGCGAGTTCGAATCTCGTTTCCCGCTCCAAATTTTTTCGGTGCACGCATCGTTTATATAAAGTACCAAAAGCCTCGATTTTAACCATTAAATTCGAGGTTTTTTAGTCTTAAATGAGTCGAATATTTAAGATTAAGACTGCTAGTATGTTAGTGATATTTAGCAGAATGTAAAGATTAATGGCTGGGTGGCAGAGTGGCCATGCTGCGGACTGCAACTCCGCCTACGCCGGTTCGATTCCGACCCCAGCCTCCAATTTTTACAAGCAGTTTTTACAAGTTAGCCCTTATGTTACATGGGGTGAAGCGAACCTCCCAAAGCCCGGGTGGTGAAATTGGTAGACACACAAGACTTAAAATCTTGCGGCTTATGGCTGTGCCGGTTCGATTCCGGCCCCGGGCACCATTACAACGTTCAACACCATCCAATACCGCTTTATAAAGCCCTAAATCATAGCGTTTTAGCCGACTTTAAGCCTTATGCCGTTTTTTAAAGTTTGGTAACATCCTGAATATTTGGTAACATCCTTAGTAACACCAGCGCAAAAATTGAATTCTGTTGTTACCAAAAGGAGTTTTTATGCCGAAAATAGTGACCCCATTAAACAATACTCAAATTAAACAAGCAAAGGTGAGGCTTAAAGAGTACAACCTTATGGATGGGGGCGGATTAGCGCTTAGAATCAAGCCTAATGGCTCTAAGATATGGCTGTTTAATTATTATCACCCCTATACAAAGAAACGCTCAAATCTAGGATTAGGCAGCTATCCTGATGTAAGTTTAATGCTAGCTAGAGAAATAAAAGAAGAGTATCGGACACTTTTAGCGCAAAAGATCGATCCTAAAGCTTATAGAGACGAAAATGAACAACTACAAAAGCTTGCACATAGTAACACTCTAAAACATATTGCATCACTTTGGTATGAAACGAAAAAAGACCAAGTATCTAAAAATACACTTCGTTCGCTTGAAATTCATGTTTATTCAAGATTAGGCGAAACGCCAATTCATAAAATTAATGCTAAAGATACAATTGAAGTTATAAACAGTGTTGCCAAAAAAGGTAGTTTAGAAACTGTTAAAAGAGTTTGCCAAAGACTGAATAAAATTATGATTTATGCCGTTAATACCGGTTTGATTGATGCTAATCCGCTCGCAGGGATAAGTAATGCTTTTAGTCCAGTTAAAAATAATCATTATCCGACAATAAAACCGGAGCATTTGCCAAAGTTAATGAAAACTATAAATAGAGCCAGCATAAAGGTTACTACTAGAAATTTAATAGAGTTTCAATTGCATACAATGGTGAGATCTGGAGAGGCTGCAGGCGCACAATGGTCAGAAGTTGATTTTGAAAACAAGCTTTGGGTTATACCAGGTGAAAGAATGAAAAAAAATCGCCCTCACTCAGTACCATTGACTGAGCAAAGTTTGTCATTTCTAGAAGAAATGAAACCGATTAGTTTTCACAAAAAATATATTTTTCTTGCTGATCGAAACCCAAACATGTCTGCCAACCCTTCAACTGTGAACATGGCGCTTAAAAGGATGGGTTATGGTGGAATATTAGTAGCTCACGGTTTTCGCTCAATAGCGAGTACGGCGTTAAATGAGCAGGGTTTTGATCCAGATGTCATTGAATCAGCTTTAGCTCACGAACAAGGTGACAAAGTTAGAGCTGCCTATAACCGTTCTAATTATATTGAAAGACGCAAACCACTTATGGTTTGGTGGTCTGATTTTATACAGAGAGCTACTTTTAAATCACAATTGCCAAAATAAGAATTTAAGTATTAATTTATTAATTGCCAAAGGAAATAGTTATGGTTAAGCAAAACAAAAAAGAATGTTTAGTGTATGGGGAAAATACCACCAATGCATTTGTTAAAAATGAGTTGGAAGAAANANCTCATTTGTTTGACAGTGAACAACAAATTGGAACTAAAGAAATATTTACTAATTATTTTTCAAAAGTAAGAGATCGAAAAATACCAATACAGAAATATATGAGCGAAAAAGAAGCAATAAAGTCTATGCCTCTTTCAATTCACTTGAAAAGAAATAGTGATGATTCCATTAGACTAGAATATAAGGCAAGAATACACAAACATTGTGATTTATGGCAGGTAGAAATTAGTCGTCGTATTGTACAAGACTTATAACATGATTTTTGTTAAACCAGGCTTAATTAAATTAGACTTTAAAAGGAAGTTTCTTTATGTTCTTTGAAATAACAGATTTGTCAGATATAGATCAAAGAGTTTTACTTGCGGCGAAAATTTTAGCCTCCTTGGTTTACCCTGACGATACATTAAAACTAAACGGCTGCGTTTGCAGTTTGTTTGTTTCTTTCACTTCTCTAAAAACGCCAGAGCAAAAAAAAATATTTTCATCTTTAGGTGGAGTTGATTCGTTAATAAGGGCTGATTCATTAAATGGTATATGGAATGAACATGAGAAAAATTACAGTAGATGGACGGTAGCATCTGACTGTATTCAATATTTAGCAACCATGAATTATTTCCACAAAAATGAACTAAGAGGTGGTGCGAGTATTTCTAAAGCTTTAGCGCTTATAGTTCATGAGTCGGAATCAAAAATAAACAAATTATCACATGGTTACCCAAATAATTCAAAGTACATAAAAGACGCGTGGTCTAAGTTCAAACATGTTTCCCATTTATGTGCGGCTCTTCAGATACTTGAATCACATATTGCAATAACATCTTTTCATGAGCCGAATCTTAGTAGCTATATAAGTGAATCAATCCGTCCTGAACAACATAATTTAGAACTTTGTGGCCCTCTACCTTATATCGTAAATAGTTTAGAAATGTTTCTTAATTTAGCAGTAGGTTTTCAGAATTTCATTACAGAATTCACGCCTCTTAGAAGTTCAGGATCAATTGTTGGCAAAGATTCATTTTTTATTATACCTCATCAAGTTGATGCTTATGACCTCTTCGATGGACAAGGATTAGATCCTATGGAACCTGATCGTCTAGAGTTTTTAATAAAAAGAAAAGCTCCTAAAATCCCTGAATAGAATTTATTTGATCTATTCAAATAGCCTCAAAAAACCTCCCTTAATCCCAACAAATTAACTAGTAAACCAATTCTTTTACTAGTTAATAGAAAAACTTCCTAATTGTTAAAATATTTCAATTCCAATAAAGTTCTTGTCGAACCAATAAAAGACAACAAAGAGGCAAGAAAATGAATACTGTTAAATTGAATACTATTTTGAGATTACCAGCGGTGATCAAACGCACAGGACTTAGCAAGAGTTCAATCTACGCGTTCATTGCTAATCGTAAATTTCCTAGACCTATTTCACTCGGTGAACGTGCTGTCGGATGGTCTGAATACGATATTGACAGGTGGATTGAATGCAAAATTTTAGAAAGCGCTGGTAAATAGTATTACGTTATCTCGACAATCAAAGAGGTTTTTAAATGAGCAAGAGACCAGCATATGCACGAATACACCCAAGGCTTTGGCGTTTAGCAGAAATGATAAAAGTCGTTTCCATTGGGGGTGATGCAGTCAGTTTAGCTCTTTACCTACGATCCAATCAGTTGATTAATATGATAGGGGTCTACTATCTACCAACAAAAAAGATCCAACGAGAATTAAGTTTTCTAACAGAAGATGAAATTTTGGAGCTTTTACAAGTTTTAACTAACGTTGGATATTGTAAATATAATTTTGAAGAAGAGTATGTTTGGGTTATTGACATGGCAGAGCATCAAGTTGAACAAAATCCGAGTCAAAATCAAAAAAAAGGTGTTCAAAATATTGTCGATAGATTAAGAGAAGATGAAGCACCTTTTATAAATGACTTTATTGAAAAATACGGAGATTCTTTTTCGGTATCTAAAGAAAAACCTACTGATAAAGATTTAGTTGCCATGTGGAAAAAAGACACCCTGAATACCATTTGAAAGGCTATTGAATACCATTCGAAAGGCTATTGAATACCATTCGAAAGGCTATTGAATACCATTCGAACCTAGGTAGTAGTTAATAGTTAATAGTTAGTAGGTAAAAGTATTAGTAATAGTTATTAGATAAAAAATAAAAATATTAGTTATTAGTTAAAACGGGGAAAAAGAAAATAAAAAACAAAGAAAAAATTAGAAATGATTTGAAAAATAAATAAAACAGTGTAATGATTAAACCATCATAAGGGTTAGCGCGATGCTAATTCTTATAGTCTTAAAAGCTACCTGAGTGATTCAGGTCAGTCTTGTCAAAGTGTGAAACGCATGCTGACACAAAGGACTTTTTTATTAAATGGTTTGATAAGCTATTTGAAAAAGTAACCGTATTTACGGCTTTGTGACAGTAATCAAATTCTATCCATAAGCCAACAATACCTTTTATTAATATTATTAGAGGTTTAACAAATGGATAATGAAATAGCAAATAAAATCAATCAAATGTCAAATAATCTTGAAGAATTTCAAAATAAGGTGAAAAAGGAATTGAAATTTAATTCTGATTCTTTGCTCCATTTAGAGCAAAAAACATCGGGTAGCTTTGGCGAGGATTTGGCGAGTGGAACCAGAAATAGAAATTCAATTTCTAGACAAATATCAAACTCTAAGGAAGTTAAAAGCTTTCTTGATAGAAAGATAAAATCAGCAGGAATTACTTTATCAGTAAAAGACGTATTACCAAACGTTAGAAATAGCACTACAATTTCAACGGATGCTACAAACCCGTCACAAGTATTACCAGGGGTTGTTGGTGCACCTCAAAAGCGAATATTTTTAAGACAGTTGCTTAAAAACATTCCTGTCACATCAAGCTCTTTCACATACACACGCGAGCTTTCTTTTGTCAATAATGCAGCCGCTCAAAATGGAGAAGGTACATTAAAAGCGGAAACCGATATCACTTTTGAAGAAGTTATCGGACAAGTTAGCACATATGCTCACTGGCTTAAAACATCAAGGCAAGTTATGAGCGATAACCCAGCGCTAATCGACTTTAAGATGACACGTCTTCAATATGGATTAGATTTTAAAATTGAAAATGCAATGATAAACGGTGACGGTACTTTAGGAGATATGAGTGGATTGCTGAATGCTGGCAACTTCACCACTTATACACCTGTCACTGGAGATACGGGGGTTGATAGTGTAAGAAAAGGAATGTTAGCACTACAGAAGAATGAATATATAGCTAACCTTATTATTATGAACCCAGACGATATTGCAGTTATAGAGACTTTAAAGGACGTTGATGGTGAGTATATCGTAGGTAAGCCTATTGAAGGAGGCTTGCTGACAATGTGGGGCGTACCTATTCATCCATCAAACTCTTTAGCCACCGGTACGTTTATAGTTTTAGATACTGAGCAAGCGGTAACGGTACATACGCGAGAAGAGGCCTTAGTGGAGTTTAGTAACAGTGATAACGATAACTTCACAAAGAACTTAGTAACGATGCTAGCGGAGGCTAGATTAGGGTTCGCGGTACACCTTCCAGCTGGAGTAATCTCAGGTGAACTATTAGCTCCGGTTGTTTAGATAAAATAGTAGTTAGATAACAATACCGAAGTCATTAGATACAACACTAAAAGAGTGTCTAATGATCAAAATAGCTACTGAAATCATAAGTAAATAGAGGGAGGGGGGGCGCAAAAACAAGGAAACTTGTTGTCTCTAGAACGCTCCTCCCTCTCTCTGTTTACGCGCGGGAGTTATGGACGGGGGGTATCAAAAGTCTACAACTTACTAAGCGGACAACACACCTTAAATAATGTGTTTATTGACGCGAAATTAGAGTAGGGGGCTTGAATATACTAATTGAATGATCTAAAAATCAATCATAAATATTAGAGGTTATTATGAAAAACTGGTATGAAATTAAAAACATGAATCACGATACGGTTGAAATATCGTTGCACGATGAGATTGGCATGTTTGGAGTTACGGCAGCCGATTTTATTAGAGAACTAAAAGAAAACCAATTTGCCAAAACGATAAATTTATCAGTCCATTCACCGGGAGGCAATCTGTTAGATGGTTTAGCTATCTATAACGCGCTTAAACATCATCCGGCACAAATTTTGGGGAGAGTTGAAGGTATAGCGGCAAGTGCTGCTTCATTCATTTTGATGGCTTGCGATTCTGTAACAATGCCAATGGATTCTTTTCTTATGATCCATAATGCTCAAGGTGGTGCAGTTGGTGAGGCGGAGGATCTTAGAGAAGTCGCTGATATAATGGATAAACTACAGGATTCAATAGTTAGAATTTATGAGAATAGAACGGGTAAATCTGAAGCTGAAATACGCGAAATGATGTCAGCGGAAACTTGGCTAACTGCAGAAGATGCTCTTTCTCATGGATTTGTAGATGAAATATCTAATGCAATTGACGTTGCTGCCAAATCAAATATATTTCACAATTATTTTAAATCTATGCCAATAAATAATGATGGTTGCGCTTCTTTCCTAGACGTTAAAGACTCAAAAAGTTTTGAGAAAATGTTACGTGATAAAGGCGGGTTTTCTAGGAAGTCAGCTAAATCCCTTACAAGTAAGGCTAAATTGATTTTTCGTGAAAAAGAGGAACATGGACAGCAAAGCGATTTAGAGTTAAGTAAAGCGCTGGATAATTGTTTGAATGTTTTTGTTCGAGATAAGCGAGTTTTAATTACTAATGATACTTTGCGAGTTGGAGAGCAGTGGTATTAGAGCTTTCTTTTAAGTTAATTCATTAGCACCCTGCAAAGAGCTAATATATTAGCTTATTGACTGGATAATAGATTCAAGATATCTCTGATTTGTTTGTGCGATATATGCTAATAATATTCACATTGCTGATAAAGTTTTATTACTTATAATTTAGCAAACAAAGTAGGGCTTTAGTCAATTAATTTTGTTTTACTAAAGTGTATTCATGTTGAGAAAAGTGGCTTAGAGTATTGCTATGAATTTAAATTTGACAATTGTACTTTAGGCGTTAAGAATGTAAGTTGTATTATGACAATGTTAAATTGAAAGGAAATATAATGGGAAGGGAAAAGAAGCTAGAAATAGGTGTCATAAATATAACTATGCAGCCCCATAGTCCGGATAAGTACACAAAACTAATTAGAAGTGCTCACAGGCTAAATACGCCCATTAAGGTAAGAGGGGATCAGTATGCAATATTGTCGGGCATGCGAAAAGTGGAGGAAAAACAGGAAAAGAATGGATTACTTGAAGGAGATATCTTTCGTTTTACGCAAATAGATAGAAACAAAAACTGGTTTAACTCTACAACAAATCAATTTGCAGACGACAAAGATATTAAAAGCATCAATTTACCTGCAAATTTGTTTCCAAATTCATCTAGATTTTCATATTTGTTTGAACCTAAATCACATCTCTTTTTTTATGAGGGTTATTATGATGGAAATGGGTTAGCTGCAAGTCATGCTGAAAGTTATCTCCAAGGTTTGTTGAATCAAGAGTTATTAGTGAAAGAATTTGGCAAGATTGATGTTACGCACGTCCCTTTGCAAGATAGTTTAAAGGAAGCTTTAAAATTAAAACAAAAAGATAGAATTGAAATTTCAATTTTAAGACCGAATGCTGACGCACAAGTAAATGCTGAAATAGAAGTTATGAGGCGTCTAAATGCTTTAAATGTTGAAAAGGTTGATCAAAGCTATAAAGCTATCAGTGGCAAGTCGATCGAGTTAGATGAAGAATTAAAAATGTTGACGAATATCGCAGCAAAAAATGGTGAAGTCACAATTACAGGGAAAGATAGTGAATTTCGCCCCGTTAAATATATGACTAAGGATCACCCATGGATAATTACGGAATATTATGATCCAAATATCGAATTACCATTTTCTGTATTTAGCCGAATTGCCAAAGATATGAGCGACGAAATAAAGAATTGGTTCAAATGAATAAAAAAGAAAATATATTTTCTAGATACTGGCATGCGTATGGTGGTTTCTCAGCTTTAATGACGAGTTATTATTTTTGGATATCAATTTTAATATCCTGCCTTTTATATCCATTCTGGTCACGTGAAGGTTGGTGGGATGATGTGTTGGGTATTATGCCTGATTTAGTTGGTTTTTCTCTAGGCGGTTTTGCAATGTGGATTGCAATCGGTGACGATAGCTTCAGACAATTAATTAGTGGTGTAAACGAAGATGGTACACCATCTCCTTATATGGAGGTGAATGCATCTTTTGTTCATTTCATACTACTACAAATTTTGTCGATTATTTTGGCTTTGTTCGCTAAAGCATTTTATTTCCCAATGCCTAAAAATCTATTTGCAGTAGAAATTGTCGATATATGGTTTGATTATATTGTTATGTTGGGGTACTTCATTTCCTTTACAGTTTTCATTTATGCTCTGCTCTCTGCTCTAGCTGCAACAATGTCAATATATAGGGCTGCTTCTTGGTATGATGCTTTTAAAGGACAAGGCACCAAGGAGAAGGATAAAAATGACAATAATACAATACCTTAGTGGTGCGCTTGTATAACTTTAAAACTTAGCTATTTTCAATAATGATTGTTGCACCGCACTTTTTTCAATAACTACCCCAAGAAAGTTATTAAAATTGGCAATATATTTTTATAGTAACACTGTTAGTAACACACTCAACTGCAATGAATGAATAAACTCTATTTAAACAATGAGTTACCTTCTATTTTATGTTCCGGCCCCGGGCACCATTTATCCTTTAAAATCAAATATTTAAGCTATGTGGTTCAATATTGTGCATCATTAGCATTATTTAATTCATTCAAAATAACCTGTAAATCAAACTAGTAACAGAATTGACATTTAGTTTTATCTATACAATAATGCGTCCCTAGTCCTAGGATTGGGGACATTCCGTTTGGCAGGTTGCTTGAAAAATAAATGTAGAGAGTTTAATTGAAAATATGAAAAGCCAAGACATACTATTACTCCTCAAATTAGTTTCTTTACATGGTCGTAATAAACATAGATTAGAAAATTCTTCAGTTATTGACCTCAAGGCAAAATGGCGAGAGATAAATAGAAGTGATCCTTCTAAGTCGTTAAAATTAGACTCTTTTGAAAGTGCGTTCTCTGTAAGAGCGTTAGCCCTACAAACTGGCATTAGCAAATCCCAAGTCAGTTTATCTCTAAATCGATGCTTCGATATTGGTTTAGCAAAACAAGATAGAAAATTAATGCTCCCTAAAGCGAATTCTAAAGCACTGGTTGAGTTCATTGGTTATGGCCTTCGATACGTATTTCCGGCTAAAAGAGGAGTGGTTACACGCGGTATTGCAACTTCAATTGCGGCTCCCGTGCTTCTAGGACAAATAATGACTTCTGGAGATTTACCGCCAGTATGGCCTGATGCGTTAGGTAGCGTTAAAGGTGTATCCATTGAACCTTTGCATAAAAATATAAGAAAGGCTGTAGACAATGATATCGTATTGTATGCAATGTTAGCGCTTACAGACTCGATTCGTATAGGTTCCTCTAGAGAAAGGAGTTTGGCATTAAAAAAACTAAATACTCTAATAAAGGAATTAGAATGAGTAATATTAACTTACAGAAAGAAATGATTGAGCTTGTTGCTGTTTCTCTAGGTAAGGAGCTATTAGATTTAATGGTTTTCGTAGGCGGTTGTACTACAGGTTTATTAGTGACCGATGATTTTACGAAGGAGCAAGTTCGCTATACAGATGATGTTGATCTAGTCGTTCACGTTATTAGTAAAGGAGAATGGTATCAGCTATTGGATAAATTAAGATCTAAAGGATTCCGTGAAGATATGGAATCTTCAGATAGTGTCATTTGTAGAATGGTTATTGATGGTCTAAAAGTTGATTTTATGCCTGACGATCCTAGTATCTTGAGCTTCAGTAACTGTTGGTATCCAGATGTTTTAGAGACAGCCAGCTTACATCAAATATCCACTGAATTGACCATCCGATTAATTAGTCCAGAATATTTTATTGCAACAAAAATAGAAGCATTTAAAGGTAGAGGAGAGAATGATGTTCTTTCAAGTCATGATATTGAAGATCTATTAAACCTTTATGCTGGACGTAGTGAGTTAGTTAGTGAGATCAAAAGAGCTAATGAAAAGGTGAAAATCTATATAAGCCATGAATTGAAAAAGTTACTTTCAGATATTAATTTTGAATACGCAGTTCAAAGCGCATCAAATAATGACATTGATAGAGAGCGTCTAATCTTTGAACGTTTGGAAGCATGTTTATAAATTTTTAATTGGAACTCAAAAACATGATTATCATCTACCTACACGGTTTTAGAAGTACCGGAAACAGCGGAAAGACTCAAACTTTAAGAACGATGTTTCCAAACCATAAAGTGATTGGTTGTGATTATGCACCTCACAGTCCACTAGTGGCTGAACAACAATTGCGAGAGTTAATCGCAAAAGAAATAGAATCGGAATCAAAGTCCAGAGAAGGACATGAGAGTGTTATCGTTATCGGAACATCGTTGGGTGGTTTTTGGGCGCGTTGGATGGCAAAGGAGTTTGGTGTAAAGGCGTTAATCATTAACCCATCATTACATCCTGATAGTACTTTACCTACAGGTGAATTTGAAATTTACGATGAGAGTCATTCTTTAATTAAAGTCACATCAGATGATTTAGAAAGCTTCAAACAATATAAAGTTGCTTCAGGTGATGCAAGAGCGCTTAAATGTGAGGTATGGGTTGCTATTAATGATGAGTTATTGGATGCTGATGCGATTGTAGAGGAATTAGAGGATATTCATAATCTAAAGACCTTTGAGTCTGGCGGTCATCGGTTTTCACAGTTTGGCGAGATGAAACCTCAAATAGGTCGTTTTATAATTAGTTAGTAGTTAGCACTTAATATCAGAGCTTGGCGTACTAAACCTTGACGTTAAATTCTAAATTATTTTACTCTATTACACCAAAATCTCTTAACATCTTATTGTCATCTTCAATGACAATTCGTTTTGCTTCTTTGGAGGTGAAATATTTTGCATTACGCCTAATTCCAACGCGATCTAAATCTAATCGATCTGCATCCCAGCAGGTTGCTATGGTGATATCTGTCGCTAGAGATCCAAATGTATGTCCACTACATGCTCGGCATAATTGCTTAAATTGTTCATCTGTAAGATCTATTTTTGAGCGATGAAGCTTGAGGAACTCGGCGGCGCGTGGACCATGTTCATTATCACTATTTTCGTTTTCTCTTTTACAGTCATGAAAATAGGCGAAGTATGAGACTACAGAAGGATCTGCATCATTAAATTGGCACAGGTAAAGCCCGTTCCTTTCAACTGTTCGCCAATGGTGGATACCATGTACGTGACTATTGTAGAAAGCGGATTCAGTGGCCAAAAAATCTAAAATGTCTTTTGTTATCAATGTTTATAGGGCTAAAAGAAGTGGTGAGTATTTATACCATGATATATGAAGAAGGCAATAGGTTCGATATGCTAAGATCTGGTTAAGCTGAATATTACCAATTTACTTGGGTAATGTTGAGTGTTACGCTCGTAAGCAGTGCTGGACTGGCAAGGAATAAGGACTGTAAAGAATAATAAAATGGACTGTATCTTCTGTAATTTATCAAATGACCGAATCATTCAAGAAAATGAATTATTCATCGTGATCAATGATGGCTATCCCGTCACCCAATACCATCAATTAATTATCCCCAAGCGCTGTGTGAAAACATGGTTTGAGCTGAACGAAAAAGAATTAACTTCGCTAAATAACTTATTGCATAAACAAAAATACGTGCTAGAGCAAGAAAACCCTTCTATTACTGGTTTTAACATTGGTATGAATTGTGGTGAAGATGCAGGACAAACGGTTATGCATTGTCACGTGCATTTAATTCCGAGAAGGAAAGGGGATATGGATGAACCTAGAGGTGGCGTTCGTGGGGTTATTCCTGAGAAACAGGCGTATTAAAAATGCTCACAGAAAAACTTCAAATCGAATTTATACAGTATTTGTCTCGCCTTTTTAGAGAAGGTGATTTCTCAGCGACATACAAATATGCTTTTCTAAATGCTTTGGCTGATCTTTGTGTAGAAAACAAATTAGAAAACAATATAGTGATTTCTGTTAGAGCCTTGACCGAAAAAATGGTTGAGCTGTATTGGGAGCAATCCCGTCCATTTTCAGATCAGAACCACTATTTGCTTCAAAATAGCGGGAGACAATCTGCAATCATTAATAGGATCATTGAGAAACAATCTCAGGGATATAGACTTGGACAATTTAAACTAAATGCAAATGAATTCGGTCGATTTATTTCGGGCCTTATTCCAACTATAAAAAATGGTCCTTTATGGAGGCTACAGATTTTGTCTGAACATTTAATTAAGTTTTTGTACACTCCAGCAGATGGTCATAACTCTATTCGATTGAATGATGGTATACAAAAATGTTTTCAGATCTATTATGATTTAATTATTTCTCTCACTAGAGATCGTTGGCAGCAAAAAATAAGAAGTATTCCATCAAATTTTGATCTTCTTGGTAAACAGGGCGATCTAGAGAATTTCTTATTTGGTACAAAACGAAAATCCTTAAAAAAGGTGGAAGAACTACTACAAGAACTACAAAAGGGAATTTGCTTTTATTGTGAGAAAATAATGAGAGATAAAGTGGCGGTAGATCATTTCATTCCTTGGTCAAGATATCCAAATGACTTGGGACACAATTTTGTTCTCGCGCATGATAAATGTAATAGTAGTAAAAAAGACTACCTCGCTAATAGTAGTTATTTGAGAAAATGGGATGAATATAATTTAAATTTATTTAGAGTGGATATTGAAGATTCATTAGCATCGTATTTTTTATGTGATGCAGATAGGTCGTTAGCGATCTCGGATTGGGCGTATGCAAATAATACTGCACCGTTGTGGAATTTGTGAGTGGCATACATTTCTACGAACAGTTATTTTTGAGTTTATTTATTTTAAAGATAAATAAATTTTAGCTGACAGTTGACTTAGCAATTAGCTGTAATTTTGACGACGCGATTTATTCGAATTTGCAGGATGAAGTTGAATTTTGGAAAGAGGGTAGGGAGTTTTTGCCTGTTAGGAAGAATGAAGTTCGAAGGATATTTGAGTTTTGCTAGGTGAACAAGTAAATTTAGTTGTGGTAATTGCGAATGCATATCGTAAAAAATGCAATTCCCATGACCGGTTTAAAGTTTAATTTAAGGAGATATTTATGAAGTTGGGTCAAGTACTGTCACAAATTAATCAAGTGGAACGGTCAAAGTTTATAAGCTGTTTAGATAGAATATGCACCATAGCCACTAAAGACAATAATGAGTTGTCTGAAACGTTATCAAAAATTGATGGTCAGCTACGTAGCGCATCAGGAAGTGAAATAACGCAGTTGTTTGCTGTACTTACCAGGTATTTTAATGATTATGCTAGGGAGCAAATATCTCTTGGTGGTGGGCAAATGACGTTACTGCTTAATATTTTATCTAGGGATGGCAATGGTATTGCTAGAACATCCTGGATTGAAAAATTGTACGCTGACGAATACTTAAAGTTGAATAATCTATCTAACGAATTAAAGCAACTAATTGAGGGGAAATCTGAAAGCGGTGAATACGACCGTGGAACTAGACTATCAATTTATAAAGACTGTTTTAGTACTGCTTACACGAATGACCTTAGATTAAATCGTGAAGCGAAGGTAACAGATGATGAACGTATGATCTTGAATACGTTGGCTGACGGTATGGGAATGTCGAGCGATGAAGCTCTTGCCGTTGAAAATATCGTTGTACCAGTACCTGATAGTAATATTTTGGATGCTCTTAATATGTTAAGAGAAATAGGTATTGTTTTTATAGATAAACGTCGTTCTGAAGTCTTGATAGCCGATGAAATAGTGATGATTTTGCACGAAATACAAAATAAGGAGCTAGCGGATAAGTACGTTCTAAGAATATTACGCTCACTAAACGATGCAGAGCTGTCTTTAGTTCTGCGTAAGCATGGACAGATTAGTCGAGGAGTTTCTCGTCAGGCGAAAATTAAGTTTATTGCTCATGCAGGCATACCTATAAGAAGCGTTTTGGCGAGAGATATGTTTGGTACTGATGATACTCAAAATCTAAGAAAAGAGAGATTGAAATCATTAATTGATAATTTGGGAATCGATACACCTAGGCTCGGAGTAACTCTGGATGACCGAATTAATTTATTAATTGGCACATTAAAGTCTGGAGCCGAAGGCGAATTCAATGCATTGAGTGCGAGCGGATTTAAAGAGTTGGTGATTTCATTATCCGAAACCGTCCCACCTGTAATGAGCCGGTTACGAGATGATTTCGAAATTGAAGAGTTAGAAAAACTAGACCCAGACCGTTTAAGAGCACTTGGCATATCACCTCTTGATATCTTGTATGTTTATTCAAATGATGAAATTAAACAAATTCGTGATGATATGAAACTATCAAAACGAAATAATCCTCGTACAGTCATATTGGAAAATTTTGCTAGCGCAAATGACCGACTATTGGAAAATTATGTGTTGCTTGCTAAGCGAGATTTGGCAGGACTTAATGCTGTTGGAATTGAAATTAGAGAGTCGGAAATAGGAATCAAGTTTGAAGAAATTACGCGAACTATATTTGAACAGTTGGGTTTTCATATTGATGAAGATTTAAGAAAACAAATTAATACAGCCAAAGACCAAGCGGATATCATTATATCACTCAGTGATGACGATATTATTATTGGTGAAGCCAAGTCATATAAAAACGGCGACTTTGCAAAATATTCATCAACTTCACGACAAGTAAAGTCCTACGTCAATAAGTATGAAGCAAACGGAAAAAGAGTCGCTCAAGTTTTGATTGTAGCACCTGGCTTTTCTCGGAATTTTATTGAATCGGCAGAAATGGATACTGATATAAATATTTCTTTATTGGAAGCCGAAGGACTAAAAAAGATATTGATGGCTTACAATGTTCGTCGAAATCCAAAATTTTCAGCGAAACTTCTTACGAAAGGTGGGCTGTTGAAAGCTGAATTAATAGCCAAGACTATATAGACAGGTAAAAAAACAATGGGGTAGATAAAATCGAACTAAATCATCTGACTATTTTGTTTTACATAAATTATCATATAAACACAAAAATTAGAAAACTATGACAGCACAATCATACAACATCGTTGACTTTAAACTTCATACATTAGGTTGGAAAGCATTCCAAGATCTTTCGGTTACAATAATGAGTGATATTTTTGGTCATGATATTCAATCTTTTTATGATTCGTATGATGGTGGTAGAGATGGCGCATTTCATGGGGTGTGGATTGATAAAGACAATGTCGCTAAGTCAGGCTCATTTACAGCTCAGTGTAAATTTACTTCAGATTATAAGAAAGGAATTAAAGTCTCTGATCTAAAAGATGACATTGAGAAAGCTAAAAGACTAGCAAGCAAAGGACTTGCCAACCACTACATATTATTTACGAATGCTCAATTAACTGGTAATCAAGATGAGTCGTTACGAAAGGTGTTTGAAGAAATTGAAGGGATAGAGTCTTTCACCGCATATGGTAAAGAACGAATTTCTCAAATTATATTAGAGTCCCCAAGATTAAGAATGCTTGTGCCTAGAATTTACGGATTAGGTGATTTAAGCCAAATTTTGGATGAAAGAGCAGGTTCTCAAGCAAAAGCAATATTAGAATCATTGGGTGATGATATTGCTAAATTTGTCTTAACTGATGCCTTTAATAAAAGTGCCAAAGCACTTGTAGAACACGGATTTGTGCTGTTATTAGGAGAACCTGCATGTGGTAAATCTACCATTGCAGCATCATTATCATTAGGGGCTTTAGATGAATGGGGGTGTAACACATTTAAAATTTGCTCAAGTGATGAATTTGTACGTCATTGGAACCCTGACGAACCAAATAGGTTATTTTGGATTGATGATGCTTTTGGTGCCACTCAAGTAGATTGGAATGCAACATTTGCTTGGGCAAGGGTTTTTCCACATATAAATACAGCTATTCATAATGGAGCAAAAGTTATATTCACTTCAAGGGATTATATATACAAAAGTGCCAAAGGAAGCCTAAAAGAAACGTCGTTACCAGTGATAAAAGCTTCTCAAGTTGTTATTAATGTACAAGACATATCAGCACAAGAAAAAGAACAAATTTTATACAATCATATAAAGTTAGGGAATCAACCAAGGAATTATATAAAAGAGATAAAACCATTTTTAAAAGATATAGCTGAGAATAAAAAATTTACACCAGAAATAGCGAGAAGACTTGGAAATAAATTTTTTACTCAGACACTTCAAATTAATAAGTATGCTCTTATAAATTTTGTAGAAAACCCTGTTCAGTTTTTAATAGATGTTTTATCTACACTCGATAAACAAAATATTTCGGCATTAGCAGTTATATTTATGCGAGCCGGAGTATTGCCGAGTCCTATTGATCTATCTGAGAGCGAAAATAAAGCATTGAAATTACTTGGCGGTACCGTAGATGGAGTGATCTCAGCCCTTAAGTTTTTGAATGGTAGTTTGACTATCTTGAATTTTGAAGAGAGTCAACATGTATGGAGATATAAGCACCCAACCATCAGGGATGCTTTTGCTCAATATGTCGCTGATGATGTTGAATTACTAGAAATATATTTAGGAGGTGCATCATTAGAAAAACTATTTCAGGAAGTTGCATGTGCAAATATAGAAATGGACGGTCTTAAAGTAATTGTTCCAAAATCACATTATAAAATACTGATAAGAAGAATGTCTGCATTCGATAAAAGTTCATATTATTACCATAGCGTGTTCAATAATTTTTTAACCAAAAGATGTGATAAGGAATTTTTAGCGCTTTACCATAATATTAATCCTGATTTTTTAGAAAACTTGAAAATTGGAAATTTATCTTATGTGAGATCTGATTTAGATATAATTGTTAAATATTTTGACGAAGATCTATTACCTGAAGCACATAGAATGCAAGTAGTAAAATCACTTCATGAGTTGGCTTTGAATGAGTATGATATTCAGTTTTCAAATAATGAGTTGAAAAATATGCTAAAGAAAAAGGAGCTGAATTTAATCAAGTTAGATGTATCTAATAAAGTAATCCCTAACCTAGATAGTATAATTGCTCAAATATCATCAGACTATGATGATGAATGGGAACCTGAGGATCATTTTTCCGATTTAACAAACACCCTTCGTGCGTATGAAGAAATGTTTTCTAACGATAATGAGTTGTGTACACAGATTTCTATAGCTCAAGATTGGGTCGAAGATGAAATAAGAACATTGGCTGATACAAGAGAAAGAATATTTGATGACGATGTTCATAATTATAAGGCTACTACGGGATCTAATTTGAGTACAGAGCGTTCAATATTTGATGATATTGATAGTTAATCACGAATTAGCGAATGGGACCGGTGGTTTTGATAAAAATGGAAATGAAAGTTGCTGTTGAAGTCAAAACTCTAGGTAAGTGATTTTTCAGAAGCATCCATTGCTGTTACTAGAATTAGAATAACAGTGGTAACTGTTGAAATAGTTGAATGGAAATTATTAATCTTACAACAGGCGATTCTGTTCATCGAAGAACACATAATTAAAGTAAAAAAACAATTAGTCAATTTTGGCTTCGGCTTTTTCAGGACAGATATCTAATGAAGATTAGTGAATTATCAATAAAAAACTTTAAGGGTCTAAGAGAGGAGACTTTTAGTCCGAAGTCTTTTTCTTGCTTGGTGGGTGAGAATAACGCTGGAAAATCTACCGTGTTGCAGGCGTTGGTGTATGCGCTAAATCGACCTAAAAACATTCCTGCGTCTATGTTTTACGATGAAAACCAAGCGATTATTTTTAAATTAAAATTTGAAGAAGTCACTGTAGGTGATTTGAATCGGTTAAAGCCTGAGCATAAAAAAAAGATGGAGCCGTTGGTATATGGTGGTGAGCTGACACTAACAGCAAAATATATAAATACTGAAGGGGTGGAGCTGTTTGTTGCTAAGTTGGTGCCTGTTGATGAGGGGCTTAGAGAGGACGTAATTAAAGCAAACTTCACTGGTGTGAGAAGTGCTGCTCAAGCTAGAGCAGTAATACAAGTTAACTATCCAGAATACATTGAAGAATTACCTGATTACGTCACACCAGCACAGGCTAAAGAATTTTTAAATCAAAAAATAGCTGAATTATCACCTGATCAATTTGAATATATTGACACTACTTTGCCTTCAGGAATACCTAGCTCAATTTCTGCATTGATTCCAGAACCTATTTATATACCTGCAGTAAAGAATTTTGAAGATGATCTAAAAACAACTCAATCTACAAGTTTTGGCAGACTGATGGGGCTTCTGATGGAGGATTTGTCATCAGATCTTCAAGATATTAATGATACGTTGTTGGATTTAAAGAAAAGATTAAATAGATATGTCGATGATAATGGAGATATGCAAGACCAGCGGTTGCCCAAAGTAGTTGAGTTAGAAAGTACTATAGAAGGATTTTTGTCAGAAAATTTTCCTAATATTTCAGTTGATCTAGAAATCCCTCCACCAGAAATTAAGACAATACTAAATACTGCAAAAATTTATATTGATGATGGCTCTAGGGATTTGATTGAAAATAAGGGGGATGGTGTTAAACGATCACTAACATTTTCTCTTTTGAGAGCTTATGTTGAAATTTTATCTAGAAGAAATGCAGAAGTGACAAATGAAGTGCTGGAGGATGAAAATGCGCAAGAAGTTTTAGAAAAACCACTAATATTTCTTTTTGAAGAGCCAGAGCTTTATTTACACCCTAAAGCTCAGAGAATTTTATTTAGCACATTAGCTGCGATTTCAAATGACTTTCAAACAGTCATTACCACACACAGTCCATTGTTTTTTGAACCAGGTGTGACTGCCCAGTTTGTCAGAGTAGCCAAAGAAGCAGCTGAGCCAAAGCCAATAGGAAAACTTTATCCTGTTGACTTTGATATTGATCAAGAAAATTTAAATACATTCAGAATGGCAAAGTTTGATCATTCGGAAGCTGCTTTTTTTAGTAACCATATCGTGTTGTATGAAGGGGAGTCTGATGACTTTTTCTTCAGACATATGGCCAAAACTTTGAAGCATGAATGGTCTTTTGATGACAAAAATATTGCACTGGTTGAAGTTGGTGGAAAAGGTAATTTCTCAAAGTTTCGAAAATTTTTCAAGTCTTTCGGATTGAAAGTGTCCATTTTGTGCGACTTAGATGTTTTGGTCAAAGATTTTCAACATTTAGGTGCTTCTGAAGAAACTACCGTTCAAAAAGGACAACTTCTTCAAACTCTCAATCGACGAGTTGATGAATTAGATATTACCGCTCAACTAACTGGGAAGAGAGTTAAGAAACAATGCAAGAATCCTAGATGGATAGAAAAATATGAAGCGGCAAAACAGGTGATTTCTCAGGTAACTGAAGTAGGTAATGCAACTGCTGAACAAATAGAATTATTTAATTCATTATTCCTATGGGAAGCTGATGAGGCCAAATATACTGTACTCACTTCAGATGATGAAGTTAAAATAGAGGTAGTTGCTTTGTTAGATCAGCTGCGGAGTGAAGGAATATACGTTTTAAGCAAAGGAGCTATAGAAGAATATTACCCCGCCGAAATTACTATGAATATTTCAAAACCGGAACGAGCCTTAAAAGTAATTGAGCATGTTACCACTAGAGAATTTGCATTAGCTCTGTCTTCGCCATTAGTTGAAGGTAGGGTTTCAGAATTTGAAGAAATCTTTTCTTCTATCTTTGAGTAGAAGTTAGTGTAATTCGAGCGGGGGCGGACCAACCATATTCCTTTTATGATAAGGCTTCACACCACGCTTAGAAGCCTGTTTTTGAGGTAAAAAACGGTCTTCAAGGAAAAAAATATACAAGGTACTATACCCAATCAGACTAATTGAAAAAGTAGAGGAACAATAGTCATGCACGAAATCACCTGTCCCCATTGTAAAAAAGCTTTCAAGATTGACGAAGCTGGGTATTCAGACATCCTGAAACAGGTTCACGATAGTGAATTTGAAAAACAGTTACACGATAGGCTTGAGCTGGCAGAAAAAGATAAAGTAAATGCTGTTCAACTTGCTAAGGAAAAAGCTAGCAGCGAAATGCTAAAGACTGCCGCAGACAAGGACACTGAGATTCAAGGTTTGAAGGCAAAGTTAGACGCAGGCGAGATATCGCAACAACTTGCTGTGAGTGAGGCGCTTAAAATCGTTGAAAAGGAACGCGACACATTTGCTAATGAACTAAAGCAGGCTAAGCAAGATAACGATAATGCTTCGGCGTTAACAAAGGCCAATCACTCAAACCAACTTCAAGAGACCTCTGCTAAAAAAGATGCACAGATTCAAGAGCTAAAGGCAAAGCTCAGTGCTAACGAAGTTACGCAAAAGCACGCGGTCATCGAAGCGATTAATGAAGCTGAGAAAGGGCGCAATCAACTGCAGAGTGAACTTGATCGAACAACACTTGAGAAGCAACTCTCTGAGAAGTCACTCAAAGATAAGTACGAAACGCAAATCAAGGGTCGTGAACACGAGATTGAGCGTTTACGAGATATGAAGGCACGCCAGTCAACCAAGATGGTTGGAGAAACTCTTGAGATACACTGCGAAACCGAATTCAACCGTATTCGAGCAACAGCSTTCCCYAAAGCCTATTTTGAAAAAGACAACGAYRCACGAACKGGAAGCAAGGGTGACTATATYTTTCGCGACTCMGATGASGCRGGYACTGAAACYGTRTCRATCATGTTTGAAATGAARAATGAAAATGACGAAACAGCRACCAARAAGAAGAACGAAGATTTTCTTAAAGAACTCGACAAGGACCGTAACGAAAAGCAGTGTGAATACGCGGTACTGGTATCTCTTTTAGAGTCTGATAGTGAGCTGTACAACTCGGGCATTGTTGACGTGTCTCACCGCTATCAAAAGATGTATATCATCCGGCCACAATTTTTTATTCCAATGATTACATTGTTGAGAAATGCTGCWCARAACTCACTAAAATATAAAACTGARCTGGCTATAATGAAAGCACAGAACGTTGATATTAC
The DNA here is from genome assembly GCA_002733465.1 of Kangiella sp. GTDB lineage: Bacteria > Pseudomonadota > Gammaproteobacteria > Enterobacterales > Kangiellaceae. Next base: position 141,470 of record NVVT01000012.1, read on the forward strand.
AAACTTTGAGAGTGAGCTTGATGAGTTTAGAACAGGTTTTGCTCGAAACTATGAACTAGCATCCAAGAAATTTAAAACCGCCATTCAGGAGATCGACAAAACGATTGATCATCTTCAGAAGACTAAAGATGCGCTACTCGGTTCTGAAAATAATCTCCGACTTGCTAACAACAAAGCCGATGACCTAACAGTCAAAAAATTAACCAAAAAGAACCCCACAATGGCGGCCAAGTTTGATGAACTAAATGGAGCAAGTGGGTCAGATTAAACAGCTTAGGGATTATCATCCCTGCTCCCCTTGATTTTTATTATTAATAAAAAATCTAATATAAAAAAGGATAAATTTGGCATGAAGCTTCTTTTAACATTCAGTTTCATTATTGTGATTAGTTTACCTAGCTCAATTGATGCTAAAAATTTAACACTATCTAAAACTAGCAGTGAAATGCTTTTTAGCTCCATAGACACATCACCCGAGGGATTTACTTTCGGATATCAAGGAGGTGGTGAGTCATATAAATGGTATCTTGAATATCAAGCTCTAGAAGACAATCAAATAAAATTCGAATATAACTCTTTTAATTTGGGTACGAATTTTAATTTTAGCACTCGTGAAAATATTAGCTACGGGCTTAATTTAGAAGTTGGTACAGGAAGTGCGGATTTAAAAACATCGAGTAATGAATTTGACTATTTCTCCATATCTTCAGGAGGTTTTGCTGAATATAAGCCTACAGAGGTATTTAGTATTATTGCTCGATTACAATATTCTTTTTACTTTGAATCAACGGCGAATACAGTCTGTAGAGATGGAACAACTTCAGAAAGTACTGGCAGGGGAACTTGTTCGAGCCATGGTGGCATTTCTTTTTTAAATGAAAAATTAGGTAACGCTGATGGGATTAAGTTTAATATTGGAGTACAGCTATACTTTTAGTGTTTAGAGGTGAAAAATGGAAGTGAAATTGAACTGAGGAGTTAAGTCTTGTCGCTTGTATTATTGTCATCGAAATTAGCAGAAGATATTTGGTGATAAGCTTCAACTACAGAAAAGCTAAAATTTAAACTGGTTTCAAAGAATTAATGCAAAAATTGATATGGAACACAGTTTTAGGAAAATATTGTTACTATATTGATAGTAATAATAAGTGTGAACGCTAACTTTAAGGAAAAGTAAATGGAAATACTAACCTTGATACTGCTGTTCACATTCCCTAATCTGGCAGTACTACTAATAATGTATTATCTCTATATCCTGTTTTTGAAAAAATGGAATGACGATGAAGAGTACGATGAGCGATATGTTAGAGCGCAAAAAACTAAAAGAGTTTGGTGGTTTCTGGGAGTTGCATTTCTGTTAAGTGTGATAGGTAATTTAATTAAATAAAAGGAAAGTGAAAAAATGGAAGATAAACAACGAATAGCTCTATTCATAGACGCTGACAATGCACCGGCATCAAAAATGGAATTAATACTCTCTGAACTCGCCAAATACGGAGTTGTGAATATTCGAAGAGCCTACGGCAACTGGAAAAATCCAGTCATTCGTCCATGGGAAGAAATTCTCCATGAATTTGCTATACAACCCATCCAACAATTCGACTTAACAAAAGGAAAAAATGCTGCAGATATTGCCTTGGTCATTGATGTAATGGATGTCCTTTACACAAAAAATGTCGACGTGGTCTGTCTCGTATCTTCAGATTGTGATTTCACTCCCTTAGTCACTCGAGCCCTATCAGATGGCAAAGTCGTACTAGGGTTTGGAGAACGAAAAGCGCCAATGCCATTTGTTAATGCGTGTTCAAAATTTCTCTATCTAGATGAAGCTGAATCAACAACGCCAAAGAAAAATGAAGTTAAGAAAAGTATTAAATCTGATTCTCGCCTTATCAACCTTTTACGACAGGCTATTGAAGCTCATGCAGATGAAAATGGTTGGGCAACTCTGGGGCCTGTTGGATCACACATATCAAACCAAGCATCATTCGATCAAAGAAATTATGGGTTTGTGAAGTTAAGTGACTTATTTAAAGCGATAGATTTATTCGAAACAAAAAAAGCTGCAGGTAATGGATACAAAGTTCGAGATGCGCGTAAAAAATAAGACCTATTTAAGGTAAGAGCAAATGGAAAAATTTAACATAATTCATGAGCGCGCATTAGAGCGAAAAGGCGGTAAAAAAGGTCTCGCAGAATTAATGCCAGAATCTTTATCCAATAAACAATTAATTGCCACGCCAGATCGAGATTATTTAGCGGCTATGACTAAGAAGGTTTTTCAGTCTGGCTTTATTTGGCGAGTGGTTGAAAATAAGTGGGATGGTTTTGAAGAAGTCTTTTGGGGTTTTGAACCTTTTAAATTAGAGCTGGCTAGTGACGAGCAAATAGATCGCATGGCTCAAGATAAGCGAATTATTCGTAATCATATTAAAGTTAAAGCGGTTAGAGAGAATGCTTATTTTGTTAAGGAGACCTCGGATAAGCATAAAGGATTTGGTCGTTTCATTGCTGAATGGCCGGTCGCTGAAATCACTCAACTTTGGTTATATTTAAAGAAAGAAGGGTGTCGATTAGGTGGTAATACAGGTCCTTATTTTTTAAGAGCCATGGGAAAAGATACTTTTTTATTAACCCGCGATACCGTGGCTTATTTTATTGGTCAAGGATTGGTGGAAAGACATCCAAATTCTCAAAGAGATTTAAAGTTAGTGCAAGCTACCTTTAATGACTGGCAGCAACAAAGCGGTTTAAGTATGGCGGATATGAGCCGAATTGTGGCTTGTTCTTTTGGTGATAATGCGAACTCAAGAAACTATTGATATAGACAATATATCACTGTCTTTTAAGCAGTGCATATTTCAGCTTGCCTAATCTTAGGTAATTGACGTTTACTAGTATGCTTTGTTGCTAAAAATGAGACCAGTAGAGACTTGAGTAAGTTTAAACGCTACACCATTGATAAAAGATCCTCTATACTTTAGATAACTTTTTTTTCTCTAACCAATCAATTAATCTATATGTCGTCAGGAAAAATAACACTTTCTAACAACTCCCAGTTTCTATTTTTAAATATTATTGGTTGGGGAGGTTATTGCCTTAGTTCTTATGTTGGCGCTTTTTATTGGGATAAACCCATGAAGTATTATTGGGTGCTGTTTTTAGGCGCGGTTCTTGGATTAATTGTTAGCTTTATTTTAAGACCTATTTATAGAAAGGTTTGGGACTCGTCCTTCACTACTAGAATCATTACGGTGATTTTGGCAACCTATTTATGTAGTCTTCTTTGGGTCGTTCCTTATAATCTGACTTACTGGGAAATGTATAAGCATGGATACAGACCTGATGTATGGACAGGATATATTTGGGGTATTTCAAATATTTATTACATTTTTGTTTGCTGGAGCTGTCTCTATTTTGGTATAAAATTTTACCAAGCGATGCAAGACGCGAGTCAAAGAGAGTTAAAAGCGAATACCTTGGCTCATGAAGCACAGTTAAAAATGCTGAGATATCAATTAAACCCCCATTTTTTATTTAACACTCTAAATGCTATTTCTACACTGGTATTGGAAAAGCACGCTATAAGAGCCAATGAAATGGTGGTTCGTTTGTCTAATTTTCTACGTTACTCGTTGGACAATGATCCAATGCAAAAGGTCACCCTAGAGCAAGAAATTAATACGCTCAATTTATATTTGGATATAGAGAAGGTACGATTTGAAGAACGTTTGAATTTAGATTTTGAAGTGGAAGGCGATGCAGGCAAAGCGCTAATCCCAAGCCTAATTTTGCAGCCACTTGTTGAAAATTCGATTAAGTATGCGATTGCTGATTCTGAAACGGGAGGCACTATTTCGTTAAGAGCAAAAATATTTGCTAATGATTTATTAATAGAATTAAAAGATGATGGTCCAGGCGCTAATTTAATTGAAGATAGTTTACCCAATGGACGGGGCGTGGGAGTTCGAAACACTAAAGACAGATTGAGCGAGTTATACGCCGATAAACACTCTTTTACAATTTCAAATATCGAACCATCAGGTTTACAGGTTAGTATTCGTATTCCATTTGAGGTTGCTATTGCTAATAAGTGAATCGATAACCAATTACTTTATAGCAAATGATACGAGGTAGTTATGTCCACCATTCGAACGTTGATTGTCGACGATGAATCATTAGCACGCAGAGGTCTTTCCCTTCGCCTAGAAAAACATATTGATATCGAAATCATCGCTCAATGTAAGAATGGTCGTGAAGCCCTTGCTGCAATTGAACAACATTCCCCTGATTTAGTTTTCCTTGATATTCAAATGCCTGGCATCGACGGATTCGAAGTTGTTCGAAAAGTTCAGGCTGATAATATGCCTCTTATCGTTTTTGTGACAGCATTTGATCAATATGCCGTTGATGCCTTTGAAGTTCATGCCGTTGATTACGTTCTTAAACCAATAGAAGACCAACGATTAACGACCGCGATAGAACGAGTCCGACATCATTTGCAACAACAGGGCGAGAACAATCAGAAAAAACGATTAATGGATTTAATTACTAATATAACCGGTGAGTCGGTCGAAAAAATAGACCAAATGATTGCCAGTGGTGATATCACAAACAAAAGTTATCCCGACAAAATTGCCATCAAAGACCGAGGAGAAACGACTTTAGTACCAACAAAGGATATTGCCTGGGTTGATGCTGCTGGTGATTACATGTGCGTCCATACTGACGATGCTGTTCACGTACTTCGTAGTACCATGAAAAATCTCGAAAAAAATCTCGATCCCAATAACTTCCAGAGAATTCATCGCTCAACCATTGTTAATTTGGAAATGATCGAAAAAGTTTGTTCGCATATTAATGGCGAATATTATCTGGTTCTCTCTGGCGGTTCTCGATTAAAGATGAGCCGGGGATACAGGGACAAAATCAGGCATATTATCTAACCTTTGAAATGTTTTTGAGTTAAGTTTTAACGCACTTTTTTAGATCAAAATATTACGTTTAGAAACATTTAGAAACATGGATGTTTCAGAATGTTTCCCTCTCAAATTATTACAACAATTCATCGCAATTTAAACTCGCTTAGTCGTTAAAATCGTTTTTGAATAATAAAAACTGCTAACATTTTTATAGTCAATCATTGTATAGAGTTAGCCATCTCATGAAATTAACCAGTCATGCACTAAAAAACCCCGCTTCAGTCGCCGTTGGAATTGCGCTCATTTTATTGGTCGGAATAATGAGTTTAATTAAATTGCCGGTGCAATTATTTCCAGACATTGAACGACCGAGAATTGCTATTCAAACTCAATGGCGAGCAGCATCTCCAAAAGAAGTTGAGTCGGAACTTATCGAACCTCAAGAAAAGGTATTACGTGGAATCCCTGGCCTTACTCAAATGAATGCATTTGCTAACCGTGGCGGTTCTTATATAAACTTAGAATTCAGCGTTGAAACCGATATGCAACAAACGCTGATTGAAGTGATTAGTCGAATGACTCGAATCCCACAGTTGCCTCGTGATGCAAGGCCACCACAGATTATGCTCGGTGGATTTGGTGGTGGCACACCGGCACTTACTTTCTTTTTTCTTCAGGCATTACCCGGTAATGAAAAAGAGATTTCGGAATACTTTGACTATGTTGATTCGAGTATTCGTCCGAGGTTGGAAAGTATTAACGGTGTCGCCAGTGTACAAACTTTTAATCAAAATAATCGAGAAGAATTACAGATCAGATTTGATCCAGCTAAAGCAGCAGAGCTGGGGATCACTATTCCTAGATTAGTAAACTTAGTTGCGGGTACAAATGATATCTCTGGTGGTTTTGTTGACGTTGGCCGACGTCAATACACGCTAAGATTTAGTGGTAAATATGAAGCAGAAGATTTATCAGAACTAATATTAGAAAACCGAGGTGGACGAAGTATCAAACTCTCTGATATTGCCACGGTTGAGGTTCGTCGAAATGATACCAATAACACGGCCTATCAAAATGGAAACCCTGCATTTTCGCTTAGGATTAACAAGTCAAACGGTGCAAATACACTGCAAACTCTTAATGCGGTTAAACAAGAAGTCGAATTAATTAATAGAGAAATGTTGGCGGATAAAAAATTAGTAATGGTTCAATCATTTGACGCATCTGTATTTATTTATCGAGCGATTAATTTAGTAACTAACAATTTATTTGCTGGCGTAATATTATCGCTTTTGGTTCTATGGTTTTTTATTCGTCGAGTTAGAGCTACTCTAATTATCGCAACAGCGATTCCCGTTTCATTATTAAGTACATTCATCGTTTTAGAAATTACTGGACGTTCCCTTAATATTATTTCTTTAGCCGGTTTAGCTTTTGCTGTAGGAATGGTATTAGATGCAGCCATTGTAGTGTTAGAAAATATATTGAGAATGCGCGAGAAAGGTAAAAATCATCATGATAGTTCGGAACAAGGCGCCGCACAAGTTTGGCCAGCGCTACTGGCATCAACCACAACTACCGTCGCTATATTTTTGCCGGTGTTCTTTCTAAAAGATATTGAAGGGCAATTGTTTGGTGACTTAGCGTTAACGATTGCGATAGCCGTTTCTGTGAGTCTACTAGTCGCGGTTATATTATTACCGGTACTTGCTAGGTACTTAATAAAAGAAAATAAAGTGCTAGATCCCAATCAAGCACTTTGGATGAAAATAACTTCGTTAGTTATGTCCATAACCAGTACAGCTACAAAAAGGGTGACCTTGGCAACAAGTTTAATTGCATTGCCTTTCCTCATAACTTGGATAGCGATGCCAAAACTGGATTACTTACCGCCGGTAAAACGTGATGCAGTTGATGCCAATCTACGTTTTCCTCCCGGAGCCAATGTTGAAACAATTGACAGAGAAGTTGTGCAACCAATCCTTAAACGATTACAACCTTATATGGACGGTACTAAAGAACCAGCTCTAAAAAATTATTACATTTTCACAGGGCCTTTCGGTGGCAACCTGGGTGTGAGAGCTAAAGATCAATCACGGGTTAGCGAGTTACTGGATATTGTCAGAAACGAAATCTTAGTAGATTTACCTGATACAACTGCTGTTGCTTATCAAGGCAACTTGTTTGGTGGTTTTGGTGGCGCACGCTCGGTCGCCATTCAACTTCAATCTAAAGATAACGCTGCGCTGATAAAAGTGGCTGGCGATGGTTTGAAGTGGGTACAAGAGGCAATACCAGGAGCATCAGTTAATACTAATCCAGTATTAGAAGTATCTGAACCAGAACTACGGTTAATTCCAAATGATCAACGAATTTTAGAGGAAGGTTGGACACGACGACAGTTAGGAACCATCGTAAGAACTTTAGGCGATGGTGTTTTCGTTGGAGAACATTTTGATGGAAATAAACGTATGAATATAATTTTGCGAGCAGAAGGTTGGAATGGACCCGATAATTTAGCTGACGTACCACTGCTAACGAGTCAAGGTAACATTACTCAACTTGGTGAATTGGTAAACATTAATCGAACCGTCGGTCCATCTCGACTCACTCGAGTGAATGGTCAACGTACTATTACGTTGAATGTTAATCCTCCGGAAGGATGGTCTTTAGAAGAAACAATTGATACTTTACGATCACAAGTCGAACCCAAAATACGCGCCGCACTACCTCAAGATGGCAGCATTCATTTTGGTGGAAGTGCAGATCAATTGGAAAAAGCGATCTCTGTTATGGGGCAGAACTTTATCTTTGCACTGGTGATTTTATTTCTATTACTAGCGGCGTTATTTAAATCTGTCAAAGATAGTGCGTTAGTTTTAGTTACAATTCCGTTAGCTACCGTGGGCGGAATCGTCGCTTTACAAGCCCTAAATTTAATTGCGTTTCAACCGCTCGATTTATTAACCATGATCGGTTTTATTATTTTACTAGGTTTAGTGGTAAACAATGCCATTTTATTGGTTCACCAAACAAGACTAGCAGAGCAGCAAGGATTAACTCGAACCGATGCGATTGAGCAATCTTTGAAATTGAGACTTCGACCGATCTTTATGAGTACACTCACTAGCTTTTTTGGAATGCTACCGTTACTTCTAATGCCTGGTGCAGGTAGTGCTATTTACAGAGGTTTAGCTGCTGTTATTGTCGGTGGATTAGCCGTGAGCACACTATTTACTATTTTCCTTTTGCCCTGTTTATTAAGGATGAAAGCGACGGATATTATTCCATCAAAGTTTCGTGGGTTAGCAAAACTACCAGAAGTAACAAAACTCCCTGAGCCTCTGGCTAAATTAATTTCTGCCGAACAAAATCAACATTAACTTTTATTTTAGATTCTTCAACTATAAGAACTGACGGAGTAAATCATGAAACTTGCAATATATTCAAATACACTTAAGGCGATTAGTCTATCGTTCCTATTGATTTCGCCAACGACTTACGCTGCACAAGATGAGTTAAAACTGGTCAGTGTGAAATTAGCAAAACAAGAACAAGTTACACCCGTTGTTTGGTTGACTGGTAATATTGCCAGTAGACTCAATGTGAGACTTTCCGCAGAGCGAAACGGTCGATTGCTTTGGATAAAAGATATTGGTGATCAAGTAAAGAAAGGTGAAGCGTTAGCACAGCTTGATACTTTGCAAAATGAATTTCGATTGGCAGAACAACAGTCACAATTACGACAGCAAAAATCTAATACTGAATATTTACGAAAACAACTGAAAAGACAAAAAGCATTAATCAATAATAAGAGTACTGCACGGATTGAGTTGGATCGAACTGAGAGAGATTTAAGCGTTGCTGAAGAAGCACTGAATAGCCTAAATATTCAAATTTCACGCACTCAATTAGTCATTGATCGGTCAACTATTCGAGCACCATTTGATGGTCAGGTTAATCAGCGTATGGCACAGCTAGGAGAATATATTACGGTCGGAAGTCCGTTGGTTCAATTTGTTGACCCTAATACTTTAGATATTCGAATAGCAGCACCGCTAAGTGTTGCACTATTTTTAAATCGTGGCGATAATATGGTGGTTAAATGGAATAATCAACTGCAACTTTTACCGGTCAGAACATGGAGTCCTGCGGGAACGCAATCCTCAAGAACATTTGAAGTATTATTGGATGCATCAAACCTCAAGTTAATGAGCGGTAGTGCCGTAACGGTTTCTTTGCCAAAAGAACTAGCTAACTTAACCACTATGGTTCCTAGGGATGCTTTGGTATTAAGAGAAAGAGAAACTTTTGTTGTTACTGTGGATCAAGATAACGCCGCTCATAAAGTTGATGTTTTAGTTGGTCGCGGAGTCGGTGACTGGATATCTGTTTCAGGTAAAGTTACCGCTGGTGATAAAGTGGTTGTGCGTGGCGGAGAGCGACTTAAAGATGGTCAAAAGGTGCGTTTTAGTGAAACTGAAAATACCATTGTCGCGATCAATTGATATATGATTTGAAGAAGTAATTGTAGAACTAGTTGTAGAGTCTCACCACAAAAATAAGCTTATACCAATTTTCTAGAGAGCAATAATTCCAGATGTCTGGTTTTAGCTTTTTTTAACTTGTTGTCTACGATTGGATTGGGAAATTGGCTATTCTTTATTTCTTTTAACTGTAGAAATATTAGTTGTAACATCAATCGTAATATCGGTTTGAATACAGACTCTCCATGTTGCTAGGATATTACAAAAAGGATAAATAATATGATTGGATATGTAACATTAGGAACCAACAATTTTGACAAAGCCGCCACTTTTTATGACGCATTGTTTGCTGAAATGGGTGCTGGCCGTTTTATGTCTGAAGAATCTTTTATTGCATGGGCGGTATCTCCGGATCAGCCAGGCGTTAGTATTACAAAACCTTTCGACGGTAATAAAGCAACCGTAGGCAATGGCGTAATGATCGGTTTGATGGTTGATAGTGATGAAAAAGTAGATGCTTTGTATGAAAAAGCCATCTCTTTAGGTGGCACTGATGAAGGTAAACCCGGCGCTCGAGGTGATTGGGGGTTTTATGCGGCTTACTTTAGGGATTTAGATGGCAATAAATTGAATTTTTTCCATATGACACCGCAAAAATCAGATTAATCTTACTTAAAAATTAGGCCATTCCAGTATCGAGATGTGACTGAGTGGTTATTTCACCTAATCATCGCTAAATAATTATTTAATTACTAAAAATTATTTGGTGATGCATCATTTCCAGCTTAGAATCTACTCTCAAGTTTTGTCTATTCAATAAATAAAAAAATGACCACAATCAATCGTTCAAACAAGCTCGCTGGGATCTGTTACGACATAAGAGGTCCTGTTTTAGAGGAAGCACAAAGGTTGGAGAGTGAAGGGAATAACATCCTAAAACTGAATATTGGTAATCCCGCTCCTTTTGGTTTTGAAGCCCCCGATGATGTTATTAAAGATATCATCAAGAATATCGCTACCTCGCAAGGCTATTGCGATACTCAAGGTATACATTCCGCTAAATTAGCGATACATCAGTATTATCAAAGCATCAATATCAAAAACTTTACGCCTCAGGATATAACTCTTGGTAATGGTGTGAGTGAGTTGATAATGATGTCAATGCAGGGATTATTAAACTCAAATGATGAAGTTTTACTGCCAAGTCCTGATTATCCATTGTGGACAGGTGCTGTTAAATTAGCATCAGGTAATGCTGTTCATTATCAATGTGATGAGTCATCTAATTGGTATCCTGATGTCCGAGACATTGCCTCTAAAATCACCAAGAACACCAGAGCAATCGTCATCATTAATCCAAACAATCCGACGGGCTCAGTTTATCCAAAGGAGATTTTAGAATCTATTATTGAGCTTGCTAGACAACATCAATTAGTCATTTATTCAGATGAGATTTACGACAAAATTTTATACGATGGCGCCGTTCATATTCCTATAGCTTCGCTCGCCGATGATGTGACTTTTGTGACCTTTGGTGGGTTATCGAAAAATTATTGGTTAGCAGGGTTTCGAATAGGTTGGATGTTGATTAGTGGGGAAAAAAAGCAAGCGCAAGGATATATTGACGGTATTAATATGCTGGCTTCCATGAGGTTATGCGCTAACGTGCCTATGCAACACGCCGTTCAAACTGCTCTTGGTGGTTATCAAGGTGCTTTTGAATTAACTAAGTCAGGTGGAAGGCTTAATGAGCAAATGAATTTGAGCTATGAGATGATAAACCAGATCCCAGGTTTAAGTTGCACCAAACCACAGGGCGCACTGTATTTATTTCCTAAAATTGATATTAAACGGTTTAATATTACGGATGATGAACAATTTATTTTTGATTTCCTAAAAGCTAAAAATGTTCTTATGGTTCACGGTAGAGGGTTTAATTGGAAGAAACCGGATCATTTTCGGTTGGTGTTTTTGCCCCATAAAAAAGAGTTAACGGATGCTATTAGTTCATTAGGTGATTTTTTAGAGAGTTATAAACAGGCGCTATAAACAGGAGTTATAGACAAGCGTAATTTGGTTCTTTGAAGTTTCATGTAGTTTATCGTTCACACTATTTGCACATTCCTATATTATACTTGTCTATTAAGGCATTATTGGCGATGCCATCAAATACAAAACTTCTGCAAAGCAAGGGATGCTAAGTCTTTCAAATGAAACTGAAAATAAAATATAAATTGTTTATTGCCATGCTATTGGCAAATGTTTTAGTGATTGGTGGACTTTATTTCTTTTTTAGCCTGTCTTTTAATAGTAGTTTTAAAGAATATTTAGATGCCCATCAAGAACAGAAATTATCGGCTTTAGTTTTAGCACTTGAAGAACGCTATACAGAGGACGGAAGTTGGGATTGGCTTGATTCGCCGGATCATATTGAATGGCGGAAAATTCTTGAAAGAAATTTGCTACGCTCTATGGGGCTTGGGTTAGGTGATCGTCCCGTCTCTAAATCAATTCATAAATCAAATCCTAAATCAAATCCTCAGTTAGAAAAGCATTCAGACCAGCATCCAGAAGATAGAAGGCCAAAAGATAGAAGTTCTCCACCTCAAAATGAACGTCGAACAAGTCCAAATCAACAAGAATTTCGACCGCCTATCCATCCCCGTGATGATGCGCGACCAGCGCGCCCGAATCGAGTCGAAAGAAGACCACCGCATGGTCCACGGTTAGCAAATCAACGACCTTTTGATATAGATCCATTTATATTTCTCCTTAATCGAGATAAGAGGGTGATTATTGGTCCGCCTGACGCTAATAAACAAAAAGTTAATTGGCTTGATCTTAAAAGCAATAATGAGATAGTAGGTTATTTAGGATATCGTCGAACCGATGAAGTAACGTCTGATCTTGATCAACTCTTTATTGATAAATTGAAAGGGAATTTAAGTTGGTCATTTTTATTAGTTGTTTTTGTTTCTGCTTTGGTAACCGTTGAATTAGCGAGGCGTTTTGTTAAACCGATTATTAAATTGCGTAAGGCAACTAAATTAATTGCGTCGGGGGATTACAGCACTCAGTTAGATGTTAAATCGAAAGATGAATTTGGCGATCTTTCAAAAGATTTTAATCGATTATCGCAAACACTTAAAAACAATCTGAGCGCAAGGCAACAATGGATTGCAGATATTTCCCATGAATTGAGAACGCCGGTTGCTATATTAAGAGCAGAATTAGAAGCGGTTCAGGATGGTATTAGACCCTTGAGTATGGATACGGTCGAATCATTGCATCAAGAAATATTAAGGTTGACTCGATTAATTAATGATTTACACGAATTGTCTCTATCAGATAGTGGAGCACTAGCTTATCAATTTAAAGAGGTTGAAATATCTTCTTTAATTGAAGATGTTATCAGTAAGGAACAACCTTTAATCAATCAAAGCCATTTTTCGACTAAACTAATGAATGCAAGTGTTGTAAAAAATAGTCGAGTTTTTGCAGATGCAGATCGATTAATCCAATTGTTTGCTAATTTATTAAATAACAGTTTAGTTTATTCAGATAAAGGTGGAAAAATTGAGATTGCTTTTAAAATTTCAGATCAACAGATTATTATTGAATGGAAAGATTCTGAACCCGCTGTAACGGATCAACAATTAGAAAAATTGTTTGAACGTTTGTATCGTGTGGAAGGATCGCGGAATCGAAATAGTGGTGGCTCAGGATTGGGATTGTCTATTTGTAAAAATATTGTAGAAGCTCATCATGGATCAATTAGCGCCCAACATTCCAATCTGGGTGGCGTACAGTTTACAATTTGCTTGCCTGTTAATAATGGCAAATAAACGGAAAAGTCTATGTTAAACAATAAGATATTGATTGTTGAAGATGAAGAGAAGTTAGCTGGTCTTCTTAAAGATTTTTTAGAAAAATCAAATTTTGAAATATCCATTGTATATAGAGGCGACGAGGTTGAAAATTGGTTACTTAAAAACCCGACAGATTTAATTATATTGGATTTGATGTTGCCGGGTAAAGATGGGATCGAAATCTGTAAATCAGTAAGGCAGAACTCAAACGTGCCTATTATTATGGCGACCGCCAGAGTTGAAGAGATTGACCGATTAATAGGTTTAGAAATTGGCGCGGATGATTATATCTGTAAGCCATATAGCCCGAGGGAAGTCGTTGCCAGAGTTAAAGCGGTGCTTAGGCGTTCAGCTTTGACTAAATCCAGCTTGGTAATTGACAATGATTCACAAAGCGAAGAAGCTGAAGAAAACGTTTTGCAATTATTTAGTGATAAAATTAAAGTGAAATTTAATGAACTAACTTCCGAATTAACTAAAGTTGAATTTAATTTGTTGAAAAAAATGGTTGACCACCCTGGCAGTATTTTTTCGAGAGAGCAGTTAATGGATTCTATTTACGATCATCAACATATTGTTAATGACCGTACCATTGATAGTCACATAAAGAAATTACGAAAAAAGCTAACTAAAATTGGTATGGATCCAAATCCAATCCATTCGGTTTATGGTTTAGGTTATAAATTTGATTAATTTAGTCTAGGCTTCCCAATCCTAATTCCAAACCCAGTCCCAGCCTAAGCTAACGTTATCGTTTTACTGCAAAATAATCCGATGCTTTCAAAAATGCTTCTTAATTCTAGAGATGGCGAAATGTTCGGTATTTTCATTTGATTGAATATGGTTTGCAAATTATTGTTTGATAGAGGCTTCCCATCATACTGCTTAAGTAAAAGTTCTTGCTTTGTACGATTTAGATCTACTTTTCTTTTTGCCTCTAGTTCTTGGCTATTTTTAATTAAAGATTGGTAATTCATTGCATTTCCTCTCTTCGGATTGTTTGACTGGTTTAATCTAGGTTTAATATCTAGAAATACTACAAAAACATTGTGTAAACAATATGAACGTTTGAATTAAAATCTATTCAATATTTCACTGCAACTTCCATAATGTTTTCATACTTCTTACAATTTCTTATTCAATAATAACGACGCTGTCATAAACGCTTGTTTGATAGTGCGAACTATATTTATTGATCAACCAGCTAAATTAACAACTTTGGCGTATCCGCTTTATGCGGTATATGTCGAGTTCAAGGAGAATACAATGTTTAAGGCATTCATGATTTTGTTAACATTCTGCTTCATGGGATTATCATCTAATCTTATGGCAATGGGTAAATTAGAAAGTTTGAATAAAGATGAAAAAGCGGTAGCGCATCCTAATATTAATTTTGATGAATTAGCTAATACGCTTGGAATTGATCCCGCGCAGAAAGAGATGTTGCAGGCAATGATGACTAAGCATATGAAGAAACACGATCAAAAAAGAGTAGAAAAACAACAGAAACATAAACTTAAAAAAGCAGAACACATCGCAATAATGAAGCAACAAAAACAGGAACTAGCGACAATTTTAAGTGATGAGCAACTAGCTATCTTGCATAAATATATGACGGCGCATAAACCTAAAGGTAGAAAAAGACACCACCGTTAATCAATACTTTTTGATATAAAATTTTGTAGGGTGGGCAGGATTCATTGCCCACCGTTGTTTCAAATAGAATCTGAATGATGGTAGTAGAAAAGACTTATCCACACTACGTATTAATTTCCTTATTTTTTGCACATTTCCGAACTATATTTAACGAATGGTCATTTTGTTCACGTTTTAGAGAGAGTCATAGTATGAATATCTGTATTAAGCACAAGAAATTAAGTGTTTCTCACATTAATATTTTTATAGCTTTAGCCAATGTCATATTAATAATTTACTTATTATCTGGTTGTGGTGGAAGTACGGAGTCAGAAACCGATGGTAGTGGTGGCTCGACGGTTAATACCGCACCTGTTTCATCCGCGGGAAGTGATCAATCGGTTCAGACTAATGAATTGGTTACGTTAGATGCTAGCGGAAGTTCTGATTCTGATGGTGATAGCCTCACCTATACTTGGTCAATTAATAGCATGCCTAGTAACAGCGCTATTGCATTGTCAAATTCAGCTTCAGTCTCTCCAACTTTTACGCCCGATTTAGCGGGTGATTACGTATTGTCATTGATTGTGAATGATGGAACCATACCGAGTAGCGCGGATACAGTTGCTATTACCGCAACTCAAACTAATACTGCTCCAACTGCTAACGCAGGAAGCGATCAAAATGTAGAAACAACTAATTTGGTTACCTTGAGCGGAACGGCTAGTTCAGATCCTGAAAATGACAGCCTGACTTATTTGTGGAGTTTTGCTTCGATTCCAACTAACAGCAATGCCACTCTTAGCGGTGCAAGTTCGTTAAATTCAACTTTTATTGCTGATTTAGACGGAGAATATGTACTGTCTCTTGTGGTTAATGACGGTGAATTTGATAGTGAGGTCGATCAACTAAGCATTACTGCGAGCACATCTCAGTCAAATACGGCGCCAGTTGCTAATGCAGGTATTGATCAAAGTGTAAATAGCGGTGATTTAGTTAATTTAGATGGATCGGCAAGTTCCGATGCGGATGGTGATTCAATCACTTATAGTTGGAGTTTTGATAGTCAACCAGCTTCAAGTTCAGCTAATCTTGATGATGCTAGTTCAGACATGCCGAGTTTTACAGCGGATGTTGGCGGAGAATATTCTTTGTCTTTAGTCGTCAATGACGGCCAAACCAACAGTCCTGCTGACCAGGTAGTTATTACTGTCACTACGGTTAATTCAGCGCCAACGGCTAATGCAGGTATCGATATTCAAATAAGTAAAGATACTTTAGTTAATCTTGATGCCAGTGCTAGCTCGGATAATGAAGGTGATAGTTTGACCTATAGCTGGACCATTGATACCGCACCGGCTGGAAGTACCGCTAGCATGTCAGATTCAACTAACGTCTCACCTAGTTTTACTGCGGATGTCGCCGGTCAATATGTTTTCTCATTGATAGTTAATGATGGTACTGAAAATAGTAATGTGGATCTCATCAATTTAACCACTGCAAATTGGCTCATCAATAATAGCGAACGCTCAACTTTCATAGTCGATGGCGGTACTGGTACATTAGTGAATGTTCAGTCGGTTTCCTTAACAACAGTTAGCGGAGAAGCAATGCTTGAAGTTCAAACAACGGGTATTCCGAACTATCAGCTAACAATGACACAAGCTGATATTGACGTGCTAAATGCGAGACCCCGAGCATCTTCAGATTTTAATGGAGGTGTTACTTCTGCTATTGTTGGCGATGTGATTGATTATGGCGAAGACATTGGTTTTGATACGCCTCCTGGATGCGATTTAGGTTATTGGCCTCCCGGACCTGCATGCCCCAGTGACCAATCCAAGATTGAAAATTTACCGGTAAAACCAATTCCTGCAACGGAAGAATGCGATACCGGATTGGATACAATGGGATTTATGTTAAATGGAACGGCAGTTTATAATTGGGAAGACGGTCAAAGCTATAACAATCAAAGAGTCTGGAGTAATATTGCACCTATTTTTGAGTTTTATGATGTAGATATGTGTTTAGGTCACGCGCAACAAGCCGGCGATTATCATCACCATATGTTCTCTAGTTGTTTACAGGATTTATTTTCAGATACTGGCGATGCGCATTCGCCTATTTACGGATATTCTGCCGATGGATATCCCATTTATGGGCCGTATCATGCGGATGGAGTACTAGCGAAAAGTTCATGGGTAACGCGAGACTATGATGATGTTAATTCGGAATCCGGTTGCGGTGTTGCAGGAGAGCGAACTTGTCAATTAATCGACCCCTATGATTTGAGTGCGGGTGTGGTGAGTGTCTCTAACGGCCCAACTACTAGTGAATCAGTTAGCTCCTTATCCAGCAATACTTTTATTACAACATCAGGTCATTACTTTGAAGATTATTATTTTGACGCAGATTTAACTGCGTTAGGAAATGAATATTTGGATAAACATAATGGGCACGAGCATGACAATTTTGGTTACCACTATCATATGACCGTAATCGATAATTCTGGAACGCTAGAAGCGTCGTTCCCCTATAACATTGGCCCTACGTTTTACGGTAATTTACCCAGTGGAGCGATTACTACATGTCAGTAATTAATTTGTCCGTAAAAAATATTACCTTCATGAGTATTCTTTGGTTTGGATCATTGTTTGTTGGTATTTATTTGTCGACCTCATATCTTAATACTGATGATTCTAATACTGACGATTTCAATTCTGATGGATTTGAAAATTCTAATAGCGTTATCCCGAAAGATCAAGTAATCGATAAAATGGCAGGAATGGATCACAGTCATATGCCAATAGAAATTCCAGCTGGCTTTGAGCATCCAAAATTTGAGTTAGTCTTGAGTAAAGATAAAAAAGATGGATTTAACCTTCACTTGAATTTGCAAGATTTTAATATTGGGTCTCCTGACGAAAAAAATATTGATGTTGAAATAGCAAACAATATTCTAAATGGGCATGCACACCTCTATATCAATTCTAAAAAAATACAAAGAATATATGGCCTCGACGTACATTTGCCAAATAAATATTTTAATGACGGTGTGAATCAAGTGATGATTTCTCTTAACTCACACGATCATATGATTTGGACTTACAAAAATAAGCAAGTTTTGGCAAGTATGATAGTGCAACCGAATAAAAAAAAGTTTCTGACTTACCAATTTAGTTCATTTCCGATGTAAATGGATCTTTTCAATCTTTAGTACTTTAGGTTAAAATCGACTTATTCATTCTTGAATCATAATAGGTCGTAGTTCCCATGCTAATAAGAAATAGCTTATCTGTGTTTTTTTTCGCTTTTTGTATTATATTAAGCTGTAACCACTTGAACGCTAAAAATTTAACTATTGAGAGTATTTACTCATCACCTTCACTTAGTGGTTCATCGGTACGAGGTTTGAAAATTTCTCCCGATGGTTCGAGAGTGACTTATCTTAAAGGTAAAGACAGTGATTATGAAAGATTAGATTTATGGGAGTTCGATATTAAAGAAGGCGTATCTCGTCTCTTGTTTGATTCCGATGATTTACATTCCGGTAAAGAAGATTTATCCGATGAAGAAAAAGCGAGAAGAGAACGAATGCGTTTAAGTGGCTCGGGAATAGTCTCTTATGAATGGTCTAAAGATGGTAAAGCGTTATTATTTCCTCTAGCAGGTGACGTTTATTATTACAAAATTGGTGATAAGAAAGCGCGCAAATTAGTCAATACACCTTTGTTTGAAACTGATATTCGTTTTTCGCCTAAAGCAAACAGTATCTCCTTTATTCGGGAGCAAAACCTATTTATCAAAAATATAAAAACGGGTAAAGAAGTTCAGCTAACTCATGATGGTAAAGGTACCATTAAAAATGGTATGGCAGAATTTGTTGCTCAAGAAGAAATGGGCCGGATGACTGGTTATTGGTGGTCACATGACGAATCTAAGATTGCCTTTACTCGGATAGATGAAAGTCCGGTTGAAATGGTAACTCGTGCGGAGATTTACGCGGATGATATTAAACTGGTTAAACAGCGATACCCTTTTGCCGGTAAAGCCAATGTTAAAATAGAGCTAGGTGTAATATCGTTAAATAACCTGCGAGTGAAATGGGTTGATTTAGGCGAAGTAAAAGACAACTATTTACCACGTGTTAAGTGGACTAAAGATAACTCTCTACTATCTTATCAATCGCAAAGTAGAGATCAAAAGAGTCTTGAACTAAAAACATTTAATTGGAAGTCTCAAAAAATCAGTACGCTTGTGACGAAAAAAAGTGATACCTGGATTAACTTAAATAAAGATCTTCGTTATCTTGAAAATGGTAACTTTGTTTGGGCATCAGAAAAAGATGGATTTAATCACTTATACCTTTATCGCAATAATGGACAACTTATTAGCCAAATAACATCCGGAGATTGGGTGGTGGGTAGTATTAAATATATTGATGAAAAGTTAGGCGTTATTTATTTTACGGGTAGAAAAAACACACCATTGGAATCCCACCTTTATTCCGTTTCAATAAAAACAAAAAAAATAGACAAAATAAGTCATCGTGATGGAATGCACTCTATTCGTTTTTCTAAAGATGGACAAAGTTATGTGGACTATTTTTCTTCGGTAACAACTCCACCTCAAGTTAGCCTGCATGATAGCAAAGGTCGACGAATTGCATGGTTGTCGGAAAACAGAATTGACCAAGACCACCCACTCGCAGATTATAAAAAGGATTTAATTGAGCCGGAGTTTGGCTCGTTTGTAACATCTGATAAAAATCGTTTCTATTATCGATTATATAAACCTGCTAATTTTAATCCCGCTAAAAAATATCCAACCATGGTTTACCTTTATGGTGGTCCGCATGCGCAAATGGTCACCAATCGTTGGGGCAACTATTTTCTACAATATATGGCTCAACAAGGCTATGTAGTATTTACTATGGATAATAGAGGTTCAAATTATCGAGGTAAAAAGTTTGAAGATACTTTGTACAGAGCAATGGGAAGTATAGAGATAGACGATCAAATTAGCGGTGTGAAATTTTTGCATTCATTTTCATGGGTTGATAAAGATAAAATAGGTGTTCACGGACATAGTTATGGTGGATATTTGACTTTAATGGCAATGTTTAATGCGGGAGATTATTTTAAAGCGGGAGTAGCCGGTGCACCTGTCACCGATTGGTCTTTATATGATACTCATTATACTGAACGTTACATGGGAACTCCTGAATTAAACAAAAAAGCATATGAGGATTCATCGGTATTTCCTTACGCAACTAAACTAAAAGGCGACCTGTTGATTTATCATGGCATGGCTGATGATAATGTGTTGTTTAAAAATAGCACTAAGTTATATAAAATTTTACAGGATAATAATATACCTTTTAGCAGTATGGATTATCCCGGAAAAAAACATAGTTTGCGTGGCAAAAAAACTCAAATGCATCGAGCCAATTTAGTTAAAAACTTTTTTGACTTACACTTTCATTAACAGAATTTTCAACAAATTTAATTAAATAGGATGTAGTGAAATAATTCACTCATCCGTCAAGCTGTTCATAAATGCTATCAGATCAGATATTTCATTTGCGGTTAAATTCAATTCACCAATTCTTCCACCTTGGTCAACATTCTCATTTACCTCCGGCGCATCGGCAAAGGTTGTATCGCGAGTATTGTAAAAATCAACAACCTCTTCAAGCGTATTGAAAACACCATTGTGCATATAAGGCGCAGTAATCGCGATGTTTCTTAATGTTGGTGTTCTAAATTGACCATTATTTTGATTGTCTAAAGTTTCTGCTCCTAAACCCAAGTCTATAAAAGTAGCATCAGCCATCACAGCCGGTAAAAATGAGTTGCTAGGAACACCAATATTTTCATATTCAAAATCTGAAAATACAACCACGTCGGCATCGTCTTGATGACATCTCTCGCAATCGCCTTTGCCTCTAAATAAATTTTGACCACGTTGCTCTGCATTGGTGAAAGTATCTGTTCCTGCTTGAACACGATCAAACTTGGAAGAGAACGGTGAAAATATATCTGTTCGTTCAAATGCAGCAATGGCATCTACAACGTAGTTATAAGAGGCTGTCGCATCTTGTAATATTCCAGCGCCAAACAATGATTCAAAATCATCGGCATAACTACTTTGAATAATTTTATTGATCACATCCTGTTCGGTTTCATTTCCCATTTCAATTAGATTTAGAAAAGGCCCTCTTGCCTGGTCTTCTAAAGAAACAGCTCGGCCATCCATAAACAAACCACCGACTAATTGTCCACCACCAGGACCTACGTTTTCTGGTGCAGGAATATGTGCTGCATAACTGGCTGTGGGGCTATTTCGAGTACCAAAGCTAATTCCATCAGCTCCAATTGATGTTGGGTTTGATGAATCAGCATCATCGAATCCTGAAGTTAGTGCATGACATGTTGCGCATGACTGACCAACAGGATTTGAAAGGTTTGTATCGTTGTAGATTAAATCCCCTAGGTTAATCAGTGCTTGAGAATCGACAATGGAACCGTCAAGCACAGTGGTGGTTTCTTGTGGCGTTGTGACCAACACGTTGTTGTTATCTAGGTTATCAACATCGGTTGATTGCTCAGAACTACAACCCGTAAAAATTAGTAAAGAAATGATTGATGCTATCGGTGTAATTCGAAATGAAATCGATTGGAACGGAGTAAATTTTGAAGATAATTGTTTGGTTGAATAAAACATGTCGCTACCTCTTAATGCGCTTTGTTGAGTCTTTATTGGACAACATTAAATCGCAAACAACATGGAGCAATAAAGTAAACAATATGAATTTAAATTGTTGAAATAAACACGATCTTCCTTATTTATTGCACATTTGATAACTAATGTTTCTTTTATCACCTTGTTTTAGACAATAGGTGAAATCCGATGGTCATCAAAATTGTGGAGTAGAATCATGCATTACAGTAAACAAATTCTTGTCAATATTTTAAAGTTTAATTATTGGTATTCAATATCCCCCAAGTTAAAACAGTTTGCTTATGCGTTAACACTTTGTTTTATGGTGGCCTGTGGTGGTGGAAGTGATACAGACGAGGAAGACAATACTCCAACACCTAATGTAGCGCCAATCGCTAATGCCGGTGAAGATCAGTCTGTTTCGCTCGATCAAACTGTTGAGTTAAGTGGATCGGCAAGTTCAGATGCAGATGGTGACTCGTTAACCTATGAATGGAATTTAGAAAGCGTACCGACCAGTAGTGTAGCAACCTTAAATAACACTGCATCAATCAACACTAACTTTGTTGCCGATGTAGAAGGCGATTATGTCGTTAGTCTAGTGGTTAATGATGGTAGTTCTAATAGTCCTTCGGACAGTGTGACAATTACTGCAGTGCGTTCTAACAATGCACCAATTGCTAAAGCAGGTCCTGCGCAAAGTGTGAATACCGGCATTGTAGTTAAAATGAATGGTCAACAAAGTAGCGATCCCGATGGTGATAATTTAACTTATAGTTGGACTCTCACCAGTCAACCTGCAGGAAGCACGGCTAGCCTAAATTTAGCCGATACTGATAAACCGAGATTTACAACCGATGTTGATGGCGATTATACAATCGAATTAGTGGTTAATGATGGTTTTGTAAATAGTGAAATAGACTCCCTGATTGTCAATTCAATTACTTCCAATAATCAAGCGCCAGTGGCAAATGCTAATAGCTTAACAACCGATGAAGATACGCCTAACTCTATTTTGCTAAGTGCTTCTGATGCCGATGGTGATAGCTTAACTTACACGATAGTTAGCGCGCCTAGTAAGGGACGTTTGATTTTAAAAGGTAAGCGCATAGATTTTATTCCAAGCGCTAATCTTAATGGTTCGGATAGTTTTACTTTTAAGGTCAACGATGGTTTTCAAGATTCAGAAATTGCGACGGTTTCATTAACCATTAACCCTATTAACGATAAACCAACCGCTCACGATTATAACCTCAGCATGGTGGTAGATACTTCGGTGGATATTACTTTTAGAGCGAATGATAAAGAGTCACAACCTTTGAGTTATACGATTATCAGTCAGCCAACCAATGGCACGGTAATCGTTGATGGTGATATCGCGACTTATTCGCCGTCTAGTGGATATACCGGATTAGATAATTTCACTTTCACTACTAATGATGGCGAGTTGGATTCCAATATTGCGACAATTACTGTGTTAACAGGATTAACAGTTAATACGCCTCCGGTTGTTAATAGTAGTACGGTGGCAGTTGATGAAGATAGTGATTCTGTAATTGATCTTTCGACCAGTATCGCAAAAATGACACTCTTTGGTAAATCAAATAATTTTAGCAATCTGAACAATCTGAATAAACCCCCGTTGAATTATTCAGTCGTCACCCCACCATTAAATGGCACGGTTGTAATCGAAGGATCAAACGCAACATTTACTCCCCACAATAATTTTAGTGGCTCAGATAGTTTTACTTTCAAATCCAACGATGGAAACGATGATTCAAATCATGGCACTATCACGCTCAATATTGATGAGCAAAATGACGCACCGGTTGCTGAAGATTATAGCGTCAGCGTGACTCAAGATACATCAACCACCATTAGTCTTACCGCTACTGATTCAGAGTTTGATGAGCTAAGTTATTTTATTGTTGATGAGCCAAGCAATGGAACTATTGCATTAACTGGTTCAACAGCCAGTTATATACCCAATGAATCATTTATTGGAGAGGACAGTTTTACTTTTATTGCTAACGATGATAATTCAGATTCTAACTTAGCAACGATATCTATTACTATCAGCGAAACCGTTAATCTAGCTCCCGAAGCAAGCGATAGTGAAGTCACTATTGATGAAGATGGTATCGCTCAAATAGGACTTGTTGCTAGTGATAATGAGGGTGATGGTTTAACTTTTTCTATAGTCTCACAACCAGAAAATGGCAGTGCAGAGTTAAGCGATGGGACCGTTTTTTATACACCATCTACTAATTACAATGGTAGTGATGCATTTACTTTTCGTGTAAACGATGGCACCAGTGATTCAAATATAGCAGTAGTCTCTATTGCCATTAATGAGGTTAATGACGCGCCTGTTGTTTCAGGTAGCGAAGTTTCTATCATCGAAGATACAAACACCAACATAATATTACAAGGAAGCGATAGCGAAGATGATGACTTAACTTTTAGTATTGTTAGCCCTCCTGAAAACGGCGAAGTTGTTATTAATGAAAACACGGCTACCTATTACCCTTCTAATAACTATGATGGCGTAGACAGTTTTACTTTTTTAGCAAATGATGGCTTTAGTAATTCGAATATAGCGACCATTTCGATTACCGTTATCTCAGAAAATGACGCACCTGTTACAGCAGATAGTGATGCTACAACTGATGAAGATTCGTCCGTAGAAATCGTGCTGACAGCAACAGACACCGATAGTGAAACATTCACCTATAGCATTGTTACAAGTCCCTCAAATGGTAGTGTCAGCATTAGCGGTTCAACAGCAACCTACACACCAGAAACGGATTACAACGGTAGTGATAGTTTTACCTTTATTGCTAATGACGGTGAAAGCGACTCCAATACTGCCACGGTAAGCCTCACGATTAATTCGGTTAATGATGCGCCTGTAGCGGATGAGCAAAGTGTCACCACAGATGAAGATCAAGTGATCAACATTACGCTAACCGCATCAGATGTAGAAAATGATAGTCTCACCTATTCAATAGCCTCTGATAACGGTGCGGTTAATGGTGGTGTTTTTCTTTCGGGATCTAACGCAGAATTCACCCCCGATACTGATTTTAATGGTATCGCAAGTTTTACATTTTTAGCCTATGATGGCTCGAGTTATTCTGAAACAACGACCATAACAATAACCGTTAATGCGATTAACGATGCGCCAGTTTCAGTGGACGATAGTAGCTCAACTAGTGAAAATATATCAGTTGATATTGAGTTAACAGCGACAGATATCGAGGATGACAATTTGACCTATTCAGTTGTTTCTAGTGCTACAAATGGCTCGGTGAGCATTAGCGATTCAATTGCTACTTATACGCCAACGTCTGATTTCTCTGGTAGTGATAGCTTTACTTTTAAGGCAAACGATGGCAATGAAGATTCTAATATTTCGACAATTTCAATAACCGTTAGCAATGTCAATATTGCGCCAGTAGCGAATGCTGGGAATGATATTCATATCAATACAGATAACAGCATCACTTTAGATGGTAGTAACAGTTCTGATGCTGATGGCGATAGCCTAACTTACCTTTGGACTCTGGATAGCGCTCCGGCAAATAATACTGCTAGTCTATCTAATAGCACGATAGCTTCACCAATTTTTACTACGGACACCGAGGGAAATTATGTTTTTAATTTAGTAGTAAATGATGGTACCGCTGATAGTAGTTCTGACACGGTGCTATTGATTGTTGCGCGATGGAAAGTCAATACAACCTCCGAAAAATCAGTCTATATTGTCGATGTAACCGGTATAGGTACCGAAGTAAATGTTCAATCGATTACTGATAAAACGATAGCTGGAACAAAAATGATTGAAGTAAGCGCAAGCGGTATTCCCAATTATCAAATGACAATGACTCAAGCAAATATCGACTCTCTTAATGCTCGTCCTAATGCATCCAGCGACTTTAGTAATAGTGATGGTGAAACAACGGCCACGGTTGGACAGGTAATCGATTTTGGTGAAGATATTGGCTATGTGATCGGAGGCCAAGGTTGTGATTTAGGTTATTGGCCTTCGGGACCTGCTTGCCCAACGGATCAAGCGAATGTAAAGAGCCTACCAATTAGTCCTGTAGTTTCGACTGAAGTTTGTTCATCCGGCGGGTTGGGCATGATTGGATATATGTTAAACGGAACCGCTGTTTATAGTTGGAGCGATGGCGCAAGTTACAATAATCAACAAACATGGAGCAACAATGCACCTAAGTTTGAACTATATGATTTGGATGTTTGTTTAGGTCATGCGCAAACATCCGGTCAATATCATCATCATATGTTTTCAGAATGTTTGATGGATTTATTTAATGATAATGGCACAGGGCATTCACCAATTTATGGGTATGCGTCAGATGGATTTCCGATATACGGACCCTATTTTTCTTCGGGAGTATTAGCAAAAAGTGCTTGGGTCGCTCGGGATTATGATGATGTAAATTCTGCTTCTGGGTGTGGCGTAGCTGGTGTTAGAAGTTGTCAGTTAGTGGATAATTATGATTTGAGTCAAGGAACAACCATGGTTGCTGTTGGCCCCACAACCAGCGAGACAGTTACTTCAAACTCAAACAATGATTTTGTTACTACGTCTGGTTTTTACTATGAAGATTATTATTATGATGCTGATTTAACCGCGATTGGTGGCGAGTATTTAGATGATCATAATGGACATTCACATGGTGATTATGGCTATCATTATCATACAACCGTTACAGAAGTGAATGGAACTCTCGAAGCGACATTCCCATATAATATTGGACCCACTTTTTACGGCGAATTGCCCCAAGGAGCGATTACTTTGTGTCAGTAACCTAAGCGGTAAGTATAATTTTTAAAATAGTCCTTTGTTAAAATTTGACAAAATAACCTGATGTAATGATTTGAGATTCTTACATCAGGTTAATATTAACTACTAATTGAGATTTGATTGTTTTTTAAACCTAGTCAAAAATTTCAAATCTATCGATTTTACATCGGAACTGAATTTGCATTACATTAACTTTCTGATTGAAGCATCTTAACCAAAATTTGAACATGCTCCGCAGTTTCAACACCTCTATCAGTTAAATAACCACCATCAGTTTGACTAATGATTCCTTTATCAAATAATCTTTGCGCTGCGTTTATTTTATTATCGCCAGCATCTTGATGAATTTTTATTCCACCTTGAGTTGAACTTAAGTCAAATAAATTTAATAGATCTAATTCATTGAGTAAATCAGGAGTTAATGACATTTTTATTCCTCTTTGGTAATTTAATAATTAATTTTGTAAGTATGGAAAAACTAGCTTTTATATTTCTTACGATAAAAAGGTGTTCGACCGCCAGGTTGCCAGGTAAATCGTTTGTATACCCATTGATATTGTTCTGGACAGTCCGAGATACACATTTCAACGTCCTTATTAAGCGCGTTGGCGGCAACTAATTCATCTTTATCGCGTATTGATTCGCTGGCAGGTTTTATCACCGCGCAGTAAGTACCATCGTCTAATCGTTTAGCATAACAGCAAAGTAACGTAGCGGTTGTTTTGCTAGCAATTTGGCAAACTAATTTTCCAGTTAATGCAGATTGACCAAAAAACTGTGCGTAAACTCCACTATTTTCTGTGGGTTCTTGATCGGGTAATATTGCAACCACCTCACCTTTTTTAATGCTTTWARMRMKCWKTSSWRMWYSKCRYSKRYKTGSRKKKSYWMSGWTRAYTYWKAKWYKWKKYYWTSWWTTTRSTRTKKWAKCRTMYWKWKMKWTWMKTYTTGCGGGCTTGTACATAATTGTCATGCAAAAGTACTGACTAAAAAAGTGATTAAGAATTTCCCAGTTTCCATGATGTGGAGCGATTAACAAAATGCCTTTTTTTGACTCTAAGGCATCCGTTAAGTAATCTAATCCTTCAACTTTTGTGATCTTCTTTTTGACTTTTTCTATTGACCAATTCCATGACAGTCCCATTTCACCAATGGTTTTACCGTAGGCAATCATGCTACTTTTGGCTAATTGATCTAGTTCTTTTGAAGTTTTGTCGGGATAGCAGTGGCGAATATTGATTCTAGCGACGTTAGTGCCGGAGGTATTAAACCACCACATTAGCCGACCAACGAAACCTCCGAGTCCTTGCGCGACGGATAGAGGTAATAGGCTGAGTAATTTGATTAGAGCGATGCCAATATAGACAAAGATGCTTTTCAATGAGGTTCCTAGTTACTAACTTGCTTTATTGCTCGATTATTAAATTATAGCTGATTAAGGATTAAGGCGGTACTACCTATTGATAACATTACTATTTTTAACATCGACTATTTTATCCGTACGGCTCTTTTTATCAATTTATTAGGTGATTTTCGTTTATGATGGTGGTTAAAACAACAAATACCGTTATAAAGAAGCGTTATTCAGAGCCGTTTTAGAAAAGAAGGGGACCATATGTCAAGATTTGAACAGGGCAATTACACACTAATAGATGTCAGTCATAATGTAGAAGATGGCATGGTAACCTACAAAGGATTACCAGCTCCGATAATTTGTGATTACTTAACTCGAGAGGCTTCAAAAAGCCACTACGAGGACGGCACTCAGTTTCAAATTGGCGTTGTTACTCTTTGCTCCAACACCGGAACTTATGTCGATGTGCCTTTTCATCGCTATGAAGAAGGGGAAGATTTGTCTGAAATATCTTTAGCTAAATTAGCAAATTTGGAGGCAATTAAGGTCACGCTTCCCAATGATATCCAAAAAATTGAACTCAAACATGTTGAAAATTTGAAGGTGAAGGGAAAAGCGATCTTATTTGAAACTAATTGGTCACAACATTGGGGCGTAGATCAATATTTTGAAAATCACCCTTTTGTTACTGAAGAGGTGGCGATTTATCTGCGTGATGAAGGTGTGGCATTTGTCGGTATTGACAGTTACAACATTGATGATGTTTCAGGAAAATCTAGACCTTGCCATTCAACATTACTGAAAGCAGGAATTCCTATTTGTGAACATATGACTAATTTATCTGAATTACCGAATGATAATTTTAAGTTTTTTGCGGTTCCTGTAAAAATGAAGGGAATGGGGACGTTTCCTGTGAGAGCGTTTGGGGTAGTTGAGAAGTAGTAGATAGTGTTTTTAAATAATAGGAGCGTTTTAAACGTAAGCGTCCGGCAATAGACACCTAGCTAACAAACTTAATCTCACTAAACTGACACTCCGAATATAAAAGGAGTGTCAGAAATGAAAAATCGAACACAA
>NVVT01000035.1 GCA_002733465.1 Kangiella sp.
AGTCGGGTGAAACCTTGCAAGTCACAATGCAAGATCGCAGCTTCGCGGGTCTGACCTGTACCGGGTTCGATCCAACTCTCAGATTGGGTAATTCGCTCGGCTATTTCGGGAGAAAAGAACCGGGATAAATCTTCAGCCGCTGTTGCCTGAGCCACTGAGTTTATCAAAAGACGGCGAGCCCTGAAAATGACCAATGCAAGTAAAAATGTAACAGCTAATATGCTAATAACTTTATCAAACTCGGCGCCTAAGAGGATCTTGTGTGACATGGTGTAGAGGACGTAATCTCGGGTGATAGACTCCATTCCGTCTCCGTAATGAACAGCATATGCCAGCAATATCATCCATCCAGAGGCGGCTGTAATACCTGCAAGCAATATGTATCTCATATCAAAACGCAATGCACGCAAGGCAATGAAAATGAACACGTATAAAAGTGTGGGCGCTTTTAAATAGAAGGCGGGGTTTTGTTCATACTGAATATGGAAGCTCCAAATCAGGAACATTAGCAAAAACAGGACTGTTTTGATATATCTAAACCACAGCGCCAAGGTTATTTTCTAATTGGAATTGATAGGAAGGAGAACCATCAGTGGCCGTTGCAGTAATAGTTGCGCCAGTGTTATTACAGGTAAAATAGAAAGAGCAATAATAAATTTAGGTGTAACTAAGTGACTTTTGTTTAACATAATCATAGTTAAAGTAAACCAAGCAACAGGCGCGAAAACAATGCCAATATATTGAATTTTCGCCAGAATGACGATCCAGAAAAAGTCATTTATCAATATGATAGAAAATTGACAAAAAGCCCAAATAAATACGGTAAGTAAAATCCAGTAAGTAGCTTTAGTCGCAGGCAAGCGTCGTTGTCGCCATATACGGATCGACAGAAATATGCAAATCGAAGATGCAATAAACGATGGCAACAACCAAGGGAAAAAATCCATAACGTCCTTTTTAGGAAAACAATAACTAGTTTAGATGTAGCTTGATATTAATCTAAAACGAGTATATTCCTATTTGCGATGCTATAAAGGAAAAATATCGTATTAACTTAATTAAATTCTCGTCTTATCTCGAGAGAGAATAACTTGTCGTTGTTCTTTGCATTAAAGCCAGACTGAGATTGCGCCGTATTTTCGGTTTTTAAAGCAGTATATTCCATAGCAAAACGCCATGGTGATTGTTGTTGGTAGATCCAAGAGACAGTCCATGCCTGACCTTTTTCATCATTATTTTCTGCCAGGCTAAAGTCTTTTTCTGCAAGACTAAAGGATTCAATTCTTAGAGAGAGTCTGGTGCTTGCTTGGTGCCATGACGCTATAAAATAGGTGTTTTCAAAATCCACGTCAACGCTGATTGGTAGCTCGCCCATTCCGGTTTTACCATAACTCCATTCCCCTAGTATTTCCCAGTTTTGATTGATTTGCCATTTTGAGCCTAGATTTACAAAGGAAGTATCCCAGGCGTATTCGCCTCTCCATAGTTTTCGATCGCCATTATTATCCACATAACTAAGTTTTACATTAAATAAATCAGAGACTTGCCATTTAACTAATGCATGAAAGCCAAATCTATCGTCTAAATCATTCGAAAACGTTTTACTGCCATCATCTCTTTGATCAGAAAACTGTGCGCCGTCCTCTAAAGTAAATAAAGGGCCTAATGGAAGAACTTCATTGGAAACACTTAACCGATGACTAACTCGCCATCCACCCCAGACTAGTTGGCTGCCAAGGCTATCGTTGCCAATAAAGGCACCTATGCCAAAAGAGATGGAATCACCTTCAAATGTTTCAAATTGGTAATTGAAATTTAGTCCAATAGGCCTAAATTCATGCGCTATCCAGCTGTTCCATGTAGAGAAGTTGATAGTATAGGGAGACTGCCATAATGGATTGGTATTCTCTTGAGAACTGGTCAAAAACGTTTGACCCAGCTGAAGGGAATAGTCACTGGTTTCATCAGTATAAATTGAGTAATCGATATAGCCTTCTACTAATCCGAAAGATTGGGTTGAATGGTTGGGATTTTCATTGCTATTTTCACGACTACTCTCATTATTGGCTCTTGTATGAATAACTATAAACGCTGAATCACTTATGGACCATTCTAAAGCTAATTGTACTTCTAGCTGAGTAAATGACGAGTTATTTAAGGATGAGGCGCCACCGTCAAAACGCCCAAAACCACCATTAAGCCAACTAGATTGAGCATTTGTATTTGATTGGGAAACAGCTACAAACCCAAAAATATCGATAATATTCTCTGATTCATCAAATTCTTCCGCTGATACTATCGGCGGGAAAAGCACACTAAATGTGAAAAAGTAAAATAAAAACAATCTCGGTAAYTTCATAAAAGTTCTTTATTATTAGTCGTATAGGGTATTTAGCCACTAATGACGTATTAGTTAATGTAATGTTTCTAATAATCTAAAAGATTATTGGAGTTTAAAAGGCGCTAGTCTAATTCTAGCGCAATATTGATAAAAGTAGAGGATTTTACTTGAATAATTTATTTGAGAAAAACAACTGTAAAGTGCTCACGGTAATTCACAAGCGACTATAGCGGTTAGTCTAATTGAGGGTAATATAGCGTTGGTATCAATTATTACATTTAGGAACACAAAATATAAAATCGTTGTAGTATAGACAACAAAGGTTGTGTGGTGATTTATATCAAGTCTATTAGTTAGTAACTCGCTATACTTACTTGAACTTAGCTTTGTTGATTCAACAGAAAAAATAAGCTTACTTTGAAATAAAAGGTCAATATATTCGGGAGAGTCTGAATGAAAAAACTATTCGCAATGTTTTTTTGCTTTGTAACGTTAAATGGTTATGCGGAAGAACATCAGCTAGAAAAATTAATTAGTCAGAATAGAGAGACAGCCAAACTGTATGGCTCACAACTTAAACAAAAACTTTCTCAAGCAATGAAAAAAGGCGGGCCTCTTTTAGCGGTTGAGGTGTGTAAAATTCAAGCACCTAAAATATCGGCTTTGATGGCTCAAAAGGGATTGCCTGTCGCACGCACTTCATTGAAGTATCGTAATAGCAATAATGCTCCTGATAAATGTAAGCGTCCGGCAATAGACACCTAGCTAACAAACTTAATCTCACTAAACTGACACTCCGAATATAAAAGGAGTGTCAGAAATGAAAAATCGAACACAAGACGAATGGCGAGAATTATTCAAACAACAAGCAAATGGAGACTTATCGGTAGCCACCTTTTGCAAAGAGCATAACATTGGCCAAAGTTATTTTTATAAACGTAAAAATGATTTAATTGCCAAAAATATTCAGCCTATAAAAACCAGTTTTATTAAAGTCAAATCTCATCAAGGCAACACCACGCCAATCACGTCAATAAAATTACAACACCAACAAACCCGTTTAATTTTACCCATCAATATTTCACCAGTCTGGCTCGCTCAATTCATCAAGGCACTCGCATGATCCAGTTATCGGGACTGACCAATATCTATTTGCATCGAGAAGTGGTTGATTTTAGAAAAGCCATTAATGGTTTAATGGTCGTCGTTGAAGATGAAATGAAACTATCGCCATTTGATAAAGCCCTATTTGTTTTTTGCAATCGAGGGAGAGATAAAATTAAGGCGCTTTATTGGGATGAAACAGGATTTTGTCTTTGGTATAAACGCCTAGAAAAAGATAAATTCAAATGGCCTCGCAAGTCTAACGAATCAACAATGAGTTTATCTGAAACTCAGTGGTCTTGGTT
Organism: Kangiella sp.; assembly: GCA_002733465.1. Taxonomy (GTDB): domain Bacteria; phylum Pseudomonadota; class Gammaproteobacteria; order Enterobacterales; family Kangiellaceae. The sequence goes on from NVVT01000035.1 coordinate 3,751, forward strand.
GTTGTCTGGCCTTGATTTAACCAAAATGAAGACTCATCAAGCGCTATCTTATGAGGCATTCCGTTGATCGGGAACTTACTACCACTGATCGGAAAGTGGCTTTTTAGCCCCTTTCAATGGTTAGTATTTGGTATAATTGACCGCATGAAAACAGCCACTCAATCTCTCTCAAATCAAGTCGATACGCTTCAAGCATTGCTTGTTGAAAAAGAATCAGAAATAAAAAGTCTACAAGAACAAAATCAATATTTATTAGAGCAATTTCGCTTAGCGCAACATAATCGGTTTGGAAAAAGCTCTGAAGTCAACCTTGACCAAGGCGAGTTATTTAACGAAGCCGAGCAATTAGTTGATGAAGAAGCTCTCTCAGAGCAAAACCAGGATAAAGAAAACACTAGCAAGACTCAAAGCAAACCAAAGCGCAAACCATTACCAAAAGACTTGCCGCGTGAAACGGTTATTATTGATATTCCTGAGAATGAAAAAAGCTGTGATTGCTGTGGTAATGATTTACATCAAATGGGCGAAAAGAAAAGTGAGAAGCTTGAATTCATTCCTGCTCAAGTGAAAGTTATTGAAACGATTAGACCTCAATATAGTTGTCGTCATTGTGAGAAAACTGACACCAAGGTTAACATTAAGATAGCCCCGGTACCAAGCAGCCCCATTCCAAAGAGTATTGCAACGCCCTCGCTTTTAAGCCAAATTATCACCAGTAAATATCAATACAGCTTGCCACTTTATCGGCAAGAATCGATCTTTAATCAACACGGTATTGAACTCAATCGAAAAACGATGAGTGAATGGATGATTAAAACCAGCACCTTGTTTAAACCGATTATTGAGCAGTTACATCAATATTTATTAAAACAACCGGTGGTTCAGGCAGATGAAACCACACTCAAAGTTATCCGCGAGGATAAAAATAAATGCTACATGTGGGTGTATTGCTCAGGCACGGACTCGCCTACAGAAAATGATGGCATAAATGTCATCAAAAACATCGTACTTTATGATTACCAAGCCAGTCGCGCTGGCAGTTGTGCCGTGGATTATTTAGACGGTTTTAATGGTTATCTACAAGCGGATGGTTACGCAGGATATGAACAAGTCGATGCTGAGCTAATTGGCTGTATGGCACATGCGAGACGAAAATTTGTAGAGGCGCAAACGGCTGAGCAAAAAAACAAAAGCGGTCGAGCGAATTTAGCCATCACCAAAATAGCCAAATTTTATCGAATTGAAAAAGAGATCAAAGGTTTATCAGCAGATGAGAAGAAAACTATCCGACAAGAAAAATCACTACCTTTATTAAACGATTTTAAAGAATGGTTGGATAAATCCATTCAACAAGTCTTGCCAAAATCAGCGGTTGGCAAAGCGATCCAATACAGTTTAAATCAATGGGAAAAACTGAGCGGTTATATCAAAAGTGGTGACATTAATATTGATAATAATCGTGCCGAGCGAGCAATAAAACCGTTTGTTATTGGGCGTAAAAATTGGATGTTCTGCAATGCCGCTAGTGGTGCTAATGCCAGTGCTATTCTTTACAGCTTAATTGAAACGGCCAAAGCCAATGGACTTACACCTTTTAATTACCTCACGTTGTTACTTGAAGAGTTGCCCAAGCAACCGGAAGATTTAGCTTATCTGATGCCTTGGAATGTTGAGTTGGAAACAACTATCTAAAAGGCAATGTGTCTTTCGGCAGACGTTTACTGATAAATGGGAAACAGATGTTTTAGAGAAATTTAATAGGCTTCAAAAAGAAGGTGTTAATCCGAAGGGGATGGAGTTTTATGAAGTCGTTAATGAAGATGGGCAGGAATATTTTCGGCATATGAAAGCAATACCTACCGGGGGTATTTGCTTAGCTTGCCACGGTAAAACTATAGCGCCAAACCTGATAAGTAAATTGGATGAACTTTATCCCGATGATAAAGCCAGAGGATATAGTGTAGGACAAATACGAGGAGCATTTACTTTTAAAACGAAATTATAATAAGTCCCTGTGATAAACCATTGCGAATTAATAAAATATTTGAATTTATAGTATGAGCTTAATAAAACTTTTACATAAACCTGGTCTTATTGTGATGAGAGGAGCTTTAGAGCAGGTTAATGAACATTGTCATCATGTTTTACAGGTTGTATTTAATCTATCTTCTCAATCCAACAAAAATACTGCTTATTTTTCTGTCGATAGTAATGAACTAAACTGTGCAGGTGTAATTATTGCTCCCGACACAGTGCATAGGGTTGAAGCTGTAAGTTGTTTGATTTTTTTAATTGAAGCAGAGAGTCACTTGGCTAAAAGGTTAGCTAAACGGTATTTGGATAACAATAATTTTCATTGTCTATCTAAAGAAATCATCGCCCCGTTAATTCCTAACAAATTGAATATGGATTTCACTTGCCTCACGAGCAA
>NVVT01000036.1 GCA_002733465.1 Kangiella sp.
GGATACACCTGCGACAGAATTTCCCGGATTTGAAGGAGTTATAAATTTATGGAATGCCAAACGGAACAATGGAAAACTTCCTGCATGGTCAAATTTTGATTTTTTTGATTTTCGCGGTTGGCATGGCAAGATAAACAAAAACACAATATCTTACGACCCTTTTGAATATCATATTGATTTATTTGGGACTGATTTTGTTGAACTGGTGGGTGAAGAATGGACCGGTATGTCTGGTAGCGAAATCACGGAAGCTCATGAAGATTCCGACCTGGATATGAAATTTTATGAGATGACTTGTACAAATGCGTATATTTCCAGAGTGTCCGGCCCCTTGCCTTGGGAAGGTCGTGGATTTAAAAATACTCTGGTGATTGAATTACCTTTATCTGATGATGGCAAAACCGTTACGCACACGATTAAAATAACACTATAAGCCAGCATTTTCCATGCTAGCTGTTATATCAATAAAAAATATGATAGAACCGGAACACTTTGGGAAGGTCGATACAAATCAACCATCATCGACAGTGAACGACATCTGTTAACGGTTAGTCGGTATATCGAATTAAATCCTGTTCGAGCTGGTATGGTAGAACAGCCAGCAGAATACCCTTGGTCTAGCTTTAAACGAAACGCATTAGGAACGCCAATTACTTTAGTTACTCCTCATGAAGTTTATGAACGACTTGCAAAAACAGACAAAACCCGACAAAAACGTTATCTTGCATTGTTTGAAAAAGAACTCACAGAGTATACATTAGAAGAAATTAGAAGTTCGGTTAACAGGGCTTGGGTGCTAGGTAGCAAAATATTTAAAAAACAAGTAGCAAAAGAAACGGGAAGACGAGTTGAGCCGACTCAAAGAGGGGGTGATCGGAAGTCAGAATCGTTCAAAAACCACAATCAATTACACTGACCGTTTTGATCCTTAAGCACCTTCATACCTTAGTATTGCAAGCACTATTATTTCAAATGTCTGCCATAATCCATAGAGCGATGAAGTACTCTTAGGATCGTTATTCCCCAATCTGATACTTTGTAAAAAACAACATGTGAAACGACAGGGTAAGCCAAGAGGTTTGGCCGAACAAAGCTATAATCTTTTCCTAGCTCTGACTTTTTGGCTAATTTTCTAAATGAAGTAGCAAGATCTTTTATATAAAGCTCTGCTCTTTTCTCTCCAAATTCCTGAACACTGTAATGATAAATATTGGCTAAATCCTGATCAGCTTTTGGGCGAAGCTTAAAAAATTTGTTTTCAGTCATTTTATTTTGATGAATTCTTCATTCGAGCTAAGAAATCTTCAACATTCCAGTCGGCAGGTTTGCCACTACTTTCCCCTTCATCAATTAATTGACGTAATATTTCCAATTTTGATGCCGCTTGTTTTTCCTGAAGTAGTCTAAGCCCATCACGAACGACTTCACTATTTGTCTTATAATTACCTGACTCAACCAAGCTTTCGACAAAACCTCTTAAATCTTCGCCTGTATCAACAGTCATCGTTCGCGCCATGATGCACCTCTGGAGTTATTCATATATGTAAGGTATGTTCTTACATTAAGAATATATGGCATTTTATTTTAAATCAAGGTGTAAGTGAGTCATTTGCTTCGCTTTATTATTAATGGGATTCACCTCTTATGATTCATACCCAGCTTCGTCAACCTTGAAAGCTTTCTTACAATGGGGACAGGTGATTTCGTGCATGGCTATTATTCCTTTACTTTGGCAATTTTTCTGATTCGGTATTGTTGACGACTAACAAGTACTCTTTATATTTTTTTCTTAATCTTTCTAAATCAATCGTGTTTGACCTTACTGTGAGCTTAATATGCTCATATTCATATTCTTCCTTAATGACGCTCATGCTCGATCGAATTTCACCGATGATACCTTTAGCTGTATAGGGAATAATAATTTCATCTTCAATCATCTCRTRCTCAGAAATGCTAACGATATATTGATGCAATTTACTAATATCAGCAGGATTACGGGTTGAAGTCATCATGGCATCAGGAAACTCTTCCATTAATGCCTGCTGTTGCTCWGTATTAAGYTGATCTGATTTATTMAGTACCAGTAATTTTTTAATACCTTCAACGCCTACCTCATCCAGTACCTCATGCACAACATCAAGTTGGGAACGAAAAGAAGGATCAGAGGCATCAACKACATATAACAATARTGAWGCATCTTGCGCTTCTGCCAATGTTGAATGAAATGAGGCGACCAAATCATGGGGTAATTTTTTAATAAAACCGACCGTATCTGAAACTAAGATTCGAGGTTGCGTGATGGGCTGTAATGCACGTACAGTGGTATCAAGTGTCGCGAAAAGTTTGTTTTCCACTAATACTTCACTACCCGTAATCGCTCGCATCATTGATGACTTGCCTGCATTAGTATAACCAACCAAAGCGACGCAAAAAAGTTCAGAACGTTGTGTACGTCGACCCTTCATTTCATCTTGAACACTCACCAACTCACGCCTGAGTTCTGCTAATTGGTCACGTACTTTTCTGCGGTTTAACTCTAGCGTCGTTTCGCCAGCACCTTTACCCATTTGACGTTCTTTATCACCCGTTGATGACTCACGAAGTCGTGGCGCTAAATAATTAAGGCGAGCAATTTCAACTTGTAAGCGTGCTGTACGGGTACGAGCATGACGACTAAAAATTTCAATAATAATCCCTGTACGGTCAAAAACCTCTATACCTAATTGACTCTCCACATTACGCAACTGWGAKGGACTTAAATCGCAGTCAAAWACCACCACATCGGCACATTCAAACGARAGATTGTCAGACGGGATCTCAGAKAATGGCGTTTCATCAGATAAGTCCTGGTCTTCTTCAAACAAGCCTTTGTTACCTGTGAGTTGCGCTATTTCAGCCAATTTTCCTGAACCGAGCACATTCACTTTATTGGTYGAACTCAGGTTTTGCGACTGGGTGCCGACCACTTTAAACCCTAAGGTAGTCACTAAACGAGCAAGTTCTGCAAGTGATTGTGTTGCKTCWTCACCTTTAAAWTSYGGTGTGCAAATAGAAATAAGTAAAGCGTGATTAAGTGATTCTTTTACTGTAAGTTTCATATTTTTTTATGTTAGTGCACCTGAGTGCAAACCTGATTTTCTAAAGTAATATGATCTTACGCTGTTAACGGTAAGCTTCATAGTGTAGTGCCAGACCGAGAAAGCGGTTATTGCAATAAAATTCCATTTTTGTTAATCCTTAAAAATTAACATTCAAATATTCTTAATATAAATGGAGAAGTTTTTGTTTAGACTCAAGAAAGAACCGCTTTTGTCGATTTTTGAACACACTAATCCTGGGAAATGATAGTTTTTGGTATTAGGCGGCTAAGAGAAAGGCGTACTTCGATTGACGTTTTATTTTCTCATACTCTTTTTTTATCAACTCTGAACCTAACTTTTGAATATTTCTTGCAACAACTGCTAGTGCAACATATCGTTTGAATCCAGCGATGCCATGATCAGGGCAAACATCGAGTCCATGAATTTCTAAAGCATTGATCCCAGACTCTACCGCCGAATGTTTTCGTTTACTGGTTTTAAATGCTGGGTCTTTTTCTCTCTCAGTTTCTTTTTTATTGCGACGACCTTTCTTAGGTAGCACTAAATGATCGAGTAATTCTGACAGCTCGGCTTGGTTTGCTGGTGAATGAAATCCTTTATCAAAACTACAGCCACTCATACTTTTGAATTTTGATTGAGTGTCCTCGATTAACTCAACAGCAATTTGATTATCGACTTTCTTTTCCATGACTTGGTGGTTAAGAATAAAACCGGCCGATGATTCAACAATGCAAACTCGCAAACCAAGTTCCACCGGAACACCCGCCTTACCCTTATTGATCCATTCTGTATGAGGCTGAAAAATAGAGAACACTTTTTCATTATGAGGGATCGCTTGATGTTGAAGAACGCGCGTCTTTATTTGTTCAATCTGCCTAATGGAATGATCGATATAACCCTCTATTTCAAGTCTTAACGTTAAAATATTCAAAGGTGCGTTGTCGATTTGATGAGACAATGTTAAACGACTTTTTTGAATAAAGCATTCTGATAACGATATGTAATATTGATGGGCTTTCTCGATCAATAGTTGCCTTTCTTTTTTCTTTTCTTCTTTGTTTGAAGAGGAACGTTTGAGTTGTTGGCACTTCCGATAAGCTTGTTTTATTTGACGGACATTATATTGATACTGCCTCCAACCGGTCATATTTTGTTGCGTTGCATATCTCTCGGTAAGCTGAATTAATTTTCGCATCGCATCAAATAATAAATTGATATCGGTTGGATAATGGACATGCGTTTCAACCACAAAAGAATCGCAACGTGCCATTATTTGATCTTTTTTTTTGAGTTTTAAGCCCGCGTTAACGACGACTTGATTAATTTCATCGAGTATTTCAGGTGTGAATAATCGAACATTGTCTTTCAGCGTTTGAAGACTATAATTTTTTTCATCATCGCTGAAACCATGCCCCAACATTTGACGAATAGTTTTATGTTCGTTAACCAGCTCTTGAAGGCGATCATAATCACAATTAAGGTTTAGCCTGAGCGTTCCCATGATCAAAATCTTCCACCAATTCATGCCGGGTCGACCGTGCAATGTGCTGATGTTTGACGGGCTTAATGCCTTTAATATTTCAAAAATTTCTGCCCGGAGCATTTCATCGGTGTAAAGATATTGTAAGCCTCGTAACAGTTGTGGGATATCATCTCTTGAACGAGGGTTGATTTTAATCTGATCAATGGCAAGTTCACCGAGCTGTAACTGAGAGGGAGTTATTTCACGCATATTTCCACCGAAGATTGAGTCAATAGTGCCTATTTGAGGTCTATTATAACACTTTAGCGTACCTTTTTGTTTATCTTCGCTCACTATTATTCGAAATAGTTGTTTTATTTCAATAAGTTATGTATTTTCGGTCAGGCACTAATTAGTAGACAATACTAANAAATGGAGTGAATTATGACGAAYAARKYRAYWTTTACMAAWGAATTYAARCTTGAAGCMATCWGRCTTCTTGAGTTGGGAGAAACACCTTGCACTGTTTTAGACAGAGCGCTTTTACATCTTGGAAAAGTGTAGTGACTGGATAATACCTAAAGTAACTAGTATAGTTTGATAACAATTTTTAACTTGTCAATACCCTTAATAAACAATTGACTGATAAGAGTCCGATTATGCTTAAAATATTTGTTAACCTAATTCATTCGCTTTTGCTGACAGTGATGCTTCTTGTTACTTCTTCATTAACGGCGTCAGAGCTTAGTGATTCATCTAAAAAATTAAATTTACTTTTATCTGAGCACTGGAAAAATGCTCAACAGGAGCAAGTTTTTTTTCGTAAGGATCCCGATACTTTCAGAATGAATGGTAAGTTACCCTCATTCAGTCAAACGTCAAGAGAGCGAAGAGAAGCTTATAATCTAACGCTGTTAAAAAGATTAAAAGCGATAAAGTTTAAGCAACTCACTAAAGAAGAGCAGATAACTTATCAGATATTTGTTTACGAACGTCAAGCAGAAGCAAGGAGCTATGGTCAATTGGATCATCTCTATCCTTTTAACTTTTATTCAGGCTTTGATCGATACTTTGCAGGGGCTCCTGACAACATGTCCTTTCTTGATTGCTTCTCTTAAATTGCTGATGTGTTCATTATTATATCGAGGGAAATCTGCAAGACTTATTAAATAGTTGTCATAGTTCTTTTTACTGAGAAAGGACATGTTGTCAGGAGCCCCTGCAAAGTATCGATCAAAGCCTGAATAAAAGTTAAAAGGATAGA
>NVVT01000037.1 GCA_002733465.1 Kangiella sp.
ATTATAACACTTTAGCGTACCTTTTTGTTTATCTTCGCTCACTATTATTCGAAATAGTTGTTTTATTTCAATAAGTTATGTATTTTCGGTCAGGCACTAAATAAGTTAATAGCGTTTCCCACGAGTTAAAAATAAAAAAGTAGATGGCGCCTCTCAGCTTTTCCCATAAGTGGCATTTAGAGCCAAATTTTTGGCGGCAGCCTTGATAAACCTTATCTGTCAATTCAAATATTTGATGAAAGTAAAATGCTAGCAAGGTGATCAAATACAAATTGTAATTTAAATACTGTTTTCCATGACCATAATTGTGCTCTATACAATAGCCTTGATTTTTCAAAGTATTGAAACATTCATTTTCTATTTTCCACCGGCAGCGTCCAGCCTTAACCATTTTAATAATGTTCTTTTTGTTTATTTTAATGTCTGTCACCCAGCTGTTGGTTGAGATCACTTTGCCTTTCTCATTAATCATTTTACATTCAAAATAATTAACCTCTACAGCATTCGCTTGGCCATGTAAGGGTACTTTATTTTTCCAACGATATTGAAAGGTGTAGCCTTTTTTGTCTTTTATTTCTAAGCTGGGTAATTCAGGGAAATCATTTAACCACTCAAAAAGATATTGATGATTGCCAGGTTTGCATACGAAAATATAGTGCATATTGTTATCGAGAACTTTTTCAATAAGGGGTTGATTAGACATTAAGCCGTCACCAGATATTAAAAACTTCTGACGTGGATGCGTTGCTCTTAGTCTATCTATAAAGCGTTTAGCCGCATTTGTTTCACAATCTTGTTTCTTACTACCATCGGTATTTTGAATAACTTCTGGCATAACAGGGATAACTTGTTTTTTATCAGGGTGCATAATGGCTCCCTGTAGAACAGAATGGCTATAGGTTTTTTCACCCGTCTTATGTTCTTTATGCAAGCAGTGTTCGCAACTTATTTTATTTGAACTATAGTATTGAGTTCCATCAATACTGCACATTAAAATGTTTGGCAAAATGGCGTATTCTTCCAGATGTTTATGGCGTCTTAAACGATTGAAAAAATCTTTAAAAACGGGCGCAATAGCGTCACTTGGAATGTTATCAAGTACGTCCCGAAGTTGAGTGCTTTGAGGTATGTTTTCAATACCAAATAAGGAACGGCAATTATTATTGCCTTGCTGATCTTCCATCTGTTGTTGAAATTTAAGTAAAGAAGGCTCTTGAAAATACATGCATGCAAAGGCACTCATAAGCACATCTTTTTGGCTGTAATCACAACTTCCCTTTTTTCGAGGATCGTTGATCGCGTCAAAGTGCGATCCCATTGCTTGCCTAAGCGATGTAAAATTCAAGTGTTTTTTTTGTTTCAATAAGGATTTCAAAAATAAACCTGCCAAAATGTTGGGTATCTATTTTGATCAGATCCTAGAATTCACAAAAAGTTCAATTTAATTGAAAATAATATTTTGAGCCTTTTTTAGTGCGAAAGCTTTATTTTTGATGTGGCTGTAGGACTGATAGGCTGGGCTTTTCAATTTCACCGTGAATTGCTGAACCCTGAATTCAAGCAATTCCTCAAAAAGCGGGGGCAATTTGGTTTTAAGGCGGGTTTGTTATGTATTCGGTGAGATAAGGTAGTTTATTCAAGTGTTGAAGTCTATCATCCAGATAATCCATAAATGAAATATTATGCCGCTGACAAGTTTTCTTAAGAGAAAGATAGGTCGTTACCGCTTCTTGACCATCTTCGCTTTTGGTACAACCGCTAATCTTTCTTCGTTTTACAAACTCGCGAATATCGGATTCACTGAGATTGTTATGAAGGGGGATTACTCTGTTTTCTAGTCCTCTTAATAATGTCAACTTCATCGAGTGAATGTGAGCAAGTTCCGCATTCAGTTTTTTAAAATTAGGTAGCGCTTTGCAAAGATTATCAAACCGAACACGAAACTGGTATTTTCGTTGATGACTGATTTCCCCTTTTTTCATTTCTGCTTTTAAGCTCTTATACAGTCGCCAAAATTGGTTGAGCTTTCTTTCTTTAAAGCGAGTTTGCTCGCTACCTTCTGGTGTGAGCTTTGTTAATTTACGCTCAGCATGCACCCAACAAGCCGCATTATTATTGATATCAAACTGTTTCGCCTCATCACTTAAGATCATCAGGTTTTCCCGAAAGATATCTTGCGATAGATAACCAATCATGGCAGCTTCGGTGAGTATTTTATAAGAGCCTTTGCTATACGGTTGGCAATGCAAGTAAGTTAACCATTCATTCTCGCTGGTGAAGAACACTTCCGCTTGGCTATGATATTCAACGCTAAACAAATCCCAGTTTGAAAAACTCTTTAGTCGCTTTAAATAGTCGTAGGCGGTTTGATTCAAACGGTAGCCAGTATTACTTCCTTGTAAAATACTTAGAAAATTATGTTTACTTTTATTTGTACTGCCCTTAAAAAAAGTGAAACTCTGATTACCTATTTGGGTACAAAATCCGTTCTTGCCTCGATGTCTTGCTCCTGTGTCATCGACCTGAATATAATCGCTATAACTCAAACCTTTCACAAGGAGAGCGTTCTTTTCGTCCAGAAAGGCCGTATTCTTTTTTGTCAGCAAATTAGATAATTGACCGCCTGAAATTGAGATCCCCATTTCTCGTAATTGATTGAGCAACAATGGTTGGGTGACGGCATTATGAAAATATTGATATAAGATAAATTGACGGAGTGTCGCTCCAAAGTGATAACCCTTTATCTTATCAGGAAGTTCGCCTAAGATTTCGTCACCGCTGGGTGTTTTCCAACGCTCTCTTCGGTAGCAAATATGATAATGGTAATTCTGGGAATGGTAATTCTGGGGACACGGTAATTCTGGGGACACAATACTTAATTAATTTCAACTAATATGATTAAGTATTGTAATGGTTTTCGCCTTCCCTCAATTGCCATTATAATAATGACTCTTGAAAAAGCTTTAACCAGAAGCTTAACGACGAGGTGAAAGAGCAAACCATGAATAATTCTAACAAACTAAAATAAATAACAACCGTTGGTATCGATCTAGCGAAAAATTATTTTTAAATATATGCCTGCGATTCACTTGGTTTTTGTAAGTGAAGCCAATTGGATTCGGATCTATACGCTAAATTAAATTGTTTGCAAAACAACGCTAAGTGTTTTTAATCCATTTTTTAATTTGTTTGCTTAAATAATTAATTCGGTATTGATGAATGAGTGATTTTGGGAAACTGGGTGGTTTCCTTGAGCAGTGTTCATATAAATGAACCAATAAATGATAGCCAATATAAACTTCAACTAAATTTGCTTGCAGTTTTAAGTGCTTTTCRTAGCCTCTATTAAATTCCCCAATGAGTGATTTTGACAACCCTCTAATCCAAGGAAATTGAGATTTCAATATAATTTCTGCAATAAACTGCCCAATGTCATAACCTACGTAATCAATTCTAGCATCCTCAAAATCAACTAAATTAGTCAATGAATCATTGCTCAGAACGTTTCTATAGGCGAAATTCCCATGAATTTGACCGATGTTACCCGTATTACTTCCGTCTTGAGCCACTAATTGATTAAAACAACTAGCCATCGATTCGATATCTTTACTTTTTAGTTTGTGGTTCTTTTTGCGTTCTAATACTTTTAACATTCTTTGTAAATGACTTTTTCTAGTCTCAATCACTTCGCCAACAGCATCGGTTGTAGTTGCTAAAAGGTGATAGTTACCCAGCCAAAAACCGCAATTATGAATTTTCTTTTTTAAGTCTGAACTTGAATAAGACCATTTAAAGATATTTTGATTAAAATAGTCGTTCAGATTTTCGCCTTCACATCCTGAAAGCAACATCGCTTTTTGCTCTAACCATAGCTTTATCGGTTTAGACATTGAGTATTTTTGAGTAAGATTTTGCGCTGAAATCCAAGCGTTTTTAAGTAAATCGTATTCTTTTTGCAGATCCGACAAATCATGATCTTGTTGTTTGACGACTCTAATACCGCGAATCTTTAAGACGTAAAACAATTTAGACTCTTGGACTTTAATTTTATAAATCCTTCGGTCATCATCGTAAATAACCTTGAAATCAAGTGTCGGTTCATTTTCGAGCGATAAATCCATCTTAATCGCCTGAGAGATCTTATCTACAAATCCACTTGATAAAGATACTACATGCTTACTCATTTACTTTTCCTTGGCTTGTCGCTTTTGTTTTAGTTTTTTATTTAGATTTTGTTTAATTGCACGAAGTGTATCTACAAGCTTAAATAGGTTTTTAATAATACTTCCTTTTAGACTTGAGTTAAATATTTGCAACGCAACTAAATCATAACATTGTGCATGCCAACGACGTAACCAAGGAGGGTTAGTATTAAAACAAATAGTTTTTACTAAACATTCATCAATCACATTTTGCATGATTTGTTTCACTAAAATGGATCCAGGGCCATATTCTGAAAGTTCTTCGTCAAACGCAATTTTATGTAAAATGACTTCATCTTTTGTCTGAAAAGCGATCCCTGATGCTATCACTCTATCGCCTGAATTTAATACAAATATTTTAGCAAAGCCTTCATTAGCAAAAGAACGCCAACTATCTCTGTAAAATGATTCTAATTGGCTGTCGCATTGAATCGCTGATCCGGCTTTTCCTTTCCATCCACTTGATTCAAGTTTAAAAAACTCGCTTAGCCCTGCATTGACGTCATCTTTAGATGAGTAAGCAATCAATTGTAAACTACTTAGATGTTCCTTTTCAATTTTTCGTTCAAACCGCTTAATGTTCTTAAGAAGCTTTTTAGGTATTATATTTTTCATCTCTAAACCGTTATTTTCGCCATCGCGTAGTTTGAAGTAAGCTGATTTCCTTGAATAACTTGGGCTAATTAATCTTTTATGGAGAGGCTCGATACACCTTAGCCGACGAGCAGAAAGCATACACCAACCTTTGATATTTTCTTTAAGCGCTTTTTTAAGAAATGAAACAGATTTTGTATCATTTAAATGCTCTGCTCCCAAAATGCTCATCATATCGACATGATCGTGGCTGATAGGTTGTAATAAATTGAATTTAATTCCCATAAATGATTTTTGTTTTTGAGTTAAAACTAGGGCGACCTTTAGTGATTTGTTATTGTTTGATTCCTGACTGTTTTCTGATAAGTAACCGAGCACATAAATTGGATTTATGCTGTCCGTTAATCTAATACCATTCAAGTTAAATTCTACAATGTTTGAAGATGTCGCATGCGCACTTCGACTAATCAGACAACTCCATTCCGTTAAATCCTTCTCAGGTAGAGAACCTTGTTTAACTATCCATTCGATAGCTGAGGAGGTGTTTTTATCTAACATATAACTTTTTATAATCCAAATTTGCAGGGTGCGCTAATTTAATCATTATATCCAATAATTAGTAATGTTAAAATGTTCAAATGAAAATTAGTCGTATGTAATGGATTTGAATATATCGACATTTAAAATCGCATTAAGAGATATAAATTACCGTCACAAATTATCACGATAAAAAATAGTTTAATTGTTCAGCAAACAATTTGCATCTTTAATATCTCATAAAGAAATAATCAAATGAGATGCAAGCAAAATAAATATGAATAGATTCAATAGATGATTACCGAATAGTTTGAACCATTATTTCCCAAATTTGGCTTTCTTTTTTGCTGTTTGATAATGGTAAGTAGTCAGCACTTAAAAAGAACTTAACTAATTGATATATAAAGATAAAATTCCTTTTATGATCGACCAATTCATCCGGGAATGTTATAATAGAGTT
>NVVT01000013.1 GCA_002733465.1 Kangiella sp.
GTTAATCTTGCGATAACGGACCCCCACAGCCACACTCTTGTCAATTCTTAGTGTAGTATAATACCGGTCTAGCAACTACTAATTTCAATGGTAGACCCCCATATTATTTGGTGGCTGTCTACAATTACTTTGCAATAAACCGGCTTATTTGATTTACCAAACAGTAAAGGGTGAAAATAGAATGAGAGAAGTAGCCAAAATATTTTGGTTAGAGATTAGCTTTGCCTTGACTTATTGGGGGTCTACAATTTTGCCTTTACTCTAACAGACTTACCAGTGAATCAGTTAGGTTAAGCTCCTCACTCTCTAAATCATTAGAAGAGAGATCAATGAAGTATTCGTATACGTCAACTTTAAAACTATCTCCAACACTTCCTAACTTTATTAGCCGCTCGGTTAGTTTTTGTTCATCAGTAGGTAGTATAAGGACTGCTTTGTTTGCTCCATAACTCAAAGCGTGCGATATTACTTGGTATCGATCAGTATCTTTGGTACGAGACTTATACTTGGCATCTGCAATGATTTTAGTTTCGCCATCTATTCGAATTATAATGTCTGGCTTTGCGTTCCCCTTGGCAAGGCTAGGCTGATTATAAAATTTCTTCTTTCCTTCTTTGTTACCATCCAGAATTAAAGTATTTGTTGGGAAGTTCTGTCGATGAATACGAATTGAGTTTAACAAATATTTTTCAAAAGTATTTGCCATATCAAGAGTAAATGAATTGGTTTCCAGATCAATTCCCTCGCTATCAAAGCTGATCCCAATTCGATCTATTATTAATCGGCACACTTCACAAATATTGACATAATATCTCCTCAATACAGACAACTTATTATCCTTAATAGCATTAGTAACTATCTCCATGAAACCACGACTTTCATCAAGTTCTATAGCTTCAAACGAAGTATAAAAATCTATGAGTCTTTCTCGCAAAATAACTTTAGATGAGGATGTTGAGTTCAACTTATCAATACAAAACTTTAATGTATATTTAATTAGCTGATTGAATGCATTGTTTGGTGAGAAATCGTAGTACTGAGTAGTAGCTTTATTAAAGTGTCCATGTGACCATAGAGCCTTAATAGATTGATTTATATCAATTCTTCCTCTGATATTGTGAGCGTTTTCAGTCCGTAATAGGTATTCTTTTAATATACCTTCGGAATCTAAAATCTCTAACTCGTTTGCAAGACATTCAGTGAGAAATTCGAATATTATAGTGTTGGACTCGCCTTTTTCTTGGTACTTCCTAGTGAAAAAGCTTAAAGTATTAAACTCATCCTCCGCAATAGAAACTATACGAGTTAGATTTGAAATAGAGAATTTTGGTTTTATTTCAATTGCAAGATCATCATTAATTGGGATTAAACCAATATATCCACCCGCAACCAATGTAAGCGTATCTTTCTTAGGTTTGTAATCGATACTGAAGTAGTTTTTTACGCTAGGATAGATATTTAACTTACCCCCGTCCTTTATTATCTCCGATATTGCTATATTTATTTCTTTTCGTTCCTCACCTTGCTCAATCCTCATAAGATCTTATCTTTATTATCATCACTTATAATACCGAGATACGACTGTTTCAGTTCATTGTAAGCATCCTCTTTGAACCGAAACATTTTCTCAAAAATAAATTTTAACTTATGGTTCCACAATAAAATAAAATCAACCTCTTCCTTCAATCCTTTAAAATAAGTATGACCAAAGCCATGAGGGGAAAGTCGATTAGCTGTATTGAAAAAAGCGATGACATGTCCTAGTAATTCGTTTTCAACTTTAGATTCCCTTAATAACTTTCTCAAAGTATTGACATTAGGAAGCAACTCTATAACATCAAATCGTCTTTCCATTGCTGAATCTAAGTCAACTACAGACTTATCGTATGGGTTCATGGTTGCAAATATAACCACATTTTGAGGGATTGATATCTCTTTTTCAGAATAGGGAAGCTTAAATTTAATTTCGCGATAATCAGGTTCTATATATGTCAGGAGTTCACCAAAGATTTTACTTGGGTCTCCTCTACTAAACTCATCAATTATTAATATAAAGAGGTTATCTGAATCTTTTCTTGCCAAAGTACATAAATTTAAAAACAACTTATCTTTAGGTTCAAACAATGGCTTAGAGCCTCCAATAGAAGCGGTAGACACTAACCCTTCGATGAAATCCTCATATGTAAATGAAGGGTGAAACTGGACCCTTTCCAATTTACTTTCATCCCCGTTGATGATTTTTAAAGCTACTTTTAATGCATACCAAGTTTTACTGGTGCCTGGAGGCCCTGAAAATAGTAAGCCTTTTGTCCCTCGGGAAAGTAACTGCTGAACAATTTTATAAATTTCATCATCATCATCTAAATCATTAACTAAGACTCTTGCAGGAATTAAAGCTTTGTCTTCCTCATCTACAGCAAATAGATTTTCAATTTCAGGCTTAGTATCACTAAAACATTCTTCAGAAAATTTGTTTTTAGATGTAAACGCTTTAATCTCATCAGGACTAGGAATGATGGCATCGACAACTTCAGAAGTGTATTTACTAGATAGCTTTGACTTGAAAAGCGCTAAGAGTTCATCCCCTTCAGCTGATTGCTGTATATCAAACTTTTCATTTCTTAACAGCCAAATACATAATTCGGATTTAATATTATCTATTCCATAATAGTCCGAAAGTATTTGGTTAACATTTTTTAATATAGATACGCTTTCCGTTTCAAGAAAAAGTAAATTTGCAGGCCTTCCGGGGTACTTGATATCCTGAAATCTACTATTAGCCAGACGGGTTGTAAGAAAATTACTCCCAACACCATAGTCATTACTAGTATCTAATTCTTTAGCAAAATCTTTCGTATATAGCCCGTCCGTATTTAATGCTACAACCTCTCCTACGGCATTCACGAAATCACGACGATAATCAGAACCAACAGCCAAATTTATTGTTTGCGATTTCGTTTTATAAAGTAATCTACTTGTAGCAATCAGGTAGCGTAGTCCGCTTATTTTTTCTTTTCTTGATTTTCCAGTTGAAGAATCAAGATTTATTAACCCTTTGTAAGCTGACTTCAATAATGAATATGATATAAATAAAGTTTGTTATTCCCTTAACGGATATTTACGGCGATTTTTTGGTTATAAATCGGTTGGTTGACATTAAGTTCCGTACTTTCTACTTTACTTCGCTTTAGTTTGCCAATTTCAGTTGTATAACAATAGTGTTTTAGTTGCTCCGCCACTAACATACCCATTAATGGTGGCACAGCATTTCCAATTTGTTGATACTTTGATTTGATATTTCTTCCTTCAAAAATAAAATCATCGGGAAATGTTTGGAATCTAGCGATTTCACGGACTGTATAAATCCTATCTTTTGTTGGATGCCACACCCCGGCGTTTTCTGGTTTAAATGCCGCAGTAATTGTTCCTTGAATTTCGTGCCTTGCGTATCGTCGAAAGAAATTTGGATAATGATATTTTACCATATCGTCTCGAATTTTCTTCCACCGTTCAGGCAGTATATCGTAATCTAAGCTTTTCCAGGAGCCACCTTCGGGGATCATTGAACCATAATGAATAGCTTGAGGGTTCAACCGCATTATCTCTTTTTGATTTGGAAGTCTATTAGTTATCCCTTTTAGAGTGGCTCTTATACTAAGGTCTTTGTTGTCGACTACTTCAGGAAAAATGTGGTCCAAATAATTTTTGTTCTTAACAGCAATAAGTATTACGCGAATGCGTTTTTGCGGTACACCGAAATGACTAAGATTTAGTAAGCGATATTTAACATGATAACCATATTCGTTCGTTAGCGTGTCAACGATTTCATCAATTAAATTTCCAGTCACGACTTTTGTGCTTAATATTCCACGAACATTTTCAAAAACGACTACTTTTGGCTTGAGCTTTTCAATAAATTTGAAAGTTTGCTTATATAATTGTCCCCTAGGGTCTTCAATACCTTTACGAGAACCGGCATTAGAAAAAGGTTGGCAAGGAAACCCCGCGGTTAAAACATCGAGGTCGGAAATATCAGGGACATCAAGCTCAGTGACATCTCCTAGGATTATATCTCCAATATTTTTTCTGTACGTTTCACAAGCATCTTCGTTAAAGTCGTTGGCCCATACAATATCGTAACCAGCTTGCGAGAAACCTAAATCCATTCCACCGCAGCCAGAGAACATGCTAACCACTTTAAGTTTCTTATTTTGCAGCCGCTTCATTTAGAATTTCTCCGATCAAATGCTAATGTTATTACTTTAATACGCTGTCAAATACTTCTGTATGGGATACTACCAAACCACTGGTTGTATGAATAGTGGTTTATTGCCTTTTAGAATGCTTTTCATCTTCTTGGAATAGCTCTGCTTGCTGACTCAAATGATACTTTTCAACATAAGAACGCATATAGTGACGTAATACCTGCGATGCAGAGAGATCCTGACTTTGGCAAGCGTCTATGAATTCTCTATGCAAAACAGGCTCAATTCTTATTCTCAATGCAGAGCTTTTAGGCATCGTGTATCCAATGTGGCTACATTTGTGTGTCCAGATAATATATCTTTTCGCGTCAAATTGCACATCAAATATACTAAATATTTTGTGGGGCCAAGTCTTTCATTGCCATATTCAATCCCTGAATTCATACAATAAGTGCAATTCCTCTAGCAAAAAAATAGGGTATGATTATTTTGCTAGAAATAAACCCAAACCAAAGGAATTGCACAATGAAACATTACCAACATTTGACTACAGAAAAATACGGGTCAGGCTCATTTAACAATAAACGAATCCTTTTCCAAAATCTAATTCCCTTCTCTTACCTTTTTACGACTTAGTATAATTATTTTGAACGTGTGATTTTAAACCTCTATGATCTCAACTTCCGCCCAAGTAAAATTTCTCATTCCAACAGAATCATACAAGGCTCATTCAACAATAAACGGACCTTTTTCCAAAATCTAATTCCCTTCTCAAACACTTTTACGACTTAGTATAATTATTTTGAACATGTGATCTTAAACCTCTATGATCTCAACTTCTGCCCAAGTAAAATTTCTCATTCCAACAGAATCATACAAGGCTCATTCAACAATAAACGGACCATTTTCCAAAATCTAATTCCCTTCTCAAACACTTCTTACGACTTAGTATAATTATTTTGAACATGTGATCTTAAACCTCTATGATCTCAACTTCTGCCCAAGTAAAATTCCTCATTCCAACAGAATCAATTACTTTATTAACTTTGACTTTCGCTCCAGGACTAATCGAATATGGAAATTGTTTGCTGTTCACTAACCAAAGCACTTCTTATTAGATTCTTTCTATATATTTCAAACAGTTATAAGCGATTAAATCTAACAGGTAACCATTCTCTCTAATGATTCTCTACATCGCCGAAAAACCTAGCCTTGGTCGTGCGCTTGCTGAGGCGCTACCGAAACCTCACAAAAAGCAGGATGGCTGTATTCACTTAGCCAATGGCGATGTTGTGAGTTGGTGCATTGGGCACTTGCTTGAACAAGCTGAACCAGATGCTTACGATGATGCGTATAAAAAGTGGCGACTTGAACACTTACCGATCACGCCAGATGTTTGGAAACTAGTGCCTAAAAAACAAACCCGCAAGCAGTTAACGGTGCTGAGGCAGTTGGTCAAAARGTCGACCCAAATCGTTCATGTTGGCGAYCCKGATCGGRWWSGRMMMKWSSWWSTGGATGAAGTCATAAACTATTTCAAAGTGTCTGCCCGAAAAAAGAAGACCGTACAACGTTGTTTAATCAACGACTTAAACTTACCGGCGGTAACACGCGCGCTAAATAATTTACGCAGTAATCAAGAGTTTATTCCCTTGTCGACATCGGCCTTAGCACGTTCACGGGCGGATTGGCTTTATGGGTTGAATATGACAAGACTTTGTACTATTCAAGGTTCTAAAGCGGGTTACAACGGTGTTCTATCGGTGGGACGTGTTCAAACGCCGTTGTTAGGGTTGGTGGTAACAMGRGATTKWGAAATAGAGAACTTTATYAGTAAGGCTTATTATCAGGTTTGGGCACATCTAASRACKTCTMASAATGAAGCTYWKAATGMMRMWTKKMWRSCSARKKRGMYMYSSMKTGMMWWKYRMCTTCCCTATCAAGATGATGAAGGACGAGTATTGTCTCGCCCCTTAGCTGAAAATGTTGCAACCCGTATAAAAGATCAACCCGCGACTGTTTTAAATTACTTTCAAAAACGAAAGCAACAGCCAGCGCCTTTACCCTATAATCTATCATCGCTACAAATAGATGCGGCCAAACGATATACCATGAGCGCTAARCAAGTATTGGATACTTGTCAGAGCCTTTATGAAAAACATAAGTTAATTACTTATCCTCGATCAGATTGTCGATTYTTACCGATTGAACATYTAAAACAAGCAAAYGCMGTCACCTCGGCTATTKCGTTTGTTTGCGSWMAATTATCCASSKCGGTTTCAGAAGCAGATCTRTCACTGGTTAGCAAAGCCTGGAATGACAAAAAAATTCAAGCGCATCATGCCATTATTCCAACCGCTAGAAAGCTTGATGCCACTCGACTTAATTCTTTTGAAGCGAATATTTACCAATTGATCGCCCGTCAGTACTTAATCCAGTTCTACCCCGCTTACCAATTTGAAGAAAAACAAATTACCTTAGAAATAGCCGGCGGTCATTTCATCGCCAAAGCCAAACAACCGTTAAAACTGGGATGGAAAAAACTCTTTGAGAAAAAGAAAAGCGCTGATAGTTCAGATGAAAAGTCAGAATTACGAGAAACAGGATCACAAGAATCTGAATTAGAAAAATCTGAACTGCAAAAATCTCTGCCATCACTCAACAAAGGCGATGTTTTAACGTGTGAAGACGCAAGCCTTTTAGATAAACAAACAACACCTCCAAAATACTTTACTGATGCAACATTACTCGCCGCAATGACAGGTATTAGCCGCTATGTAAAAGAGCCCGAAATCAGAAAAATATTAAGAGAAACCGATGGTCTAGGAACCGAAGCGACACGAGCTGGAATTATTGAATTACTTTTTAACCGTCAATATTTAAAACGTCAGGGTAAACAAATTATATCAACTCTCATCGGCCGAAAATTAATTAGTAGCTTGCCAGAAACAGCCACACTTCCTGATATGACCGCGCAGTGGGAGTCACAATTATCGGCAATCAGTCAGAGCCAAATGAGTTATCAAGATTTTATGAGTGGATTGTTAGGGCGATTAAATGAATTGATACCATTAGTGAACTCTGGTGGGTTTGTAGCACTAAAAGGCGAAGGAAAAAGAAAAATATTCAAAAAGAAAAAGTACTACAAAAAGAAAACTAAAAAATAAGACCATGTAAATAATTCTTCACCACTACTTTATAACTAAACTGTGTCCAATTAATTTTTTCCAAAATATACACGGCAATCCATCTTTGTCATTACAGTCTTTGAGCCAAATAAATACCGACATTCGGCTCATAGAAAATAAAACGGTCTAAATATTATTCAGCTAAGAAAATAAACCTAGCTTATAAGATAAAGATTGCTTAACCGTTTTCCATTCACTTTGTATGATCGAAAAAACCACGGTATCTCTTAACATTCCCGAATCATCAACCCAATGATTTCTGAGTACACCATCCTGTTTAGCGCCTAAGCGCTCAATTGCATTTCTAGAAGCATGATTATGCCAATGGGTTCTAAATTCAACAGCAATCGCATTAAGTTTTTCAAATGCATGGGTTAGAAGGAGCTGTTTGCATTCGGTATTGATGGAAGTTCTTTGCACGCTTTTTGAATACCAAGTATAGCCAATTTCTACTCTTCGATGGCTAGGCACTGCGTTGCAATAGCGAGTAGATCCTACAACTTTATTATTTTTTTTATCAATGACTACAAAAGCTAAAGCAAGTCCATTATTCATATCATTTAGCGCTTGTTGAATATAATCGTCTATATTTTTTTCAGATGGAACTGAAGTAAACCATAACTTCCAAAGTTCACCGTCGTCAGAGGCTTTAACCAACTCGTTGCGATAAGAAGCAGTCAATGGAATCAGTTTAACCTTACTTCCTTCTAGCGTTATTTCTTCTAACCATTTTTTCATAAAAATAACCTCTATCTTATTTACCGTTTTCTGGGTGGTGTTGCGCTAACTTGAGCGCTGAATTCCTTTAATTCTTTACGGGTATATTCTGAATGAACTCTTTTTATCGACGGTTTTTGAATCTCTCGGCTTAAACCCGGACGCCATTCTTTTACGGGGCGGATTGGACGCATTGCAAACCCTCCTCCACAGTTAGGGCATACGTTTGATAAAATATCAATCACGCAAGCTTTGCAAAAAGTACACTCGTAAGTACAGATCATTGCCTCTAACGAGTCGGCGGGTAAATCTCTATCACAGCATTCACAATTGGGTCTTATCTCTAACACGATTATAAAAACTCCTACAATTCTTGAGTGAAAAATTCCTGCTTATTCAATGGTAAATAAATATTGTTACCTATTTTATCACTTCAAACAATTCGTTAGCCATTGACCAATATCTTTGATCTGTTGTGGGCAAACAGAATGTTCCATAGGGTAATGTTTCATCTCWACCGAATAACCATTTTCCTTAAGTTTASTTGCACTCACTTCGCTTAACTGAACCGGYACTACAGGATCATGWGTTCCGTGGTGAATCTCAATAGGAATKGATTGRTTCTCAGAMGCAAAATTAATACTRTCTTTRGTCGCAAARTAAGTCGACATTAAYAACAAYCCTGCTAATTTTTTATTAAACGATAATGCCGTTTCAACCGCGACCGCGCCCCCTTGAGAAAACCCTGCGATAATAATTCGCTCACTGGATATTCCTTTGCTTATTTCATCTTCAATAAAGTCAGTGATTGATTGAGCAGACTCTCGCAGTTGTATTTCATCTACAGAACGTTCAATGGTCATTTCCAAAATATCATACCAAGCAGGCATCACCATACCGCCATTAATAGTGACAGGTCTCGAAGGTGAGTGAGGGAATATAAATCGAATTTTGGCATCACTAGGTAAACCAAGTTCGCTGACAATAGGTTTAAAGTCGTTTCCGTCAGCACCTAATCCATGTAGCCAAATAACTGACGCATCGGGATTGGGATTAGTTTCGACTGTTAGGTGAGGTAATAGTTGAGACATTTTAGTACCCTGGTAGTGTTTGTAAAGTTTGAGATAGAAGTGGAACTAAATTTTGAAAAACTTAATTGAGATGATTAATTAATATGTCTAATTAAAATATCTAATTAAGATCTAAGGCAAATTTATTGAGAATTTTCATTGGCACTATTTCCAAAGTTTTTTTATGAGTTCTTTGCAGAAAAACTCTAGGAGCCCTGTCATCATTATGGGCTTCTAACCAACGTGCTGCGCACAAACACCAGCGGTCACCCGCTTTTATTCCGGTAAAACCAAATTCAGGTACCGGAGTTGAAAGATCATTGCCTTTAAAACGGGAATATTCTAGAAATTCCTGACTAGCTTCAATACAAATAGTATGCGAACCAACATCTTGTTCATTAGTATTACAACATCCATCTCTAAAAAAACCAGTGACAGGGTCATTGCTACAAGCAATCAAGGGTTCGTCAAATACGTTAAACGACGGTTCAGGTTTTAAATTATTCATAAAATTTTTCTTATTTTTAGTATTTAGCGTTGCGTTTAAACTTGGTAAAACAAGCTTATCATAAAATATTCAGCAGTTATATTATGAACAACTATACTTAGGCGTATAAGGAGATAGAGCCGTTAATGGAAAACAAAAATATGAAAACTTAAAATAGCCCATT
Organism: Kangiella sp.; assembly: GCA_002733465.1. GTDB lineage: Bacteria > Pseudomonadota > Gammaproteobacteria > Enterobacterales > Kangiellaceae. Next base: position 9,852 of record NVVT01000013.1, read on the forward strand.
ATGTTCAATTTTAAAACGATTAAAGCCGAATTCATCACCTATTTAACGGCATCTCTTGCCCTCATACTGATGATCGTTGCTTACTTTTACATAAGTAGCGTTCACTTAAGTGCCAAGCACAAAGCAGAGTTAGGCCTTTCACACGCTTTAACCATTCAATCTAAAGAAATTCTAACCTTTTTCGAAAAACACGCACTAGTCGTCGATACTCTCCTATCAAACCCTGACTTTATCAATTGGTTTGATAGCTATACACAAAGAGATTCTGACCTAAGTAGCGATAAAACCTACACTAATATTATTCAACAATTTACCAATCTATCTTTAGACAAAGAAACCAAAGCTATTTTCTTTGCTAGCGCTCGAACCGGTGAATATTTTGATAATAACAACGGTCGCTATGGTAAAGGCAATTACGATGCAAGAAAACGCCCTTGGTGGGGTGAAGCACTGAAACAAAATAAAATATTTGTGACCCAACCTGAAGTCGATTTTGTTGATAAAACAATTGTTACTAGTATTAAAAGAACCGTATTTAATCAAAACAATCAATTAATTGGTATAGCTGGCGTTGATATCCTTATTTCAACGATAAAAGATAAAGTTAATAATGATTTAAAATATGAAAATATCGGTAATGCATTTCTAATCAATCGCGATGGTAGAATTATCATTTTTCCAGAGAGCAACGATTTAATCAAAGTTGACAGTCAGTTTGATAAAATAGATGAAAAAATTAATGATGCTGATGGTTTTTCTAATTTATTTACTCAACTTAGCACAAAAGACAAAGGCATCACTTCTGTTACTTGGAAAGGTACATCTCACCTTGTTGCCTACAACAGAATAAAATCCGACAAACCCTATTTAGATTGGGTTGCAGGAATAATCGTCCCTAGTTCATTGGTATCCTCTGCTGTAAATTCTAGTATTAAAGAAGCGGTCACTGTTTCAGTGTTCATATTAATAATCGTCATTTTGATTATATTGTTAATCACGCAAAAAATAGTCGCTCCTTTGAAGTCTGCGGTAAGTGCGATCGCTAGTATTTCAAAAGGTGATGGCGATTTAACTAAACGATTAACCATTGTTAATAACAATGAAGTCTCTCAGTTTTCTATTCACTTCAACACTTTTATTGAACACATTCATAAAATAATGACAGTAAATAAAGAAGTAGTCGAGAGCCTTTCTATCAATGCTCAACATATCTCAGAAATAACACAAAAAAGTAGTGAACAAGCCATTAAACAACGTGATGCAACAGATATGGCGGCGACTGCGGCTGAACAACTCAGTAACTCTATACGTAATGTCTCAGAAAGCACAATTTCCGCCAACACTTCAGCAACCAAGGCAGAAAGCCAAATTAACCAAGGCGCTTCAATTGTTAATCAATCAACTGATAGCATTCAAATTTTGGCAAACACTATTTCTCAAATTGAAGGAATCGTTGATAACCTAGATGATGATAGTAATAAAATTGGTAGTGTTCTTGAGGTGATACAAAGTATTGCAGAACAAACCAATCTACTAGCTTTAAATGCAGCAATAGAAGCAGCTAGAGCTGGCGATAAAGGTCGGGGGTTTGCCGTTGTCGCGGATGAAGTGAGAAACCTTGCTAGCAAAACACAAGAATCTACATTAGTCATTGAGGAAATAATTAATAATCTGCAAAAAAGTTCTCACCAAGTTGTTGAAGCGGTAAATAACAGTGCGGGTCAAGCCCAATTAGGCGTTAATCATTCGTCAAAGGTTCAGCAATTATTAAAGGGAATTTCCCAATCGATTATCGATATTCAAATGCAGTCTTCAAGCATAGCCAATGCAACTAACGAACAGGCAAATGCCTCTCAAGAAATAACACAACAAACTTCTTCTATTAGAGAATTATCAGAAACTAATGAAATAGATATTGCTGAAATATTAAAAGAAACTCAGCTTCAAGAAGAGGGAATTAAAAAATTGGCTCAACTGGTGAACCAATTTAAATTGTAAGAAATTAAATTTTTATTTACTTCTTTTTTCTAACAGGTGGCAAATCAGTACAAGTTCCTTCATATGCTTCTGCAGAAAACGCAAACGATTCTGATAGAGTAGGATGCGCATGAATGGTTAAAGCAATATCTTCTGCTTCACAGCCCATTTCTATTGCTAGTCCCATTTCTGCAATCAATTCACCCGCATTAACGCCAACCGCAGCAGCGCCAATAATTTGATTATTTGATTTGTCATAAAGTGTTTTACTAAATCCTTCCGTTCGTCCAACGCCAATTGCTCGTCCACTAGCGGCCCAAGGRAAARYMCCWACGCCRWAATCAATACCTTTTTCTTTSGCTTCTTTTTCSGTKARYCCAACCCAWGCSARTTCWGGATCGGTATAAGCCACACTKGGAATACAYTGAGGTTCAAACGCATGCTTTTTACCMGCAATCACTTCMGCRGCTACATGCGCTTCATGGGTTGCTTTATGTGCRAGCATTGGYTGMCCRACTAAATCRCCAATYGCATARATATTWGYRACATTGGTTTTTAATTGYTTATCAACKGMKATAAATCCTCGCTCATCSACATTRACKCCYGCRGCTTGTGCGTTGAGTAAATCSCCATTMGGTCTRCGYCCAACYGCTGAWARWATTCGATCATATCTTTGTGGYTCTTTYGGCGCTTTTTTRCCTTCAAAMGTCACCCATAATCCATCGTCTTTCGCTTCWACTTTAGTCACRCTRGTTTCAAGCAWAATWGAATCATATTGYTTTTTRACAAAWCGRTGTAAAACTTTMACCASATCTTTATCSGCMGCTGGWAYTARTTGRTCAAACATTTCAACAATAGTAATACCTGCACCTAATGCRCGATAAACCGTTGCCATTTCCAGTCCGATAATACCACCGCCAATCACTAGCATTTTTTCTGGAATATCTTTTAATTCTAGTGCGCCAGTGGAATCAATAATTCGATCGTCTTTTGGCAAAAATGGCAATTGAACYACTCTTGATCCGGCTGCGATAATACAATTTTCAAAATTAATGGTTTGCTTACCATCCGCCGTATCTACATCSACCGAAGTGCTAGAAGTAAACTGTGCATTRCCATGAACCACTTGCACTTTACGCATTTTCGCCATACCTGAAAGACCTTTGGTCAATTGACCAACCACACCATCTTTGTAAGAGCGAATTTTATCAATATCAATGGTTGGCTCACCAAAGGAAACGCCATGCTTTTCCATACTTTTTGCTTCATCAATGACTTTGGCAGAATGTAATAAGGCTTTTGACGGAATACAACCTACGTTTAAGCAGACACCGCCTAACGTTGCGTATTTTTCAACAAGAACCACATTTAAACCTAAGTCTGCAGCGCGAAATGCTGCGGTATAACCACCAGGGCCTGCTCCAATTACCAATACTTGCGCTTGAATATTACTCATTCAATTTTCTCTCTAATTTATTTCAATCGACTATTTTCGGATTTGTTTTATTTCAAAAGCACCCGTCGAATATCTTTTAATGTCGCAGCTAAATGAACAACAAACCTTGCCGCATCCGCGCCATCAATCACACGATGGTCATAGGATAAAGACATAGGCAACATCATTCTAGGTTCAAACTCTTTACCATTCCAAACTGGTTGCATTTTATTTCGGGATAAACCCAAAATCGCCACATCTGGCCATTTTACTATAGGAGAAAAAGACGTGCCACCTATTCCGCCTAATGATGAAATAGTAAAGCTACTGCCTTGCATATCGTTAACACCTAATTTCTTATCACGCGCTTTAGCGGCSATTTCACCTAATTCGTCTGCCAATTGGTATACACCCTTTTTATCAACGTCACGTATAACAGGGACGGTTAGTCCATCTGGTGTTTCTACAGCAACACCAATATGATAATACTTCTTCAATACCAACTCTTCGCCGTCATGAGATAAACTAGAATTGAATTTTGGAAACGCTTTTAAACTGTGCACTAAACCTTTCATAATAAAAGCCAAAGGTGTCAAACGCGTACCTTCTTTTAATGCTTCATCTTTCATCGCTTTTCTAAAAGCATCTAATTCAGTAATATCCGCGTCTTCATGTTGTGTGACATGCGGAATAGTRACCCAGTTTCGATGCAAGTTAACGSYGCTAATTTTTTGAATACGAGTCAGTGGCTTGCTCTCAACTTCCCCCCATTTTGCATGGTCAATCTTAGGCATTTCAATCGCACCAGCACTGCCAGTTGTTGCGGTAGCTTTAGGGCGAGACAATTCAAATTTAATAAACTTTTGTACATCATCTTTCATGATGCGCGATTTTATTCCGGTTCCTTTAACTTTACTTAAGTCTGCGCCTAACTCTCTAGCAAATCTTCTAACTGAAGGGCTAGCGTGTACTAACTTACTGGAAGACGCTTTTTTCTTCATATGTGGATGATCAGGTACTGGAGAATTACGATCTGATTTTTCGGGCATAGTGATAGCTGGTGCGGTGGCAGGTGCAGGAGCTTCTATTCTTGTTTCGGGCTCTTTACTTTGCGTAACGCTACTAGTCACAACTTTAATTTGACCAATCACATCACCTTGAGAAACTTTATCTCCAACCTTAACCGTTACMGARACAATCTCACCACCCGATTCACACGGAACTTCCATTGTTGCTTTGTCGGTTTCTAGAACAATCATTCCTTGTTCTTTGTCAATTGATTGTCCAGCAGAAATTAGAACTTCGATGACATCGACATCTGATGCGTCGCCAATATCTGGTACAACTAGATTAATTGGTTCGGACGGGACTGGTTTTGCAGGTGCCTGTTTTGAAGGGACGGGATCACGAATGCTTTGAGTAGCAACTACCTCTTCTTTAGTTTCCTTTCCAACGTCGACAGTAGCAGATTCTGGCGTTAACGATTCAGATGAGCCATTCTCAGTGGAGATCTCCAAAATTAAATCATTATGAGAAACTTGCTCGCCAACTTTGGCAGAAATACTGGTAATAGTTCCTGCGTGACTCGACGGCACTTCCATCGTCGCTTTATCCGTCTCTAAAACAATCAACGGCGTTTCTATTTCAATTTTATCACCAACAGCGACTAACACTTCGATGATATCTGCGCCTTCTGCATCACCAATATCAGGCACTTTTACTTGGGTTAAATCAGTCATGAATTTCTCCCTAGCTCAAAAGTGGATTAGGTTTATTGATATCGATGTTRTAAAGTTTTATCGCTTTACTCACCTGCTTGGCGCTGATGCTACCTTCATCGGCTAATGCTTTTAAGGTCGCAACCACAACAAAATATCGATCAACCTCAAAGAATCGCCGTAAATTTTCACGACTATCACTTCGTCCAAATCCATCGGTACCAAGAACAGAGTAGGCTGCTGGCACGTAAGCTCTAATTTGCTCTGCGTAAGCCTTTATATTATCCGTAGAAACAATCACCGGTCCTTCTCGTCCCGATAAGCAAGATTCTACATAGCTTTGTTGTGCAGTTTCTTCAGGGTTTAATAAATTGTGACGAGTGGTATTAATGCCATCTCTGGCTAACTCATTAAAACTAGTCACACTCCAAATATCTGATTCAATTTTGAAATCTTTTTCTAGTAATTCAGCTGCCGCAATCACTTCCATTAATATCGCACCACATCCCATTAACTGAACTTTTGCGCCTTTTTTCTTACTCTTCTTTTTTGATTCTTTTAATAAATACATGCCTTTTAGAATACCGTCTTCACTATTCTTTGGCATCGCATCATGAACGTAATTTTCATTCAAGGTGGTAATGTAATAGAAAATATTTTCCTGTTCTTCATACATTCTTCTCATACCATCACGAATAATCACTGCAATTTCGTAAGAGAATGTGGGATCGTAACTAACACAGTTAGGAATGGTTGAAGCAAACATTTGACTATGACCATCTTGATGTTGCAAACCTTCACCGTTAAGAGTGGTTTTGCCATAAGTCGCGCCAMWMMMAWMWSCTSKWGCTTSYAYATYACCMGCAGCCCAAGCYAAATCRCCAATTCKYTGRAATCCAAACATTGAATARAAAATGTAAAAWGGRATCATCGGYAAATTATTRCTYGARTAACTRGTCGCWGCRGCWATCCAAGAMGACATCGCACCKGCTTCATTWATACCTTCTTCTAAAATTTGACCTTTTTTATCYTCRCGRTAATACATCAGTTGGTCTGARTCKACWGGCTCATAWAGTTGWCCWACRCTGGAATAAATTCCWATYTGYCTRAACATRCCTTCCATRCCAAAAGTYCGTGCTTCATCWGGAATRATTGGKACGATATTTTTGCTRATRTTTTTATCTTTYAATAATTGATTTAACACTCTAACAAATGCCATGGTRGTCGAAATTTTACGACCATTTGATCCTTTCGTTATWGCTTCAAAACTTTTTAATGGAGGAACTGGCAAGGACTCTGACTCTCTTCGTCTTGCAGGTAAATATCCACCTAACGCGCCACGTCTTTCGCGCATATATTTAATTTCGGGGCTGTCTTCTCCAGGATGATAAAAAGGCGTTGATTCTAAATCTTTATCTTCAATCGGCACGTTAAATCGATTTCTAAAATGTTTTAATGCATCTAAATTCATTTTTTTAACTTGGTGAGAAATGTTCTTTCCTTCGCCACTTTCACCCATGCCGTAACCTTTTACAGTTTTAGCTAAAATAACAGTGGGTTGCCCTTCGTGATGAACCGCCGCATGGTAAGCCGCATAAACTTTGGTTGGATCATGTCCTCCGCGGTTTAAACGCCAAACATCTGCATCCGACATATTAGCAACCATTTCTAATAACGCTGGATCTTTACCGAAGAAATTATCGCGAGTAAATTTTCCGCCTTTAGATTTATAGTTTTGATACTCGCCATCGACGGTTTCTTCCATAATCTTCAGAAGTTTTCCATCTGTATCACGTGCTAAAAGTGGATCCCAATATTGTCCCCAAATCACTTTGATAACATTCCAACCCGCCCCACGAAATACACCTTCTAATTCTTGAATAATTTTTCCGTTGCCACGAACCGGGCCATCCAGTCTTTGTAAATTACAGTTAATAACAAAAACAAGGTTATCAAGTTTTTCACGACCAGCAAGTGAAATTGCGCCTAATGATTCAGGCTCATCGGTTTCGCCATCGCCTAAAAATGCCCATACTTTTCTTTGTTTGGTATCGGATAATTCTCTATCATGTAAGTATTTTAAAAATCGTGCCTGATAAATAGCCTGAATAGGCCCGAGTCCCATGGAAACGGTAGGGAATTGCCAAAAGTCTGGCATTAACCAAGGATGTGGATAGGAAGATAATCCTTTTCCATCCACTTCTTGGCGGAAATTTTTCATTTGATCTTCGCTAATTCGCCCTTCTAAAAACGCTCTCGCATAAATGCCTGGTGATGAATGCCCTTGAAAATAAATTAGATCGCCTTCTGCTTTATCATTAGCAGCTTTAAAAAAGTGATTAAATCCAACATCATATAAAGTGGCTGAAGAAGCAAAGCTAGATAGATGTCCGCCAAGCTCTTGATCCTTTTTGCTAGCTTGCAATACCAATGCAATCGCATTCCACCTAATAATTGAACGCAAACGTTGTTCCATGGCTAAATCACCGGGAATTCGCGCTTCTTTAGCTGTCGGAATAGTATTTAAGTAAGCCGTTGTTGCTTTATAGGGTAAATGTGCGCCACTACGTCTCGCCATATCGATCAATTTTTCTAACAAATAATGTGCTCGTTCAGCACCTTCTTCTTCTAATACCGCTTCAAGCGCTTCAAGCCATTCTTGAGTTTCAACAGGATCATTATCTATATTAATGGGTAGGTTCATACAATTTATCCTTAACGCAAATCTATACCGTTAACTGTAGTTTTGTTAGCTATTTTTTTCTATGAATTGAAAAAGTATAGCAGTCCTTGAGAAACATGCTTGATACTAATACGACGGGTGTTCATAGGCTTAAAAGGAATATAGCAGTAAGGTAGCAACAATTCAAATGTTAGCATGGCTAACTTTAATATATACACTAGGGAATGTGTGAGTTCGTAACTTAACACGACAATTAAGAAGTTGTATCTTTAACTTATTTTACTTAGCATGGCTATTCAATAAGATTTTTGCGCTTCATCCATTGATAACAATCATTTAGCATCTTACTAAGAGGGACATCAGCGATATAACCTAATTCATCTTGCGCTTTTTGACTTCTTACCTTCAATACCTCACTGACAATTAATACTTTCTCTGGCGTCATGTCCGGCTCCTTCCCTGTGAATCTAGCGAAAAATACTGACACTGCACCAACAATTTTTAATAACCAATGGGGCATTGGCTTTGCTGGAACTTTCTTTCCTAATAACTTCCCAATTTCAGAAACAAACTCAACGAAAGAAGCATCTGCACCGGATAATATATAATTCTCACCTTTTCTACCTTTAATAGCGGCTTGTAAATGAGCCTTTACGACTTCCTCTATATGGCAAAAACTACCATAACCCGGTGGCACACCCGGTAATTTCTCATTGGCAACCATAGTTAACATCTGCGACCAATTATGTGCATCCCAAGGCCCTACAAGGTGACAAGGATTAAGAATAACGGCATCTAGCCCTTGCTCCTTTACCGCTTTTTTAACTAACCTTTCAGATAAAAGTTTAGTTTGGTAATAATTAGCAAAACACTGATCACCTAATTGCTCAGTTTCTTCAGTAATAATATGCTCGTGATGTATGCCAAAAGCCGCTATGCTAGAAGTATGAATGAATCGTTTCGCTTTTTTATTCAGCGCTACGTCAATCATATTGCTTGTGCCTTGAAGATTGATTTTAGTTTGCATTTCATTATTGGCAGACCACATATTGGTATCTGCTGCGATATGAAAAATCCAATCAACGCCATCTGGGCAAGCTGAATTCAAAGATTCAATATCAAGAACATCACCTTCAAACCATTCTATAGGCATATTCTCGAATGCAGAAACATTAGATGTGGGTCGTTTAATGGCGGTAATTTCATGCCCTTCTTTGATCAAAAGATGAACTAAGTTAGTGCCTAAAAAACCTGTCGCGCCGGTGATGAATATTTTCATTTTAATTCTCTAACAAATTGGTCGATTTCAATTTGTTTATTTGTTTTTAGCATTAAATGCTTCCAATTGTTCAGGCGTCGCTTTAACTTGATGATTTGTTTTCCATTCATCATAAGTCATACCATAAACGATTTCTCTAGCTTGATCATAATCAACACTTTCACCTTCATCTTCTGCAGCTTTTGAGTACCATTTTGAAAGGCAGTTTCTGCAAAAGTCTGCGAGTATCATTAAATCAATATTTTGAACTTCTTTATGATCATCTAAATGCTTTAAAAATCGTCGGAATACCGCAGCTTCTATTTTTGTTTGTGTGTCTTGATTCATTTATTTGCCTTAAATAATTTTAACTTTCTGTTCTAGTAGATTTCAATTTTAATCTTAGTTTGGATTTCGAACGACTAAATAAACTCCATATTTTTGCCGGAGCATCTTCTACTAAGGATATTGTCGCTGGTAAAAACAAAGTGGTTAGTATTGTCGAAAATAATAAGCCTCCGATAATAACGTAGGCCATTGAGTAATAATAAACACCACCAAGGGATGGTTTTTGTACAATAATCGGTATTAAACCAACCAGGGTTGTCAAAGCCGTCATTAATATAGGCCTTAACCTTTCTTTCCCGCCTTGAATCATTGCGTCCGATCGACTCCAGCCTTGTCGGCGATACATATTAATATGCTCCACCATCACAATACCATTGTTTACAACTATTCCTAATAGCAACAGAACCGCGATTGATGCGGACTGATCAAAATCAACGTCTACTAAATATAAAGTCCAAAAAGCTCCTGCTAATGCAAAGGGCAAAGAGATCATTAATGCCAATGCTTGTTTAACTGACTCAAACAAACTCGCCATGACCGCAAAAATTAAACCGAGGGCAAAGTAAAGATTCAATATAAAGTCATCCTGACTTTGCTGTGCGCCTCCCCATCGATTATTAAATTGCCATGAATAGCCCTCAGGTAATGGCATGGCTTTTAATTCTGTGACGATTTGTTTTTGGTATTCTGTTTTTTTGCCTTTTTCAAATCTTGCGCCAATCCCAATGCTTGACACTTTATTTTGTCTTCGTATTCTTCCTGGTCCTTTTTTTGTTGTGAAATCAGCAATACTATCCATGCTAATATTTCCGCCATTTTCCCTAACAAATTCTAAGTTTTTAAGATCGGATAAATCAGTATTCTCTGTGTCGCCTACACTGAGTCGCATTTCAACCTCTCTATCTTTCCCTTTAAATCGAGGGAGATTTCTACCCCGAAAAGTCATTTCAACTAGGTTAGATGGCTCATTACTAGACACGCCGTAAGTTGATAATCTTTCTCTATCTAGTTTTGCTTGAAGCTCTAACTTCCCACTTTCTGCAGTAGAATAAAAATCAAACAGGCCGGGAATGTTCTCAATCCTCTGTATTGCTTGTTCACCCAAAAGAGACAAGGTTTCTGTGTCTGGCCCTTGCAACTGAGCGGCAACTCGCTTACCACTATTACGTCGCCAAAATGGACCGTTATCTTGAACTTGAATTTTTACACCCGCTATTTTTGGTAAAAGACCTTTAAGTTTTTTCCTCACCTTATTCATCGCTTCTTCATTTTGAAACCCTTGCTTCATATAAAGTCTGACGATTGAATTTCCATCACTCCACCAACTATAAATAGACTGCACGTTAAACTCTTCTTTATAGGGTTTTAAAGCATTTTCTATTTCGGTAATAATGATTTCTTTTTGTGACAAAGAAACCGATTGAGTAACCTCCACTCTAAGTCCTATAAACATTTCGGTAGGTGACGTATCAAAATTAAAATTCATATTGTTCACTGGATAAATAGTCGATGCTAATAATGTAATCCCTGTAACAATCGATATCCAACGATGCTTAAGTGTGTAAGTGAGTATTTTAGAATAATGCGCTTGAATTTTATCCATCACAGGTGTTTTAACAACTACTTTAGATTTTTTTAATAAATGTGTTGACGCAAGTGGTATCAAAGTTTGGCTAATTAAAAGTGATGCTAAGAGAGTCAGGATAATGACTCCACCAAGTTCCTGCAAAATAATATTCATGTTAGTGGTTTTAGAGAAAACCATCGGTAGAAAGACAATAATGGATGTCAGTGTGGCTGTCATTACCGCAACAGACACTTCTTTCGCACCTAAGATTGCAGCCACTCGCCCGCCATAGCCTTTCTTTTGATAGCGATCGATATTTTCCATCACTACAACCGCGTTATCGACCAGCATTCCCAATCCAACTATAAGCCCTAATAAAGAAATAGTATTGAGCGATTTAYCTTGAAGCCAAATTATCCCAGTAGTTACAATTAAAGAAAATGGGATACAGGCAACTGCGACTAATGTAGTACTCACTTTTCTTAAAAATACGAACAAAACTAAACTTGCAAAAATGGCGCCAAATAAACCGGTTTGTTTTAAATCATTAAGGGTGTTTTTAATTTCCTTTCCTTGATCTTGCCAGACTAAAAAATTGATTCCATCTAGCTCTGGATCATCTTGCATCATTGCAATTCTTTTATGCACTGCCTCAGTTATTTCAATCGTATTGGCGGTTGACTCTTTTGCCACGTTTAAACCAATAGCAAAATTTCCGTCCAAATGCCGACCGTATTCTAACGGTGGTTCAACAAACGTTATATTAGCCACATCCGAAACTTTAATAGTTGTGCCAGCAATGGTTAACATTTTTATTTGTTCAATATCGGTTAAAGCGCCAACCGCTCTAAAMGWMATTTTWGTYTGATCRYTWCKYAATAAWCCTAAWGYRWWATTTYKATTATTTTGTGCAATCGTTCGCCAAATAGCGCGAGGATCAACCTTGTGCTGTTTAATTTTCTTTAGGTCTACATTAATTCTGATTTCTCGAGGATTTACACCATCAAGTGTCACTACTGCAACGCCAGGAATTCTCTCTAACGGCCTAACTATTTTTCTTTCTAAAAGCTCATAACTTTTACTTAAATCACGGCCCGATGCAATTCTTGCTTCGATGATTGTTTCACCGGTTTCTCTAGGATTCCAACTCTCCGAAATTATTATTCTATCTATATCATCAGGTAGTTCATCACGAGTTCGGTCAATTCGCTCTCTAATTTCCGCACGCACTAAATCCATGCTAACCTTAAAATCAAAGGACAATCGAATCCTACCGCCACGAAAATCGCTCATTGCCATCATATGCTCTAAACCATTAATTGATGACAGACTTTCTTCTAATGGTCTGATTACCATCTTTTCGACCGATTTAGGCGAAGCGTTTTGATAACTCACCACCACCCATAAACTTTTGTCTTCACTTTCGGGCATAAAAGCGAGTTCGAGTCGAGAAAGCGCAATGATGCCAAGCACCAATAAACTCAATAACATCAWRWKTKTWSMRRTKGSWWYWYWARCKSCWMAWYCARKWMATGTNWKSRKYKKCCMYTRSWTYRTCAGCCNYYKRKWTMRCMRKWKSYWASSYMKYYKSMTYYTRKKTSKTYMSYRWMKKATTTANNRWMWYRRACYSYYCTGCTTGTTGTATTCTCTCATCCAACAAGGCCATTTCATCATCGCTATGAACCGTTGACGGCATGATTAAGTATGTTGCTGGGATAATAAGCAAAGTCAGCATGGTTGAAAATACTAATCCAAAAGAGACTACAACGGCTAATGGCGCTCTCAATTCAGCCCCTTCGCCTAACCCAATTGCCATCGGTAATAAACCAAGCACTGTAGTGCAAGTCGTCATTAATATCGGTCTCAAACGAGATTTACTCGCCTCTATAATTGCATCAAATTTTTCTAATCCGGTTCTACGAAAATGATTAATGGCATCAACTAAAACAATTGAATTATTAACGACAACGCCGACCAAAAATACCATGCCAATCATCGATATAACGCTGATCCCATATCCACTTGTAAGTAACCCCATAATCACACCAACAAGCGATAATGGAATAGTTAATAGAATAATAAATGGATGGCCGAGATGTTCAAAGGTTGCGGCCATGACTAAATAAACTAAAAATAGCGCTAACCCAATGGCGAAATAAAGACTGTTAAAGGACTGCTCCATTTCTTTATTTTGACCGCCAAATTCAAAACTTAAATTAGCCGGAGGTGGATATTTAATCAGTAGCTGGCTGATATCTCCAGTCACTTGAGAAAGACTTCTTCCTTTTAAATTGCCCGCAATTAAAGCCACTCGTGATTGCTGAATGCGATCAATCGCTGCAGGACCTTGTAATGATTCAATCGATGCGACCGCTTTCAAAGTGACTGGTCTACCGGCAACTTCGCCGATGACGATATTTTCCATATCATTCACACTATCACGATCCGATTCTCTATTTCTAAGCCGAATATCAATCTGTCTATCAGGTTGTTGGAAACGAGAAACCACCGAACCATTAACCCGTCTATTAATTGTTTCTGAAACTGATTGGATATTAAACCCTAATCTCGCTAATTGGTCGCGATCAAATATGACGACTAATTCTGGATTACCCGTTTCTAATGACGCACGCACATCAATAAGTCCTTCTATTTCACTTATTTTAGGTAACAGTGACAGCGTATAATCCCGCATGGATTCCAAGTCCTCACCAAAGAATAATAATTCCATTGGCGTCTTTAAACTAAAGAATGAAGGTCTACCAAAACGAATGTCGGCTCCAGGAATATTGCTATAGCTTTCTCTTAGCTCTTCAATCACCTGTTTTTCCAACTCGCTATCTGAACGATCTTTAATCACAATACTGATTTGAGCTAAATTTTCATCTTTTGTTTTTAGAGATAATCCACCACTCACATTTCGACTACCGACGGAAACATAAACGGAATTAACCAATGGATTTTTAAGAGCTGTAATCTCCATTTTTTCAAGTAGTTTATTGGTTGTGGGTAAAGCGGTTCCTTCAGGTAAACTCACATCAAAATAGAATTCACCTTCACTCAACTGAGGTATCAATTCAGTCGGAATTCGAGACACTAAAACCAAGGAGAAAAGAAAAATAGCAAATGCCGTAAATACGCTAATCCATTTAAATTTCAAGACTATTTTTAATAATTTTTCATAACGATTAATTAACCGATTAAAAAACGTTTTACTTTCAGTTTGTTCATTTGTTTGCTTGTTTGTTTGTCTGTTTGTTTGTTTTTGTATTTTCGCCGATTGAATAATATTCGCCGTTCTTTTATTTTTGCCAAGAGAAGCTAACATAGGTATTAAAGTGAATGAAGCAGCCAATGACATAACCAAACTAAATGTCACCGTTAACGCTTGATCGCGGAATAATTGCCCTGCAATTCCTTCAACAAAAACGATGGGAATAAATACTGCGATGGTGGTTAAAACAGAAGCCGTGACCGCACCACCAACTAGCGAAGTACCTTCTATGGCCGCTTCAATAATACTCAACCCTTTCTCTCGTTGACGATGGATAGATTCCAATACAACAATGGCAGAATCAACCAACATACCCACCCCAAGCGTTAATCCGCCAAGAGACATAATATTGAGAGAAACATCATAACGATACATAAAAATAAAAGAAGCAATCACCGAAAGAGGGATCGCAGTAGCGATGATCGCTGTTAGTCTAAAATCTCTCAAAAATAACCAAAGTACACAGATTGCTAACAATCCACCAAAAAGTAAAGACGATTTCACTTCATCGATAGATTGCTCTATAAAACGAGACTGATCGAATTGAACAGCGACTTTAACGCCTTTGGGAAGTTTACTTTGGAGAAAAGCAATACGGGCTTTTACCGCTTTCGCCACTTCAACAGTATTAGCATCGCCTTCTTTATAAAGCGAAACTAAGATCCCTTCGTTACCGTTAAAACGTGCAATTTCTTCTTTATCTTTACTTGTCCAAATCACTTCAGCAACATCGCCTAAACGGACTAACGCTTTATCTGGAGATGTAATTCGCAGATCACGCATTTCTTGCAAACTAGAATATTCATTGAGCGTTCTAACAAGCAATTGAGTTTGTTCATTCTTTAAAGATCCACCGGGTCGATTAATATTAGAATTTTTAATTAACTGCCCCAATTGTTCAGGATCAATTCCCATCGCTGCGACTTTCCCCTGATTGATATTAATATGGATCTCTTCTTCTTCTCCACCTTGAATTTTGGCGGAGGCAACACCTTCTATTCGCTCTAAAGTTTCTTTGACTATTTTATCGCCCAAAAGTCGCAAACGAGTCAAAGGTATGGCATCACTGTCAGAGGATACGCTTAACTTCATAATCGGATCGAGCGCTGGATCGTAACGTAAAACGATTGGCGTATCAGCATCTAGCGGTAGGTCTAAGCGATCCAATTTCTCGCGAATATCCATCGCTAAATTAGACATATTAGATTCCCAGCCAAACTCTAAGGTCACTTCTGAAATACCCGAGCGTGAAACAGAGTGGATCTGTTTTAATCCTTTCAACACACCAACCACTTCTTCGACGGGTCGAGTAATTAATTGTTCTATTTCTGCTGGAGCTGCATTGGTAAATTCCGTTTGTACGGTAAGAGATGGATAACTAAGAGAGGGTAACAAGTTGATAGGTAAACGGGAAACACCAACCATACCAAACGCAACTAAGCCGATTGAAATCATTAAAATGGTCACTTTACGAGTGACCGAAAATTCAACTAATTGACGAATCATTTGTTTTCTCTGGTCTTTCTTTCTTTGGCCTTTCTTTCTTTGATAATTCCATTATCCTTTTCTTTCGAAGTAGTAGAATTAAGTATTTCAACAGCAACGTCATTATTTAAATTTCTTTGCCCTTTAAAAACAACATCGTCCGATTCGTTAATTCCATCAATGATTTCAGTTTGTTCACTCATTATAAAACCAACGGTAACTGACTGTCTTTGCGCTTTTCCATTCACTACGGTGTAGAGGAAGTTCTTTCCACGCTCTTCGATAATTGAAATACTAGGCACTAATAAAGCATTCTCATGTTGCGCGGTTACCATATGTACTTCGGTAAAATCGCCTGGTCTAACATTTTTAGGATATTGATCTAAACGAAGAGTTATTTTAATTGTTCCACTCGTGGGATCAACGATTGGACTAATTAATTCAACTAACGCATTGGTCGTTTCTGAAACACTATCAATGTTTAACTGAACAGTCTGCCCTTTAGTGACCATCCCCAAACGATTAGCTGGAATATGAACGCGAACTAGTAATGGATTAATTGCCATCATTCTATACAGTAATTCAGATTGACCAACGTGAGCGCCTAAATCTACCGCTCGCCAAACCACTCGGCCGGTAAACGGCGCGGTCACTTTAGTATAAGAGAGAGTGAGTTCCGCTAATTCTTTTTCTGTGCTCGCTGATTGAAAAGCGATTTCCGCTGAATCTCTTTCAGTTGAAGAGACCGCTCCCGTTCTTTTCATTTTATTTAAACGGTTAAACTCTCTTTTAGTACTTTCTAATTTTTGTTTAGCTTGTTTAAGCCGTAACTGTTGATCATCATCCTCAAGAACAAGGAGAATATCACCGGCATTAACATCATCCCCTTCTTCATGAAGAATTTGCTTAACAACACCCGTAGTTCTCGAATTTATATTTGCATCACTGCTTGGCTCTAATGTTGCGGTAGTCACATAATACGACGCAGCTAAACCGATGCTTGGCTTTATTACCTCTACAGGAATAACAGACGCTTGCTTTTTACCTTTGCCCTTAATTTTTCCAGCTCCACGCGCTCCTTGCTCACCATCACTACAGCTGATAGTCATTATTGAAAAAATCAATGAAAGAACGATGAATTTATTGTTTTGGGTTTGTTTAGTTTTATTATAGGAATTAAGCTTGTTCATTATTATTGAAAATCATCCAAAAATAGCAAACAAGTAGTGTACTCTATTCCGAAGGTTTGATGCCGAAATGAGTGGTAAATATTAAGTAAAACAAATGTAAGGAAATATTTCTATCGATTGCTGAGTCTTAACATTAATAACGCGGCTCTTTTGCTTTGAGAACTTAAAGTTGAAATATCTGCCTTCTCTCGTTCAGTATGACCGCCAGTTCCCATTAAACCCAATCCATCTATCGCCATTTCAACATCATTAGCGACAAATGAAATATCCGCGGCTCCCGCTTTTTTAGGATCAACCGCATCGACTTCACCAAACCCTAAATCTTGACTGACTTGGCTGTATATTTCTAATAGAGATTTATTACCAGCACTTGGCGCCATCGGTGGATATCCAGTAAAAAAGGTAAGYGTCGCGCTTGTTTCAGATAAATTATTMGCYACKATTGCTCGCATCGCTTTTTCRCTAGCGACTAAYTGRTGYGGAAATAGYGCTCTTATATCKCCCTTAACAATGGTYGTTTGWGCRATYACRTTRGCYTTACCRGCAGCATTACCTTTSGATGTMGCCAYYTCYGAMKTRACATCMGTTCCACCAAGWATYARKCCTGGRTTAAATGTWAGATTAGGTTTAGCKGCTARTTTCATTCTAAATTGATCAAGAATACGAGCAGCYTCAAAKATTGCRCCAAATCCRTAACCTTCTCKAAATATTTGSGAAGAATGCGCSGMTCGACCSGTMACATTTAATTGCCATCCKGTTGCGCCACGYCKWGAWATAACCGCRGTCTTTGSATCACCATCGCCATCTTCAAAACCTAGAGCWAYATCGGCCCATTTACCGGCTTCAACYAATTSTTTWGTKGCMACCTCATAGGGMGAACCTCGTTTTTCTTCATCMCCGGTCATAATYACAATGATTTGCATTGAATCTAAWRCRCCTGCAGTTTTTAATGCTCTAATTGCTTCTAGCATTACCACATCGCCACCTTTCATATCGGTAATACCGGGACCAGCTACTAAGCCGTTATCTTCAATTTTAAACTTTTGAAAGGGGCTTTTTTTTGTAAAGACGGTGTCCAAGTGTCCGATTAATAGGAGTTTTACTTTTTCGGCAGGTTCTATATTTTGCTCTACATTCGTTTCAGACTCTTTTGATTTAGATGAGACTGTTTCTATTTTGACGTCATCAGTTTTAACATTATCCTTTTTAACTTCATCAATCCCGTACTTGGCGATCAAATGTCCGGCTCGCCCAAAGGCTTTTCCATCTATCCACTCGGTTTTAAATCCAAGCGAATCGAACTCTTTACGAAAGACGGAACCTACTTTTTTAACGCCTTTAAAATTCATAGTTCCACTGTTTATATTGACCACAGTTTCTAATAACTTAATCGCGTTTTGGTGGTTTGAATCAATGCCGTTAACTATTTGAATTTCTACAGGCGTTAACGCTTCATTCGGCGCATTTATAGTTGAAATTTCTTCTACCTGCTCAAATTGAATATCATACTTAGCTAGCTTATCTGTAGCATCGAGCTCTTCTGAAGATAAATTCAGTGAAAATATTGCAATACTAAAAATGAGAGTTAGAGATATAGAAGACGAAAATAACGATATTGATTTATGAAGTGGTGCAGCATTCATGTAGGCCAATCCCTATATTTAAAGTTGACTATAGCTGGAAATTTACTTATTGCCGTTAAGCACTTGTTTTTACTGGTGAATAAAATAACATAATTTGCACTGCAAAACTCTCTAACCGCGCCAAATTCTGTTAAAATTTGTGCAATCTCAAACTTAAACCCGTATTTTTCTTATGTTGACTGTTATTTCTCCCGCTAAAAGCCTTGATTTCGAATCACCTGCGCCAAAAGGAAAAGCAACCCAACCGCGTTTTTTAAGCGAATCTCAACAAATCATTGACCAAATCAAACAATTAGCACCTCAAGATGTTGCGAGTTTAATGAAGTTAAGTGAGAAACTAGCGTTATTAAATTACGACCGCTTTCAAGCATTTAACACTCCATTTACCAAATCAAATGCTAGAGCTTGTATTTATGCATTTAGAGGAGACGTTTACCAAGGATTTGATGCAGACTCTCTTGAAGCAGACGATTTAGCCTTTGCGCAACAACATTTACGGATATTATCGGGTTTGTACGGCGTGTTAAGACCGCTAGATTTAATGCAAGCATACCGATTAGAAATGGGAACAAAATTTAATAGCTCGCTCGGTAAAAATTTATATGAATTTTGGGGAGATAAACTTAACCAATCAATATCAAAAGAGCTTAAAAAAAGTGACTCACCAGTTTTAATCAACTTAGCATCAAATGAATATTTTAAAGCGGTAAAAGCCAAACAATTAAATTACGAAATCATCACACCTGTGTTTAAAGACTTTAAAAATGGGCAGTATAAAATTATTAGTTTTTTTGCGAAAAAAGCCAGAGGTTTAATGAGCCGATATATTGTTCAGAATAGAATTAATGAGCCAGTGGCATTGAAGGATTTTAATGTTGATGGGTATCGGTTTGTAAAAAAATTGAGTAATGATAATGTATTTGTATTTACTCGAAAAAAAGTATAGCGAATAATTAAAACACTTTGTTTTATCTCAAAAGTGTTTTTGAAGTGTCATCCCATTCGAGTTAAAAGAATGGGATACAGATCACTTTATTGCTTATAAATAACACCCTCTTTMATMACWAAWRMAMYNATTTWCMWTMWRMMWAWTWTMTTWWRNTNNATCACCWSYSRMWSCMRYRMAWTYARYRMYWYTTMCYMMYGTTATSSTACCTAATCTATCGTCTATTCTAAGCAGTTTAGCTGCATTAATGGTGGCTGACTGAATGGTCTCAATAGCAGGCATTCCAGCTTCATTCATGTATTTAAATTCTCTTCCATTTAGGCCGTGAGGGAAAACACCAGCATCGGTTCCAAAAGCTATTTTCACGCCTTTTTTATAGGCTTTTCCAAATGTACTTTGAATTTTAGGGCCTATAGCAGCGGCTTTCGGCTGTACTATTTCTGGGTAATAACCATCAATTGCCGCTTTTTCACCCACCCATTTTCCTGCGGTAATCGTCGGTACATAATAGGTTCCTTTTTTCTTCATTAATCGCATGACTTCGGTTGTCATATAAGTACCGTGCTCAACGGAATCAACGCCAGCAAGTACCGCTCGTTTCATTCCTTCTGAGCCGTGGGCATGTACTGCCACCACAAATTCATAATCTTTAGCTGCTTTTACTATCGCTGTAATTTCATCTTGAGTAAACTGAGGATTGGTTCCACTCTTAGCAAGACTTAAAACGCCACCGGTGACTGTGAGCTTTATAACATCTGAACCTTCTTTATAACGCTGACGAACTGCTTTATAAGCATCTTCTACACCATTAATCACGCCTTCAACGGGACCTGGATCATCCATCATTGATAACTTAACGCCGTTAGTAGGATCTGCATGTCCCCCTGTTGTAGCAATACTTTTACCCGCCGCAAAAATACGAGGACCTTTAATATAACCTTTTTCAATCGCTTTTCTTAGCGATACACCAATGCCTTTTGTTAAATCACCTAAATCTCTAACGGTAGTAAATCCTGCCATCAAGGTTTTTTCAGCAAATACCGTACTTCTATAAGCTACATCGGTAGGATTCATAAAGAATTTTTCGGTGTAAGAGGTTTTATTAATTTCGCCCGACAGATGGACGTGCATATCCATTAACCCCGGCATGATGGTTTGACTTTTTAAATCAATCAGTGTTTCGGTTTCATTTTTATCAATAAAACCTGACTTAATTTCAATGATCTTTCCATCCGAAACTCGAATCGATTGCTTCTTTATTACTTTTAATTTCTCTACATCAATCATTGCTCCAACATGCAGAAGATAATTTTCTGAAAGCAAATTTGATGATGCGAAACTGAGAAGAACTAACAGTATAATTTTTGATTTTATTTTTAACATTATATTTCCACTGTAAAAGTATTGATTAAACTTGAAACAAAAAACTTGTTTATATTAACCTAATGGTGACTATGAGGATTACTACCCTTAGCCATTGACCAATGATGAGGTTGATGGTGATTGCCATAAGCCATTATGCCAATATACCCTAAACCTCTTATTTTATCGACTTCGTGAGAACTTGTTGTAGTGATGGTTAACAGGTATTGACCCTTTGTATTGTCTGATGTGAGACTTTCGACTTTCATTATCCAGCCAGTTTCTTGTTCAAGCATCATTGGATGAGCACTAAAGACTCTTTTTAATGCGGCAGAAGCTCTCGCAGTAGTCGCTTCCACTTTAACTTTCAATCCATCTTTTATAGGCTCTTGTGATATGACATTAATATTGATTGTCATTTCATACATATCAACTAAATGGGCTCTAAGCGCTTCAATATCAACTTTACTCCAGTCCGTATTTGCATCAGCGTTTAGTTTAGTAATGACTTCTTGAATAGTGCCAAATACGTCATTGCCAGCTTCAGTCAATGGTGACTTTGCCATTTGCATTTTTTGGTGATGGTTTGTTTTTTCAGTAGAATAAGAAATATTTAGTAACGACGCAAATAGGATGATGAAAATAAAAAAACTTAACTTTTGAATACTCATTTGAATAAACTTGACCTTAAATTATTAGATGCTAGAGTTTATCCTGAATTCTCTTCTAAATCACTGATATCAGTAATAAATCTAATGTTAATCTCTTCTTTGTATTAAATTTTACGTCTATTACCGGTTATCAAAAATAACGCAATAATTGAAAATATCATGAGAGATATATTTGATTTTGGAAGAGCTAGATGAACGACTTGGGGATAAAAATATAAGTAAAGATTCGAGAGAAACCCTAGACAAATAGTAATAAATAAAAATAATCTCATCCAATTAATATACTTAGATAAATAATTAATATAAAAATATGTGAAAGGAAAAACTAATGACATCACACTCTCGATACGAGGAGTTCCCATAAATCCCGTGTCTGAATCAAAAGAGATAAAAATAGCGCATAATATTCCTCCGATTAAACACCAAATTTCAAAGAGAGACGTATTTTCAGGTCTATTCGCTACAAAATTTGAATATATT
The DNA here is from genome assembly GCA_002733465.1 of Kangiella sp. Taxonomy (GTDB): domain Bacteria; phylum Pseudomonadota; class Gammaproteobacteria; order Enterobacterales; family Kangiellaceae. The sequence continues at coordinate 31,889 of NVVT01000013.1, forward strand.
AAACGGTGATATCTCATAAAGAATACGCGACGTCAGAATCAAATCCGCCAATATCCTTCAATTTAACCTTACTACGAACAAATATCCCATTACCTCGCCCTATTTCTCTCCCATCAGAATCATAAACAACAGACTCCGCAATAAACTGAGTTCTATTTTTATTTACTACCTTACCAATAGCTTTCATTTTCCCACTTGAAATTGGTCGAGTAATATAGGTGGTGAAGGAAGTTGTTAAAACAAAAACATCTTTTTCAAGAGAGTTGCTTGCAAAGAATGCCGCATCATCTAATAACTTAAAATAGACAGAGCCATGAACAGCCCCTGCGCCATGAAAAAATTCTTTTTTAACTTCGATTTCTATTTCAGAGTGTCCTTCTGAAATAGAAATCTTTGATTGATAAAATTGATCGATCGGACCGGCTAGATACATTTTCTCTAGCCCCCGATAATGTTGTGATAGCTCTAAGTCTGATTTTAGTTCTGATTCTATTACTAATCTTGATTCTGACACTAGCTAAAAAACGCCGTTTTGCACTCCTCAGACAATTCTAAACCACTCACTTGAGCACGTTGCAATAATTGCCAGAAATATCGATAAGTTGCTCGATCATGCAATTCGCCCGCGTATTGAATGGGTCCCCAATCTGCTTTTTGTGCTGCTAATAAAATTCCCTGAGCATCTTCTACTTCGGAATAATCTGGCTTCATAGCTTCAACAATCGCTTCTACTTGAGTCGGGTAAATACTCCACATCCTCATAAAGCCAAATTCGTTTCGTGCTCGACCGGCATCACTTTTGGTTTGCTCTACATTTTTAAGATCTAATGTCACGTTATGAGCAGGAACAATACCGTTTGCTAACGCTGCTGCGACCATCTCTGTTTTTGCTCTAGCAAGTAAAGGGTGATCAAACTGTCCTGGGCTTCTCATACAAGATGCTGGGATAGCTCCATAGTGACCGCTTACAAAGTCCATCATGCCAAAATCTAATACTTGTAACCAATCAACCGCAGCAATTTGCCAAATATCTCTTAACGCGCCATGTGTTTCAATCAATACATGAATAGGAATTTCACGTGTAATACCATTTTTTTCCGCAACGTTCTTGATATACGCGACCATTTCAACAATTTGTGATGCTTCTGTCGATTTAGGCAGAGTAATATAGGCGACCTTGTTACCTATTTTCGGTACTAAAATATCCACATCCGTACGCCAGTGGGCATTGCTATAATCATGAATTCTAACGCCCATCATCTTATGAACATTTGCGTCACTTCCAATCACTCTAGCAACCATTTCTGCATGTTCAACTTCTTGTCCTGCAGCCGCACCATCTTCACAATCACAAGTTATATCGAATACAGGACCTAACTTCACCTGCATTTCTAAAGCTTTAAGCATCAATTTTTCACTGCCAGCAAAATGCTCACAGCTAGGAACCACAGGGAATGGCTTTTCTGCTTCAAATAACGCTTCATTAGGATGAACGGACATAATTTTCTCCATCAGGTTGTTGAGAGATATGTTTAATAAATTACACTAGGTGCTAAATATAGCAACTATCTCTCAAATTGGTAACTAACAAGCTATATCTTTCCATAATAGCTAATATAGCTATAAAGTTAGAGCCAATTTGTCGAATTGCATCTAAACTTGTAAATTAGTACCTTGACAGATACCAGAAAAATTTAAACAATCGTTTGAATTAAAAGCCATAATCAATATCTAGCCACTGATATCTAACTAATCAGGCTAAATTAAGGAATTAAGGAATTAAGATGAGCAATTACAATGAATTCTTAGAACATGTTGATGAAGAAGATGTATTAGGTGGTATCTGGCCAGGTATTCAGCTTTATTATCCTCCAGTTAAATACTCACCAAAAAATAGTGAGTACGAGAATATGGAGCAAGCTGTTGAGCGGATCCAAAAACATGCTCATAAGTGTCAAGCTCACACACTCCTTTTTGATTTAGAGGATGGTTGCCGTCAAAAAGCCATGAGTAGAGAACTATTACGTAACGAATTACCTAAATTCCCAGAGCGCGACTTTCGAATAGCGTTAAGAATTAACCCATTTCGCACAGAAGAGTATGAACTGGATCTCAAGCTAATTAAGGATGTCTCTCAGCATATAGATGTTATTGTTTTAGCCAAAGCAGGTGAAATGTATGGTGCTGCTGAAATTAGAGATCTTTCCGCATGGTTAGTCGGGATCAACCCAAAAATCGAAATCCAACCGATTATTGAACACCCGCGCTCACTCAAATTAGCGTCTGAATTGATGAATTTTTCTACTGTAAAACATGTTGTTTTCGGCATTCATGATTTCTCAAAAGCGATGGCGATTCATTTAACCCCAGAAGGCTGGATTGATGAGTTAAAAACCTATTTAAGAAATTTGCTTTTAGATGCTCGAATTGCAGGAAAAGGAGTTATCGGAGGCGTTGAAGTATTAATTAATGAAACACCCATGCCGACTCAAAATATAGAACCACATGATGTTCGTCGTTGGTTAGATTTACATGGCGATCATGAGTCTCATGTGGTTCATAGGCATGCGACGGTTGAAGCGCAAATGGGATTAACCGGTAAGCAAGTGATTCATCCTTACCATATTCATTTATGTAAAGTGGCATTTACCCCATCACCCATGATTATCAATAGAAATATTGCGATGCTAAAAGCAGCCATTGAAGCCGATGCGCTTTTGGGCGGAGCAATTAAATTTGAAGGTGAAATGCTAGATCCACCAATGTTTGGTAAATCATTACAAACTTTGTTGAGAGCTTACGCATTAAAATCATTAAATGACGATGATAAAGCGTTTGCGATGGAAGTACTTAAATTATTGCCTATTCACGTTATTCGTGAAAACTGGCCATATGGACGAATTTAAAGAGAAAATAGAATGAGTCAATTGACAGATTATTTTGATGAAGAAACCAATCAATGGAATGTTCCTGAGTTTTTTAATATCGCTCAAGAATGTGTGGTTCAGCATGCTGATAAAAATAAGCCCGCTTTAATCATTGAAGATGATACTAGCGGAACAAAAAATTTAAGCTACAAGCAACTAAACAGTCAAAGCGCAAAAATTGTCGCTCTTTTAAAGCAATTAGAAATCAAAAATGGCGAGCGAGTTTTAATTCGCCTACCTAATTCAACGGATTACCCTGAAAGTTTTTTTGGTTGTTTAAAACATGGCGCAGTCGCGGTTCCAACATCCACATTACTAGCCTCTTCTGAAGTCGCTTATTTAGCAAAAGACTCAGGCGCTAAAGTTTTAATCACTGCAAAATCTATGTGGGATGAGCTAAAAAATATATTGAACGAAGAAACTCAATTAACGCATATATTATTAGCTGGCGATGAAAGAATACCAGAACTAATAAATGATTCATCAATTAAAATTTTAGACTTAGCCAAATCTTTAAATGAATTAGACGCTGATTTTGAAGTCGTAAAGAGTAAAGCTAATGATCCAGCCTATTTAGTTTATACATCAGGGACAACTGGTTTTCCAAAAGGTGTTTTGCATGCTCACCGTTCTTTAATAGGTAGGCTACCAGCAAGTCAGTATTGGTTTGATTTTAAAGAAGGTGACCGAATAATGCATTCGGGAAAATTTAATTGGACTTATGTACTTGGCTCCGCACTTATGGATCCACTATTTCATGGACACACTGTCATCGTCCATGAAGGAAAAAATGATGCCAGCACTTGGCCAAAGTTAATTGCTAAACATGGCTGTACAATTTTTATTGGTGTACCAACTATTTACCGTCAAATTATCCAGAAAACAGAATATTCAGCGAGTGATGTTCCCTCATTAAGACACTGTATGAGCGCAGGTGAACATTTATCTGATGAAATGTTAGAAGCATGGCGCAAACGTTTTGAAATGGACGTATATGAAGCGATTGGCATGAGTGAGTTTTCCTATTATATCTCTCAAAGAATTGACAGACCAATACGGCCAGGGGCAGCGGGATTTCCGCAACCGGGCCACAATATTCAATTGCTAACGGGTGATGGTGCGGTAGCGAAAACGAATGAAGAAGGTATGATATCAATCCCTGACAATGACCCCGGACTGTTTTTAAACTACTGGCAACTCGAAGAAGAAACCGCCAAAGCAAAACATGATGGTTATTTTTATACCGGTGATTATGCGCGGGTGGATGAAGATGGTTACATTTGGTTTTTAGGTCGAAAAGACGATATTATTAACACATTCGGATATCGCGTTTCTCCCCATGAAATTGAGCGAGTAATCAAAACTCACCCTGATATTGCCGATTGTGTTGCGATTGGTGAAGAAGTCGGAAAGGATAAAATTCTTGTGAGCATTTGTATTATTCTGACTGAAAATAGCCAATCAACTAAACAGACATTTTTAGATTTTGGAAAAGAGAATTTAGCAAAATACAAAGCACCAAAAATTGTTCACATATATAAAGACTTTCCACGAACAAAAAATGGGAAAGTTTTAAGAAAACAAATGATTGCAGAGCTACAATCTAAGCAAGGAAAAAGGGGTCAATAATGGGTTACAAATATCGTCCACGTCGTAGCGTACTTTATGTTTCAGCTCATGAAGAACGACATATAGAAAAATCAAGAAAGTTACCTGCAGATAGTATTATTTTTGACTTACAGGAATCAGTTCCGCCTTCTAAAAAGGTTGAAGCCAGAGCATTATTAGTTAAGATGTTTGAAAACCCCGACTTTGGATATTCCGAAAAAATTATTCGCGTTAATTCATTAGACTCAGAATGGGGAATGGATGATTTACGAGCAGCCGCTAAATTAGATATTGACGCTATATTATTTCCACAAGTTGAAAGTGGTGGGCAACTAAAAGCAGCTATCGCAACGCTTGACGAATCAGGTGGCGAACGATTAACGATTATGGCAAACATAGAAAGTCCAAAAGGCGTGCTAAGAAGTGAAGAAATATCAGGCGCCAGCGAACGATTAACAGCAATTGTTTTAGGAACAACCGATTTAGCGAACTCGTTAAGGATCAACGTCACTTTAGATAGACAAGGTTTGTTAACCAGTTTATCGATGTGCGTTTTAGGTGCTAGAGCTCACGATAAATGTATTATTGATGGSCCGCATTTTGATTTAAAAAACATTGAGGCATGTGAGTTTTCTTGTAGACAAGCCAGAGATTTAGGCTTTGATGGGAAGGCCGTTATTCATCCAATTCAATTAGCATACAACAATGATGCTTTTACTCCAAAAGGCGAAGATATCAAAAAAGCCAAAGCCATTATAGAAGCGATTGCTAATGCCCATGAAATGGGTAAAAGTGTAGCGGTTATTGATGATCGATTAATTGAACCATCTTTAGAGTTATGGGCTAGAAGAGTCATCGCGCTTTACAATCAAGTGAAAGAGCTTGGTCAAAACGAATTGATTGGCCCTGAAAAATAATGAGTTTCATTAAATCACCCTCTTTAATTAAACCCTCATGTGGAAATTTCTTCGAAGACTTTTCTATCGGCCAAATATTAAAGCATGGTGTTCCAAGAACCATAACCGAAAGTGATGCTACTTTATATTTAGCGCTTACCGGTAGTCGCTACGCACTTTATTGTGCAGAAACCATTGCGCATTCTTGCGGGTTTGAAAAGACACCACTCGATAATTTTTTAGTTTTTCATATTGCCTTTGGAAAAACCGTTAATGATGTTTCTCTAAATGCCGTCGCCAACCTTGGTTATGCCGATGTGCAATTTCATCAACCTTGTTTTGCTGGCGAAACTCTAACTGTCTCCAGTGAAGTGATTGGTTTAAAAGAAAACTCAAGTGGTAAAACAGGCGTTGTTTATGTGCACTCCTCTGCGACTAATCAAAAAGACCAATGTGTTTTAGAATGGAAGCGTTGGGTAATGGTCAAAAAAAATGACCTCAATGCAAAAATAGCAAAAGAATTCGTTCCGTCACTTGTAGAACAAGTTGACACTAAAAATCAAAACTTACCGGAACAAATACACTTTGAAAAATGGCAAGATTTTCATAGTGATTTTCAAATAAAATATACAGATATAAAACTAGGCGACACACTTTTTCATAGAGATGGTATGACAATCAATGATAGCGATCATTCGCTTGCCACTCGCCTCTATCAAAATAACGCCAGAGTCCATTTTGATCAAAATATGATGGATGATACTCCCAATGGCAAACGTTTAATTTACGGAGGTCACATCATCTCAATATGCCGTGCATTGAGTTATAACGGGTTAGGCAATGCAATGTGGTTATCCGCAATTAATGGAGGCGCACATTGCAATCCTTCGTTTTCAGGCGATACTATTTATTGCCAAAGTAAAATTATTGGGAAATCAGATATAGAAGGAAGAAATGATCTTGGTTTAGTCAGAATTCAAATGTTAGGGATTAAAAATAATACGCCGGATAAAATAGATTCGCTTTATCAGGAGGTTAATGGACGTAAAAAATATCACTCAGATGTGGTACTAGATTTAGATTATTCAGCGTTGATGGTTTAGGTGTTTGTAATGATCGTAGCCTTGATTGAGTTTACGTAAACTAGGAATTTAATTTTAAGTTGAAATTAAAGTAATTTACCCATTGACTACTTTTTTAGACGTCAAAAACCAAGAAGTATCTTTTCTTCTGCGGTCGGTGCTTAAACGACGATCCAAACCAAAATTCTTTAAAAGAGATTCCACTCTTTCATGACCCAATCCACGACGTCTATCTAAACGACGATCAAAGCCGACATAAACCCGTTCACCGTTTATTACGGTAAAATCTGCTTTGCCAAATTTTGCTTGTTTAATTATTCTAACTGGTTTAATAGCCATTCTAGATAACCTCACTACTCTGTTCAAAGTACGTCACTTTTAAAAACTGCTGTGTTTAGAACTAATACGAGCTTTTTTATGTTAACTAGTTCTCATTTTAGAAGTTAACCAGTAAAAAGCAAATATATTCTAGATAATTGGCAATAAATTCCCGATAAATAGAGAAAAATCACTAATTTTTGGTAGAATTAGAATTATTGGACGCTATTTATCATTTTAACGATGGGCTCAAGTTATGTTAAACAAATATTTATTTACTCTATTGATTCTTATTTTATCAACATTTTCTAATGCAAAAGGCAATCGCTGGCAAGGTGTTCCTTTTCCTCAGTTTGAACTTGCAGACCAAAATAAAGACATTAAAAGTAATAAAGATTTTAATAATAAATGGGTGGTTTACTATTTCTATCCCAAAGATAGAACTCCGGGTTGCACCACTGAAGCGAAAAATTTCGCCAAAGAAAGTACATTCTTTGATGCATTGAACACTAAGATAGTTGGAATTAGCTATGATGATTCTGATTCCCACAAAGACTTTGCTGAAATTTACGATGTGAAATTTACATTACTGGCCGACGTCGATCATAAATTAACTAAAGCGCTCGATGTCGATAGTTTATTTCCTTGGCCACATCCAAGTCGCCAAACTTTTCTTGTCAATCAAAAAGGAAATATCGTTAAACATTAYGAYRATGTTGATCCTGAYACMCACTCKTCACAATTGTTAAAAGATATARAAWTRYTYCAGCAARATMTGAGACTTTTTTAGTCGCTAAAATAGCATTAATCTCTATACCCCTATTAAGTAAAACCAACGATTAATTAAAGAGGTTGTTGAAACGATGTACGCTCGCAAATTGAAAACAAGAAGTTTACCCTACCTTTTTTATTGGTTGGTGATATTTACCCTAAGCTCTTGTACCTTTAAAGAAATAAAATCTAACGATACTAGTAAAGAGACCTCCAAACAAAATTTATACGATTCAACTTCAAATATTCCTGAAAGTAATGTTGATATGGAATTAATTAAACTATCTGAACACGTTTATTACGTACAAGGTACTTCAGGAATAGCTACAGAAAATGAAGGGTTTATTTCTAATGCGGCAGCAATCATTACAGGCGAAGGAATTGTCGTTTTTGATGCTCTCGGTACACCGTCATTAGCTTCATTATTCATTCAAAAAATTCGAGAAGTGAGTAACCAGCCAATTGTGAAAGTAATTGTTAGCCATTATCACGCGGATCATATTTATGGGTTAAGTTTATTTAAACAGCAAGGAGCAGAAATAATAGCGCCACTTGGCTACTCAGATTATTTAGATTTACCCATCGCAAATCAAAGGCTAGAAGAAAGAAGAGTTTCTTTAGCACCTTGGGTTAATGAAACTACTAAGATATTAAGACCCGATACAGTAATCGAAACTAAAACGGTATTTACTCTTGGTGAAATTGATTTTGAAATAAACTACCTAGGCCGAGCACATTCTGATGGTGACTTAACCCTATTAGTCAAACAAGATGAAGTATTGCTTTCAGGTGATTTAATTTTTGAAGGGAGGATCCCTTTTACCGGTAGTGCCAATACTAAACATTGGTTAGAACTGTTAGAACAAATTGATAACAGTTCACTTCATGCATTGTTACCAGGTCATGGAGCTGTTGCTAAAGATCCAAATTCTGCGATTAAACAAACACTTAATTATCTAAAAACCGTTCGTTCAAAAATGCAATTTGCAGTGGAAGAAATGATGACCTTTGATGAAGCATATGATTCTGTAGATTGGTCAGAATTTGAAGATATCCCAGCATTTAAATCAGCTCATAGAATTAATGTATTTGGAATTTATTTATCGCTTGAAGAAGAGTCGATGGAGTAAGGAGTTTCAATCCCGTTCTGCAAGACCATTCTTTTTATTAGAAATATGTTTAATTAAGTCGTACCGGCATTCTCTTTTCTATGTTTGTTCTCTTGATACAAAATAAAAATAGTCGCACCAACTAACAAACTCGCTCCCAACCAAAGTTTTCCCGGTGGTACATAACTAAAAACTAGCCATCCTGCGAAAACATTTAAAGGTAACTTAACCAAATCGAATGGTTGAATGAATGACGCATCGGCACTGGCATATGCTTTAACTAAAGACCATTGAGCTAACGCCAATAAACTACCCGACACAGTTAGCAAATACCACATATGTTCACTCGGCACTTCAAAATATGGGATTGCCAAAACAAAATTCATGGGAGCGATTAGAATTAATAAGTAAACCACCATAGAACCAGTACTTTCTGTACGGGACATTTTTCTAATCATTAAAGAGTAAATCGACCAGAAAAAAGCGGCTGCAACAGGTAATAAGGAAGCAAGTACAAAATCCTCTGCCCAAGGCTCAAGAATAATTAAAGAACCTGCAATCCCAACTAAAGTCGCTGACCACCGTCTTATTCCTACTTTTTCTTTTAAGAAGAAATGAGAGCCAATCGTTGCAAAGAGTGGTGATGTCATTACCAAAGCAATCGCCTGCCAAATTGGGATAGGATACGCCAACGCCCATAGCCATAACTGAATACCAATCACAGACATAAGGACTCGGATCACGTGTAAGTGCAGGTAATCAGTTTTTAATGCGGTTGATAATCCAGCCTTAACAATCCAAGGCAACATCACAATAAAAGAAATAAAATATTGAAAAAATCCTAATACAGTATTGTGCAAACCTAAAGTGACACTGATATATTGATTGGTGGTATTGATAATCGCGAAGCAGGTGCCAGCTAAGATCATCCAAAGCGCACCCGCAATCGGTTTATGGGTCAGTTGAGTCATGTAATGTGTCTTGTAAAAAATGATATTAGAAGTATAAAGAACGTGGCATTTATTGCTAACGCATATTATCAGATTCTGGCTACTCAATCATTTCTATAGTCTTATTCTATAAAAATTTATTTACCGAAATAATCTGTCTTCACTTTTGAATCAACAATAATAAAACACCTAAACGACCACTTACCATACCGACTAATTAGGACAAGAGTCCATGTTTGACTTGACTTTTAGGGATAGGCGCCCATAATTGACAAAAGTGTATTCTTTGAAATTTTGGAAATTGATTATGCAACGCTCGCTACAAGATCCCATTATTCAAGAGATGTCGGATAAAATGGTGATCATTTTAGGTCCTAGACAGTGCGGAAAAACGACTTTATCTAAAATGCTGAATGCCAGTTTTGACTATTTTAATTACGACTTTGCTAAACATCGGTTAGAGTTGAAAGAAATGAGTTGGGATCGAGATAAAGAAGTCATTATATTTGATGAAATTCACAAAATGAAACTATGGAAGTCCTGGTTAAAAGGTATTTACGATGTTGAAGGTAACCAACCAAACATTGTTGTCACTGGAAGTGCTAAGTTAGACGCATTTAAGAAAGTAGGTGATTCATTAGCCGGTCGTTACTTTCAGTTTAATCTTCATCCCATTGATATCAAAGAAGCTGTTAAATATGAAGCTTTATCCGCTGAAGAAAGCTACGATAGGCTTTTGACAGTCAGTGGATTTCCCGAACCATTTTTAAAAGGAAAGAAAAACTATTACAATCGATGGAAAAAATCTCACATCGACGTTATCTTAAAAGAGGATCTTTTAGAACTTTCCAATATTCGAGATATTCGATCAATAGAAACACTCATCGAATTATTAAGACAAAGAGTGGGTTCGCCTCTTTCTATTCGCTCACTCAGCATCGACTTGCAGCGCGATCCTAAAACCGTAAAAAGATGGATTGAAGTACTCGAAAACTTATATGTGATATTTAGAGTAAAACCTTTTCATAAAAATGTTGCTCGTTCATTATTAAAAGAAGCAAAAATTTATTTTTATGACACGGCTATGGTCAGTGGTGATGAAGGAGTCAAACTAGAAAATATTACAGCATGTTCTCTACTAAAAGAGTGTCACTTCCAGCAAAATGTTGTCGGTGAAGAATTTGAACTTTACTATTTAAGGAACAAAGATGGTGATGAAATTGATTTTTTGGTCACTCACGATAAAAAACCTCATACCGCCATTGAAGTAAAATTAAGTGATCCAACCCCTAGCAAAGCTTTTGACAAACTCATTCGATTTAAACAACCGATCAATATGCTACAAATTGTTAGAAATTTAGAAAAAGTAAAATCCTACCCTTCCGGCGTTAAGATAAAACCTGCTCTTAAATATCTCGAGACCTTCTGTTTTTAAAAATAGCTATTCCATTGATCATATCCTGAATTTAAATATTTTTTCAACTAAAAATGAAAGGGCTGTAAAAATGTCGAAAGCCTTTAAATAGTTACCTTCAGTATATAAAGTTAAATTTTATTTATACAATAAAACCAATTGTTGTTGATTAAAGGGCTTGTCTTGGCTTTATTGAAGCTTTAATCAATATAAACTTACTTATATTTTATACACCAACACCCGACCACCCAAGTTTTCCTGATTGCCTACCAATATTAGAAGTCTTACCTAACGTTTTAAACTGAAAAAATTCATATCCAAAACACTTCTCAATCACAACATCACAAGCAAACTGATGATCTAATTTATCATCAACTGCCTGAGGCGTTAAAGCAACGACTGGCTCACCTTTAGCTTGTACTGATGAATACAAAATACCATCAGTATCACTTTCTATGAAGACAGAGATAAGTGACGATGTGACCTGATACAATGCTTCATTTCCTTTACGAGATAAAATATCAGCAAAGAAACGATCAGTTAACTCATAAGCCAAAAGCAGTTCTGGCTCAAATTTCTGAACCATACGCTCTCTCGCCATTTTGTAATAATCAAAAGTATCTTTGTTCAAGTAATATGGCTTTTCATCACGCCTGACTTGCTCCCATACTCCAATCATCCGTAAATTTAAGTCGCTTTCAGTTACTTGATGGGAGCGAAGTACGTTGAAACGATCTAGCTCTTTTGCCCCTGTTTCAGACAATACAACACGTAATGCTGTGTCATCTTGCTTAACAGCTAGAGCAGCATAGAACAATGCTTGCCCTATTTTGTTTAACCTACCAGCTTTAGGAAAATTGTCTGAAGTTCGTTTGATATATGACAAATCATCAATATTACTAAACTTTTCACCTTCGCAAAGTCGGGATCTTAAAAACTCCAGATTCTGTATTGGGTGATCAAGAGTAATTGTTAAACAGCCAGCTAAGAAATCTACTTTAGCTTCGATTTCATGACTAGCTAGCTTGCAAATACCATTTATGTGAGCATTTAATTGCCGAATATATACACTAGAGTGAAGCAAATTAGTATAACCACATTCTTGCTTTGCTTTATGATCGATTAGCTTTTTTAGCTCTGGTGTTAACATCATTTAAACACTCGAGGCTATTCAGCTACCACTAGTACAACACTATCTGAAATGCTTTCTATTAACTCTGTCTTTTTTAGGTGCTTTTGGTTCGAAGGTTCAATGTAATCGACGCCGTGATTAATAAGCATAGGTAGCGCATATGCTATTTTTACAGCGTAATTGACGTTTTGGGCTAATGTGCCTGTAGACTTAATCGCTGCACTTTGGTTTAGAGTCGCGGACGCAATTCCAATGACAACTCCTCTTTCATCAACCATAGGGCTACCTGAGTTACCAGGTTGAATAGGGGAACTTATCTGAAAATACCTTGTATCGCCTTGAATACCTGAATTTGCATTTATAAACCCAAACGTTGCCTTTTGCTCATTACCCTGCATTCCGATATTCGGGTAGCCTAGAACCGCTATCTCTGAGCCTTGCTTAGCTTTTTTCTTCAATTCTATTGCAAGTCCTTGAACCGATTTATCTACTTTAAGTAAAGCTATATCATTACTGCTGTCGTGATCAACTAAAGTAGCTGGAACAGATTTACCATTTAGAATTATAGAAAATTTTGATGAACCTTCTATTACATGGCTATTAGTAAGGACATAGCCATCATTAGATATAAAAAAACCTGTTCCAGTTGAGATACTTCTTGATGGTACTGGTGCTGGATTATTAGGTGCTCTCGAAGATGGTGTCGCGTTATTCATAGCATCATATTTTTTCTTCATTGCTATAGCAAATTGACCACTTCGACTAGCTTTGTTCGTTGCTTTAGCTCCTTCATCTCCAACAACCAACAAAGAGTTTGTATATAACTTTGGTAATTGAACATATTCTTGAAAAGAGCCATATTCATATCTCTGATGCCATAAGCCTTTAGAATTTTTTAAAACAACAAAGCCATCTGGTTGATCTGTGGAGGTATTAACATAACCCCAATAAATATCGGTCTTTACCGAATTCGCATCATAGAGTTCTCTTATTCCATAGAAATAAGCGTTCCCGAAATAACCTCTTTGTTTAGTTTGACCATCGTTATATTTTTTATAATTTGTTCCTACAGAGATACCAGTTTTGTTATCGGTTTCAACAGATGCATATAAAAAATTAATTTCTCCATTGTCTTCTACAGTGGCAAAATTATCCAAATTTTTTCGGTGATTATCTCCTTCGAGATACTGACCAAATTGGACATTCTTCGATCCAAACATGCCTCTATAATAGAAGTTCTTCGAAATACCCTGCTCTACATATCCTATTTCAAATGTTTCAATAGCCCCTCTGTTAGAGACCGTTTTCCCTAACCCTTCAGCTTTACCATCTTTACATTCACCATCCCAAGTAACGGTATAGGACTGCTTATCATTAGAAACAGGGGCGTACCCCCAAAATAAAATTTTACATTTTTCTTGTTTATTAGTAGGTTGCTTAAAATTTGAACTGTACACTAACTTGTCATTTAGCTGCAATTTAGTCTTAAATGAAGGTATTTCAGTTTCAGATATATTTCTATAAGTAGGTGTGCTTTTACAGCCAGAGAACAATACACTTATTACTATGGCTATGACTAATGGCAAAAACTTGTTCATACAAAATCCTTCTTATAATTTGAGGAACTACGATACTGACATCACATTGTTTTATATCTTTACGATAAAAATAATCAAAAAGGAATATCATCATCAAATGAATCATTAAATTCATTGTTAGACGCTTGTTGATTTTGTGGCGGTTGACCTTGCTGAGGTTGATTTTGTTGATTTTGCTGAGGTCGACCCTGTTGCTGGTTTGGTTGTTGGTTTTGTTGCTGATTTTGCTGAGGTGCACGAGTTTGCCCCATTGGTGCACTACCGCCTTCATTTCTACCGCCTAACATTTGCATTACGCCAGTGAAACCATCCACAACAACGCTAGTAGAATACCTATCTTGACCAGTCTCTTTATCTTTGTATTTATCCGTTTTTAACTTACCTTCAACATAGACTTGAGAGCCCTTACGCAAGTATTCACCCGCAATTTCAGCCAGTTTATTAAAAAATACGACTCGATGCCATTCAGTCTTTTCATTCATTTGACCCGTATTCTTATCTTTCCAGCTTTCACTAGTCGCAATGCTAATTGTAGTAATTGCACTGCCATTAGGGGTATATCGCACTTCAGGATCCTGTCCTAAATTACCTACCAATATTACTTTATTTATGCCTTTTGTTGCCATGACGGACTCCAATTAAACTTTCACTAAAATCTAACCGCTTACTATAGTTTTAGCGACTATCTATATCAAGCGGTTATTTTAAAACCTGCTATTTATCTTTAAATTGATTACTTTAAATTGTTTATCTTTTTAGCTCGCTTTGAGCAGATTTACCATAGTTCGACAAGTCTTCTTTATTGACAATATCACTATCAATTTTTAAATATACCGCGCCAGCCTCAGGAAGCGCAACCGCTTCTGCTACGCCTTCTATCGCTTTTAATTCTTCCACTAGGCTAGGAAATGCATCTTCTGCAATGTCTGGCATAGTGAGCGTGTAGGCAGTTAATGCTGGCGGATTTTCTAAACCAAATAAAATAATAGCCCAAATCATTGCGGCAAAAGCGCCGACTAAGTAGACACCGTCATAACCCATATAATACATAGTGAGTCCTGCGACAGGGCCTCCTAAAAAAGCGCCAGCAAATTGGCTAGTAGAATAAACCCCCAATGCTGTTCCTTTACCTGATAAAGGAGCAATTCTAGAAATCATTGACGGAAGTAACGCTTCCATCAAATTAAACCCGGTAAAATAAATAGTCATGGCAATAATAACTATCACCATTGGAAACTGAAACATGCCAAAACTAAATTGAACCACGGCAATTAGCATCACCGCTAACAACATCATTCTTGCGTGTTGTCGGTTCTTTTCGGCATAAATAATCATCGGCAACATTAATATTACCGCTCCGCACATGGTTAACAGGTAAAGCCAACTATGCCCTGAGAGCTCAATGCCTAAATTTTCTAAACGATAAGGGAAGGCAACAAAAAACGAGGTTAATAGGAAATGTAAGGTAAATATACTGAAATTAAGTCTCATCAACTGACGATCAGACAATATTTTAGTAAACTGACCTCTACTGGCTATTGCATCTCTTTGAGAAAACTGTTTTTCTGGATTAGGCGTTAAAAACAAAATAATCATCATTGCTAAAACAGATAATCCCGCAATACCGTAAAAGATTCCGCTCAATCCGACCCAGCCCGTAATCACAGGGCCGATGATCATCGCAACCGCAAAAGCAGCGCCGATGCTCATGCCAATACTTGCCATAATTTTAGTGCGTTGCTCGTCTCGGGAAAGATCTGCCGCCAGCGCCATAATAGAACTAGCGATGGCTCCGCAGCCTTGTAATAACCGCCCTGCAATAACGCCATAGATATGATCGCTTAAAGCCGCTACTAGACTTCCAGCTAAAAATAGCAGTAAGCCAAAAAGGATGATCGGTTTACGCCCAAATTTGTCTGACATCCAACCAAAGGGGATCTGTAAAATGGCTTGGGTTAAACCGTAAGCACCAATAGCAAAACCAATCAATACAGGGGTAAAACCTTCTAAATCTTTACCAACTAAACTAAAAACAGGTAAAAGCATAAACAAACCAAGCATCCGCAAAGCAAACACACTACTAAGCGTGAGAGCAGCTCTCTTCTCGATTGAGTTCATTTTGTTACTTGACTTTGTTTTGCTAGTTTTATTCATTTAGCCGTTTTTCATTTTGCGCTTAACGCAGTTTACGAGTTATCATACCCAGTTCAATTTCTCACGGGATTATACAAGAATAAGCATGAATCACATAGAAGTACGCGGTGCAAAAACCCACAATTTGAAAAATATTGATGTTAAAATCCCTAGAGATAAATTAACCGTCATTACCGGACTTTCTGGTTCCGGAAAATCTTCGCTAGCATTTGATACATTATATGCAGAAGGTCAGAGACGTTACGTCGAGTCCTTATCTGCCTACGCGCGTCAATTCTTGCAATTAATGGAAAAGCCGGACGTCGAACATATTGAAGGATTATCACCTGCGATTTCAATCGAACAAAAATCCACCTCACATAATCCACGCTCAACGGTTGGTACTATCACTGAAATTTATGATTATTTGAGATTGTTATATGCTCGTGTGGGAATCCCCCATTGTCCTGAACATAGTATTGCACTAGAAGCTCAAACCGTTAGCCAAATGGTGGATCATACTCTCGCATTACCAAAAGATTCTAAACTATTGTTGCTCGCTCCTATTGTTCGTAACCGCAAGGGTGAACATGTTCAGCTTTTTGAAGAACTTCAAGTAAAGGGTTTTATTCGCGCAAGGATTAATGGCAAAACATATGAGTTAAGTGAAGCGCCTAAACTTGAACTACATAAAAAACATACGATTGAAGTGGTAGTTGATCGATTTAAAGTCAAAGGCGATTTAAAGCAACGATTAGCTGAATCATTTGAAACAGCATTAGAGCTTGCCGATGGAATTGCAATGATTGCGCCAATGGATGAAAGTTCAGACTTAGATGAAGTGTTATTTTCCGAAAAATTTGCCTGTCCTAAATGTAGCCATAGCTTATCTGAACTTGAACCAAGATTATTCTCTTTTAATAATCCTGCCGGAGCCTGTGAAACCTGTGATGGTTTAGGCGTAGATCAATTTTTTGATCCTAATAGAATTATTGTCAATGACGATGTGTCTCTCGCTGGCGGTGCGATAAGAGGATGGGACAGGCGTAGTGTTTATTATTTTCATATGCTTAAATCTTTATCTAAGCACTATAAATTTGATATAGAAAAACCTTATAAAAAATTAGCTAAAAAAGTTCAAAAAATTATACTGTACGGCAGTGGCAAAACCAAAATTGAATTTAATTATAGTAATGACCGCGGTGATATCATGAAACGAGTGCATCGATTTGAGGGGATCATCCCCAATATGCAACGACGTTACCACGAAACCGAATCAAATGCGGTTCGAGAAGAATTACAAAAATATATGACTAAACAATCTTGTCCTAGTTGTGGTGGAACAAGATTAAAAGAATCTTCTCGATTTGTTTTAATAAAAAATAAAAATTTACCTACTCTAACCGCACTACCTATTGATGAAGCCTTTACCTTTTTTAGCAAACTTAAACTGACCGGCAAACGAGGAAAAATCGCCTCTAAAATTCTAAAAGAAATTTGCGACCGTTTAGAATTTTTAGTAAATGTGGGATTAGAGTATTTGTCATTAGACAGAAGCGCCGATACTTTGTCCGGCGGAGAAGCGCAAAGAATTCGTCTTGCTAGTCAAATTGGAGCAGGCTTAGTCGGCGTTATGTATGTACTCGATGAACCATCAATCGGATTACATCAAAGAGATAATGAGCGACTTTTAAAAACATTAAGGCACCTCCGTGATTTAGGTAATACCGTTATTGTGGTTGAACATGATGAAGAAGCGATTCGCACAGCTGATTATGTTTTAGATATTGGACCCGGTGCTGGTATTCATGGGGGTGAAGTCGTCGCGAGAGGAACGATTAAAGATATATTAGAATCAAAAAAATCACTCACTGGAAAATATTTATCTGGAAAAGAGCGTATCGAAATTCCGAAACAACGGATCCCAGCAAAAGATGGAAAGCATTTTGAGTTAAAAGGTGCAACCGGAAATAATCTACAATCGGTTGATCTTAAATTACCGGTGGGCGTGATGACTTGCGTTACTGGCGTTTCCGGTTCTGGAAAATCAAGTTTAGTTAATAATACACTTTACCCTATTGCAGCAACCGATCTTAATCGCGCAACTAGTCTAACGCCTTCTGCATACACTAGTTATCACGGCATGGAAAATTTTGATAAAGTGGTTGATATTAATCAGGCACCAATCGGAAGAACTCCCCGCTCTAATCCTGCAACTTACACTGGAATATTTACACCAGTTCGGGAATTATTAGCCGGAACTCAAGAATCCCGCGCCCGTGGTTATAAGCCTGGACGATTCAGTTTTAACGTAAAAGGTGGTCGCTGTGAAGCTTGTCAAGGTGACGGATTGATCAAGGTAGAAATGCATTTTTTACCTGATATGTATGTATCATGCGATGTTTGTCATGGAAAAAGATACAACCGCGAAACGTTAGAAATCACTTATAAAGGAAAAAATATCAACGAAATATTAAAAATGACGGTAGAGGATGCAAGAGTCTTTTTTGATGCAATCCCTTCTATTTCAAGAAAATTACAAACTTTAGTTGATGTTGGTCTTTCTTATATTTGTTTAGGACAAGCTGCAACAACATTATCCGGTGGTGAAGCGCAAAGAGTTAAATTATCCAAAGAATTAAGCAAGCGCGATACCGGACAAACACTTTATATTTTGGATGAACCCACTACCGGATTACATTTCCATGATGTGAAACAATTGCTAGCGGTTTTGCATAGATTACGCGATCATGGCAATACAGTTTTAGTCATTGAACATAACTNAGATGTAATCAAAACCGCTGACTGGATTATTGATTTAGGACCGGAGGGTGGGAGCAAAGGTGGATTTATTATTGCTGAAGGGACGCCTGAAGATGTTGCTATGAATAAGAAGTCTTATACTGGTCATTTCCTGAAACAAACATTAAGCTAAATGTTCCAACGCCAAATAATCATGTGACTGCATTTCCTGCAACCGACTAAGTGTTCGTTTAAACTCGAAGCTTAGTTGAGTACCCGTATATAAATCTTCTAACTCTACCTCTGCGGTTATCATTAAATTAACATGACGCTCATAAAACTCATCCACTAAACTAAYAAATCGCCGGGTAGCAGAATCATCTTTAGTTTCHAGTTGCGGAATTTCACTGACAATGACGGTTTGATAACAACGAGAGATTTCAATGTAATCGGTTTGACTTCTTGCCGTTTCACATATTTCTTTAAATGAAAACCAAACCACCCCTTCTCCACATCTAACCGTTTTAACGGGTCTATGTTCTATTTCAATTGTAGAACCATCAGGCATAATTTCTGTTGCTAATTGATTAAAACTATTTTCTAGGTTATCAATCGCTTCTTGATCATGAGGTGTATGAAAAATATCGGCTTGTTCTAAAGTTCTCAACCTATAATCTATCCCGTTATCTAAATTAACAATTTCACAATGCTGTTGGATAGCTTTTATTGCTGGTAAAAAACGCTCTCTTTGTAATCCATTTCTGTAGAGGTTTTCCGGTGGAATATTTGAGGTTGCTACTAAACTAACACCCCGCTCAAAAAGCGCTTCAAATAATCCACCAAGAATCATCGCATCGGTAATATCACTAACAAAAAACTCATCAAAACAAATGATATTTGTCTGCTCTGCTAAATCATCCGCTATCAAAAGCAATGGATCTTGTTTTCCTTTATGATTTCGTAATTGCTCATGAGTTTGATGCATAAAACGATGAAAATGCAGTCTCATTTTTTTCTTAATTGGCAGTGCATCAAAAAACATGTCCATCAAATAAGTTTTACCACGCCCTACTCCACCCCAAAAATAAATGCCTTTTAAAGGTGAGTTATTTCCGGCTAACGAACTCTTAAATTTCTGGAAAATATTTTGAGGTTTATTACGTTCAATTAATCGTTGAAATAAATCTTCAAGCAAATTCACTGCACTCATTTGAAACGGATCTTCTTGAATAAGTTCAGATTTAATATCATTCAAATATTGTTGTTTAGGTGTTAACATAAATTTTACTAACTTATTATTGATTCTATTTTGGATTTTAATTCAACTAGCTTGCCATGGAAAAAATGAGAAGCGCCCACTAGTTTTACAAAAGATAAATCGGATGGCTGTTGCGTTACCCACTCTTCTACATCACTGCAGTTAACTAACTCATCTTCATCTCCCTGAATAACGGTCCATGGACACCTTGGAGTTTTCATTGCGGTAAAATCAAAACGACCAATTGGCGGAGCAATACTAATTAATATTTGAGGATTTAATTGATTGCTCGCCATAATTGATACAAACGCGCCAAACGAAAATCCACCAAGAATTAGTTGCTTGTTTGGATAGCGCTCCTGCATCCAATTAACGACATTGCGCAAGTCATCCTGCTCGCCAAGACCATCATCATATTCGCCTTCACTATTTCCAACACCTCGAAAGTTAAACCGAATGCTAGGTATCGCTCTGCCAGCAAACGTTCTAGACAAAGTATAAACCACTTTATTAGTTAAAGTACCGCCATGTAAAGAATGAGGATGGCAACAGACAGCAATATAATCAGATAACTCATTATTTATTTCATTAGGTTTATCTAAAAGGGCTTCTATATTGCCGTTTTTGGTTTCAATTATGAGTTTTTTACTCTCAATCCGCATGATTTCAATCCTAATATCTAATTATGAATTATAAGTCTAAATAATCGTTAATTTTACCCCAAAATCCGCTAGTTTGAACTAAACTATTTTGATAGAATGCGCTCAAATTTTATACAGGCCAAGAAAATGACCTGTAATAGACATCTTTGAGACAAATGGAGTCAACAGATGGGTACACCAGCAATGCAAAACCTTAATTTAACCAGCCAACAGCTTATTGAACGAGCGCTTGAAAGAAAAGAAGGCGTTTTAGCTGCTACTGGCGCGCTAAGCGTCATTACTGGCGCTAGAACCGGTCGTTCACCTAATGATCGTTTTATCGTTAAGGAATCCTCTACCGAAGCAGAAATTGAGTGGGGAAAAGTTAATCGACCCGTCGATGAATCAACATTTGATGCACTTTGGAGCCGAGTTGGTGACTATTTAAACGCTAAAGATGAAGTTTTTGTCTCTGAACTTCATGTTGGTTCTGATCCAACCCATTATTTACCGGTTAACGTAACAACCGAAACTGCATGGCAAAACCTGTTTGGCCAGAACCTCTTTATTAGACCTTCTACCTATAATCCTTCGTCAAAAGAAGAATGGCAAATAATGAATGCGGCTCATTTTGTATGCGATCCTAGCCGTGATGGAACCAACAGCGACGCTACAGTGATGATCAATTTTGGTCAACGCAAAGTATTAATAGCGGGCATGAGATACGCCGGAGAAATGAAGAAAGCGATGTTCTCCGTGCAAAACTTTTTATTACCGGCTCACGATGTATTACCTATGCATTGTGCCTCAAATACCGATGGTGACGGTGACGTTACTTTATTTTTTGGTCTTTCTGGAACGGGTAAAACAACACTCTCAGCTGATCCTAGCCGATACTTAATTGGCGATGATGAACACGGTTGGGGTGAAGGGACGGTTTTTAACATTGAAGGTGGATGTTACGCAAAGACTATCGATCTCTCTGAAAAGAACGAACCGGTTATTTGGAAAGCGATTAAAAATGGCACCATCATCGAGAATGTCGTTTTAGATGAAGATGGAAATGCCGACTACACCGATACAACTCATAGCCAAAATGGCCGAGCTGGTTACCCGAGAGAACATATTGATTTAATGGTTGAGGATAACCGTGCAGGCGAGCCTAGCGCAGTCATCTTTTTAACTTGCGACTTAACTGGCGTATTACCACCGGTTTCTATTTTATCTAAAGAAGCTGCGGCCTATCACTTTTTAAGTGGATATACTGCAAAAGTAGGTTCTACTGAAATTGGTTCAACTTCTGCGATTGAGTCAACTTTCTCAACGTGTTTTGGTGCGCCTTTTTTCCCACGTCCTGCTGGAGTTTACGCAGAACTATTAATGAAGCGAATCGTTGCTAATAAATCAAAAGTCTATTTAGTCAATACGGGATGGACTGGTGGAACTTATTCTAATGGCGGTAAACGTTTTAGTATTCCTACTACTCGAGCGGTGATTACTGCGGTTCAATCTGGTGTATTAGCTGATTGTGAAACAGTGCATTTAGATCAACTAAACTTAGATGTGCCAGTTTCGGTCGAAGGTGTTGACGCTAATTTATTGCAACCTAAAAAGACTTGGGCTAGTGCTGAAGAATATGACGCAGAAGCAAAAGCGGTCGCTAAATTATTTGCTGATAACTTTGAGAGATTTGATGTTTCTGATGCGATTAAAGGAGCTGGGCCGAGAGGTTAGTTTTCTTAAATCCCCCTCAATCCCCCAACAATTGCTCCTGCATTGTTCTACTAAGTTACATCCGTGTAACGACCTTCGCAAAGGGGGAAGCTTTATTTATAATTCCCCTCTTTGTGAAGAGGGGTTAGGGGAGATTTAGTTTTTCAAGTTAAGCATTTTATGAGCGTTCAGTCACTTCTAATAAGTGATAACCAAACTGTGTTTTAACGGGTCCGTGAACTACACCCACTTCCTCTTCAAAACAAACTTTATCAAACTCGGGAACCATCATTCCGGGTTGAAAAGATCCCAAATCTCCACCGCTTGATCCAGACGGACAAGATGAATTGTTTTTTGCTAAGTCTTCAAATTTAGCGCCGTTGGCTATCTGTTCTTTTAAATCGTTACATTTTTCTTCACTGTCTACTAATATGTGTCTTGCTGTGGCTGTAGCCATTTTTTTTCTCCAATTAACCAATTAATATTTCTAAAACTCTACTTGGCGATTATAACTTAAATTTCATTCGCAATAGAACCAACAAACTGAGTATATCGTTCAAAATCAATATTTCCACCTGATAATATAACACCAACCTTTTTGCCTGCCATCAAACCTTTTTCTTTTAACAGCCCTGCCAAAGGTACTGAACCAGCGCCTTCTGCTAGGTTATGGGTCGTTTGATAATATTGATACATAGCATGTTTAATTTGAGTTTCTGAAACACTAACGATGCGATCAGCCCCTTCTAGAATCATTTCAAAAGCTTCTTTCATAGGTGCGCTAGTGGCAACACCGTCGGCCAATGTATTTGCGCCGTCGGTATTAATAATCTTTTTTGCTTCAAACGATAATGCAAAGGTTGGTGCGCCTTCGGCCACTACGCCTACAATTTTAGTGTTTAAGCCGAGCAGATCTCTAGTTTTTATTAAACCGCAAATCCCCGATCCCATTCCAACTGCCACATACACAGTATCCAAACCCTTTAATTCTGATAAAAATTCGTACGCATAAGTCGCCACTCCTAATACAAGCTCTTTACAAAATGGCGGAATAGGTAAATATCCTGATGACTTTTGTAATTCCAAACTATATTGTCGTGCAGCTTCAAAATCCTTACCGTGAATAATTAAGTCTGTTCCAAAGGATTTAATCGCTCGATTTTGATCTTCATTATTATTCTCTGGCACTACAATGGTTAATGGTAATCCGGCTCTTTTACAGGAAAAAGAAAGACTCTGACCATGATTTCCGCGAGTAGCTGAAATTAGACCTTTGGGTGGATTAGCCGAATTCATTAATTGATGAAGCAAATAAACACCCCCTCTAACCTTAAAAGCCCCTGTCGGTGTATGGTTTTCATGTTTAACCCAAACATCGAATCCTGCCAGCGCACTTAATTGAGGCCAATTGTTTTGTAGTGTAGGTGTCACTATTTTATTGACAATTTTGCTAGCGGTTTCTAGTTCTGCTAAATCGAACATTTAACAAGTCTCCAAAATAAAATTTATAATAACGTATTTGTAAAATGACTTTTTTCGCCAATCGAGTATAATTAATTATACGCCCATTAATCGCTAGTTATAAAGAAATGAATCCAGACCTAATCATATCCTGCCCAAACTGTAAAAAAAGTCAACGCTGGTCAGAATGTACTGAACATAAACCATTTTGTTCAAAAAGATGTCAGTTAATCGATTTGGGTGAATGGGCAAATGAGAGCCATACAATTGCAGGACCTACTTTGTATGAAAATTTTGATGACGAGAATAGTGATTTATAGATTATCGTTCTATTAACGTCAGCCTCAATTAAGGCTATTCAATCACTGGCATTTGTTAGATTCTTTTTATCCCATCTTTCTGGGTATTTTCTATATAGTTCGAGTGTTTCCACATCATGCGCACAACAAATACTTAATTCCCTTTTCTTGCCAATAAGTTCCTTTAATAAAAGTTTACAACTTCTACCAGGAGAGAGTCCAAATATTGTGTCTATAGATTTTTCTATGAAAGATTTTATGCCGAGTTTTACATTTGCCATCACTATTGGTCTATCTTTCGATAGTTGTGCCATTTTCTTTTTAACTGTATCAAGTATATGTTTATGACGTTCGCTCCATTCAAGCAATTCCTTTTTGTAAATACTTTTTTTGCTCGGATATTCAGCTATACAGAATTTGACTGATTCAACTATATGTGTATTTTTAGAAAACACCATACCAGAAGATTTTTCTACATTATATTCTTTGCTTTTAGCACTATTTATCATACTGAAAAAAATCAGTGCACTTATTAAAATTCGATAGAGCATAATATCCTAGTTAACGTTGATTATATTGAGTAAAGACTCATATACATCATGTATTTTAACCAAACATTTATTTTTCAATTAAAATCAATATTTTACATGGTAATCCTTATTTCACAACCGCAAAAACGCCAGTAAGTATACACATACAACTTATCTAAAATATGAATGTATTTTATTTAAAAAAATATTAACAGCTAAATATTACTTTCTACACAACCTATACGGAATTGTCTAAATTTAAAAGACTTGAATCAACCAATCAATTCTAATTGATCAACCATCAACTGCAACGATTGATTCCCTCTAAACTCATTAATATCCAATTTATAAATCGCATGAACTTTAGAATCATCAATCAACTCAATCGATTCATCAAAAAAGAAATTAATCGCATCAAACATTTCGCCATCTTTTTCTAAAACTAACTTAAGATGTTTTTCTCCCACCACTCTTTGGCTCACGACTTTAAAATCATCATCAAATAATGGTTCAGGGAAACCTTGTCCCCATGGGCCAACATTCTTTAACTGGTTTGCAAAGTTCATGGACATATCATCTAAATTTAATTCACCATCGGTATCAATATTGTCACTAATTCCATCGCTCAACCGTTCGTTAACCTGTTGCAATGTATAGTCATGGAATAACCTTGCAAATTCTTTGAATGAACTTTCTTTAATGGTTAATCCTGCAGCCATTGCATGACCACCGAATTKWWSWWKCMYRCMSKKWTSKYKMRRMWYWMYRRGKGYTRAYRYWKMTCKWRWWYRWWMWSSTYKKRMTKWWCGSKMYKMYSSKYYKRWSMAWWSYGAWMCTTCATCTTTGGCAAAAATGATCACAGGTCGATTTATTTTATCTTTCACACGCGAGGCTAAAATGCCAATCACGCCTTGATGCCATTTTGCATCAAATAAACAAAGCGTTGTTGGCCTTGCATCTTCATTGTTCATTTCTTTCGCTTGATCTGACGCAAAGTACGCTTCTAGATCTTGCTTGGCTTGATCTAGCATATCGCCTTCTATCTCTCTTCGTTGACGATTTAAACTATCTAATCTGTGAGCAAGGCTGATAGCATCATTGGAACTCGTTGCTAGCAAACAATTAATACCAATCTGCATATCATCTAATCGCCCAGCAGCATTTAGTCTTGGTCCAACCGCAAATCCTAAATCAGAGGACTGGCATTTTGATGGTGTTCGTTTGGCGACTTGCAACAAGGCTGTAATGCCAGGACTGCAATGACCTTGCCGAATACGCCTTAGTCCTTGTTCGACTAAAATACGATTATTTTTATCTAATACTACGACATCCGCAACGGTTCCTAACGCGACCAAATCTAACTGCTCTGCTAGATTAGGTTCATTGATATTCTGATCTTTAAACCAACCTGATTTTCTCATTTCTGCTCGAAGTGCTAGCATCAAATAAAAAGCAACGCCAACACCAGCCAAATGTTTACTCGGGAAATCATCATCAGGTTGATTAGGGTTTACAATAACTTCCGCATTTGGCAATGTTTCGGCGGCTAAATGATGATCGGTAATAATAACTTTTATACCTAACTCATTGGCCTTATCAACGCCAGCATGATTGGCAATTCCATTATCAACGGTAACAATAATGTCAGGGTTGCTCTCTGCAGCCTTTTCAACTAGCTTTACAGAAAGACCATAGCCGAATTTAAATCTATCAGGAACTAAAAAATTGATATGTTTTGCGCCTAGTTGCGATAAAGACTTCATCATTAATGCACTACTAGTTGCACCATCAGCATCAAAGTCACCAATCACTAATATGGATTGGTTTGACTTAATTGATTGAAATAATATCGCTGCCGCTTTTTCTACATTCAGTAAATTTGATGGCGGTATTAAACCGCTGAGCGAATATTCCAAATCAGCCGAAGAAGTAATCCCCCGTGAAGATAAGATATTTCTAATTTTTTCTGGATAGTTAGACAGTTGTTGTTCTACTTCAGAGGTCATTTCTGTGTGACGATGTTTGATTGTTTTTTTAATCATATATCCTAGAAACCTAATTTGTATAACCGTTGGAAAAATGAACGTCTTGGTGTGATTTCGATTGTTTTGTCTTGTAAAATTATTTTTAACTTCTTAATTTTATTATTTTTAGTGAAAACCAACGAAGATAAATCACCAAGTAGTTCCTCTAACCAACGTCCAGATTTAGACGAGTTGATTATTATATTAGTATCGACAGACTCTATAAGGTTATTGATATTAACTAGCTTTTCGTTTTTTATATTGGCTTTGTCACAAAATACTTTGATTAGATCATCATTGGTATATATCCGCATACCAGATTTTTGATTAACTCGTATATCTGAATTTAATTGATGATTCGAATCACCCCAAAAATGAACATTGATCAATGATTCCTCTGGAACACTGGTTAAACCTTGATAGTCAATCATCTGTTTAATTAGCATTTGTATTTCTGTTGCCAATCGATTCCAAAAAGCACGGTCTTTTCCTTGGTAAGAAAATCCAAACTGATCGCGACCTATTTCACTTTCAAAAGATACTTGATTAAGTTCAATATTTTTTTCGTTTACATAAAGCCATTGCTTATTATTCAAAAGGTAAAATGACTCGCCGTCTTCCATTAATAATTCATTAACTTGAGCAACAATCGCAATGACATCTTCTGTGGATAGATTAAGGCTATCTTGCCCCCAAAGATATGCACCTCGATGAGTCACTTGCATCATCACTGGATCACAGCAAACTAATGTATGTTGCTTAACGACATCATCGAATTGAGTGCCTAAATTAAACTGTGAAGCTCTTAATTGATTCCAAGGAAGGTCAATACTGTCATAGCCAATCGATTGACAAAGAAATTCATTCAAAGATCCTTTATTTTTACTTAAACTAAATTGAATATTTTGGTTATTGCTAAGCTTATTCTCTAAATCAAATTGAGAGTTTAAGACTTTAGAAGAATATTCAGTTAAATAGATCTCGATAGATGCAGAATGTTTTTTATCGTTCATCGGAAAAATTCTTTGTTAAATTCACATGTCTAGTTTCAAACATCAACTAACTAATTTGAAATTATTCAATTAGTTTATTTGAAATGCTTTCGAGTTTCGAAAACAGCATTGGAAAAACGAATGCCATTTGATGACATTAGTCGTTTAATTAAAAAATCATACAGCCATGAATTATGTTTTCTAACTTCGGAAACAAAGGCTATGTATTTTTCATCTAACAGTCCACTTTTAGCCAAGTTCTTAGAAGAAATTAATGGCATCACTCCAGGCAACGGATAGTCAGATGCAAATAATAAACGTTCATGCCAATCTTGACGCTCTATAATTTGGCTAACTTCATCGCTTTCACGATTGATTAAGTTGATAGCGGAAATATCAGCAATACAATTAGATTGATAGTTAGGGTCGTCCATTAGCCGAGCAAACAAATTAAAATTACTGGTCAGTTTTTTAGAAGGGCTTTCTAAATCCTCACTTGCACCTAAAGACGCACAATGGGCAATAATCACTTTCACTCCCATATCCAGCGGTTTTCTCAATAACAATGGATTGGCAAGCGTTTGCATTTCTTCGCTATGTACTGCTTTCTCTTCGCCTGCATGCGTTAAAAGTGCTAAGTTTAATTCTTTTAATTTCTGGTAAAAAGCTTCACACTTTTTTGAAGATGGGTCAATATTCATTGCTGGTGGCAACCATTTAACAGCTTTCGCCCCATTTTTACTGCACCATTCTAAAGATTCTAATGCATCATCACGATAAGGATGAACCGATGCTATCCACTCAAAACGCTCACTCGAATTTGCTACTCGCGCAGCATAATCATTGGGTACATAAAAAGTGGAACCGGCTTTGTTAATTTTTCCTTGATCATCATATTGATAATCAAACGCCAATAGCATAAATTTGATGCCTAGCGGAAGTTGATTAGCAAGCAACAAGACGTTATTTACATAGGCTTTATCGGCTAATTTAGGATCATCGATACAAGCGGCATCCATATAAAAACTGTATTGAATACGCTGAGTGGGCGACATCCAAGAGGTCATATTAGGGCTTAGCCAAATCCCCGTTTTTTTATTATCAAAACCAGCACTAACACCGTTACCTATTAAATGAAAATGAGAATCCCATAATTGTGTTAAATCAATCCCTTCAAATGCCTGAAGCATATAGTCATTATTGGCTAAATCCGCGGGAAGACTCGCAATTTTACACGCATTAAACAAGGTGCTTTCTAAAAAGTGCTGACAACCCAGTGTGGCACTTAGCCCTAATCCCGCGCCACCTATCAAACCATATTTAAGTAATTGTCTTCTTTGCAAAATTGGCCACTTTTAGTAGAATATGATTCATTGATTGTACCTTAATGAGCAAACACCATGCTACTACAAAAAGAGATCGCTGATGGAGCCGTGCATATCAAGGCTTATTCTGAAGGGAAAATACGACTGAATATTGGCGAGTATACTGATCTCGTCATTTTGAAAGAATACAAATTTGTGGAAATAAATTCTATTATTTCATTTGAAGAATTATCGACTAGTTTACTAGATGAATTGACTGATAACTCGCCAGAAATATTAATCATTGGAACCGGATTTACTCACCAAATAATGGACATCAGTTTGATTAAATATCTCAATGATAAAGGCATTGCGATTGAAGCCATGGCAAGCAGGCAAGCATGTCATACCTATGAGGTTTTATCGCATGATAGACGTAAAGTTAATGCGTTGATTTTTGCTTGAATCGTTCTTGGTAGACTTTTTTAAATTACAGTTAATTTGATTTCGTACTAAATATTAGTTATATTCATTACACATTATCTATTTTCTGTGAGAGCTATCTTGCCTAATACTACAATGACTGTCCGTCTAACTGGTGAACTCAGTGAATTTGCTGTGTCTAATATTGGTGAGAATGGTGACTTTGATAACATGAGTGAATATATTCGTAGCTTAATTAGGCATGACAAAGCTCGCATTGAATCACAAGCTTTTGAACGCTTAAAAGCCGAGCTTGAATTAGCTTTTTCTGCTTCTGACAAAACCTACCATCCATTAACCGCTTCAGCTATTTTTGATCGAAATTAAATGACGCAAATAGTCATTCAAAAAGCAGCCTCTTTCAAATTGGATGAAATCTACGTTTATTCGAAAGAAAAGTGGGGAAAGAAAAAAGCAAAAGTCTATATTAGAGAAATGTTCGATTCTTTCGAAAAAATAGATGGCAATTTAGTTTTATCCAGAAAAATACCCCTTGAATTTTGTGTTGATGGTTTTTATTACCAATATAAAAAGCACTTTATTTATTGGAAATATCTAAAAAAAAATAATATCGGAATCGTCACAATTTTACATCAGAGAATGCATCAATTAAAACAGTTCAAAATTACGAACTAATAAACCAACCGAACTTTCTCACACCCAGCTATATTTTTTAGCCCAAAAAGCAACTCATCTGTTGGCGAGACACTCCACTCTCCCGTAGCAGCTAACTCAGCAGAATTTTCGCCAATATGGCACTTAAATCTAACCGGGCACTTTCCTGATTTATAAGGTTGTAAAGTTTCAATTAAATCCTGCGCTAATAAACTTCCATGATTAATATTAAGCGATAATTCTAAATATTTTGCTCGACTCTCTCTTACATCCAGAAGTTTGTGGATCTCTTTTCCACTCATTTTTAAGCCACCAGAAAAATCATCTGTCGAAATATCACCTTTAGCAAGAATCACTTGGTCTTTTAACAATAAATCTTTGCTAATTTCATATAGATCGCTGTAAACCATCACATCGACTCGACCGCTTTGATCATCCAAACTGACAATTGCCCAACTTAATCCTTTTTTTGTTTTCATCACACGAACATTGATTATCAATCCAGCGACTAGAACATAATCACCTCGGCGAGTTGGTTGTAAATTATTTAATCGCAAATCACAAAATCTTCTTATTTCTGGCAAATATTGATTGATTGGATGACCTGTTAAATATAAGCCTAATGTTTCTCGTTCACCATCCAGTACTTTACTTTCTGGCCAAGGTCTAACTACGGCATATTCAATACTTTGCTCTGCATCGTCTTCCGAAGGCGTTCCAAACAAATCATTTTGGCCTAAGGCTTCATTTCGTTTAAATTGCTCAGCACTTTTAATAGCTTTGTCTAAAGTGGCCATTAAAGTCGCTCTACTGGAATCTGGCTCAGCATTGACTAGCTTATCTAACGCGCCGGCTCGAATCATCGCATCTAGGCTTCTTCTATTGACCTTTTTTAAATCAACCCGATTACAAAAATCGAAGAGGTCTTTATAATCGCCGTTTAGTTTTCTTCCTTCTACCACCGATTCAATTGCTGACTCTCCAACGCCTTTAATTGCGCCAATGCCATAAATTATTGTTTTAGGTCCATCGATAGTAAACTTGTAATCGCCACGATTAACATCCGGTGGTAAAATTTCTAGCCCCATATCTTTTGAGTCATCTACGTAGGTAACGACCTTCTCTGTATTATCCATATCCGCTGACATCACTGCGGCCATAAATGCTGCTGGGTAAAATGTTTTTAGCCACGCTGTTTGATAAGAAACTAAAGCATAAGCCGCGGAGTGAGATTTATTAAATCCATAACCTGCAAATTTTTCCATCAAGTCAAAAATCTGTCCTGCAAGATCCTCATCTACATCTCGTTTTTGAGCTCCCTCCATAAAAATAACGCGTTGCTCTTGCATTACACTTTCTTTTTTCTTTCCCATTGCCCTGCGTAATAAATCAGCGCCACCCAAAGAAAAATTAGCGAGCACCTGAGCAATTTGCATAACTTGCTCTTGATACAAAATAATCCCATAAGTCGGCTCAAGGACAGGTTTTAGATCTTCATGTTGATAATCAGCATGGGGATAAGCTACTTCTTGACGACCATGCTTGCGCGCTACAAAATCATCGACCATGCCAGACTCTAATGGCCCAGGTCTATATAAAGCGACCAAGGCTATAATATCTTCAAATCGACTAGGTAATAATTTTTTTATCAATTCTTTCATACCGCGAGATTCTAGTTGAAAAACGGCAGTTGTTCTTCCTTCTTTAAGTAATTGATAAACTTCTGGAACTTCTAACTCGATTGATTCAATAATAATGGGATTATCTTTTTGTGCTTCTTGCGCATTAATGGTATCTAATGCCCAATCAATAATAGTGAGCGTTCTTAATCCAAGAAAATCAAACTTAACCAGTCCGGCGGTTTCAACGTCATCCTTATCAAACTGGGTGACTAAACCACCGCCACTTTCGTCACAATAGAGTGCTGAAAACTCAGTTAAATCATTAGGTGAAATAACCACGCCACCTGCATGTTTTCCTGCATTTCGAGTGATCCCTTCCAGTCTTATTGCCATATCCCACAGAGCTTGAAATTCTTCTTCCAGCTCATAACGAGAGCGAATTTCTGGTTCCTCTTCCCAAGCCTTTGTAAGGTTTATTCCTACTTTGAAAGGAATTAGTTTTGAAATTTTATCGACAAAACCATAGGGTTGACTAAGCACTCGTCCAACATCTTTAATCACAGCCTTAGCCGCTAAACGACCAAATGTGATAATTTGAGAAACACTATTACGACCATATTTATCAGCCACATAATCGATCACTCGATCTCGACCATCCATACAAAAATCGATATCAAAATCAGGCATTGAAACCCGCTCTGGATTCAAGAATCTTTCGAATAAAAGTTCATATTCTAGTGGATCTAAATCGGTAATATCTAACGAGTAGGCAACTAACGAACCAGCACCCGAACCACGTCCAGGGCCTACAGGTACACCGTTATTTTTACTCCATTGAATAAAGTCTGCGACGATCAAAAAATAACCTGGGAACCCCATTTGATTAATAACATCCAACTCTAATTTTAATCGTTCGTCGTAAGGTTTTCGTAACTCATTAAATTCTGTAGCAGATCTATCAAGCAGCACATCTAATCGCTTTTCTAATCCTTCTTCACTTAACTGACAAAAATATTCTTCTATCGTTAGTCCATCAGGAATTGGGTAATTAGGTAAAAAATATTGACCTAAATTGAGACTTAAGTTGCAACGTTTTGCTATCTCTAAGGTATTTTCAATTGCTTCTGGAATATCACTAAATAACTCAACCATTTCCGCTGTGGACTTTAAATACTGCTGATTTGAATAAGTTTTTGGTCTACGAGGATCATCTAAAACACGACTTTGATTAATACAAACCCTAATTTCATGCGCATCAAAATCTTTTTCCGCTAAAAAACAAACGTCATTAGTTGCGACAACCGGAGTACCAGCCCCTTGAGCAAAAGTAGCCACCAAGTGAATATAGTCGCCTTCGCCAGAACGTTCGGTTCTTTGTAATTCTATATAATATCGATCGGGAAAATAAAGTTGCCAAAAGCCAACACAATTAGCAGCCTCTTGATGGTTTCCGGCGAGCAACGCCTTTCCAACATCGCCCTCTTTACCACCCGATAACAAAATTAGTCCGTTATTACGATCTTTAAACCAACTTTTATTAACAACTGGAATACCTCTTTGCTGATTTTCTTGATAGGCTTTAGACACTAATATTTTCGCATTTAAATAACCTTCATCATTCATACAAAGAATGGTAACGCGAAAATTATCAGCATCGGTTTCCTCATCATTTACCACCAGATCAACGCCAGCGATAGGTTTTATACCTTTGCCTCGACATGCTTTGTAAAACTTTATAAGCCCAAAAAAATTAACATAGTCGGTGATTGCTATCGCTGGCATTCCAAGCTCAATCACTTGTTCAACAGTGGGCGCAATTCTACAAATACCGTCAACAATAGAATACTCAGAGTGCATTCTCAGATGAACAAATGATGGCTGATCTTTGGTTGTAACCGTTTCAGTTTCAGTTTCAGTTTCCATACTATTCTAAATACCAGATCCTTCAATAATCCGTCTTACTGGCGCAAAACTTTTTCTGTGAATTGGCGTTATTCCTAAATCAATTATTGCTTGCATATGTTGTTTAGTTGGATAACCTTTGTGCTTGGCTAATCCATAACCAGGATAGATTTTATCTAGCTCTTTCATTTCTTTATCTCTAGCCACTTTCGCGATTATAGAAGCAGCTCCGATTGCTGGCTCTTTTAAATCCCCTTTAATAATCGCTTCACTAGTACATTTCAGGTCAGGACATCGGTTGCCATCAATCAAACAATGTTTTGCTTCTATATTTAATCCTTCAACCGCTCTCTTCATCGCTAGCATACTAGCTTGAAGAATATTTATTTTATCAATTTCTTCAACTTCAGCTCGTCCTAAAGACCAACTGAGTGCATTCTCTTTTATTAAGATAGAGAGTTCTTCTCTTCTTTTTTCAGTGAGCTTTTTAGAGTCAGTTAAACCTTCTATGGGGTTCTCAGGATCGAGAATCACGGCGGCGGCGACCACAGCGCCAATTAGTGGTCCTCTACCAACTTCATCTACACCAGCTGTATATAATTCACTCATATGCTTTTTACTTAATTATTTGAACCCTGATTAGACCCGATTTGTTTTACTTAACAACTGACTAATCGCTTCAGCGGCTATTTCATTTCCATTTTTTCTYAATGACTGATGAATTTTSGTAAACTCACTAATAAGTTTRTTTGAATRYTCGTTAYTTTTAAAYAGTTCATTKATTKCATTTGATAAATTATCRACYGTACAYTCATCTTGCATRWACTCTTTAACYAACTCTTTAGATCKCTCATYAARTAATMCWTCAGAATTTGAATCTTCATTTCTTTCATTYAATAAGTTCGGTAACGAAAAGTTYTTAATYTTTAGCAATCGRCTGTAAATAAAATAGCTAAATGYTGAAACTTTGTAAGCRACTACCATCGGYTTTTTTAGTAACATCGCTTCYAACGTCGCRGTACCMGATGCCAACAAAACCACATCCGATGCAAGCATWACATYTCGAGAYTGACCATCAATCAGTYTTATCTCAAAATCAAYYGGATKTTYTTTTAGATATTTTTCAATTTGTATTCGGCGTYTTTCATTTGCGCAGGGGATGATAAAATTCAATTTTGAGTTAAATTGCTTTAATCTAATTGCAGTCTTAATAAAAGGCTCAATTAGAAATTTAGTTTCRCTWCCTCKACTGCCAGGTAARATTGCTAGAWAYTGAGCRTYATCAGAAAWCCCWAAMWWTTTTCGCRCTTGAMSCATATCMGGCTCTAGCGGAATTTCATCAGCTAATGGATGACCAACACATACTACTGTGAGCTTGTGTTTTTTATAAATGGGCAACTCAAAAGGAAAAAGACAAAGCATTAAACGAACACTTTTAACAATTTTAAAAATCCTATTTTCACGCCATGCCCAAACTGATGGACTAACATAATGAACACAGGTGATATTACTATTGGTTAATTGGTATTCTAAATCTGTATTAAAAACGGGCGCATCTATTCCAATAAAACAATCCGCATTATCTTTTATGATTTTATTTTTTAGACGCTTGCGCATTTTTATCAATTCAAAATAGCGCATTAAAATGGGCATAATGCCCATAACCGATAGTCGTTCAAACGGATAAAAGCATTCGAGACCTTGAGTCTGCATAAGTGGCCCACCAATCCCTTTAAATTGAACAGTAGGAAAACGAGACTGAAGCGACTTCATCAATCCTGCACCCAAAATATCACCGGAGGCTTCACCTGCAACAATATAGATCAGCATGAGGCTATGAACCTAGAAACATCAATTGAAACATCAATTAAAATATTCGCAACTGTTGGATGGTGATTACCGAGAGATGCCACGTGCAGATTTTTCTATAAATTCTGTGACAAGTTTTAGGCAAGCTGACTGGTTGTCGAGTTGACTAACGGCTTTAACGGCATCATCAATTTTTAGTCCTTGTCTAAAAATTAATCGATAGGCTTTCTTTAACATTGTAATTTCTTCTTTACTAAATCCTCTTCGCTTAATGCCTTCAACATTAATCGAACGAGGTGAGCCTTCCGCAAAAAGCACAAAAGGAAGAATATCCTGAGTAATATGGCTTCTTATGCCAAGAAAAGCATGAGCGCCAATACGACAAAACTGATGAACACCAGAAAATCCACCAAGAATCGCCCAATCGTCTATATGTACATGCCCTGCAATATTAGAACTATTTGCAATGATAATATTGTCTCCCAACATACAATCGTGAGCGATGTGCGTATAAGCCATTAATAAATTATTGGAGCCAATCTTTGTTACTTGATGATCTTGAGTAGTTCCTCTATGAATAGTGCAAGACTCTCGGATAATATTATTATCGCCAATTATAGTTCTCGTTGGCTCGCCATTATATTTTTTATCTTGATTTGCTTCACCAATTGATGAAAACTGATAAAAGTGATTGTTTTTACCAATAGCTGTATGACCATTTATCACAACATGAGGGCCAACAACCGTTCCGCTATCTATACTGACATTTTTCTCAATCAGTGAAAACGGCCCGACGGTTACATCCTCTGCCAAATGAGCATTAGGATGAATTACTGCCGATGGGTGAATTAAACTTGAAGTCATTTATTTGCCTTATCGAGCACGATAGCTATATAATATTCTGCTTAGAACACATTAATTCGGCAGAGCAAACAACTTTGCCATCAACTAATGCAACAGCATCAAATTTCCACATAGTTCGTTTTCTTTTTAAAAGTGTCACCTTTAGTTCCACTTGATCGCCAGGTTCAACGGGCTTTTTAAATCTTGCTTTATCAATCCCTACAAAATAATAAAGTGAATTATCATCAGGTAACTCACCCAAAGTTTTAAAGGCCAAAATACCAGTCGCTTGCGCTAAAGCTTCAAGAACTAAAACACCAGGCATAACAGGACGATTGGGAAAATGACCAGTGAAACATGGCTCGTTAAATGTAACGTTCTTTATAGCATAGAGATATTCCCCAACTTTATAATCGGTCACTCGATCGACTAAAAGAAATGGATATCGATGTGGTAAATGCTTCATGATTTCATGAATATCGAGTGTCGACATCTGGCTAGTTTCTTCGTTCATTATTCTAATATCTCTTGGTATTAATCTTTTATTGACAGCTAATTAATTTCTTTGTTTTGTAATTGTTTTTCCAAAGAACGAATACGTTTTGCCATATCATCTAATTGTTTAAATCTTGCAACGTTTTTTCGCCATTGTTTATTTTCTTGAGCGCCCGTTCCAGATGAAAAGACACCTGCGGTACTATTTGATTTGTTAATTACAGTAGCCACCGTTACATGCGTATTATCCGCTATATTTAAATGGCCAATAATTGAAGAACGACCACTAAACGTACAGTTTTTACCTATTATCGTACTTCCAGCAACTCCAGTCATAGCGGCCATTGCAACATTTTCACCAACTTCAACATTATGCGCTATGTGGCATAAATTGTCGATTTTTACGCCGTCTCGAATAATTGTATCTTTTAATGCGCCTCGATCAATACAGGCGTTAGCACCGACTTCCACGTTATTGCCAATATTAACGCCTCCCGTTTGAGGAATCTTAATCCACTCTCCTTGTTTATTTGCATATCCAAAACCATCGCTGCCTATTACGCAGTTTGAGTGAAGAATACAATTTTCCCCAATACGTGTATTAGGGTAAATACTGACCAAAGAATAAATAATGCAATTCGCGCCGATTATTACATTTTCACCAATGGCAACATTTACACCTATAGAAACATTATCGCCAACAATCGTGTTATCCCCTATTGAGGCACCTGACGCAACTGATACGGATTTTCCTAGTTGAGCAGAAGTAGAAATATACGCTCTACCACTTATTCCATTAGCCGGTTTAGACGTGGTATCAAACAGCTGTCCTACGAAAGCAAATGCCAAATAAGGATCTTCACAAATAATATAATTATTAAGTATTTGTAACTTACTTAGACATTGATCAAAATATTTTTTAGAAACTAAAACACAACCCGCTTGGGTTGTGTTTAGTTCAGATTCAAACTTGTGATTACTCAGAAAGGAAATTTCTGAGTTTTCTGCCGTATCTAAAGAAGAAACTTTAGATATTAAATGCTCTTTATTGCCAACAAGTTCACCACTTATATGCTCGGCGATTTTTGCTAAAGTCAGCATTGAGTCTTTTTCCATTAATTAAACTAGACTGTAAACATTATTGCATTCATTCTTGTAGTTCGACCGGAATTTCGACTATCCTGCAGGATTACTTAAAATAGTAATCACTTTATTGGTAATATCTAACGTTCCTTTTTGAAAAGCGATAGTTTCACTTCTAAGAATTAAATCAAAGCCTTCAGATTTAGCAACTTTTTGAATAGTTTGATTGATTTTTTCTTGTAACTTTTGTCCTTCCATTTGTTGCGCTCTTTGGAAATCTTCTTGAAGGTTTTTTTGCATCGTTTGAGCTTTTGTTGCCATTTCTTGCAATTCACGTTGAACCGCAATTTTTTGCTCTTGAGTCATTGTAACTGCATCAC
Organism: Kangiella sp.; assembly: GCA_002733465.1. GTDB lineage: Bacteria > Pseudomonadota > Gammaproteobacteria > Enterobacterales > Kangiellaceae. The sequence continues at coordinate 70,023 of NVVT01000013.1, forward strand.
GTTGTGCATCAGTGCGCTTTTTGTCAATTTTTTCGCCTAGAGATTTTAGTTCATTACTTTTATCTTCAAACTGTTTTTTGATTTTATCGACAATAATAGTGCGCTGAGGCGCGCCGGCAAATACTTTTTGTAGGTCAACAGTACCTATTTTCAGTTCTATAGCATCAACATTAGCTATAGATAAACTAAGCGAAAACAACACAAATATAATTTTCTTCAACATTTTATTACCCTTACTTTTTACTTTTTTACATTAAAATCCTGCGAGCCAAATATTACGCAGGATAGACTAAAAATTTGAACAGACGATTCTACTCTAAATACTGTTAAGATCCTAGGAGCTTGTCCGAGTATGATCCTATTCACAATATGCATTTTACACTGCTCTAGAATCTATCGCTAAAACGTCTGACCTACATTAAACGCAAAACCTTCTCTTTCGTCTCCTGGCTGGCTTCTTAACGTCTTGGATATACTAATAAGCAACGGTCCCATTGGAGATAACCACTGTAGTGAAAAACCAGTACTCATCCGATAAGTATCGTACTGAGAAAAATCTGGTATTTCATCATAGTTTGGTGAATTAACAATATTCAGACCCGCATAAACATCTGGGTTGAAGTGTGTATTCCAAAGATTACCCGCATCAACAAAAAAGCTAGTCCTAACGGAGTTGCTACCTTCAGAAAAAGGTACTGGGAAAATTAATTCAAGACTGAGCAATGCTTTAGCGTTACCACCAACGCTTCTACGACCAATTGTAATTAAGTCAAAATCTGAAGGTAAAGCAATAGGAACCGTATTATCGAACACATCTACCGGAATACTACCATCAGCAGCTTGGCGTATTCTAAAAAGTTCTTTGGGTCCGACGGTATTTCTTTCAAAACCTCGAACAGATGAAGGGCCACTAGAATAAAAATTCTCAAAATAAGGCAATTGNSGTSTTYWYRCCGTWWSYRKMKSMRMMAKWTRATTTNWMCTCNNNSGCTTWAYWMMGWSCNRRCCKGGWKARMAAGGCATATAGTTATCAAAATTATAATCAATTTTATAGAACTCTATATCGCTTCCGGGAATAGCGCCGCTAAAGGATAGAGATTGCTTTGTTCCTCTGTCAGGAAAAATACCRCGATTTAAGCTGTTGCGAATTATTCCAAAAGAAAATTTTGCCAGATCGTAAGAAATAGTGGTATCAAGATTAATGTCCTGACCATTCTGTTCAAAAAAATCAATAATTTGATCCGATATACGACCATTAGCTTCTAAGTCATTCACTTCAAGACCTAGCCCAAAATTCAGTCTTGTAATTTCGTCAATAAGGTACCCAGTATTAAGATTAATTGCGATCGTATCCAACAAGGTTGCAGCAATATTAATACTACCGTAATCCGTTGTCCTATAACTTAAACTGCCACCCAACCCAACTTCATCAAGTGTGAAATAAGGGTCAAAATAATTAGCTGTATAACTAGTTGAGAATTTGTTCTTGTTTATCGCAAAACCAATATTTTTACCTGAGCCTAAAAAATTATTATGGCTTACATTTGCATTAATAGATAAACCGTAAGTCGAACCATAACCTAAACCCCCACTGATGGTGCCAGCTGAGCGCTCTTTAACTTTATAATCGATATTGACGCGGTCTTCCTTACCTTCCGTTTTTGGCGTTTCTACCTCTACTTCTTCAATATAGGTCAACCTCTGTAAACGTATTTTTGTTCTTTCTACTTGCGCCGTTGATAATGCGCCTCCTTCCATCAATCTTGACTCTCTTCTTAATACTTCATCATTTGTTGTTTCATTTCCGCTAAAATTAATTCGGTCAACATAAACTTTCATGCCTGGATCAATATAGATATTCAAGTCAACTTTATTAGCACCCTCTTTAACCTCAGGCCTTGTAGTCACTTTTGCAAAGGCGTATCCAAAAAAACCTAAATTAGTTTTAATCTGTTCTTCAGCAAAGGAAATAGCAGCAGCAGAATAAGTATCACCTCTGGTTAATGGCATTAATTGCTTTAATCGTTTTTCGTCCAGAATTAGTTCACCACTAAATTTAATATCAGCTATTGTAAATTTATCACCCTCATCAACATTGATGGTTATATAAATTCCCTTTCTATTAGGAGAAATAGAAACCTGTGTTGAAACAGCGCTATATTTTAGATAGCCGCGATCAAGGTAATAAGAACGTAAAGTCTCTAGGTCACCCGATAATTTTTCTCTCGCATATTGATCATCACTGGTAAAAACCGAAAACCAACCACCCGTTGATAACTCAAACTGTTCAAGTAACTCATCATCTGAAAATAAATGATTGTTAACAATCTTAATCGATTCAATTTTAGCTGGGTCGCCCTCTTTAACTTCAAACTCTACAATAACTCGGTTTCTAGAACGTCTKAGAATTTTWGAMGTGATTTGCACMGAATACTTACCATGGGARAAATATTGATCTTGCATTCCTCCAATAATATTTTTAATCGCCGACGGATTATAGATTTCACCTTTTGCAAATCCCGCATTTTTCATAGCGTCTAGGATCTGCTCAGTTTTAATGTCACTATTTCCTTCAATTGTGATATCTAATATAGTAGGTCGTTCTACAATATCGATTAATAATTTATTACCATCTCTAAATAACCTAATGTCATCAAATGATTCTGCAGCAAATAATGTTCTGATAATCAGAGGGATACGTGACACTTCCAACTCTTCGCCTACTTGCAAAGGGAGCATGTTAAAGAAGGTTCCTAATTCCATCCTTTGCAAACCATCCACATTAATTTCTTCAACAATAAAACTATTACTAGATGAAGAACCTTGAGATTCCTTTGCAAAAACCATGTTTGGAATTACGGAAAATGAAAAAACCGATATCATAATCGCTGATAAGGTTAGAATTTTGAAAGTCGGCATTTTGAAAAACACGGCTTTGAAAAATCGTTTTTTGTAAATCTTATTTCGCATGTATAAACAACTTCTTATTGATTAAATTCTTATATTCGTGAAAAATCATTAAAAATAGCGAATGCCATTAAAGCAAACACCATCATCATCCCAACTTGCAACCCAAATTCTTGAGTTCGTTCTGCAAGCGGTTTTCCTTTCACCAATTCTATGACAAAGTATAATAAATGACCGCCATCTAACATTGGAACGGGCAGTAAATTAATAAATCCTAAATTAACACTTATTCCTGCTACAAATAATAAAAAGCTAATCAAGCCAATATTTGCACTTTGACCGGCTCCTTTCGCAATGGAAACTGGCCCACTTAAACTTTTTACCGATATTTCACCGGAAAACAATTTACCAAATACCCGAGTCGTCAACTCGATCATAGAGTAAGTTTTATCAACTGCCTTACTAAATGAATCAATTACACCATATTTCTGTTTTATAAAAAACGGCTCAAAATCACGGCTAACTCCAAGTTTACCTAAATTCTTGCCTTCAATAACCTGCGAACCTATGACTACAGGAATGAGTATCAGTTCACCATTTCGCCTAATTTCTATTTTAACCTCTTTACCTGCTGACATGGCAAGAATTTTCGCCATATCCTGCCATAAATTCGCTTTTTCTCCATCAATTGAAATCAGTTGGTCACCTATTCTAATTCCTGCTTTATCAGCGGCATCCCCTAATGAAATTACGCCAATCTCACTGAACTCCAAGAAGTGATAGATTCCCAAAGAATGCATCACTTCAGGTCTAGCACTATCTACTTGCCATTGATCGATATTAAGTCTTAATTCTTTTTCAACTCCGCTTATGGATGGCGATTGACCCACTTGTCTAACATCAAACCGTCTTACTTTAAACTTAATATGTCCTTGCTCGCCAATTCTAGCTACGAGCTTTAATGTCATATCTTGCAGTGTCGTTACAGGTTCACCATCAACAGCAACGATCTGATCTCTATAGCTTAATCCAGCTTTTCCAGCGATACTAGTTTCATCAATTTCTCCTACAACAGGAATAATGACATTTTGTCCGGAAATGAAAACAATCCAATATAGAGCGATCGCTAACAGAAAATTAGCGACTGGTCCGGCTAACACAATGGCAATTCTCGTCCACACCGATTGTCGATTAAAAGCCATGGATACTTCTTCTGGTTTAACTGGCGCTTCACGTTCGTCTAGCATTTTTACGTATCCGCCAAGAGGTATTGCAGCTAATACGTAACGAACACCATCTTTACCTGTTTTTTCAAATAGCGGTTTACCAAAACCAACTGAAAAGGTTAATACCTTTACACCAAGTTTACGTGCGACCCAAAAATGTCCATATTCGTGGAAAGAAACTAAGACTCCAAGAGCAATAACAAATGCGACTAAATTCCACAAAAACTCCATTAATTTCCCCCTAACAAACGTTTAATGATGACGTCTGTTAATTCTCGCGCTTTTTTATCTATCTCTATAACCGCTTCAATCGTTTCAAGATCCGAAACGCAAGATTGCTCTAACACTTTTTCAATAACAATAGCGATATCTGTAAATGCAATTTTATGGTTTAAAAAAGATTCAACTGCCACTTCATTGGCAGCATTCAAAATACAAGGAGCGCTTTGACCAATTTTTAATGCTTGCTTTGCTAAAGATAAACAGGGGTATCGTTGAAAATCAGGAGGAGAAAATTCTAAGTTTTTAATATTAAGAAAATCGAGAGGTTTCACATTAGCAGGTATTCTATCTGGCCACGCTAAACAATGAGCGATTGGTGTTTTCATGTCGGGATTACCCATCTGTGAAATAACCGAACCATCACAATAAGAAACCATAGAATGAATAATACTTTGCGGATGAATAACAATTTCAATATCATCAATAGTCACATCAAACATATAACAAGCTTCTATTAACTCTAACCCTTTATTCATCATTGTGGCCGAGTCTACGGATATTTTACGCCCCATATCCCAATTAGGATGAGCACAGGCTTGATCGGGTGTTTTTTCTTTTAACTGCTCGATTGGTGTATTTAAAAAAGGTCCACCTGATCCCGTTAACAATATTTTCGCAACACCATTCAAGTTAATTTCTGCTTTAGCACCAGGAGTAGGTAAGGACTGAAAAATAGCATTGTGTTCGCTATCAACCGGTAATAATGTCGCTCCATATTCTTTAACCGCTTGCATAAAAAGCTTACCGCTCATGACTAATGCTTCTTTGTTTGCCAACAATACTTTTAGGCCTAATTTAACCGCTGTTAAAGTTGGTTCTAAACCTTTTGCTCCCACAATGGATGCAATTACTATTTCGGTATTTGCCAACGAAGGGGCATCGATTATGGCTTGCCTGCCAGCAAGCACCTTTATAGAAACGCCTTCTTTAGAGAACTTTGATTGAAGTTTTTTTGCTGAGTCTTCACACGACATAACAGCATAGTCAGGAAGAAAATTAACACACTGTTCAAACAATTTATCCACATTAGTATTTGCGGTTAATACGGAAACTTTATATAACTCACTATTTTTGTTGATAACCTCAAGTGCGCTGGTACCAATGGAACCACTCGCACCCAAAATACAAATATTTTGGCGCCTCTTCTTTTGAAGGAACTGGTTTTGAACGAGCTTGTTTTGCTTTACTTTATTTTTAGATGAGTTAGACATTAAACCACTCAAAATAACTAAAGCTTAAAAAATAGATGGGTGCTACTGCAATAGTGCTATCGAGTCGATCTAACAAGCCACCGTGACCGGGCAAAATATTTCCAGAGTCTTTGATATCAGCGGTTCTTTTTAACGCACTCTCAAATAAGTCGCCATAAACCGAGATTACACCTAACAACGCAATGACGATAAGATAGGTCACATTGTTATCAACTCTTAGTGATAAAGCTTCAATTCCAAACCAGCCCACTAAAAAACTAAACACTAATCCACCAATAACACCTTCCCAAGTTTTGTTGGGGCTAACAGTGGTTAGCTTGGTTTTACCAAATTGCTTGCCGACAAAATATGCACCAACATCGGCAGCCCAAATAATCAAAAACATAAATAAAATTATCGCGCCACCGTAAGCAAAATTTCCGTCGCCCATTAAAGGGTAGTTTGTTTGTCGCATACAAATAAACGAAACAAAGAAAGACGTCAATAATGAAAGACCAATAAACTCGCGTAAAGCAAAAGCTCGCCACCAATGATTGTTGCGACTGTAGGTCAATACGATAAGGAAACATAGTAATAATAAAACCGCCGACATTAACAAAACCATCAAGGGTAAATCACTCATTGATATTTGAATAACATGAGGCCAGCTAGGAGATGGCCAAAACATCAATGATTCACTAAAATACCATACGCCCAAACAACAAACGCTGACTAATACGGCATATAAAGAATGATAAATGGTGTTTTTGTGAGCACATAATTTAGACCACTCTTGTGCCATAAAATAAACTAAGACGAGAATAATACCTGTGAAATATTCTAATCGAACATAAAACAAAATTACAGCTAAAATAGGTAAAAGAAATAATGCTGTGATAACTCTCTGCTTTAACATGCCTATATTGCCTCGTCATTCGAATTACCAGAATTATCTGAATCGACAACTGGAGTTTCAAGTTGCTCTCCAGTCATCCCATATCGTCTTTGTCTTGCTTTATAATCAGTAATTGCGCAATCCAATTCAGTTGAATCAAAATCTGGCCATAATTTATCACTAAAATACAATTCCGCATAAGCGGCTTGCCAAATTAGAAAATTACTAATTCTTTTTTCATCGCCGGTTCTGATCATCAAATCTAGAGCAGGTAAATAATTAGTGCTTAAATGTTTTTCAATTAATTTTTCTGTTATTTCTTCTTTTATATCCGAATTCGAGCGGTTTTCTGAAATGGCAGAATTTACTGCTTGAACAATATCCCAACGGCCACCGTAGTTAGCCGCGATATTAAGCTCTAAACCGAAATTAGACTTAGTTAGCTTTTCCGCATCTTTGATGCTCTTTTGTAGTTTTTCATTAAAGCCCGAAATATTACCAATAAACTTCAATTTAACATTATTTTTATTCAGCATTTTCACTTCTCGCTTCAATGCTAAAACAAACAACTCCATCAAAAAGCTGACTTCGTCTTCAGGTCGTCCCCAATTCTCACTACTAAATGCAAAAAGCGTTAAAGACTTTACGCCTCGAGCGGCACAGGCCTCTATAATCTCGCGTGTTTTTTCGACGCCTGCTTTGTGTCCAAAAGTTCTCTTTTTATTCCGTTTTTGAGCCCACCGTCCGTTGCCATCCATAATGATAGCAATATGTTTGGGGGTGTTATGATAGGAGCTTGCATGTTCACTCATAAAAAAACCATCTTATTTAGGCTCGTTGAAATAATAACGCCGCGTTATATTTCATAACACGGCGCAAAACAAACACATCATTAAAACTTATATTTCCATCAATTCTTTTTCTTTTACTGCAGACATTTCATCAATTTTTTTAACATGTATGTCTGTTATTTTTTGTACATCTTCTTCGCCTTTATGCAATTCATCTTCGCTGATCTCTTTCTCACTTTCAAATTCTTTTAAGGTTGAATTCGAATCTCTTCGAATATTTCTAATTGCTACTTTAGCAGCTTCAGCTTCACTTCTAACTATTTTCGTCATATCTTTTCGACGTTCCTCTGTCAACGCAGGTAGTGGTAATCTAATCACATTTCCAGCGGTGTTTGGGGTAATACCTAAATCCGACTCCATCAATGCTTTTTCTACAGGTTGCACCATGGCGGCTTCGAATGGTTGAACAACTAAAGTTCGAGAATCTTGGACTGAAATCGTTGCCGCTTGAGTTAAAGGTGTTTCAACACCGTAATAAGAAACACTTAAATGAGAGAGTAAACTAGGGTGAGCTCGGCCGGTACGAATTTTTTGTAAACTAATACGAAAAGATTCAATACTTTTATCCATTCGGGATTGTGCGTCGTCTTTAATTTCATTAATCATTGTTTCGTACTCGTATTAATTTTTATATTTCGTAATAATTATTTGAATCATTTAACAATGGAATTTAACCGATAGTTTAAATCCTGAATCCTGAATTCTAGTTATGTTTTCTAGTTATGTATTAAGGTACCTTCAGTTTCATGAACAACTGCATCAATCAAAGCGCCAGGTTTATTTAGGTTGAAAACTCGAATAGATTTATTATGATCTCGCGCTAAACAAAATGCGGTTAAGTCCATTACAGCCAACTCTTTACGTATGACTTCTTTGTATGTCAGCGTATCGTATTTAATTGCATCGGGATCTTTATTTGGATCGGCTGAGAAAACACCATCGACTTTAGTGGCCTTCAAAATAACATCGGCATCAATTTCAATACCTCTTAAACAAGCGGCTGTATCCGTGGTAAAAAAGGGGTTTCCTGTACCTGCGGTAAAGATAACAACTTGCGCTTCTTCCATAAAACGAATAGCAAACCTGCGGTCATAATCTTCACAAACACCGGTTAAAGAAATTGCAGACATAACGCGAGTTCCAACCTTAATTCGTTCCAATGCATCCTGCATTGCAAGTGAATTCATTACCGTTGCAAGCATTCCCATATGATCGCCTGCGACGCGGTTCATACCGGCACTAGCCAGTTTTTCGCCGCGAAAAAGATTCCCGCCACCTATAACCAAACCAACTTGTATATCATGATCTAATATCGTTTTAATTTCCTTAGCAATGCGATCAAGCATACTCGGATCAATACCAAAAGATTCCTCACCCATTAGGGCTTCACCACTTAATTTAAGAAGAATACGTTTACTCTTTTTAGTCGGTGATGAACTTGGCATGAAGTTATTTTCCTTATAAGTAAGCAATCTTGTTTTTAATATCGGCAGTCTATTAAGTTTTAACACTTATTTTAGTTGTCTTTAAAATTTAGCAACTCAAGGCCGAAAATGGAAGCATAACATTCTATGTGACCATTTTCGAACGCCGAAGTATTAAATTTTATAGGTAAGTAAAGTAATTGTTTAGTTAACCTTTAACTTGAGCCATAACTTCTGCTGCAAAATCATCTTCTGCTTTTTCGATCCCTTCACCAACTTCTAAACGAACAAGGCTTGTGACTTCAGCAGAATTTGATTTCAACAAATCGCCAACAGTTGTTGAAGGATCTTTAACAAAAGATTGACCGACTAAACAAACTTCTGCAGCAAACTTGCGCATACGTCCTACAACCATTTTTTCAGCAATCTCTGGTGGCTTGCCACTGGCAATTGCTTGAGCAGTAAATATTTCTTTTTCGCGGTCATACACATCTTCAGAAATTTCTTCAGGTGTTATAAATTGTGGGTTAGTTGCCGCGGCATGCATTGCAATATCTTTTGCAAGAGCAGAGTCGCCACCTTTAAGAGCAACCACTACACCAATTCTTTCGCCGTGAATATAGGTTCCAATTGAACCTTCACTTGCATTAATCATCTGAACTCTTCGAACAGTGATATTTTCACCAATTTTTGCGATCAAATTAGTTCTAGCTAATTCAACTGTTTCACCTGAAGCAACTGTAGCAACATTCAACGAATCAATAGTTTCAGTTTTATTTGCTAATGCAGCATCTACAACCGCTGCTGTAAACCCTTTAAAACTATCATCACGTGCAACAAAATCAGTCTCACTGTTGATTTCAACAATCACTGAATAACTTCCATCATCACTTGTCTTAGCAACAATCACGCCTTCGGCAGCAACACGACCGGCTTTCTTTTCTGCTTTAGCCGCGCCAGATTTTCTCATGTTGTCAATAGCTGTTTCGATGTTGCCATCAGTTTCTACTAACGCTTTTTTACATTCCATCATGCCTGCGCCAGTTCTTTCTCTCAATTCTTTTACTTGGGCCGCTGTTATAGCCATTTTTCTATTCTCCAATACCATTTTTAAAAGTTAAAAATAAGGGGGCATTGCCCCCTTATTCCTAATTCAAAACAAAAGTTACAAATTACTCTGCAGCTTTTTCTTCTTTAGCTGGTGTAGTTTCTACCGCTTTTGCTGGTGCAGTTTCTTCCACTTTAGCTGGCGCCGCTTCTTCAGCTTTCTCGGCTGCTTTTTCGACTATTTTCTTAACTGATTTTTTTACTTTAACTGGCTTATCAGCTTTAGTTGGAGAATCAACTTTCGCAGACTCCTCAACAAACTCTCCAGATTTAGCAACATCAGCCGCTTCTGTAGCAGTAGCTTGACGAGCTTCGATAATAACATCTGCAGCACTTCCCAAATATAGTTGGATAGCTCTGATTGCATCATCATTTCCAGGGATCACATGATCGATTCCATCGGGATTAGAGTTACTATCAACRACCGCAATAATTGGAATACCCAATTTTTGCGCTTCTGCTACTGCAATATGCTCATGATCTGCATCAATAACGAACAATACGTCCGGTAATCCGCTCATGTTTTTGATTCCACCGATACTCGCTTCTAACTTGCCCATTTCACGACTTAATAATAAGCCTTCTTTCTTAGTTAACTTTTCAAAAGAACCATCATCGCTTTGCTTCTCAAGCTCTTTTAAACGATTGATCGATTGACGAATTGTTTTGTAGTTAGTCAACATACCGCCAAGCCAGCGCTTGTCTACGAAAAACTGTTCACAACGATTAGCTTCTTCTTTGATAATTTTACCTGCAGAACGCTTAGTACCAACAAAAARGAWTTTTCCTTTTCTGGCTGCAACTGAACTGAGGTAATTTAAAGCATCATTAAACATTGGCAAAGATTGCTCAAGATTAATAATATGAATTTTGTTACGTGCGCCGAAGATATACGGCTTCATTTTTGGATTCCAGTAACGAGTGCGATGTCCGAAATGTACGCCCGCCTGTAGCATATCACGCATAGTGATTTTTGCCATTGTAAGCTCCTGATTTTGTTAGGGTTATACGTCCACTATCCCCAATTGTCGAACCCATCCAGACTAGTCTTTTTGAGCACCCCGACAGCTGTGTCGAATAGTGTGTGATTTAGTTAAACAACCTAACCATAAAACAGCAATTAGATTGTCAATTTATTTGAACAAATGATACTTCATCCGCTCGGCGCGCTTTATACCATAAAAGCCAAGTTTAGAGCAATAAATATCGCTGTTTTAACTCGATTTAACGACATTTTCTTTAGATTGCTCTTTTAAGCTCTGTTTGCACAAATAACACAACTCTCGATACTGACGATCACCTAAATTAGATGCACTAAAAAACCAAGCAAATTGAGTATTCTCGTCGTTGAACGACACAACGCGAAATTTAATCAGGCTAAATCCTCTGGTTATCCAGCTAGAGGGCAAAATACTCAAATAAACACTATCTCGTGAAACTAATTTGTTTTTATCATTTAAAACACTAATTAACCATTGATTACCAGTCCAGCATAAATCATCAGGTGCTTGTGTGATTTGTTGTAATTGTTTGATCGAAAAATAATAGGAAATTAAAAGGCTGACTAAAACAAAGCCGTATTGCCACGATATATTAAATATGAAAAAACTTAACACCGAAACGGCTAGATGTAGCAAGATCACAATTGTTAGTAATCCCTTGCTTTCTTTAATTGGAAATCTTGATGCAACTTTCATAGTTTGGCTAACTCTCGAGCATTACAATACGCCACTTTCACTGCTTACCTGTCTAATTAATACATTAAGCAATGCACTAAGCAATCGACATCTTATCTCGTATAATCTGAATGATACCCTTAAAATCAGGATTCTCACATTGACCAAATCCCATAATCCAAGTGTAAAGATCAGGGTCTGACTCTTTTAGAAATATCTCGAAAATGTCCTTTAAATCAGCATTTAATTCTTCAAAGTGCTCATTTAGGAATGGAATTAAAATCACATCTAATTCCAACATGCCTCTACGACATTGCCATTGCAGTTTTTTTATTTGAGGTATGGTTGATTCGGCTTGGTTCAATGTTTTATTTTCCAATTTGAGAAGCGAAAAATTACTTTTAGATATCAGCAATCATACTCTATTTTAACCTAGTCGCTTGTCCGAGAACAGGATTAAACGCCTTACTTCAAAAGTTGCTTTTGCAGTAAGGTAACAGTTACAGAGCCAGAATGAACAATCAAAATATCCATTGATTGCTCATAGTATTGGTAGAGGAGCAAAGGAATCAGATATTTTATTTGGTTATCAAATTGCCTGACATTATCGATATATACCCAGTAAATATGAAAAAGGAAATTACTTAGATTTACTGATAAACGCCATCACATTTGAAACAATCACATCACAATGTTCACCACCAAATTCATAAACTCGCATGCCTATTTCATCTAGATGCGTTTGAATTTTTTCGCGAATCAATCGCTTTGATCTGAAGTATCGAGTTTTCACAGTTTCTTCTTTTACATCCAATATTTCAGCTGTTTCTTTTACGCTTAGTTGCTCGATTGCACGTAAAACAAAAACAATTCTAAAATCTTCTGGCAAACTATCGACCTGTCGATTAATCATTTTCTGTAGTTGCTTATTTTCCAAATACGTATCCGGTTTTTCAACATCATTGTTCGGGTAAAGAGATGTCACTTCGTTATTTTTATCCAAAGTTATCACATGTATTTCATCATTAGACATAGTCACCTCTTTTTTATGCTTTCGAAGGAACATTAAGGCTTCATTTCTAGTGATGGCATATAACCATGCTAAAAAAGTCGATGGTCCTTTAAAGTCATTTAATTTGGTAAAGGCTTTGATATGAGACTCTTGAACCACGTCCATTGCTGACGCATCATTGGTAACAATACTTCTTGCGATACGAAACATTCGTTGGTTGTATCGGCGCATAATACTACCGTAGGCTTCTGGATTTCCTTGATGGATATGAACCACAATCTCTTCATCCGAAATTGAATCTAAAGGTACTTTTATTTTTTGAATTAATTGTTTTTGTTCTGTCGTTAACTGAGCGAGCATATTTCACTCCTTTTAGTTGTCTTCTTATTTTTACTTAATTAATTGTTATTTCTAATCACTATCTTTCCTGTCATGGATGGATGCAAACCACAATAGTAATCAAAACCTTGCTTAATTATCAGTTCAAATTTTTCTGTTTCCATTAAATTTGGTGATGTTTCTGTTTTACCTTTATTGGAACTTGTTTTATCTATATTTTTGGATATATTGTGAGGCGCAAAATCTTTGTTAATCCAAACAACTTTATCGCCAACATTTACTTCAATCACCTCGGGCTTAAATTCAAAACTAGAAATCAAAATGCGGTGAATCTTTATGTCAGGTACATCATTATAATTATGCGAATCATTTTCAATTGAGCGTACGTCTATAAAATAGAATAAACTAGCCACAAAAACAAGCAACCCGAGAGTTCTCGGATTGCTTGTTTTTACTTGTTTGATTTTAGCAAACACTAGAGATTACTTTGAATCATTTCACAATGCTTTAAATGGGCAATAAAAGCAGGCAATACCGAAATCAAAGTATCTTTTAATTCTTTATTGCTGGCGCCAGGAATTAATTGATTCTCAATCACCCCAATAACAGCCTTATGATAAGCCACTTCGTGATCGATATAGGCTTTATCAAACTCAGCACCAGATAACGTTTTTAGTACCGCTTCGTGCTCACTAGACTGCTTTGACAAAACAGCAACTAGCTCATTATTTACTGGAGTAACACCTAATCGCGTAACTAACGCAACCGCAGAATTTAGGACGGCGGTATGATCGGTTATCATGGTTTGTGCAAACTTTCGTACCTCAGGATTGGATGAGCGAGCTAACGCAATTTTACCTGCTGAAATATCGATATTATTGGCTCCAACCACGATTGCAGCGATATTGGCATCTGTAAGTTGGCTATCCCCACTGTTTCCGGCATTTGCACAGCTAGATAAAACTACCATTGTAAATACCGAAAAGGTGAGGCTTCTCATTTTTAATGTAAATTGGTTAAATTTACTTCCAAAAGCATTGGAGTTTTTATTGTTATTTTTCTGTATTAGTAAAATTGACATATTCTTTTTCCCATATTAAATTGAATAATTAGTTTGGCGTCAAATATTTCGCATAAACCGAAATAGTTAATCGCTAACTACAAGATGCAAGTAATAGGAAAAAGGTTCCCGTAAATATGAATTTTATAGAAATATTTCTGTAGACTAACGTTTGCTATCTAGAATTTTTCTTAAACTTGAAAGGAATGGCAATACATCTTCAAAGTGATTTAATCCAATATCCTTTTTTAGAACTAACATCGATGAAGACAAAGAGGTTATCGACTCCTCTCGAATTTCACTTCCTTTTTCGGTGATGTAGACTCGCTTTATTCTACCGTCAATTGAGTCTTGCTCAATTCGAATTAAATCATGAAATTTTAAGCGGTTTAAGGTATTCGTCATCGCACCTTTTGTGACTTGCATAGTCGACGCTAACTGAGCATGCGTTTCGCCACCCCCCACTCGTATAAGATGATTCATTAATGCAAACTGAGAGGATTTTAAACCAAGTGGTAAATACTTTTCTAATAATGTATTCGAAAGCTGGCTAATTATTCCAATCTCAGTAAAGAGTTCAAAAATTAGTCCCAGATCTTTGTCCTTCATTAAACTCTTCTTATCAAATTTTAAAATTATCTTAAACTAATACTGCCCCCAATTAAGACCGTATCATTTTGTCAACAGGCCACCGAGGACTTGCGCTGATATCTTCACCATATCCTAAACGAGCAAGCATTTGCAAGCGTTCAGGAGCATTTACCCCAGTCAATTTATTCACATTCTCCATTGAGCCCCCCATTTCATCATACTCTTGTAGGCTTTGACTGATTGGATGTATTTTTAATCCTAGCTCTGTCACTTTTAAATTGACTCTTAGATAGTTTTGTCCTGCTTTAATTTGATCTAAACGATTATTGCCGGGTGTTGTGATCCAGACATAACCATAGGCGGAGTCTAAAACAGATAATAGATCTTCGGCACTTTGTTTATATCCCGACGAATTCATATCTCTAGCATCTTCGTGTGTAAAAAGACCTAACATTCGTAAAATGGTAAATGAATATCCATTTAAGCTAATACCATCGGGATTTGCTTTTACCTCATCACTGCCGATTCGTAATAGATTAATACTTTCCAAATAAGTTCGTTCAGTCGATAGTTCAACGTCCATTGCTTTGATTGTCAGCTTACGCATTTTTTCAACAAAAATGCTTTCATTATTTAGGTTAATTAAAGCCCCTTCGATTTGTGCATCTTCTATTTTATTTAATATATTTGAGTCAATGATCTTATCTAAAAACTCTTTTTTAAAGGAGCGTCTTTTCGAAACTTGTTTGAATAAACCGTCAGGTTCCGCGCCTTTGACAAATTGAATACTAGCTATTGCTCGATTATCTAAAGTGCCAGTTTCACTAACCACACCGTCAGGAAACCAGTCAATCACCAGATGATAACCATCTTCAGCGGCAGCTAATCTTAACAATTCACTAAAACATCCCATGCCAATCATAATTTGTCGATTATAGGGATCCGTCTCCGGTAACATTCTCTCGGTATCTAATGATAAAACAAGTGAATCCGCACCAATCATTTTAACTAACCAAGGTTGCCGATTATGAGGATTTGGTGCCAGTATTGCCCAAGATAGAGCTCTCATGCGAAAGTCTTTGTAGTTTGAGCCTGCAATATGCCACGGTTGATCAGCACTAGGGCCGGAAATAGTTGAACACCCTATCATTGATGTACTTGCAGCAAGTATAACGCTACTTGATCCGACCACCTTTAAAAAATTACGTCGATGCATAATCCACTCTCGATTTTTAGTTTAACGTTAAATATATATTAGTTTAATGGTAAACTATTTGCAAATTAAATTAAACATTAAAATATAAACAATAAGGAGAGGAACAAATGAACTAGCTAGGATCGGCTAAATTGAAACGAACTTAGTACAGTTTCGCCCTGAAGCTTTTGCATGATATAACGCTTTGTCTGCTTTATTAAGTAAGCTATCAAGTGTGACATTAATGAGATTAGAGGTTGAAACAACGCCAATGCTAACAGTAAACGAAAATTCTTGATTTTCATGTTGAAAGACCGACGTAGATATTTTTTCTCTTAGTCTTTCTGTTATTTCTTTGGCAAATACTTCGTCTGTTTCAGGTAGTAAAATGGCAAACTCATCACCGCCAACTCGTCCAATAATATCGGAAGCCCTCAGTTCATTCTGGCATGTTTGCACAAATCTTTCTAACGCCAAGTCTCCGCCGGAATGTCCATAATTATCATTTAGCTGTTTAAAATTGTCTAGATCTAACATCATTAAACAACAACCTTTTTCATATCGAACGGCGCGTTGAATTTCCTTATTAGCTAGCGTATAAAAATTTCTTCGATTATTTATTTGAGTTAAAGAATCGGTCGTTGCCATTCTTAACAACTCACTCTCAACCGTTTCTCTTTGTGTGATTTCATCTTTTAAATCGATATTTGCGTGAATWGCGTTAGTGATAACTTTTTTCATCTGTAGGCAAAAAGGTGTCATTATTACAGCATAAGCAATCATGACCCAGCCTAACATATTGGAAAAATGATGTTCTGCCGATAATGCTTGTATGGTGAAAGGTAAAATAAAAGGCAAACAATAAACCACAACCATTTCAGGCATAATTGAGTAGCGACCAATCATTCCACCCAATAGACCTATAAATACTAACCCCATTAATGCTTGATGATGAAGCGGAGCTACAGGAAACGCAGTCCAAGCAATATATCCCCAAGCAACACCCGTTACCGATAGTACAAAGAAATAGATAATTTTCCAGCGAGAATATTTTCTGGCTAACACCGGTTGATAGACAAATCTGTCAAGGAATAAGACTCTAAGTCCAATAATGATTAATATACTGATATACCAATTTAACAAAAAATCATCTGTAATTGAGTCAACTAAAACCCAATATAAAAATGAGGCTGTAATAACCAAGCCAATTGGAATGCTAAAACCTTGTCCACGAATAAAGCGAATTTTTTCAAAATTAAATTCATTTTCATTTGAATTGTTCATGAATTTATTTTAGTTACTCTTCCCATTTTTTCTGAAAGGAAACAATTGTTGGCGCCACATACCTAGAGGCATATAATCACCAACCACGCCATACTCATCAGGCCACTCCTTTTGGCCTTTAACAGCAGTACCTAACAAGTAATCTATAAAGGAGAAATGAGCGGCATAGTTTCGATCAATCGCGGCTTTATCTGACGAGTGATGCCAGTGATGAAATTGTGGCGTAACCATAATATATTGTAACCATCCAAAATTTATCCTTACATTGGCATGATTAAATACCGCTTGTAGACCAACCGTGATCACATAAATATCTATCACCGTTTTAGAAAACCCTAATACAAATATAGGTGTTAGGACTAAACATCTTGTCACGATTAATTCTAATATATGTTGCCTAGAACCAGCTAGCCAGTCCATTTTTTTAGCACTGTGGTGAACCGCGTGAAAACGCCAGAAAAATGGTATTTCATGATAGGCTCTATGTGTGAAATATTGAAAAAGATCGGCTGATAAAATCACTGCGAAAACTTGTAACGCAAAAGGCATTGCGTTGACGAAAAGCTGAACGTCCTCTATCACCATCCAAGCTAATCCCTTATGGACAAACTGATTGGTTAAAAGCAATACAAATCCAATGATAAGATGATTAACGAAAAAGTGATTCAGATCGCCTTTCCACTCATCTCTAAAAATTACCTGTTCTTTTTTGTGTGGAATTATTTTTTCAATGAAAATAAAGATTAAAGTTGAGCCAAGAAGGTCTAAAATAAACCAGTCCAAACCTAAGTAATATTTGGCTGATTCAAAATCACCAACTTCTACTTGATGAGCACCTAAAGAGATAGTGGCGAGAATAAATACCCAAGCGAATGCACCGAGCCTTTTATTTTTGTTTCTGACAAAATTCAATAGACCTAGACTGCCCGAAATAACCAGAGCAATAAACATAATCTGTCTAATAACATCTGTGTCATAACTTGCCCGAAGTTCAGGCGTTGTAAGATATTGGGGGAAATGAAAGGCAATAACACCTAAAAACGACAAAAACGCCAAGAAACAAGCAATATAGCCACTAATGGCACCTTCGCCTATTTTAAAACTCTCGACTCTAAACAGTTTATTCAACAATTGATGACACTCTTAATCAGCGGTTTAATTCGAATCACTCTACCTTAAAAGTGCCACGAAGTAACTTGTTTTCAAATACCACGCCCACGAATATTTGGTCTTTATAACGAAGAGCAACACTTGAAGCCGAGATTTCTTCTCCCTTATTTAAATACACTTCCGATACCTTAAAATCATCCTCACCTTTGTGAGTTAACATTAAAACTTGTGAAGGCGAGATTTCACTGGGATTTTGCGCATGACCAACAAATGCAAGAAGTTGTGGATGAGCCCCAATCCAGATATTTCCGTCTTCGTCTATATCAACATTATCCAGTCCTGTGTTTAAATCTTTAGCAAATCGAAGAGTGAGTTTTCCAGTTTTAACATCTCTATTCATCACAAATATTTTCCCACCTGACACTTCGGTTACATAGAGCGTTTTACCATCATGAGAAACATTAACGCCATTAGCATAACTCAATCCTTCCAATGCTTTTGAATAGGTTTTTCCATTAAAATAAAGCAGGTATGAATTAGCCAACTTTAAATATTCTTCAAGTGTTCGAGCGAAGCCTTTGGCTGCTCCATGATCGTTGGATACGTAAAATTTATCTATGTCAACCGCCACCAAATCATTAGGGCAGCACATTTGTTCATGCTCGTAGGTCTTAATGTGAGTTAATAGATTATCTTCGAATTGAAAAACCTCAATGAAGTTTCCTTTTAGATTATGATTGATAACAAACAGATAATCTTGATCATTCTTACTTAAAAAAGAAATGCCATGGGGATGAAATTCGCCCTTGTAAGTAGTCTCTAGCAAAACCGGTTCAGACATTTTTTGAGCGTTGAGGTCAAGTAGATAAATGCCATCTTTTGAAGTATCAGAATGATCAATATGCCAACGATTAGTTGAAGATATAAATAGCAGTCCTTTTTTACGATCCATATCCAAATCTTCTGTTCCCGCAACATTAGTGTAAATTTTAATGTCTTTTATATCGGAATGTGGTTCTATATTCTTGAATGCTCCCGCATCATTTAAAGCATTGACAATAAATACCACAATAATTAATAGAAAAATAGCAGCCACTTTTGTTTTCATTTTTTCCCCTAGTAATTCTTTAATTCAGCCGATTAAATTGATAACCGTTTCAATAGAGTCACAGTTTGTACTCTACTAACACTTCGTTATTAGCAATCTAAATTCTACCATCACCTTATTTAGTTAGTCCATCTTACATTCGCGCAATTATTTAGTAAGCGATCTCAGCTTAATCTTGTAGTTGCTAATGAAACTGATTTAATATAGGCGTTATGAACTCTATTGAAAACATCTCTTTATTCAGCCTTAGCTGGATCCTATTGCCTGTATCAATCGTTATTTTTATCCAAGTTAAATGGGCATTGGAAATTAAAACCAATTTATATGCTTTATTAAGAATGTTGATACAGCTTTTGATGATCGGCTATTTTCTAGTATTTATTTTCAAAACGGATGATCCTTGGATTGTTACTTTAGTATTAGCGGTCATGTTGCTTGTGGCTAGTTGGATTGCACTGCGTACTATCAAGGAACATCGATATTCGTTATTTGGTTATGGACTGTTATCAATATTAGTCGGTGGTGGCAGTGTTTTGGCAGTAGTGATTATCGGCGTGCTGGATTTATCCCCTTGGTATTCCACCCAATTTTTTATTCCGCTTGCTGGGATGATTTTCGCAAGCGCCATGAATAGCATCAGTTTAGCCGCAGAACGATATTATGCTGAAATCGCCAACGATATTCCTTATCATCAAGCACGAAACAAAGCCTTTGAAGCCGCACTAATTCCCATAGTAAATAGTTTGTTTGCGGTAGGTTTGGTATCGCTACCTGGCATGATGACTGGGCAAATACTATCTGGTGTTTCGCCATTCATTGCGGCGAGATATCAGATTATGGTGATGTGCATGATTTTTGCGGCGAGTGGGTTGTCTGCGGCTTTGTTTTTGTATTTAATTAAAGATAAAAAATAGTCAGTTTTATAACTTTGCGCTTAACATAACCATATCCAAACAACGGATGCCATTCTCGAAGATTGGTTCTGGATATTTTAAAAAGAAATTTTCTTCAATACTTTTCATTCTAAAACCACATTTTTGATATAGAGCTAATTGAGATAAACTAGAATTTCCAGTACCGACTATTATTGATAAAGCGCCTTTATCCTTTGCGTAATCTTTAGCTTTAAAAATAAATTGCTTGGCAATACCTTGATTTTGATGTGACTTTAAAACAGCAATGTTTTTAATCTCATATTGATCGTTAGTTAAAGTGACAACTACAATTCCAATAAACATCGTTGATTCTTTCGCTACAAAAATAATTGCGTTTGCTATGTATTCTTCGATTGCTTGCAAATCTGGATCTGCCGTAAGAAGTAAGTTTAATAAGTCTTTGTTGATATCTTGGGAGTAGCGTTCAATATTCATTTAAGTTGTGACTCTCAAGCCAGTGTTGGTATTTTAGTATTGCTTACATTTGTTTGTTGGCTGAAATATCTATAAGTGAACCTGATATATATTTGTGAATGATGCTCGATACCAAAGTTTGATACGGCAGACCTTCTTCTGATGCTTTAGATTGAATAGCCCTTAGATCACGGTTTGATATTCTAATATTTATGCGCTTATCTTTTTTAAACGTATGGGCTGCAGCCGCTTCCAATTCTTTTCGCCGTTCATCCGTTAACACAGATTCATATTTCCCATCATCTAGAGAATTAAGCAATTCTTGTTCGTCTTCAGACAATTTTAATTCATTCATAACTCACCTCTAAGATACATTTTTGTAAATTTTCTACTAGGAATGACTGTTTTTAGGAAATACTCTCGTTCGTTCTCAACATAGGGTACTAGGTAGTCATAATCATTAATATTGACAATAAAGATTCTTTGATTTGGGCGTTTTTTTGCATTCGGATGGCGTATATCATCAAGTAGACCACCGTTCTGAATGTGAAAAATCACTTCTTCAAAGGATCTACCACGCTCTTCAATAATAATCTTGTTCTTCTCTGCATTCCAATTAAAAAGCTTCATGTGGTTTATTATAGGGTAGCGTGTGCACTTTGTCATCAAGAAGGTGAAATAGTTAATACCTATATATAAATTTGAGAGTTTTCAGCCTCTGTGAATATTTCAATTCTAACAATAATATACGATACAACCGTTAAAAATCCTCTTTAGGCGTTTCWAATAACTTCTCCATAAATGTTATTGCTGCAACTTTAGCCACTACTTGGATTTGTTTGCGATCTGCTTCATCTGCCATTTCATAGGTTATCGCTTGTACACCGTAGGTATCGGCAATATATTGTTTAAATATACCTCTGCTAGGGAGGCTTCTTCCCGGTTTTATTCTAACTTTGAACTCTGGTAGTTTTTTATCTAGTTCATTTAGCCAATTCTCAGCAAGCATAGCTGGCTTCATTCCATAATCCGTTGGCATGGTATAAAATATATCTTTCTGGGTAGAATGAAAATCAATACCAAAAACAATCTTGCCTCCATTTGCGACGATTGTTTGTAATTTTTGATGAACTAACTGTGTTTCTATTTGCTTAAATTCATTCCAATCTCGATTGAGATCAACGCCATTAACGTTATGACGCCAGTGCCCATGCTCAACACCGTCGGGATTTAGATTTGGGATCAGTAGAATATTAAACCTTTCACGAAACTGTTTAGCCAGCTCACTATCCAGTAAGAGCTCTTGGCTAAAGGGAAAAAGTGCCAACGCGCCGGTGACTTCCGGTGGATGCATTCTTCCTGTCAAGATTACCCATTCATTATTATTCTTCTCATTGTTATTATCTGAGCTGCTTTCTAATTGATAAATTGATCTATTTTGTGTGGACTTACCTAGCATGGTCATTTCTGTGCCACTTATTTTTTCAATATTTTTCATCCAATACACATAAAAATCATTATCTATTATTTCTTGTCCGGCCACATATACAGGATGCTCATCTAACTTTAATTTAAATGTTAATTGGTTGTTTTTTATTCTAAATGGAATAGCTTGCCATTGTTTTTTATCGTGGCTGATTTTGGGGAAGTAACGAGGTTTTTCATTTTTAAATTCTATTGCAATCCTTATTGTTTTTGGTTTATTTGTTTGTACTTTAAACGCATACCAAGGGCTATGATTAACAGGGTAATTCTCCGCATTGACTTTCAATAAATAACTACTTTTGTTTTTCTCAATACATTCGTTAAGGCGAGCTGTTGGAAAGTCCACGGAGAATTCAACTTCATCAAACTCACAACTTGATGCCAATAGATTAGTTGTTGAGCAAAGTAGTACAAACGCAAAAAACCAATTGTATTTTTTAGGATTCATATTTTTCATCTCATAAAAAAATTAAAAAAAAGACTCTTTAATACTTTGAAATTAAAGAGTCTAAAACTAACCAACATCCATGTTTAATCGAAATCCATAACAAATAAGATTTATAACTTTTTGCTAAAAGAAAGATAGAAATAACGACCTCGGTTAGAGTGTAAAGCGCCAAAGTAACCATGCGCTAATTCATCTGCTAACGGTGGCTGTTTGTCACCAATATTTCTAACACCTATTCTCACCCGACTACCTTTTAAAAAGTTATCGTTTTCAAAATTGTAGCTTGCATAAACGTTGGTAGAAGAAAAACTATCAACCGGCAGATAATGTCTGACATCGTCGTCATCGTCATAATAAGTACTTGTATCAGTAACTTCACTTACGTAGTTTTTACTGACACCCGCTCCCCACTGATTAAATTTCCAATTTAATGCAGCTCGTGCTCTTAATTCTGGACGACCATTTTGCTTAATTAAATCACCCGCGCTAACGATATTGGTGCCATCAGCAATCAGTAGTGCAGATATTGAATCCGCTTCCTGATCAAATTTTTGCAACTTAGCGGCATTTAAAGTTAAACCCCAGTCACCAAATGATGTCTCCAAATCATAAGCAACACTAAAATCAATTCCTTCAATATTTCTTATATCGAGATTCAAGTAATTATTATTGATACGAATAACTTCATTGGTTGTGGCATCTCTGATGACAGCAGTATTCGTTGATCCCCTAGCTCTCAAATATGCATCATATAATAAATGAGTTGATCCTGGCAGAATTCCCACTACGTTTTCTTGCTCAATTTTCCAACTATCAATAGTGATGGTTAAATCATCTAGTGGTTTAAATACTACACCGTAAGACGTATTAACCACATCCTCAGGTTCAAGATCGGTTGATCCGCTTCTTACATCCACAATTCCATAACTGTCATCTAATACAGGATCATAAACGTTATTACTCCGAGGCACTCCTTCTGCAGTGACTTGTGGTAAACCTGGAGCTCGAAATCCTTGCGAGTAGGATGCTCTTAAGCTAACCCATTCTAATGGTTCATAAAAAAGCGCTATTTTAGGTTTGACCCCGCTACTACCAATATCTGAAAAGTTCTCGATTCTTGCCGCTACTTGAACTTCCATGTATTGACTACCGCTATCAATTAATGGAATAACAAGTTCTGCATAAGCTGATGATATAGTGCGACTACCACTCGAATCGGGGGTTGGACTACTGCCTAATACATCACTCCCCGAAAGTTCCAAACCGGTAATTTGATCGATAAATGGATTGCTACCATCAAGTAGTGCATCACGATCATCTTCAAAAGTTTCTCGTCTAAATTCAACACCAAAAGCGGCACCGGCATCTCCGGCCCAATTACTAAACAACGCGCTATTATTCAAACTGAAATCAACTTGCGCTAGGGTCGTTTTTGAATCTCGGTGTACATCGACTACAAAGCTATCGATAATGTTTTGCGGATTGAGTGAAGAGTCACCAGAATTAGGGTTATTAATATCGCCACCGGTGAAAACATCATATGCAACACTTGGATCGGTACTATTAATCGATGCTTGAAATGCACTGGCTTGAATACGGTTTGCAACATCTTTAGTTTGAGCGCCAGTATAAAGGAAGGCAGACTCCCAATCCCACTGCCCAAAGTTATCCCTGACTCCCGCTAATATTCGATAACTAGTATCGACAACTTCAACATTTCTTGGACCAGCATCAAGCGCTCGATATCTGCGTAGCAAAACTTGTTCACCAAAAGGGTTGTGTGCGGCTGTTGCTGAAATTTGAAACCTTTGCGCGGTTAAATTATGAGTTTGCTCACGAGTTCGTTCAGCTTTCGCTCTATACAAAACCGTTTCACCAAAAAGCTCCATGCCATTACCAAAATCATGATTTAAATATGCATAAAAATTTAATCGATTAACGTCAGAAACAAGTGAACGGGTGGTTCCACGATCAAATCGGTTTTCTCGTGGAAAACTTCCACCATCAGCACATATTCCATCACCTAAATCTACAACACACCCAGATTGAGTGTCTGGTTGAAGATGAAAGCGTCCAAGTGCATCAGACTGAAACTCTCCCCAAGGAGTCGAAGTGCTTCGATTATCTAGTTGAGTGTCTCCAACAAAATCAGCAGGGAGTCCAGGAAATTCTCTTAAATCATGACTCGCAGAATAAGCTCTTTCAGATGCCATCATGCCATTACGATCGTAATAGCTGAACGATGCGGTTATATGTGATTTCTTGTCGTTAAAATCAAAACCAGTTAAATAAGTAAATGTTGTTTCATCAAGAGGTGTTCCTTCTGATCCACCATACTTAAAACTCACTTTAGAACCATCATAGTCGCTATTTAGAACATAGTTGACTACTCCAGCAACCGCATCTGCGCCATAAATGGCTGCGGCGCCATCTCTAAGGACTTGTAAAGATCTCAAACCAGCTACCGGTAATGTATTTGAATTGACTGTTGATACCGGCACGAAATTTTCTGACTGAGTGCCAGGGTGAGTCACTAAACGCCGTCCATTCAACAATGTGAGCGTGTTACCAGTGCCAACACCTCGTAGGTTAATTGAAGATACATCACCACGTGCGTCATTGACTCCACCATTTCCCGTAGCAGCACCAAATGCGATACCGCCTATTTGAGGAATTGAGCGTAGAAGTTCATCTCCTGTCGCAACGCCTAAATTGAGAATGTCCTCTGCTGAAATATCCGTTACCGGCAAAGCGCCAATGTCTGTCGCCCTTTTAATATGTGAACCAATAACGATAATTTTATTTTCTTCTTCGTCTGTCGAAGCATTTTCTGCAAACACCGTTGATGTTCCAAAAATAGCAATAAAAGCGCTCGCTATAGCAATAGAAACTTTAGATTTTTTCATTGGTTTATTCATAACTTCCTCTCTCGTTTTATTATTTCGAACTATCGCAAGTGAGCCATTCGCTCTAATCTTGTGATCGAGACCAGTACCCTTAAGTAGAACGGTTAATGCACTCTCTTGAGTAAAATAACCGACTAATTTATTTGCCGTTTCTTTTTGTGCTTCATCAAATGAAAAGATAAAGGTCACATTAGCTTGTTCTGCAAACGACATGAGCGCCTGGTCAGCTCGTTGTTGAGGAATATTGAAGAATGTTTTATTTTTGTCGTCGAGACCATCGGCTAAAATTATCGATGATGATAAAAATATGGTGATCGACAGAGTTAGTAAAAATAAAATATTAAATCGACTCTTCCTCCCAAATAACACAAGATTTATTATTATCTCTTTCCTGTGCTGGTGAGGTAGACGAATCAACATTTATTTTCCGCTATTGTTTTTATTTTATTTCTTTGTAATGACAATTGATTTTGTTTGCTCTGTTTAATCAATCTGTTTTATCTGAATAGTTTGATAGGAGTATTTTATTATTACCAATTTTTTTATTTGTGACGTTAAAGTTTTTCTCCAGCGTTTCCAGTAAACCTTTCACATCGCCTGCTTTAAATAAGCCGGCCACGCGAATGCGTTTCAAATCTTCGTCAACGATTTCAAATTCAACTTGAGTATAGCGTTCAATTTCTTTAATTATTTTTTCTAGAGACTCTCCACGAAAAAACAAATTACCTCCTCGCCAAGATAGGTTGACTTTTATGTCTTCAGCCGTAATACGTTCGACTTTCTCATCGTCGCTACCTAATATAATTTTATCGCCTTCAACCATTGTTATGGTTAATTTTTTATGGTTTGTAACTGCAGTTTGATTATTGCTGTCTGTTTTAGGTCGGTCACTCGCTGGTCGATCTATAACCGTAACAAGCACTTTACCTTCAGTGACAATTAATTCGATTTTTTGTCCATCAATGATTTCCAGATTAAACTCCGTACCAACAGCCTCTACAATATTATCGCCCGCATGAACGAAAAACGGCCTACTTTTATCATGGGCGACCTGTACATTGATCTCTCCACGTTCTAAGTAAATATGGCGTTCATCCTCGGTAAACATCGTTTTTATAGAGCTATTCGTATTCAAAATTAGTTGAGAGCCGTCAATAAGAGTTATCGTAGACTTTTCTCCAATATTGGTTGTGTAAAGTTGTTCGGCATCATTTTTTAATTCTGTAACTTGTATTAATTCCGATTCAAAATTAAATGTATCCGTTAGAGTGAAAACACTTGTAAATACCGCGATCAATAATACGGATGCAAAAATAATTTGCGCGCCGAATTGTTTTTGAACAGGTCTATCTACTGGTAACGGAAACAGATCTTTCAGACGAGAAAGAGAATCCATTTTATCCCACATCCCAGTCAGTTCAAAAAATATTTCTTTGTTGATAGGCGCTTGGTTAAGCCATTCACCGAGTTCTATTTCTTTCTGGTGGTCTAAGCCTTTTTCGAGCTCAGCTAACCAGTAACTCGCTTTATCCAGAACTTCTTCTTTGTTTGGTAACTGATAGAGGTTACTCATGGGTGAGCCTCCTTAACTTCTGTACTTGTTTTTGAATTAACATCGTTACGTTTTTTCCACATTGCTTTTCCACAATGTTTCATACCTTTGGCTATATGTTTTTCTACGGTACTTTCACTAATACCCAGCTCTTTTGCGACTTCTCTTTGTGAATATCCGTAGACCTTTTTTAATATAAATACTTTTTTACATTGTTGGGGCAATTCCCTAACTATCTCACAAAACTGCCCAAATTCTTGATCGGATGCGACTTGGTTGAATGGATCTGATGTTGAATCATGCTTGTCATTTTCAGATATGATAGATTCATCTTCATAGGAGGAGTTTAGGCGCCACTCAGCCCTTTTAACATGGTCTAAAGCAATATTCTTTGCGGTCTTTAGTAACAGAGCTCTCGGCTCTCTGACTTCGCCAGTCGTTCTAAATTGACAGACTCTAACATAGGTTTCTTGAACAATATCTTCTATTTCGTGAGGGGGAACTATACGTGAAGCAATCCACGCAAGCTGGGTTTTGCACATCATAAAAATATCGTTGATTATGGCTCTACTCGACATGTTTACACACCTTTCATCCTAGCTTTTATCTAAAAGTTGTCAGAGCCTAAAGACCCTTATCGGAAGATAGACGAATCAGATTTTTTTTTCCTCTACTATCAGTTAAATTATTTTTTAAGCATCATAGAAAGCACGGGGAAACAGCTTTTAGAATGAATGTTTAAGTTGATAGCAAGCTCTTACAAGTCTGTTGAATACAAAATACCAACCGTTCCCTCTCGTCTTGGGTCAGCTCCGCCTTGAAGACTACCATCCGATAGTTTCACAATGGCACTTAAACCCGAGATTTCGCCTTCTGATTCAAACACATCATAACCAAAATCCCTTAAAGCTTTGATTAGTTCAGGTGTCGCTCTATGGCGCTCAATTCTAATTCGATCGGTTTTAGCAACCATATTGGGTAAATCAATGGCATCTTGTGCACTCATGCCCCAACTCAAAATACCTACCACCGCTTTCGCAACGTAAGAAATGATATTGCGTCCACCCGGAGAACCAACCGCCATCAAAAAATTATCGTTTTCATCAAGTACAATCGTTGGAGACATAGATGACCGCGGGCGTTTGCCTGGTGCAACCGCATTAGCAATTGGTCTACCTTCAGCGTCTTCATAATAAAAGGAAAAATCGGTCAATTGATTATTAAGGATCATACCGCCAGCCATTCTCTGGGAACCAAAATACCCTTCAACGGTTGCCGTCATTGAAACGACGTTTCCTTCGGCGTCAACAATAACAAAATGAGTAGTGCCTTCAGTATCGGGCGTTGCATCTTTACCAAAATTTTCCCCTGCATTTTTATCTTGATAGTCCCAAGGGTTACCAGCCACTATATTATTATTGGCTCCGCTTCGTGAAATTAATTTTGCTCTATCTTTAATATATGCATCACTCATTAATCCTTTAATGGGCACTTCTACAAAATCATCATCGGCAATAAATTTATTATTATCGGCATAGGTAATACGGAGTGCTTCTGCAAGTAACGTCCAGTTTGCCGGATCGTCAGAGCCTTTTGCTGAAAATTTAGGCGCTTCATTCAGTAAACTCATCACCATTGAAACCGAAACCCATGAAGAAGGTAAAGCCGAGCCACAAAGCTTGTTTTCACGATATTTGCTACAATAAGGCGCACGTTTAACCGCTTTATAATTTGCCATATCTTTTTTAGACAGTTTGCCTGCATTTGGCGTTTGCTGAGCACTTGCTACAATTTCAGCGGCGATTTTGCCGTTGTAAAAATCAGATGGATTATGTGCAATAGTTTTTAGTGTCTTTGCGTATTTTGGATTTTTTAATATATGTCCCACAGGTAGTGCTTTACCGTTATCGAGATGCAAGTAATTGTAGAGATCCAAGGGACCATGATCGCGGCTTTTAAAAAAATATTTCCCATAAAATTTAATTGACTTATGCATGCGAGGCGAAACAGAAAATCCTTTAGTTGAATGATCAATCGCCGTATCAAATAAATCTTTCCAAGGTAGTTTTCCATGACTTTGATAAGCCATCTCTAACATTGCCAATACCCCAGGAACACCGATAGAAAAACCACTGTCTTTTGCCTTAAGAAAATGCAACTTTTTACCATTCTTATCCAAAAACATATCTTTAGTGGCTCCCAGTGGAGCTGTCTCTCGGCCATTATAATAATCAATGGTTTTGGTTTTAGCATCATAGTGAACCATAAACCCGCCACCGCCTAATCCAGAACTTTGAGGTTCCACTAAACTTAAAGTCGATTCAACTGCAATAGCTGCATCAATAGCCGAACCACCAGCACGCAGAATTTTTAACCCTGCTTCCGTAGCAACCGGGTTTGCGGTGACGACCATGCCAATGGCTTTTTTGTCTTCGGCTTCGGAAATCCCGGTAAGAGAAATTGAGAATAGAAGAATTGTAGTCTTTATAAGGTTCATTGTTATCTCGCTAATGGATTTATAGATAATAATATAATGTTTATCATTCTGTCTCATACATGAGACTTACTAAACTGAAAAATAGCACAGGATGCAAATAATGAGAAATAATTTATTAGATTCTAATTAATATAGATGAGCTGAAAATAAATATTTTGACAAAGAACGACTTAAATATAGCAACGTTTGAGTTGTAACCCTCTCAATTTTAGATTAGATGCGTTTTTCTTCCGTCTTGAATTTACTCATGACTCACTCAATCGATCCACCAGAAAACTGACAAAGGTTGTTGTCTTTTTAGGCACGAACTTACTATACGGATACAATGCATATAACCCAACGGCTTGTAATTTATACGACTCGAGAACCGGCACCAGTTTCCCTTGATCAAACGCATCTGTAACTAAATAGGTTGGAGCCATCATCACCCCTTGCCCATTAAGTGTTGCATCCAACAATAATTGACCATGGCCGGAACGCAAATTACCCTCTACTTTCAAACTAAGATTATCGCCACTTTCATCTTTAAACTTCCAACTGTCTGGTTGTGGGCCTTGTGAATAAATAAGGCAGTTATGGTTTTTAAGATCCGTTGGATGTTGTGGAATCTCATTGTTATCCCAATAAATCGGCGCCGCAAAAACGTGAAAATGACAAGTCAGTAAACGCCTTGCAATTAGACTAGAATCATCCATGGTTCCCATCCGCAACGCAATATCAATACCTTCAGACAATAAATTCACGAAATCACCTGAAATCATAATGTCTATTTGAAGTTGTGGATGGGCCTGTTGAAAGTCAGTTAGCAGCTTAGGTAGCACTGTCATCGCAAGACTTTCTGAAGCGGCTATTCTCAACGAACCTTTCAATTCATTCTGCACCGTTTGTACCGATTGTTCAGCTTCAAAAGCGGTAGCTACAATATTTTGAGCATATTGCGCAAAAGTTTTACCTGCTTCGGTTAACTGTAATTGTCGTGTTGTTCGATGGAGTAACTGTACACCCAAGCGTTTTTCTAGTGCTGAAATTTGCTTACTGACAACAGGCTTAGACATTTTTAGTAGTTTTGCCGCATCAGTAAAACTGCCCGTTTTTAGTACCGCAACGTAGGTTTCAAAGTAAGCGAGAAGTGACATCAGCACACCTATTAGTTAAGATATAGAAACAATGTTGTTCTTTATAGGCTATTTATCTATATAAAGATACAGAGTAAACTTCTTTTATCCTTGATGATTGTGACACTAACTAGTTCGATTCAACCTAGAAACATCAGTCATCCCTTAAAAACAACAATAAAGAGAGTACAAAAAATGATTAAAAATACTGAAAATGATTATGGGGTTATTGCGAAAATATTTCATTGGCTATTATTTATCATGCTATCGTTTATGATTTTTGCTGGAAATACCATGAGTGGAATGCCAAAAGGAGCCGAAAAATTAGAAATGGCTGGCATGCATAAATCATTTGGTGCTTTAGTGTTGACCTTAATCATGTTTCGCCTTATTTGGAAACTAATGAATACTACCCCTCAAGCTCCTAAAGGCACTGAAAATTTACAAGCGCTTGCGGCTAAAATAATGCATTGGGGACTCTATGTTTTGATGTTTGCGCAGCCAATATCCGGCATCGTAATGTCACAAGCAGCAGGTTATCCTGTTAGCTTTTTTGGTTTATTTGATTTCCCTATGCTATTGGAAAAATCACAATCCTTAGGTCAACTTGCCCATAGCGCTCATGGCATCATTTGGATTGTATTGATAGTTGCTGTAGTTGGTCATGCCGGTGTTGCGATACATCATCAATTCATTAAGAAAGATGGCGCACTTAAAAGAATGAGCTTTTAATAAAAGTGTTCGGTTGAAAATTATTCTAATTAAACCAAGAAAAATAATTTGTAAGAGTTAAATAGAGAGGTATTTATGAGCAACCCAATTATTGCAGACAATAAGCCAAAGCAAGTTAACTTAAAAAAAGGCGAAGATTATTATTTTTGCACCTGCGGTCAATCTAAAAATCAGCCCTTTTGTGATGGCTCCCATAAAGGAAGTTCTTTTAGTCCGAAATCCTTTACAGCAGAGCAAGAAGGTGATGCCTATTTATGTGCGTGCAAGCATAGTGGCAATACACCCTTTTGTGATGGTACTCATAAGCAGTTTTCCGACGCGATGATAGGCAAAGAAGGGCCAGGAATAACCGCCAAAAAAGATGCCCTTCCAATAGCAATGGCAACAAAGGAAGAACCTACGGTTGAATTTATTCACCAATTAGCACGTGATGGTTTATCTAAGTTAGGGCATCACGGACCGATGACTTCAATGGGCGTTCCTCGTCATTTACTACCCCACTGGGATGACTTACAAATAATGGCAGCGCAAATGGCTAACAAACCACTAATGGAAGATCAAGCCGTTGCCACAGAGCTAGTGATTGGTCCTAATGCAGACAAGCCAATGACATTAAAAATACCTTTATTTGTATCTGACATGAGTTTTGGCGCACTTTCAGAGGAAGCAAAAATATCCCTCGCGACCGGCGCAGAATTAGCTGGTACCGGCATCTGTTCAGGTGAAGGTGGAATGCTTCCCGAAGAACAACAAGCTAATAGTCGATATTTTTATGAATATGCTAGCGCGGGATTTGGTTATCAAGAAAATCTATTATCTCGTGTTCAGGCGTTTCATTTTAAAGGTGGTCAAGGTGCTAAAACCGGAACTGGTGGTCATCTTCCAGGAAATAAAAACAAAGGCAAAATATCTCAGGTAAGAAATATTYCCGAAGGTGTATCAGCTGTTTCTCCACCAACATTTAAAGATCTCTCATCTGTTTCTGACTTTAAACGAATGGCAGATAGAGTGAGAGAATTGACCGGAGGCATACCGATCGGCTTTAAACTTAGTGCTAATCATATAGAAGATGACATTCAATTCGCGTTAGATGCCAGCGCAGATTATATTATTCTTGATGGTCGTGGAGGCGGAACTGGTGCTGCACCTGAAATGTTTAGAGATCATATCAGCGTACCAACGATTCCTGCACTAGCAAGAGCTAGACAATACCTAGATGAGAAAGGCGTAAGCGGTCAAGTCACTCTGATTATCACTGGCGGATTACGAGTTCCGATAGATTTTGTAAAAGCAATGGCTCTAGGCGCTGATGGTGTTGCGGTATCTAATAGTGCGATGCAAGCGATTGGCTGTGTTGCTGCCAGAATATGTAATACCAATAATTGCCCCGCCGGGATCGCTACGCAAAATGCAGACTTAAGACAGCGTTTAAATATTCAGAAATCATCAAACCAATTGAAAAACTTTTTTGATGCTTCAGTTGAACTTATGCAGGTAATGGCTAGGGCTTGTGGGCACAATGATTTAAGTTTGTTTAATCAAAATGATTTGGCTACTTGGCATCGAGAAATGGCCTTTCTTTCAGGCGTCAGATTTTCGGGCGTGAAACTGTCTAGTTAAGAAATCTTAAATAATTTGACGTTGAAGGATTTTGAACAGGGAAATCATTGGTTAATCTACTTTGTGTAGCCTTTGATTTTTCTGTTTTGTCTAGTCAGCAACCCATCTTTTATCCCAACTTTAGAATTGGGAGCGGAAATAGGATTAATAAAGCGAAAAACCGATGTTAATTCAATTCGCTATCGAGCCAAAACTTAGTTCCCTTCAAAGTTGCTTGGAGAGCCAAACCACTTTTTGTTAGTTGATAAATTGTGACATTATCAATTATTACTTCCGCTGCAACCGCCCCTCCTTTGTCATCTAATTTTGCAGCCGCGTCGACTTGTCCGCCAAACGCCCAGCCACGTTGAATAAAGCGCTTAAGCGCATCGTCAGATTCAAAAATAAACACCACTCTAAAGTCCTTCAATCCAGCGCCTATGCCTAAACCGACTTCACCCATATTCATGTAGGTAATTTTTCCAGTACTATTATTCTTAACTACACCATAACCACCACCAAAACTAGCAATAAGAAGATTGACATTAATATTACTAAAAACAGCGTATCCGGCAGCATTTGCCACTTGGCTCTGAGTACTCGGCTTGAGTTCAAATAACTCTGTTAAAACTTCAGTTTTCATACGCATAACTGATTGGCGTTTTTCAGACACGCTATTTCCGGACATCGTTACGCATCCAGACAATAAAGTGAAACACATCAAAAATATTATGATCCCTAAATTCTTCATTTAATTCGCTCCCAAATTAATAATGTTATAAATCTTATTCTAAAAATAATGAGACTATATCAAATAATGAATTCTAAAATCGGGCATTTTTACGCAATTAGAGTATTCATTGTTAAACCGTTAATAAATATTGATAAATTAGATTCTTTTTTCCATTATGAATCTCAGCAACTATCTTCGATGCCTGTTTCTTAGGTAAGTACTCTGAAAGTTTAACCGCTAATAATTTAGATTCTTCGCAAAGGCCATCTTTCTTTTTTTCTGCGCCTCTAACCATCACAACAAATTCACCTTTACTTTGGTTTAAATCATTTTCTAAAATTTCAACAAGCTCACCTACACTCGCATCTAATACAGTTTCGAAAGTTTTCGTCAATTCTCTAGCAATAACAACGTGCCGATCAATTCCAAAGACTGAAGCCATATMAMWKWKMCRMKSWTYWATGMSRWRWGWGSRSTSSWRRRMGRKRCKKRYWKSMSKWTSRMWRCYMAKAKRCTSYMGSTTGGTAACCCTTGCGCCGGATTTAGA
Organism: Kangiella sp.; assembly: GCA_002733465.1. Lineage (GTDB taxonomy): Bacteria > Pseudomonadota > Gammaproteobacteria > Enterobacterales > Kangiellaceae. Next base: position 104,243 of record NVVT01000013.1, read on the forward strand.
CGGTAAAAACCMCTCAAAAATAAAACGGTCACTGGGTAATCCCGCAATTGATAAAGCAGCAACAAGAGCACAAGGGCCTGGAATAGCAACTACCTTCATATTTCTTTGCCGTAGCTCCGTCACCAACGGATAACCAGGGTCGCTTATAAGAGGTGTTCCGGCATCGGAGACTAAAGCAATGGATTCACCCGATTCTAGCAACTGAACTAACCAATCTAGTTTTTGTCTTTCATTATGGTCATGAAAGGAAAAACATGGCGTATCAACCCCAATATGCGATAATAATCGCTTAGTTCGACGAGTATCTTCTGCCGCAATTTTATTAACGGTAGCTAAAGTGTGACGCATTCGTGAGCTGACGTCATCCATGTTGCCTATTGGCGTGGCTACAACATACAATGTACCCACTTTTTTAGAAGCAGTGCTAGATCGAGCGTTAGATTGAACGCTTAATTGAGCATTTGGTTGGCTGGTTGAATTTTGATTAAATTTCATAATTTTATAAGGATAGAAGAAAGTTGATATCGATAGCGTTTAGCAACGAGCTTTACAACCTTCAAAATTGAAAAAAATGCATTATAGCAAAATAAAATACAACARAATGATAAAACGYTCGATTAGCCYKATAATCGSAGCGCTATTGTCACTYATGYTAWTAGCYTGTGGTTCAAYRCAAAARAAACCATCMGAAGCAAATGMAWYYAGAWCACAKAAYGTWGAAGAGCTTTTACAATTAGCCAATACCGCWARYGATGAAAAACGTTATYCRCTACTAATACAGGCMAGCGGTTTATTAGTACAAGAGATGAGACTAGAGAAAGCTTTGGAAGTATTGACATTTATAGAAGTTAATCAATTAAATGCAATCGACAAAGATACCTATTATCTTCATTATGGCGAAATCTTGCTAGCCTCAGAAGAAGCGGAAAGACAAATTTCCTCTTTAACTCAATTTAATAAAATTGTTAAGCCATCCAATCACTCTATCGAATGGCAAGTACGTTATGGACGATCGATTTCAGATAGTTACCTTATTAATAATAATTATTTTGAAGCCGCTAAACAGCGGATCGATCTATATGATTTAATCGATGATTCTAGCGAATTAGAAGACAATAATAATAAAATTTGGCATTCACTCATTCAAATGGAAATACCAATTTTAAAGGCGTTAAGTAGTGGTTTTAATTCTAAACGGGTGAAAGGCTGGCTTGAAGTCGTTTATCTAAATAAACGCTGGGGCAATCAACCTTCAAAATTGATCAAGCAATTAGATCAGTGGAAAAAACGATTCCCATTACATCCAGCCCAAATTATAAAACCAAAATCATTACAATTAATATCCTCTGGCGAACCTCTTGCGCCTAAAAAAATTGCTGTTTTGTTACCACTTAGTGGTCGATTTGCAGCATCCGGTCAAACCATTCAAAGCGGTTTAATTGCCGCTCAATATCAATCTAAATCATCTGAAAACATTGCAAGCCTACATTTTTATGATACCGCAAAAAGTCTTTCAGGTTTAATCAGTTATCAACAAGCGATCAAGGATGGTGCAGATTTTATTATTGGTCCACTGGATAAAAGAAGCATTAATGAAATATTATCTAATGCGACCCGTTCTAATAAGACTGGTTCTAGTATGACTGATTCTAGTAAAGCGGACTCTAGTGAAACCGGGTCTAAAGTAACGGGACTAGTGCCCACTCTTTTTCTAAATAGAGCTTCATCAAATTTCGAATTCACAAAAAACTTAAGTAATCAAATTTATCAATTCGGCTTACCTGTTGAAGATGAAGCACTTCAAGCTGCTCACAGAGCCTTTGAAAAAGGCTACCGTAAAGCACTTACATTTGTTAAAAATGATCCGTTGGGTCTACGGGCAAAAGCGGCATTTAAAGATTACTTTGAACAATTAGGTGGAGAGCTAATAGATTCTCAAGAATACGATGATATTAAAAAACTAAATACTGACATTCAAAATATGTTGAGAGTTGGCGATAGCATCAAACGAAAAACACAACTTGAAAAAACGTTGGGTCGAAATATTGAATATACCATGCGTAGAAGAAAAGATGCCGATGTTGTTTTCTTGTTCTCTAACGCCAGAAATGCGCGAAGAATTAAGCCCTTCATTAATTTTTACTTTGCATTGGACCTGCCGGTTATAGCAACTTCAAGAATCTTCTCAGGCACTCATAATTTAATAAAGGAAAATGATCTCAATGGTATCGAATTTTCTGATATCCCTCTCTATTTAAGCCAACAGAAAGATCTTGTAGCACTGAGAAAAAAACTTTCCACTATCGACAAAGATTTATTGAAGCATAACAATGGCCGGCTTTTTGCTCTTGGATTTGACGCTTATCAAGTGTTAACACAATTACCGGTATTAAAAGCTTTCCCAGACTATCATTGGTTTGGTTTATCGGGTGAATTAGGTGTGGACGATGTTGGCATACTCCATAGATATTTGACTTGGGCTAAATTTGAAAAAGGAGCGCCTAACGTAACTAAAGAAAGAATAAAACCGGTAGTTAACGAACAAGCTGTTAATTCTTATGATACAGAAAATAGAAACGTTAAATTGAACCAATTGTTTTAATTTAATAATCGTTATCAATAATGAGTCTACTAGACAAAAGAACTAATAAAAAGCTAGTCGGAGATAATGTCGAGGATAAAGCCGTTGCTTATTTAAGCTCAATTGGCTTGAAAATAGTCGCACAAAATTATCTTTGTAAAATGGGCGAAATAGATATAATTGCACGTGAAAAAGATACACTTGTTTTTATAGAAGTAAGGTACAGAAAAGATGATCGTTTTGGCGGTTCTGCGATCAGCGTAAACCAAAGCAAACAAAAACGAGTAGTTAAAGCGGCAGCACATTATCTTCAGTCACACCGACTAACAAATAAAATAGCATGTCGATTTGACGTAATGGCTATAGAAGGTAAAATAGCATTTGAACATGCTTTGGCATCAAGCCAATTAAACTGGATTAAAGGAGCGTTTAACGCCAGCCCATGATAGAACGAATTCGAGATAATTTTACGGAAAGCATTCAAACAAAGATTGCTGCTGCTGATATGTTGCCAGAAACAATTGCCCGAGCGGGAAAAATAATTGTTAGCACATTATTAAATGGTGGGAAAATTTTGACCTGTGGCAATGGCGGTTCCGCTGCCGATGCGCAACACTTCGCATCAGAATTAATTAATCGTTATGAAAGAGAGCGTCCTTCCTTACCCTGTATTAGTTTAACTACAGACACTTCAACTTTAACGTCTATAGCCAATGATTATAGTTATAGTCAGGTGTTTGCCAAGCAAATAAAAGGATTAGGACAAGCGGGAGATATATTGTTTGCTTTTTCTACCAGCGGTAACTCAAAAAGTATTAGCGAAGCAATTAAAACCGCACTATCAAAAGATATGTTAATCGTTACTTGTACCGGTAAAGACGGCGGAGAAATAGCCGGACTAATTGGTGAAGATGATGTTGAAATACGCGTACCATCCAATTCAACCGCACGAATTCAAGAAGTTCATTTGGTTATCATTCACTGCTTATGCGATGTGATCGATAATCAATTATTTGGAGAAACAGAATGACAATAAACTTTGAGAAATTGGTCTTTAAGGTGCTGAGCCTTAAGACCTTGAGTCTTAAAATACGGGCTCTTAAGTTAAAAGCCTTATCGGTAGTCATTATTCTTTCAAGCTTTATGTTAACGGGTTGTACAGGCCTATTTATTGCCGGAGCCGCCGGAGGAGCTGCATCATCACAGGATAGAAGAACTTTACCCACTCAACTAGAAGACAGTAATATCGAAATAAAAAGTATGGCAACTTTATTTAAAGATGATCGCCTTTGGAAGGGGACTAATATTGATGTAATCAGCTATAACACATTAGTATTATTAGTAGGTCAGGCACCTGCTGCAAGTCTTAAAAGTAGAGCTGAGCGAGTCATTAAAAGAATACCTAAAATAAGAAAAATTTATAATCAAATTCGTATTGCAGCACCCGTTTCCTTTTTTACTAGCAGAAACGATGAATATTTAACCACCAAAGTTAAAACAACGATGCTATTTACAGAAAATTTTCCATCCGGAAAAATTAAAGTGGTTACTGAGAATAGCGAAGTCTTTCTATTAGGATTAGTGACGCAGAATGAAGCGGATAGAGCTGTTGAAATAGCCAGAAATATTAATGGTGTAAAAAAAGTAATTAAAGTATTTGAAATAATAGATGCAGCAACCATTCAAGCGGAAGTTACTGGGCTAATTAATTAATCTAGGAGCTTGTCCGAGAAGCACTGTTGACTTAGTTATTCCTTTTTTTCGTAGCTATTTAATTACTTTCAAATGTGAAATTTTCTTAGTTTTAATGCTAACAACTTCCGCTGATTTTTGTTCTTCTGATTGATCTTTCTGAACATCAGAGTTTGCATTATTACTATCCGCATCTGAAGTTATTTCGGAACTAGCGGATTCAAAAGTAACATCATCCCTATTTTCTATAATCTGAAGTTTCGAATCATTATTTTTGACTTCTGAAATGACACTTTGAATTTCTTCCTCTGGTGGAAAAGCCATACCCAAGCCATTCTCTTGAGCATAAATAGCTAACAATGCCGTCATCGGTATAAAAATATTCATCGCCTTACCACTAAATCTCGCACTAAATGAAATCGCATCATTATCTGAAAACCAATTTTGAATAGCACTAGGCTCTACATTGAGAACGATTTGTCCATTTTGGATATGCTGTTGAGGTACACAGACAGAATCTTGATTAGCATCAATTAACAAATAGGGAGTCGCATCATTATCTATAATCCACTCATAAACGGCTCGTAACATATAAGGTTTATTTGAAGAAAATGATGCTTCCATATTTTATTTCGCTAATTTATAAGTTTTTCTTTTTTAGATTTTACGATGTTTTATTTAATAGATGACTAACTAACATCATTTATTCTAAATAATAGGCGAATTAATATCCGCCCATATCTCTTTCAACGTCAGTTAAGCTAGCTTGAAAAGATTCGCGCTCAAACAATAAATCCATATATTGAGTCACTTCTTTTGCGCCTTTTCCTGTTAATTTAATTCCCATTTCTGAAAGTCTCCACAATAGTGGCGCTAAACAACAATCAATTAACGAAAAATCTTCATTCAAAAAGTAAGGTGTTTCAGAAAAAACAGGTGCTAAAGTTAAAAGGCTTTCAGTTAATTCTAACTGAGCTTTTTCACGTTCTTGCTCTTTACCGGCAAAAATTTTGTTCATCAAACTATACCAGTCCTTTTCAACTCGACGTACCATTAAACGAGAACGTGCTCGTGCAACAGGGTAGACAGGCATCAAAGGTGGGTGAGGAAATCTTTCATCAAGATATTCCATAATAATAGGCGCTTCAAATAAAACAAGCTCTCTATCAACTAACGTTGGTACTGTATTGTAAGGATTTAGATCGATTAGATCTTCTGGTGGCTCACGGTTATCAACCACTTCAATTGCTTCAAAGTTAACGCCTTTTTCCGCAAGTACAATTCGTACTTGATGACTATAAACATCATCGGTTCCCGTATAAAGGGTCATTATTGATCGTTTTGCTACAGTTGCCATAATAGGCTTCTCCCTAAAATTAAAAACGACAAAGGCGACTGAAATTCAGTCGCCATCGTTTAAGTTAAACAGATTGCTGGTTTGCGTTTCTTAATGAACGTCTTTCCAGTATTCTTTTTTCAATAAGTAAGCAACAATGGTAAAGAAAAATATAAACATTAATACATAAATTCCCATCGCTTTTCTTTCCAATTTAATCGGCTCGCCAACATAGTCTAAAAAATTCACCAGATCAGCCATCGTACTATCAAATTCTTCTGGCGTTAATCGCCCTTGTTTAACCAAGATAAAATAGTTACCAGCCTGAGAAAGAGCTATTAACTCTAGTTCTTTTTYWYKWWYTWARTKYWMMGMTTTRTYMAWCRSYWCWTMWKRTRMMKRWRMMRWMCSKYYSCYKRSTTTTRMKSMKTGKCKTSSSRWMGCAWTTTCACCATGCGCATATCCAATATCATTTTCAATCCCTTTCACCTCTTCAGTTTTATCTTGAACACCTTGCATATTCTCTAACGCATGGGGCATACCGACATCAGCAAAAACAGAATTATTAACTCCGTAAGGTCTTGAATCATCTTGGTAAAAAGCACGTAAATAATTATATAACCAATTTGTGCTTCTAGATCGAGCGATAAGAGACAAATCAGGTGGAGCCGTTCCAAACCACTTTTCTGAGGTWRYKAMWKSMATAKWWTTTSCYRTWKKWSCKSCWMTYKYAKYKSSTSYAMWYMTKWGGKTATMAWWCWCCATTTGCTCAGGCAATTGAAGATCTTTCGCACTTCGATTATAACGTTGTAACGCCAATGCATGACAGCCCATACAATTATTCATATAAACCTGCATGCCTTTTTGCATAGAGACAAGCAATTTGTCATTGGAATACTGTGGCATTTCATCATTTGGAATATGTGAACCACCACCGCTTGCAGAAGCATTGAATGCAAACAAACTTGCAGATAGAGCAACTAGCGCAATCTTTGTTGCTTTTATAAACGACGTATTCATCATCTTTATTTTGATTAGTTTATTCATTAGTGAGTCACCCTATCTGGTACTGGTTTTGTCGTTCCCCATTGACTCCACCAAGGCATTAACAAGAAGAATGCAAAGTAATAAATCGTACAAACTCTTGCAACTAAGGTTCTCATTTCAGTTGGCGCTTTCATTCCTAAGTAACCAAGGATAAAGAAGCTGATAACAAACAATGTAAGCGCTACTGTAAAGATTGGGCTTTTATAACGAATGGAAAGAACAGGGCTTCTATCTAGCCAAGGCAAGAAGAACAAGATGACTAAAGAAGCAGCCATTGCTATAACACCTAAACCTTGATTAGGCACAGCCTTCAAGATTGAATAATAAGGGGTAAAATACCATACCGGTGCAATATGTTCAGGCGTTTTTAATGGATCAGCCGGAGTAAAGTTTGGCGCTTCAAAAAAGTAACCACCCATTTCTGGATTAAAAAAGATAAYCCAACAAAAGATGAATAAGAAAACACCRACWCCYACAATATCTTTYACWGTGTAGTAAGGGTGAAAAGGAATGCCRTCAAGYGGAAYACCATTTTCATCTTTRTWYTTYTTAATRTCGATACCGTCAGGATTATTAGAGCCAACCTTATGMAGAGCSACRATATGTAAGAAAATCATTAATAACAATGCCATKGGYARAGCCACMACATGTAACGCAAARAATCGATTAAGCGTTGCWCCAGAGATAATATAATCKCCACGGATCCAAATCGCTAAATCTTCRCCTACYACGGGTACCGCACTAAATARGTTWATGATAACTTGWGCGCCCCAATARGACATATTGCCCCATGGTAATAGATAGCCCATAAATCCTTCAGCCATCAATAATACAAAAATAATCATACCAAAGATCCAAACTAGTTCTCTTGGTTTTCTAAATGAACCGTATAGCATTCCTCTAAACATGTGCAAATAAACCACAACAAAAAATCCCGATGCACCTACTCCATGCATGTAACGAAGCAACCAACCCCATTCAACATCGCGCATGATATATTCAACCGATGCATAAGCACCTTCGCCAGTTGGCGTATAGTTCATAGTTAACCAAATACCCGTGAGGATTTGATTAACCAGCATTAACATGGCTAACGAGCCAAAAAAGTACCAAAAATTAAAGTTTTTAGGTGCGTAGTATTGAGCTAAATGCTCGTTCCAAACTTTTGTCGCTGGAAAACGATCATCAATCCACGTCATAAAATTATTCATCATGATGCTTCTCCTTCGGCGACACCAATGATAATTCGACTGTCCGTTAGATATTTATATTTAGGAACTTCCAAATTTAAAGACGCTGGAGAGCCATTAAATACTCGACCCGCTAAATCAAACTTAGAACCATGACAAGGACAGAAGAATCCGCCACCCCAAGAAACTTCAGTTTCTTTTTTGTGTTGAGGTACGCAACCGAGATGGGTACAAATACCCACGATGACAGCAATTTCGGGTTTTAACGAACGTGTTACTGGATCTAATCCTGCAGGCTGTTTAGTGCCAGAATCTAAGGACTCAGCATCTTTTAAATCAGACGTGCTTTTCAGAGCGGCCAATGTCTTAGCATCTCTTCTAACCACAAAAACAGGTTTTCCTTGCCATTTCACTTTGACCATTTGACCAACTTCAACTTTATCAAGATCAAACTCTACCGGAGCGCCAGCTGCTTTCGCTTTTTCACTGGGATTCCAAGAACCAAGAAATGGTACGGCTATAAAACCAGCTCCAACAGCACCCACTCCAGCGGTTGCCCACGTCAAGAAACGACGTTTTTCTAAATCAACACCTTCATCTACCATTCGATTAGTCTCCCATCGACCAAGTAATCAATTATGAACTTAATTTAAACCTATCCAAAAACAGCTATTCTAGTAACCAGTCCGAGCAATAAAAAACCTACTGCAGAAAAGCCATTTAAACGCCTCATTTATCACACAAAGGCGATATTTGGGCAGGATCATAGTGAAATAATATATCATTTACAAGGAATTGCCAGTTTTTGTTGGTAAATTATTGAAATATATAGTAATTTAGTTTTTCACCCTTGATTTGAAAGTCAGGATTTATCCCTTTTCAACGAGATTTTAGTAACAGGATCTAAGCTATAAAAATGGAGTTGTTTTTATTCTTCTTATGCTTACTTTAAATAGCCAAATAAATGATTGATATTAACTGTGATCTAGGTGAAGGAAAAACTCAGTTAGATTGTGAGAAAGATGTTCAACTTATGCCTTTTATTTCTCGGTGTAATATTGCCTGTGGAGGTCATGCTGGCAACCAATTAACGATGAAACTCACTGTTAAAAATGCAATTAAACATAATTTATTGATTGGAGCTCATCCAGGATACCCAGATCCTGATAATTTTGGTCGCGCTTCGATGGATATTTCCTTTGAAGCTCTAAAAGTATCGCTTCTAGATCAAATTAACCAGCTGAATAAAATAGCAAATAGCGCTTATATAGAATTAGGCCACATTAAATTTCATGGTGCATTATACAATGACATCGAAAACGATCCGGCACTTGCAGAAAATATTGCCGGCTTAATACTTAAGCATTTCCCGACATTGTCTGTGATTTGTTTAGCTGGCGGGCTTCTAATGGAAAAATGTGTAGAAAAAAACATCTCTATTATGCAAGAAGCGTTTATAGATCGCCGTTACCTAAGTAATAAAAAATTATCGCCTCGAACAATGAATGGCTCAGTTATTGAATGCCAAGAGTTAGCAATAAAACAAGCTTTATATTTAGCCCACCAATTACCGGTTGAAGCAATCGATAAGCGTTTAATATTAATCAAGGCTGACACTCTTTGCCTTCATGGTGACAATCAGAATTCACTTGATATTGCTCGTAACCTTCATCTAAAACTCAAGAAAAGTGGGTTAAAAATTCAATGAGTATAGAAAGTCTTGACAATAAATTCGATATTGAATTCGAGATAGGACAAAATGGTGACTCGGCGATAACGCTAAACTTTAAGAATGAAATTGGCGAAACTCTAACAAAAAATATTCTGTTAATAAAAGATTCAATTGCTGATTTAATTAACTCAGCTAAACTGCCCGATATCATACCGGCTTATCAAAGTTTGACTTTATATTATACTGAACCACTTGACGACATTGAAAAAATCAAAAATCAAATCTCTGATATTGTGAAAAACACCTTATTGTCTATTACAAAGTCACAACAAAATAAGTCAAAAACAAGCACTAAGAAAATCATTAGAATCCCTGTTTGTTATGAAGCACCATTTGCGCCCGATTTAAATACCCTAGCCTCCTTTTTAGCAATCACCACAAAGGAGTTAATTGAAAAACATACGAACGGAAACTATTTAGTCCATATGCTCGGATTTTTGCCCGGCTTTTTATATTTAGGTGGACTAGATGAATCATTACACTATCCAAGAAAAAACACACCAGCCATCAATATAGCAAAAGGCTCGGTAGGAATAGGTGGTCAACAAACAGGCATTTATCCGATTGAAAGTCCTGGAGGATGGCATATCATTGGACGAACGCCTTTAACCCTATTTGATGCAAATAAAAGTAAGCCGACAATAGCTGAACCGCTCGATGAAATTAAATTCTACGCTATATCTTCGAAAGAATTTATTCAGCTAGAATCCCAGGCTCGGAATTAAATCATGCTATTTATAAAAGCAGGCTTACAAACAAGTGTGCAAGATTTTGGTCGTACCGGAACTATGCATTTAGGTGTATCGCATAGTGGCGCCATGGATAAAACCTCGTTAAGCTTGGCTAACTATCTAGTGGGTAATCAAAAAGATAACCCTGCTTTAGAAATCACTTTTATTGGTCCAAAAATCCAATTCCAAACATCAATGAGCATTGCAGTTTGCGGTGCGCAATTTGATCTCTATTTGAATAACGAACTTGTTTTTAACAATGAAACGATTGATGTAGTTCAAGGTGATGTTCTTGAGTTTGATAAGCTAATTAGTGGCGCAAGATGCTACTTGGCTTTTTCTGCACAAATTAATTTAGAGAAACAATTAGGCAGTCTTTCAACTCATATCACTGCAAGAATTGGCGGGTTTAATAACGGTCAACTGAAAGATAGTGATCAACTTGAATTTTTATCGACTCTAGTCGTTCCTGCAAAATTATTAGACAAATCATTGACTCAGTCATTTTCTGGGAATTATTTATTACGTTGTGTAGAAAGTGTTGAGACTCATCATTTTTCAGAAGCCCAAAAGAATCAATTCTTTGGTTCAAAATATAAAATTGATCAGCAATCTAATCGAATGGGTATTAGGTTAAATGGCAACAAAATAAATGACAGCGAAAAAATTCAAATCACTTCATCCGGGCTCACTCAAGGCAGTATTCAAATCACACCGAGTGGTTTACCTATTATTTCTAGCGTGGATGGACAAACGATTGGTGGTTATCCTAGAATAGCTAATATTATTTCAGCAGATCTATCAATATTGGGGCAATTGAAAGCGCATGATACAATTTCATTTGAATTAATAGACTTAGAGTATGCATCTATTCTATTTAAACAAAAACAAGCTTGGTTAAAGTCTATTCTAAATAGTTAGTTGAATTTTCTATTAGTAAATAACAGATAAGTAAAATTTATGATCATTATTCCTGCAGAAAAAAGGTTTGATAGCAAACATCCACCAATTATTTTATTGTTATTAGTGATTGTCAATCTATTTGTATTTTTCGTCTATCAGTCGGGGGATAATCAAAAATTAGAAGATGCAATCAAACAATATCAAGAATTGGAGTATTTTGAAGTTGAAAAAATCTTATATCAAAAATATTTGGAAAAACAAAACATCCAAAATAAACAAGAACGGTTTAACCAACTTCTAGAACATAAAAACTTCTACATTGCCCGTTACCTATTAATTACTGATCATCAATTTTATTCCTATTTAGATAAACGAGCAGACGGTATTTCATCGATTAGAAAACTTGAGGGTGATATCGAAACCTGGCGCTATAATCGAAATAAAATTAGTCAACTTATTCAATCAACAAGCACTTCTAGGTTTGGGTTAACGCCTTCCAAATCAGATTGGTACAGTTATGTTACTCATCAATTTTTGCACGGTGGAGTCATGCATCTTCTTGGCAATCTGTTTTTTTTAGTGGTGTGTGGATTTGCGGTGGAAGCGTCATTAGGCCATCTAAAATTCTTAGGGTTCTATTTGATTTCTGGTGTAGGTGCCGGCGCTTTTCACGCGCTATTTGATTTATCTAGCACGGTTCCTTTGGTGGGTGCTTCAGGAGCAATATCTGGCGTAATGGCTATGTATTTGGCCATTTTTCGGTTTAAGAAAATAGAGTTTTTCTACTGGGTATTTATATTTGCAGGCTATTTTAGAGCGCCCGCATTATTGATTTTGCCGATTTACATCGGTAAGGAAGTTTCAAATTATTTATCAGATACCGAATCAAATGTCGCATTTATGGCGCACGCAGGCGGTTTCATTAGCGGACTAATATTAGTCCTCGTTTCACATTGGAAACAGCCCGATAGTATAAATATAGAATATGTGGAAGAAAGTGAAGAAATACCGGAAAGACAATTAGTGTTAGCCAAAGTGTATAAACACATTGAAAATTATCGATTTTCGCAGGCGGAACAAGTATTAAAAACACTTGATGTCGCCACACATTGGAATTTTGATCTATTTTACTTACGCTACCAACTTTTACGCGCCGTTAATAACAGCCGTAATAAGGAATATTACCAGTCAGCATTAGCAGTATTGAGATTGAAAAGACTCGATTTAAAACAAACTGAAAAACTAGCCAAAATTTGGCGAGATATTCCTGACATAAGGGAATATTTAAAACAAGATGAGTTAATTAGTATTGGTTGGCAATTTGTTAGCTTATCAGATCTGAATATTGCGGAATCGATATTTGAAGAAATAAACCGTACAACAAAAACGCCAAAAGAGTTATCTGGCTACGCTCGTAAATTATCCATAGCATTTAAAGCTACTCAAGATATTTCTAAACATAAACACTACGAAAAATTAGCAGAACAGTTGCTTTAAAATATATATTGAAACGAGTAATAGGAAAAATGGCATTAGGAAAGAATCATGGATTATTGTAAATATCATCCAATAGAAGCTGCAACTTATCATTGTACCGATTGTTCAATTTATACCTGTGATAGCTGTATTAACGATGGGAAAAACCAACGCTATGAAGGTGGCCGTTGTTTTACCTGTGGTGAAGAACTTGATTGTCAAGGTGCCAGAAATACCGCTATTCCATTTTGGCGCAGATTACCCGAAAGTTTTCGATACCCGTTAGATTCTAACGCCATCATTCTAATTATTGCAATATCCATAGTCAGCGCGATTGTAATTTCTCTCCCTTTCGGTTTTATATTAGCCGTCGCAGTTGAGGGCGCTTTTATTAAGTATTGTTTTACTTGCTTAAATGATACCTCCGACGGGAATTTTAACGTACCCAAAATTGAACGCGCGTACAAAGGCGCCATATCGATTGCATTAATGATGATAGGTTTGGTGATTTGTGCTTTTTCTATTGTATTTTTAATCGAAAAATTAATTAATCCAGCCATTGCAAATTTTGTTGCGGTATTAATGGTAATCAGTACGCCAGCAGTTGTAATTGTTTATGCCATCACAGACGATTTAAAAACCGCCGTTAATCCAATATCTATACTCAGATTAATGTTGAATGTTGGGCTATCTTACGGATTGTTACTTGGTTTTATTCTATTGATGGTCGGCTCTGTTAATGTCATCAACCAATTCATTGGCGAAAATATCTCCTTTTTATCTGGCGTTATTCAATCAATGGTAACCAACTATTATCTTGTGGTTTTATTCCATATGATGGGATATATGATTTTCCAATATCAAGCTGAGCTAGGTTTTAGTGCTAGAGTAGATAGTGACGTATTGAGAGAAAAACGAAATGATATTGATGTTCTTAAGTCGAGAATAGATGTCACCATCAAAGAAGGCGATTACGAGGAAGTTGCTTTAATATTTGAGAAGGCAATTAAGAACTTCCCAAAAGAAAAGTATTTTTTTGAACAATATTTTCAATTTCTTATGGCGGTCGATTTGAAACAAAAACAATCTGAATGGATGAAAGATTTTATTCCGAAATATTTTGATTTTCTAATCAAAAACAATCTTCAAAATAAAATGCCAACGTCTTATAAATTTGTTATCAATAAAAACAAAGAGTATCAATTTAATTCTGCTGAATTGAAGTTGAAGGTCGCTAAAGCTTGTTTTAAAAAAGGTGAAGCGCGTTTAGTGGCTCATATCCTAAAAGATTTACATAAGCAACATCCTAAATTTGATGGTTTATCGGAAGCTTATTTATTAATGGCGGATGCTTTGGATACTTTACCGAAAATGAAACAGAAAGCGGATAAATATCGACAATTTTCTAAGGTACTAAATAAATAGTTTTTATCTTTCATGAAGAAAAATCAAAGCCAAAGTAAACTCAGAATTAATAGAAGCAACACCCGATCTATTTGGCATTTGTCCAATGTGCTCAACTGGTTTTCTGAACGACGAGCTATTGAACAAAATCTAGCAGAGGTTGCCAATGCCAATATGCAACTTAATATTGCTAAAGAAAATACAAATTCTGATCCCAAAATTCAGTCTGAATTATATTCCGTTTTTGCGTAAATTGGTTCCTAAAAAACATTCCACGTTATTTAAACCATTCCATGATTTAAATATTCTTGCTTGAATCAAATTAAGTATTATTTCCCTGAAATTGGATTCCCTGCAAGTATTTACACGAGCCGGATGGACTTATGTTGTTAAGTGAGACTTGTATCTTGCAAATTGGAGCAGACCATAGTTGTCTCCAGATTTCCAATCTTACGAAGTATGATTAAACGGATTACTTAATTCAAGGTTACATTCTTCAAAATCCTTGATATTTCTAGTCGCGATAGCGCAATTATTAATCACAGCAATAGCCGCGATTTGACCATCAAAATTGCTCATTGGACGCCCTATTTTACGTCGGTCTGCCATTAAAGAGGCATAAGCATTTGCCGCTCTTTTATCAAACGACAAAACTCTTTGGTCAAACAGAAAATCAATGAGTTGTGTGAACTTCTTTGAAAGATCAATTTTTCGCTTGCCTTGAGGTAATACTTGAATACCAAGTTGAATTTCTGCTAGCGTTATAGATGTTACATACAAGTTATGTTTTGACTGATCATCCAGCCAGTTTAATACGATTGGCGAAGGCTTCGCAATCATAAACTCAGAAATAATATTGGTATCTAAAATTATCATCATCTCATTATTCCGATCAACCAATTCAATTTTGATAGAGCGACATTTGAGTGAAACTTAAAACTCAATAGGTTCATTTATCTCTCTTTTGGGAATAATGAGCGGTTTATTATTGCAGGATGAAAATATTTTTGTGACTGCATGGGAGAGTTTTTCATTAGATTTTACAGCTTCAGTCAAAATGTAACGCACCTCTTCTTCCATAGATACACCATGATGTACTGCTTGAAGCTTTATTTTTTTCAAAATATTATCATCAATTTTTCGAACACTAATACTAGCCAAATTATTCACCAAGAATTGTCTGAATCACAAGTCAAGATAGCACTTACATGTATTGATGTCAATGCTATCGATATAATCAAATGAGAGCAAATTGAATGCCTGAGCCAGTAGGGATTAGCTTAACACTCCTTTAAAAACACAAAAAGACCAAATCACTGTCCGCCACGAACCAACCGAATATATAAGCTTACGCTCTCATTACCGGAGCCATCTTTTCCATCACTGAAATCGATACCCCACACTCTGCCACTATTAATAGAAGCGGGCGACGACGTCCAATACCAGCTTGAGACGATTGATGGAAATACCGTTTCATTAATAGCACTTATTACTTGAATTCAGGTATGTAAAACAGGATGTCAACTCCAATATTACATAACAATTTAAATTTGGTTATTACATTGAATAAATCTAAACTTCGCTCAACCGCTCCCAAGTCACCTCACAATCATCACTTTCATGGGTAATATAAGCAGAATCACCCGTTAACATCACCGATAAATTCATCGTACGCTCAAGCATACCAGCTAACTTCTGCATCGACTCCCAATCAAATCGGTAGTAAGAAGCCTTTAGCGCTTCAAACTTGGCTTGAGACTGCTCCCACCAAACATCTGATTTACTATTAAAGCTATAAACTTTAACCTGCTTTGCTCTTCTAGTCGCTTTTTTAATTCTGTCTGCATCTGGCTCACCAACATCAATCCACAAAGAAATATCGTCATTGTATTCAACGCTCCACAAATCAGGTTCTTCGACTTCGCTTAATCCTTTAGTGAAGGACAAACGCTCTTCAAAGTTAATACAAAACGCCAAGACCCTAGTCATCATTCTTTCTGCCGTTTCAGAAGGATGTTGTGCAATGGTTAGGTTAAGCGTTTCATATATTTCGCGATTCATATCAGATAGTGTGATATTAAATTTATAAATTGTTGGTTTTATTGCCATTACTTTACCTAAAAATTGATTGTATTAAGATTTAAATTTCTCGCCATTTAGATAAAACCGCAAGCTACTTTATTTAGAAGTACCATATTACGCTACATATTTATGCCAAAAAAGAGTAGATTACTATTTAACGAAAGATTAGTAGCCAATAATTGACAACATTCGCCATTCAGCTAATGTTAAGACAAAGTTGGGTAAAATCCTTATATCCTATTAAAATAAGGCTGTTCCATTATGAAAATTAAACATACACTACTATCTATTTTATTGTTTATTCCTATTTTACTATCATTTGTACACGCTTCTACAGAGCAAGTTCCCGTAGAAACAGTGACCCCTTTCACTGACGGTGAACTCGAACAAATACTCGCACCTATCGCTCTATACCCAGATACAGTCCTCACTCATGTATTAATTGCTTCAACTTATCCATTAGAAGTCATTCAGGCAGAACGATGGACAGGAGAAAATCCTGACGTACTTGCGACCGACGCAGTTAAATCAGTCGAAGAAAAAGATTGGGATCCCAGTGTTAAAGCTTTAGTGGCATTTCCAGAAATTCTCCAGCGTTTAAGTAAAAATTTAGACTGGACGCAAAAATTAGGCGATGCTTTTTTAGCGGATGAAGAAAGACTACTAGCCAGTATTCAAGCATTGCGTCAAAGAGCTTATGAAATCGGTAGTTTAGATAAAATGGACAAAATGAAAGTCTCTAAAGATGAGAATAACATTGTCATTGAGCCAATTGAAACTCAAGTAGTCTATGTACCCTATTATGATACGCGCGTTGTTTATGGACCTTGGCATTGGGCGCACTACCCGCCTGTTTACTGGCATTATCCTAGCCACTATGCTCATTTCTCACATAATAGTCGCCATCATTCGCCATTTTATTGGGGACCTCGCGTTCACATTTCATTTGGATTCTTTTTTAGTTCTTTCCATTGGCATAACCGTCATGTTGTTAGAATCCCTACTCACCACTATCGTCCGTATGCTCACCACAGTCGCCGTGAAGTGATTAGACATGAGCACGCTAATCGTTGGAGACATAACCCTACTCATCGACGTGGAGTATCTTATCGAAGCGTAACGGTGAGCAATCGCTATGCAAGTAATCGTGCAAGTCAAACTGAAATTCGATCACATCGAACCAGAACCGATAATCAAGTGAGTCGTACTAACCAAAGTAATCGAAGGAATCAAACGACTCATACAACTCGGAGAAACGACAGTGTTCGTGCTAACAGTAACAATACTAGAAGTGGTAACAATAACAATAGAATCAGAAATAACAGGCCTGAGGTGACGCGAGATAGAATACAGCGTGAACTACGCGATGGTCGAATCACCGTTAATGAGCGTAATAATCGAAATGTTGAGCGAACCGTTGAACGGAATATTCAACGAAGGACCGAACCTACGGCGCCTCCAATAAAAATCAATCAAAATGTTAGAACAGAGCCAACACAAACCAGAGAAAGAGCTTCATCTCGAACGAGCCCACGGTCTAATTCTCGCTCAAACACTCGATCTAACTCACGACAAAATTCAAGCTCAAACAACCGTTCTTCAAATCGTTCATCCAACAAACAATCAAAAGGGAGAAGTAACAAAAGGGAACGTTAGAATGGTGATTTTAAAAATATTTAGATCGAATCACAAATATTCAGACATGGTACTGAGTAGGCGTTTTACATTAATTGGTTTACCTATGTGAGCATTCATCCCGGAAGCCAATGATTTTTTGATATCTTCACTCATCACATTGGCGGAAAGGGCTATAATTGGTAGCCTTGTCATTTTCAATTCATCTCTAATAATTCTTGTAGCGGTATACCCATCAAGCACCGGCATTTGAACATCCATTAGAACTATATCAAATTGTGATTGTTTAAGCTCATTGATCGCGAGTTGCCCATCTAATGCCGTTGTTACACAAAGTCCAGACTTCTTCAAAATCGTTTCAGCAACCATTAGATTAACTTTATTATCGTCGACCAATAAAACCTTTTTATTTTTTAATCTTGCCAATAAATCCGCAGAAATACCGCTCACTTTCTTTTTTGTATCTTTATATTTGTGGTCAACGTCAACACTAATAGTAAAGTAGAATTGGCTACCAACACCCTCTTCGCTTTCTAACCAAATCTTGCCCCCCATTAACTCAGACAGTTTTTTAGATATGGTTAAACCTAAACCGGTACCACCGTATTTCCGGGTAATTGAAGAGTCAGCTTGACTATAATTTTTAAATAGTCGACTTTGTTGTTCAGCATTTAATCCGATACCGGTATCTGCCACACAAAATTCTAAAGTGACTTTACTTTCAGCATCAATGTCAGTTTTATTCGACAAAGACGATTTCACTGTGATTTTTATAATGCCTTTCTCGGTAAATTTTGTCGCATTATTAGCCAAATTAAGCAGAATTTGACTGACTCTAATCGCATCGCCTTTGAGAAATTTAGGGACGTTATCTTCAATTTTTGATTCGAATTGAATCCCTTTTTTACTAATAATTAACTTTATCTGCTCTTCAATATTATTCACTACATCTTGTATATTAAAAGGAATATTTTCTAATTCTAATTTTCCAGCCTCCACTTTAGATAAGTCCAAAATATCATTAATTAGCACTAACAAAGACTCGGCAGAATTGTTAAGCGTTTTATTATATCCTTGCTGTGTTATTGTTAAACCCGATTCTTTTAGTAAATATGACATGCCAATAACAGCATTCATTGGCGTTCTTATTTCGTGACTCATATTAGCTAAAAAGTCATCTTTTGCTTTGTTAGCATGCTCAGCTTTTTCTTTTGCTTTTTCTAATTCTTGTTCTGCTTTTTTTCTGACATAAATTTGAAAACTCATTTTTCGGTTTGATCTGTAGACAAATAAGATAATCGATAAAAGGAAAAATCCGATAGGAAGAGTCCAATATAGGAAGGTTGTAATACTAGTACCTACAGTGACATCAACCGGAAGCCAATTATTAGCTATACGAGATCTTTCCTTGGTAGAAATAGTAGCCAATGCTTTATTCAATATGGGTATTAGTGGTTCTAGTCCTTTCCTTATACCCATAGACAATTCGAGTTTATAAGGCGTAAAAGCCGCGACAATAACGTTGCTGTAACTCACTTGATTCAACTCTCTATTAATTCCAGCTAACGCATCTATGAATGCATCAATTTCTTCATTCTCAATTTTTTCAAGCCCGTCACGTATTGATGCAACAGGAATAATAATAATGTCAGGATGATTCCGTGCAACAATTTCTTCAAAAGCATACCCTTTAATCATTCCCACTCTTTTTCCAGATAAATCATCCATATTTTGAACATAAAAAGAATTCTTGTGAGTGGTAATAACTGATTCAAGCGAAATGTAGGGATTAGTGAAATTTAAATATTTCGCGCGTTCCTCAGTTTTTAATATTGTTGAGAGAATATCTATCTCTCCGTTTTTAATAGCCGTTAGCGCTTCAGACCAAGATTTATCAAAGTCAGGCGCAAAATCAATATTAAGCTTGTTATTTAAAAATGTAACATATTCAGAACTTACACCAACAAACTTACCATCTGAATCCACATATTCAAAAGGCGACCATTCATGATCGATTYCTAACCGGAACGTTTTATGAGAATTCAACCATTTTTTCTCTTGCTTGGTCAGAGTGTTAAGTGAACGTTCGACGGTAAAAAAGGGCTCNAGCTGAGGGAACCATTTTTTTTCCAAAGCGATTATTTCGGCTACGGGCATTTGTTGGATGCCAGCATCTATAAGTTTTAATATATCCTTATTACCCTTTGGCATGAATCCATAAACTTCATTTGTTAGTATCACCTCGTCGCTTCGCCTAAAAACACCAGTTAATTCAATCTTCGCTATTTGTGCGTTCATATAAGGAACTTCACTGACTATCGCGACAATTTTATGGTTAAGTAAATCTAGAAGTGCATCTTTACTATCACTAAATAGAACAAGATCTATATTCGGGTAATTCTTTTCTAAAAATCGTTGTTGAAAAGTTTCTTTTTGTACGCCTACTTTTTGACCAGCGAGATCTTGTAGTCTAGGCAATAAATTAACACTGCTTTGAAAAAATATTCCTGTATCAACCTTATGGATTGGTAAAGAAAAATCGCCCCAGACTCGCCTTTCTTCACTGGTAAATAAACCAACGTGAAGGTCAACGTCGAGACTGCGTAATAGTGAAAAATTATTTTTGATTGTTTCTGGAATTAGTTCCACAGGAATGCTATTAACTTCAGACCATAACTGCCAAAATTCAACGTATAGTCCAGTAGGTGTGCCATCTGGCAATAGAAAACTAAAGGGTGCATTATCCTTTACAAAAACTATCTTTATCGGCTCAGGTTGAATAACCTTAGAAGATTCCTGCGCGAATAGATCACTGGAAAGAAGTAGACCAACGAAAATAATTGCAATGAGAGATACTGAGTAGGATTTCATAATTAATGATTAATCTAGCTAATGAACTGAGTTTAGTTGATAAACGTGCCTTGAGCTGAATATAACCTTATTTGCGTGAATAATGCGCATTAAATAGATTAGAATGTTGGGTTATCATCATCTTTTGCTTCAAAAGTATTCATTGGTTCTAACGATAAACCGGAGCTTTCTAATGATGAAGGCGATTCTTGATTAGATACTTCTTGTATTGTCTCTTTTGCTTCTTTATTTTGTTTCAGACTTTGAGTATTAATAGCTTGCTGTTTAGAGTCTGTACTTTCTTCTGTAATGGACGATTCTTTAACTATAGGTTTCGTCGCCTTTTGAACTGCCTGTGGCACATTTGGTTTACCGGAAAGCTTGATCTTTAAAGCTAGGTTATTTTTAGAGTCTGCATTTTTGAGAGCTTCTTCATATGAAATTTTTCCTTGGCTGTATAAATCTAAAAGTGCTGTATCAAAGGTTTTCATACCTTGAGTTTCCGACTTCAACATGACCTCTTTAATTTCGCCAATTTGACCTTTTTTAATCAAATCACACACCCTTGGAGTACCTAATAAAATTTCGATAGCAGCACAACGTTTACCATCAACTGTAGGGATTAAACGTTGTGATATAAATGCTTGCAAGTTAAGCGATAAATCTAATAACAGCTGTTTATGGCGCTCTTCAGGGAAAAAATTGATCACTCTATCAAGTGCTTGATTAGCATTATTGGCATGTAATGTTGAAATACATAAATGTCCTGTTTCCGCAAAAGCTAAAGCATGTTCCATCGTTTCTCGATCACGTATTTCTCCAATCAAAATGACATCCGGGGCTTGCCTCAAAGTGTTTTTTAAAGCATCTTCATAATTATCAGTATCAACGCCTATCTCTCTTTGGTTGACGATTGATTTTTTATGTTGATGAACAAATTCAATGGGATCTTCAATGGTTATAATGTGACCCGAAGAATTTGAGTTGCGATAATCAATAAGAGCGGCTAACGACGTTGATTTACCCGAGCCTGTTCCACCAACAAAAAGGATTAATCCTCTTTTTTGCATCATCAGTTTAGGCAAAATATCCGGTAAGTTTAGGGAGCGCCAATTCGGAATATCAACTTTAATTGCTCGTATCACCATTGATACTTGATTACGCTGTTTGAAAATATTGACTCTAAACCGACCTACACCTGATTGAGATATGGCTAAGTTCATTTCTGGTTTACGCTCAAACTCAGCTTTTTGCTCACTCGTCATAATGCTGTTGGCAATAGCACTCACTTCACCAGGAGCCATGATCTTGCGATCAATTGCCATTAAATTGCCATGAAATTTTGCGCTAGGAGGCGCACCGGTTGACAAAAACAGATCTGATCCGTCTTTTTCCGCCAGAATACGCAAATAATCGTTAAATTCCATATAGCTCACCATATCTCATCTGTTGATTTGAGATATTTTTAAATTTATTAGTAATGAGTTAATTATAGACCGTGTTTAAGCTTTTACTATAAATCAGCAGAAGGTAAATCATTTAATGATCCATTTACCAAAGAGCTGTGTTCAAAAACCATTAAGGTTTGATGTTGGTATCAAATTCGAAAATATCCGTTCTACTCAAAATATTACTCGTCATTATGGATGAGATTAAAGAAGAATTAAGTGTCTGGTGACATTCAACCAATCCAATAAAACCTCCATTTCGAGATTGCGAAGCATTTTTCATGGCATGCTCCGTTAGTTTTATCATAGTTTCCCAGCTGTAACTAGTGTCATCTCCATAACGTAATGGAGTTAATGTGTAACCTACAGATATCATAATGTCTTGACAAGTTTCACCCTTAATTTCTCTTAAAAAATCTGGCTGACAAATTTCCGATGATAATTCTAATAAGTCCTCTCTGGATTCAGAAAACTGCAATAACGCTAAAGCATTCGTATCCCATCGAGCAATTAATTGAATATTCTCAAACTTGTCTTTAATCGCACTTGTTATTTTAGATATTTGTTGGGCGTTTATTTTABTAGCTAGTCCATTCTTTTCTTCTGTTTTATTTTTAATATTAATCATTACACAAGCCAATTTGAATTCATTGTCAGAACTGATTTTTAAACGTTTCATCATTTCAAGAATGATAATTATTTGATCAATAAAATATTTTTGATTGAACATGCCTGTAGAAAAATCATTACTCGAATTTTGCTGAAAGCTCTCTATCTGCTTAAGCAAATGCCTGTTTTCTTTTTCAAGAGTATGTTTTTCATGATCCACTCCCTTAATTATTTTACTCTTGAATAATTCTTGTCCCGCAATTCTCTTTGCCTGAGAATGAACAAACAAAATAAGTAACAGACAAAAAATGGTCGCGTAAATAATAAATGCCCACCAAGATGCCCATGGTGCCGGTGAGATATGTACTTTCAAATGAATAGATTCTTCGCTCCAAACCCCATCGTTATTACTGGCTTTAACTACAAACAAATAACTTCCTGATGGTAGGTTAGTATAAGTTGCTCGATTTAAATTCCCGACCTTAATCCAGCTGGGGTCAAAGCCTTGCAATTGATATTGATATTGATTTCTTTCTGGTTGAGAGAAATCTAAAGCGGAGAATTCAAAATTGAACAAATAATCATTATGGTCAAAAACCACCTCTTTCATGTCTTTGATAGAGCTATCAAACTTGATTTTACTATTTTCGCTAAACACGTTGATTAGCTCAACTTGAGGAATATGTTTATTTTCAGTAATTTCAGAAGGATAAAAAGCACTAATTCCGTTTTCGCCACCTAAATAAATTCTTCCGTTACTAGCTTGTAGAATTGCTCCTTGAATAAATTCATTGTGGTGAACTTCATCAGAAAGGTTGTAATGCTTAATTTCATCAGTTTCAGGATTGAGTTTACTGATCCCTTTATTGGTACTGATCCAAATGTATCCTTCCTCATCTTCAACAACACCATTCACCGTACTGCTATTCATACCATTTTCGATTGTGTAATGTTTAAATCGATTAATTTTCAACCTTCTTTCTTCGGGCTCCCATCGATTAAGTCCATTTCCCTGCGTGCCAATCCAAAAACGTCCTTTGCTATCTTGCAAGATCGACCATGCAGTATCGCTAGATAAACTTTCATGTTCACTAGGAATGTTTTTTATTACTACAAATTCACCTGATGTTTTATCAAGTCTAGACAATCCACCACCATCAGTCGCGAGCCAAATGTAACCTTCATCATCTTCGAATATTTGGTAGATATTGTTACTCGATAACTGGCTACTTGATAATTGATTACTTGATAACTGACTACTAGATATTGCATTATGTTTATACTGATGAAAAGACTTTGTAAACGGATCAAAACGATTGATCCCTGCTCCGTAAGTCGCTATCCAAATATCGCCATCACGATCTTCAAAAATATCTGTTATACCATTTGCAGATAACGATCTATCATCACCTTCTGAATGATAATAATTCGCTATAACTTTTAAATTTTCATCAAAAACTCGAACACCTTTTGTCGCAGAGCCAACCCATAACCGATTTTGACTATCGTAAAATAGTGTCGTCAATCTCAAGTCATGCAAACTAGTATCACTTTTGTCAGTGAAAACACGCTTAACATTTTGATTTTTTGATTCAATGGTATCAACGCCACCACCAAATGTTGAAACATAAATGTCGCCGTTCTTTGATTCAGCAAAACTAGAAACCGTATTGTTCGACAAGCTATTCTTTCGTTCGCTAATATGGAGATATTGTGCAAATTTTGAAGTCACAGGGTTCCACAAATTCAATCCCGCAAGAGTGCCAATCCACACAACACCACCATCATCCTCAAATATATCTAATACTCGGTTATGACTAATGCCATATTTTTGTGATGCTAAATATTCCACGCGCTGAAAATCGTCTGACTCTGGACGATAGAGGTTAATTCCAGAATCAGTTCCAATCCATAGATTATTGCTACGATCTTCCAATAAAGAGTAAACACGATTATTTGATATAGAATTTATGTTAGTAGAATCAAATTTATAATTTGTAAATGTTTTTGTTAACTCATTAAACCGATCTAATCCGCCACCTCTAGAACCGATCCAAATTTGGCCTTTGTGGTCCTCCACAATACTTCTGATACTGTTATGTGAAAGTCCATTTTTACTATCGTCATTTCGTTTTATATAAGTGTTTATATTGTTTTTTTCGCTTAACCAAATTCCATTTTTATCGCTACCAATCCATAAACGATCACGCGAATCTTTAACAATGACTCTGATATGCTGTAGTTTTAGTTGTGATAAAAGAGGTGCGTTATCTATTTGTTTATTCTTAGACAAATCAAAAGTTACAACACCATTTCCATCTGTGCCAATTAGCAATTTATCTCCATCTAAAAACAAAGTATTTAATCTTTGAATTCGCTTGTTTTGTTTGTCAATGAGAATCTGTTTTTCAAAATGCTGAGTGTTAAAATTAAACCTATTTAGTCCTCTACTTGTTGCTATCCAAATATTTCCTTTATCATCTTCCAGTATGTCTTTAATCACATCATTTGAAATGCTATGTTTATCCGATTTAAGAAAATGAAACTGAGTGAAAATTCTACCATCATAGCGATTAAGACCTTCTTGAGTTCCAAACCACAATAGACCTCTTGAATCTTGAAATGTTTTACCAACAGATTTTTGGGAAAGACCATTATTAGTGGATAAATGTTTGAAATTTGAAACATTGATTGTCGCAAAAACAGAGACCATACTACTTAAATTAATTAAAACTATTAGTATAAAATGTAGGGATATTTTTATATACATATTAATTCACTGATATATTTATCTAAACTAACAAAAAAAAACCGTGCAATAAACACGGTTTCAAAATCACGAACTAGCATATAATTTATTCTATGCAAATTCTACAAGCTTATTCCTCTTCAACCCAAATATTTATATCGACAGGTTCTATATTAGTATCACCCCAAAGTGTTAAATCACCCCAAAGAGTTAAATCACCCCAAAGAGTTAAATCACCCCAAAGCGTTAAATCGCCCCAAAGTGTTAAATCGCCCCAAAGTGTTAAATCGCCCCAAAGTGTTAAATCACCCCAAAGTGTTAAATCGCCCCAAAGTGTYAARTCATTCCASRCATAWCCTWWACTATTRTCRGTRSTMCCATCCCACACCATYTCAGGATTAKTACGAATATARAAATSACCTRACTCATCGACCATYGTTGGACCAGCATAATGTTCTTCATCAGTCATTTCCTTACTAATATCCATTCCAACATTTGCACAGTTAGTCGCGGTGCTATAAACCGCTTCAAAAGCATCCACTTGCCCTGCTCCTTGCTGAAAAGGTGTATACGCCCAATTTCCCTCACCGTCTAAAGCAGGTCTCGCCGTTGACATTATTCGGCATTTCACATCATTAGGAGAAAGATCGGGTTGTTGACTTAACATCAATGCAACTAGTCCGCTGACAACACCTGTTGATTGAGATGTTCCTGACATTTGGAAATATTGACCACCATCGTGGAAGTCAGGATGATCTTTGGCTATATTTGTGCGACTTTCCATCAGTCCCATTAAATGACCACCTGGCGCGACTACATCTGGTTTTACAAAACGCTCGTAGGTAGGACCGCTCGATGAAAATTTCGCTAATCGATCATCATCAAAATTATTCGGAGTACCATTATCGGTCACTGCACCCACAGTAATTACATAAGGAACATTGCCCGGTACACCAATTCCTCCAGACTCATTCCCTCTATTTCCAGCCGAGGCGACAACAACTAGTCCAGCTTGCCATGCCGTCATAACCGCTTGGTTGATTGGATCGACCCAATATAACGATTGTGCCTCTGCGCTAAATGATAAATTTAAGATTCTAATATTGTAGTTGTCTTTATTATCGACAGCCCATTCAATGCCTCGAATAACATCAGCATAATTGCCTTGACCGTTCTCATCAAAGGCTTTTACACTAATGAGTCTAGCATTGGGCGCCATCCCATAAAAACGCCCAGTCGCATCTCTTTCACTGTTAACTGCTACGCTAGTGACGTGTGAACCGTGTCCGCTTGAATCACTGTTGTTCATAGTGGTTTTATTCTTTATCGCATCATAAGTACCATAAACTCTATGTCGTCCATAAGCATCTTGCCGTAAACCGGATAATGATTTAAAGCCTGTATCAACTACCGCAATAGTGACTCCGTCACCGTATATTGATGCATCGTGTAATCTGTCCGCATGGCTCATTTGGGTAGCGGATGCGCGAGAAAAATTAATTCGTTGTCCCCAAGCTAGCCCTGACGCTTTAACGCCCCTATTGCTCATCACTTTAAGTTTTTGATTAGTTAGATCGATTACCTGAGAATCATTTAAGAGGGTTGCGACGGCATTTATAATTTGTAAGTTATGGGTGACTTCCCCTCCAACTCGGAGAACTTTATTGAGTGCGTTAGAACCTTGCACCAAATAACTCGCTGTATGAATCTTTTGAGTTGCGTCAAGTCTCTCTGCTTCACTGGATTTTAAAGTGATTGGGCTATCTTTTAAATAAAAAGCACTAAACGCTATCGATAGAATAACCGCGATTGATACGCTTTTAAATTTTATAGTTGAGAAATAATTCATATCCGGCTCCGAAACACATAAATCATTACCAGAATATCAAATCAATTGAGTTTCGACTCAACAATATTGTGAAACAGTCCTTTATCACACTCTTTGAAATAGGTAAATCTTTATATATCCTGTTGATTTATATATAGATTCGTTTGAATTTAAGTTTGTTTTTATTTTTTATTAGTACGAGTCTATAAGAATTAGCTCACTTTCGCACCTATTTACTAGCCTTTTTTAAGTCAGTGTGAATATTGCAATAAAACATCAAAGATTCAGTCGCATCACAATAGAGTATTAAAGACCCTAGACTTAACTACCTTAAATGCTTCAAAATAGAGACTCCTCCTTACCGCTAGAATTTAATTGAATGAATCTTCATGAAAATCTAATGAATCAACTCAAATTCTATTCAGTGGGAATTGTAGTATTGTCTCTATTTACTATTTTTTACGTTTTAAATGGTATTAAAGATCTTTCCGTTATCCAATTTTCTAATCACTACTCCGATATTATTTTACTTGGTTTACTGCTTTTAACCATATTTCAAATATCGAATAGAAATCAAAATAAAGTCGACCCCATTTTTTGGAGACTATTAGGCACCGCTTTTTTTTCCTGGTTTTTATTATCCTTTTTTAAATTATTTTTTTGGGAAAGTATTTCTGACAATAAACGAGGATTATATTCTAGCATTAGTTACTTCTTATTTTACGCACTCATGATTGCCTCTATTGAAGTGAAGTCATATTCGAGTGCTCGTAAATTTTTAAATAGTAAAAGCTTAATCTCATCTTTAAGTATTTTAATATTCTTATTAGGTTCGTTTTCTTATTTAATATTAGCTAGAGGTGAAAATAACATCCAAACTCAAGGTGTTTTCTATTTTTATTTGCTCATGGATACATATCTTGTTTTGCGGTGGTTACATCTATCGTGGCAATCTAGAAACAATGCCATTTATCGGAATGGTTTTTTATTGCTGGGGATTGCATCAATCAACTGGTTTTTCGCAGATTTACTTGAATTGAAAATGATTGAGGGAATGCAATCATCTTCACAGTCAATTCTCACAAATATTTCATCCAATATTTCAGAGAACAGCCATTCGTTAAACCTCCACAAAAATTTATGGCTTGATTGGATTTGGCACTTACCATTTTTTATTTTTTACGTCGGAATAAAAACACTTTCAAAGTTAAATTTGAACTCTAAAAAGTCTAACCATAAAAACATCACTCACCCAAAACTAACTCGTTATAATTTACTAAACACGCCTTTATTTTTCTTAGGTGTTATTTCATTATTGTTTTTGATCGAAAACGTTATTTTTCCTCAAACAAGTTCTACAGTTTTAAAAAATATTCAAATTATTTGGGTTGCGGTAACTCTGACACTAGCAATGACTCAAATATTACAGCTTTTCAATCGAGTCAGAAAACAAAAAGATGATCTTGCTGTTGTAGAACAGTCATTACACTACGCTCAACAAGAACTACGCGAAGTGCAACGACATATCGATTCACAGAACGATTCGAATCAAATTTTATTGGATACTATAAAAAACCCCATTTTCACTTTAAATAGTAAGGGTGTAATAATATCTATTAATCAAGCAACATGTGAACTGTTAGGCTATAAAGAAGTAGAAATTGTTGGGATTTGTTTTACACAATTTATTCCAAACACAGAAGAACTATCATATTTTTTTGACTACCAGAGTTATCGTCAGAAATTAGCCCGAAAAGAGAAGGGCTTAGAATTAGAGTCAAAAATCATTACTCAAGATAATTCTATCATTGATATTCATGTCACCATATCTCAGGGAAATATCAATTCAAAAGATAACATTATTATATCGCTAGCTGATATTCGCAAACAAAAAGAAATTGAAAATCAGTTACACCAATTAAAAGATGACATCACAGCCAACATATCCCATGAATTTAGAACGCCTCTTACTATTGTTAATGGCGTTTTAAATGATTTAATCACACAATCACATGATGCTAATACCAAAGAGAAATTAAATACTGCCAAAAGAAACAATCATCGTTTAATACATATGGTTGATCAATTGCTGGAGTTATCTAAATCCTCTAATCAATCTTTACCAATTGTCGATCTGAATGCTACCGAATGGCTTCCATTGATTTGTCAGTCATACGAAATCATTGCTAGAGAAAAAGAAATAAACTATACCATTAATATTTGTGAAAACATTTTCATTCGAGGCAATCAACAAGCATTAGAGAATATTCTTTACAACCTTTTGTCCAATGCTTTCAAATATACCAAGAGCAAAGGCAAGATAATAGTCCGACTCAGAGAAACAGACTCAAATTATTTACTTGAGGTTGAAGACTCTGGCGTTGGTATTCCATCGAATGAACAACTACAAATCTTTGACCGTTTTCATCGTGTGTCGGGCGAGAGTTCACATAATCCTGGAGTAGGAATTGGATTGTCATTAGTTAAAAATTTGGTTTCGTCAATGGATTGGAAAATTTCTCTAAAGTCAGAAGTTAATCAAGGCTCAACGTTTACCGTAAACATAAAAAAGGCGCTTGATAGCAATTTTAAAGAACGACAGAACATTAGTGAAGACTTAAAGTTATCCACTAACGAATTACCTCAAGAATTAATTTATTCTACTGAAACAAATTTGAGTAAAAAATCACAGTATCTGATATTGATTATTGAAGACAACCTTGATATGCAAAAATATATACAAAGTGTGCTCAGCCCTCATCACCAGTGTATTGTTGCCAACGATGGTCAACAAGGCGTACAGCTGGCTGAAGAAATATTGCCTGATATTATAGTTTCCGATGTAATGATGCCAAAGATGGATGGATTTGAGGTATTAAAAAGTATCAAAACTTTAGATTCCACCTCCCATATTCCGGTTATATTGCTAACGGCTAAAAGCGATAAAAAGAACCGAATTAAGGGATTATCTGCAGAGGCCGATGATTATCTAACTAAACCTTTCGACGCAGAAGAATTGGTATTGAAAATAACTAATCTATTGAACACCCGCAAAAAACTACAACAGAAATTTGAAGCACAATGGCAAGGTTTTACACAAAATAAGAATCAACCAGAAAAGTTGATGGAAAATGACTTTTTAAGTAAATTGAACCAGTTGTTTGAACAAAATTATCGCGATTCATCTTTCGCAATGAATCAACTCGCTAGTCTACTTGCGATGAGCGAAAGACAATTACAGAGAAAAGTAAAAGCACTTGTCAATGTCAGCCCTTTAGAGCTGTTAAAACGATATCGATTAGAGAAAGCAAAATTGGCATTACAGAGTGAAACTCAAATCGGATTAATTGCACAAAACTGTGGTTTTTCCTCACAGACCTACTTTGGCCGTTGCTTTAAAGAGCATTTTGGAATGACGCCTAAAACCTACCAGAAACAATAGAAAACTTCGATTTGTAAATAAATCACACGAGTTTGTCGCTCTAAGTCGAATTTTTGTCGCAACTCTACTATTTAACACCATCCAAAAAACTCCATAATTAGCGTTCACGTTTGCAAGAATACTCAAACGTTACCACTAACAAATATCTTAGTGGCTATTACTTCAAATAATTAGCTGAGAAAAAATCTCAAATAATTACTAGGAACAATAGGCATAGAGCGAAAAGCCAGCCTTAACACTCAATTAAACATGTAAACTGAAGGAGTACCATTCAATGGTTTCAAAATTTTCTAAACTTTCGGCGGCCACAATTATGGCATTAGGGCTTTCAAATCTAGCCCTCGCTGACGATAATCGATATGTAATCCAAATAGATAACAACGGCAAAGGTATTGTTAAAGCACTAGCGGCTCAAATGGGCGGTAATGTTGTGGTTGAAGGTAATGGATTTATTGCTGCTACATTTGACGGAAAAAATCTTGATGATGTAAAAGGCGTTATGAATAATCCTCACGTTATTTTAGTTGAAGATGATGTGCGCCGTTACCCCTTGGCAATCTACAATGATGATGCCGGCGATCCAACATTAGCGCAATTGACACCTTATGCAATTTATCAATCTCAAGCCGATCAATTAACACTTCAATCTGGTCAAAAGGTTTGTATTAT
The DNA here is from genome assembly GCA_002733465.1 of Kangiella sp. Classification (GTDB taxonomy): domain Bacteria; phylum Pseudomonadota; class Gammaproteobacteria; order Enterobacterales; family Kangiellaceae. Next base: position 135,647 of record NVVT01000013.1, read on the forward strand.
TGATTCAGGTCTTGATCAATCAAATACCGATTTCGATTGGGCTTCAATAACTGGCGACAATGATTCAGGAACAGGAAACTGGTTTGAACATGGCGGGCCCCACGGAACTCACGTAGCCGGAACAGTTGCTGCGGAAGATAATGGATATGGTGTTGTTGGAATGGCKCCAGGTGTTCCACTACAYATTATTAAAGTATTTAACGAATCWGGATRSGGATAYTCTTCTGATTTAGCTCWAGCYGCTGATTTATGTACRCAAGCWGGCGCTAMYATTATYACCATGAGTTTAGGTGGTGGWGCYGCYAATARTKCAGAAGAAAATGCTTTTAAYRCWTTYWCRGATAACGGYGGTTTAGTTTTRGCSGCYGCSGGTAAYGATGGWAACASTRYWCGTTCWTATCCWGCAGGTTACAAATCAGTCATGATGATTGGTGCTAATGATGCWGATAACGTAATYGCTGATTTCTCTCARTTTCCTTCAGAYACWATYACWACWGGYMGWGGMARAAAYCGARYRACTGAAACYAAYGAYGGTTWTGGTGTTGAAGTAACGGTTGGTGGTGTTAATACACTTTCTACTTATCCTGCRGGWCTTGCGACTCTAGCYTCWATGACYGCTGATGGTGTTGGATATGCATCTTCTGCGATGGAAAATTCTGGTTCTGCATCAGGCTCAACCTATTTCATGGGTACGGCTGAAGCAACTGACAATGGGGCAAATGGAAAAATTTGTGTTATCGATAGAGGTGTTATTTCTTTCCATGATAAAGTGCAGAATTGTGAAAATTCTGGTGGAATTGGTGCGATGATCATTAATAATGAACCAGGAATGCTTTTTGGAACATTAGGTGAAACAAACGCTACAAGCATTCCGGCTGTGGGAACTACTCAAGAAGATAGAGCATCTTTAGTTGCTGCATCTACTGCAACTGTTTCAGTTGAAGCAGGTGATTACGGATTCATGAGTGGTACTTCAATGTCAACACCTGGTGCTGCTGGAATAGCTGCTTTAATCTGGTCTAATAACGCAAGTTGTACAGCCACGGAAGTTAGAGAAGCAATGAAAGCAACTGCTGATGACCAAGGTGACGCAGGTCGAGATGATTTTTATGGATATGGCATTGTTAAAGCAAAAGCTGCAAATGACTATTTAGCTGCATCATGTGGTGGCGGAGAACCTGGCAATCAATCACCAAGTGCTTCATTTACTTCAGACTGTACAGATTTAGTATGTAGCTTTGATGGTTCAGCTAGTAGTGATAGTGATGGTAGCATCGCTTCTTACGCTTGGGACTTTGGTGATGGTAATTCAGCATCTGCTTCGACAGCGTCTAACACATACTCTTCGAGCGGAACTTATACGGTTACATTAACAGTGACTGATAATGAAGGCGCAAGCAGTAGTAATAGTCAATCTGTGACTGTTTCAGATGGAACAGAGCCACCAATTGAAGCTACGCTAAGCGGATTCCGTCAAAAAGGAAATCGTGAAGCTGTTATCAATTGGTCTGGATTAACTGGAACTAATGTTGATGTGTATGTTAATGGTGCATTAAACAACACAACAGCAAATGATGGTTCTGCGATTTACAATGTTAATAAGAAATCTAGTTATGATTTCGAAGTTTGTGAAGAAGGTTCAACGACTAATTGTACGAATACTATATCGTTATAATTTAGTTGGAAAAGAGTCTATATAATAAAAACAGAAAGGGAATTATTTGCTAATTTAATTTAGCAGCTTTACTGACAAACGGGTCCTTGTGGCCCGTTTTTTTATTGAAAGGAAATTAACACTTTTGCTTTGCTAATGGGTTGTCGCGCAACAATTTTTGGCTAAGGAACATCATTGAACTCCGAACTCAAAGTAAGCTACAGATTTTTCTTTTCTAAGAATGATAACACCAAAACCGCCACTCAAAGGAGGCGCTGAATACTCAATTATTGAATCACCTTTGCGCAATAGCTTCTTAAAAGTTATCCATTTTCTATTTTGTACTAAAGCATCGTGTTTAAGATAATACTTGTACTTATTATCAAGCTCTTCAGAAGAATACTCATTATACTTAATGCAGTCCAAACGTTTTATTCTTTTACTGATTTCTTTAGGTTCAGAGTACTCTTCACATGACACTTTCCAAGTAGCATATAGAACAGGCTTCTGGAAATCCTCCCATTCTTGCTCTACGTCTTTGAAAGAAACGAAATCCATCCACCAGTGCTTAGGGGGATATTCTTTACCAGGATTCTTTGAGTCTGGTATTTCATTGCTATAAGTAGAAAAAGTTAGAAAGCAAAACAAAATACCTATCAATAGTTTCATTTATACATCCCCTAACCGTTTATTATTGACAATTGTGCTCCATATACATCATAACAGAAAGCATTTTTCATCTACTTACTAAACTTTCTATTTAATCCGATAGTATCAAAAATACTGATTCGTATGTCTTTAGATTCATTCTCAAGTCAGCAACAACTTACAGAAAAATACCGCAGCAATAGCCCCAACCAAATCACCTATTAAACCTGCAGGAATAGCATGACGACTTCGTACAACCCCAACCGAACCAAAGTAAACCGCTAACACATAAAATGTCGTTTCAGACGAGCCAAACATAGTCGCGCCTATTTTAGCATAAAGCGAATCTGATCCATGTTCATTAATTAAATCCGTTAACAAACCCAATGAACCGCTACCCGATAATGGGCGCATTAAAGCTAAAGGTAAATTTTCAGGAGGAAAGCCAACAAAGTTAAGCGCAGGAGAAAGAAAGTTAAGTAAAATATCTAATGCTCCCGATGCGCGAAACATTCCTAACGCTACAAGAATTGCAACCAAATAAGGAATAATCCTAATCGCAATCGTAAATCCATCTTTAGCACCCTCAACAAAAACTTCATACACTTTGACTTGCTTAATCGCCATTGCATAAAGTGGGATACCGACAATTAATAGTGGGATAATATATCGCGCACCATTATTCATGCTTTCTATTATTGATTCGATCATGATGCATTCTCCACGGAGAAACGTTTCATTTTCTCAAAAAACTTGACTGCAATGACCGCAGCAATCGTGGAGCATAACGTCGCGAGTATTGTAGTCAGAAATATTTGGCTAGCCGTAGCACCCATCAGCGCTACAACCGCTGCAGGAATGATCAATTGAACGCTAGACGTATTGATGGCTAAAAACATCACCATAGAATTTGTTGCGGTGTCTTTTTGCTCATTCAACTCTTGAAGTTGCTCCATAGCTTTTAGTCCAAGCGGTGTTGCGGCGTTACCTAGTCCTAGAATATTGGCAGACATATTAAGTACGATTGATCCCATCGCAGGATGATCCGGTGGAACATCAGGAAAGAGTCTTACTGTAATTGGCTTTACAACCTTAGCAATAATAGAAATTAATCCTGATTTCTCAGCAATTTTCATTATGCCAAGCCAAAGCGCCATGATTCCAATCAAGCCGATTGAAATCTCAACTGCCGTTTTAGACATGTTAATTGCAGCGTCAGTTACTTCATCAATTCTTCCAGTAAAGATTCCGGCAATAAGGGAAATAACCATCATGCCTAGCCATATATAATTCAGCATTATTTTGCTCCTCTTGTTTTATTTATTTTAAATGAAGTTCTTAAATTAGCTCTTAAATTAGTTCTTAAATTAATTCTGAAATTAGTTCGTAATTCAGTCATCAAACTACCGGTGATTCAGGGATTAGAATGTAGGGTTCCGTTTCGTTTGCATAAAGTTCAATACAATGTGAAACAGGTAAAGTGGATTGATAATCGCCATGACCACAGGGGAAATTGCTGATGATAGGAATATCTACCCCTTCGCAAACACTTAAAACAACTTCATCAACCGTTTTACCAAATGAAACATCGTGTTTATCCGTAATATCAACCATCTCACCAATGATTAAACCTTTGATTGAATCTAGACTTCCACTATTTTTTAAATGCAACATCATGCGCTCAAAGGTATAAATTTCTTCACCAACATCTTCTAGAAACAAAATACATCCATCGGTATTTAACTGATCTTGAGTGGCTAAACGTTCAATAATTAAACAAAGATTTCCACCCAAAAGTGGAGCACTCGCAGTTCCGGTTTTAAGAGTTCGAGCGGGACATTCTTGTGGTGAATAAAGTTTTATATTACTTTCACCTGAAAGCACTTGAATTAGAGTTTTTATGTTGTATTCGATCGCTGTCTTCGAAATCGTGGCATTTGAAAAAGTGGTTAACATAGGCCCATGAAAAGTTACCAAATTTGACTGTTGCGATATAGAACAAAGAAAACCTGTAATATCACTAAATCCTACAAATATTTTTGGATTGGTGCGAATCACATCGTAATCCAACAAAGGCAATACTCTATTTCCACCATATCCTCCGCGACAACAAATAATTGCATCAATAGATTCATCAGTAAACATTGACATAATATCATCTGCTCTTTGCTGAGGCGTACCCGCAAAACGATTTTCTCTGTATTGAGTTGATTTTCCTAAAACCAGCTCATAACCTAAACTCTCAAATACTTTAACGGCATGTTGCAATTTATCAGTCTCTAACCAATAAGCTGGATTGACAATACCTATTCTTGAACCTACCTGTAGTCGTTTTGGTTTTATTGGTAAACTCATTTTAATAATATCCTTTTACTCACTCGTAATATTTTCTAGATTGATCACAATCCCATTTAATATCACTAAAGCCATTTTTCCATTTTTAGAAAATAGAAAATTGGCTGGCTGGTTAAGTCTCGCGCTACAATTTACTTCCTGATGACTAAAAATCACTGGCAAATTTGTATGATTATTTAATAATGATTCATCACCCACAAAATAACCATAGCCGTCATTTAGCAAATTAATATAAGTTTCCATTGTTAAAGTTAATGTCTGGTTCAACGGATAGCCCTTAATAGACTCCATTTTATACGATTGCATATCGATACTGCACATGCCACTAATCGTCGACAAATCGCCAATAGAATCGACGCTTCCATTTTTGAAAAAATCATCATAATTGATTGAAATATCAACTTGATAATCATCATTAATTAATACCTTTGTGAGTAATAAATCCACAAGCCCATCTTCATTATTAAATGGAATCGCATCATAATTATCTAATGACTCTTTAGTAAAACTCTGCTCATTGATTGCATTAATAGATTCCACAATACTCAAGAACGTAAGCCAACGTGGGATTTGTCTAGTCTGATCATCTTTGTAATAACCTGCCTCAATCAATATTGTCGCAATTCCTTTGGCAGAAAATAAATCGCCGAAGGATCGATATGAATAGGTATCATCATATCGACCAACATGATGGGGATATTGAACTTGAATGGCTTGATTAATAACCGATATTAATTGCTTCGCTTTTTTACGACTATCATTGGTTTCGTTGGAATCATTGTACGCAGGTGCCAGGAGCGATATCACAGCGCTATTGTTTGTGTTTCCGACGGTATAAAATCGATTTTGGCTATGTAGATTAAATCCAAATACGGGGTTTATTTCCTCAGCTAGGGACAACAATAATCGTCCTTCAGGAGTCTGTAATGCTTTTGCATCTCGATTAATATCAATACTCTGCGCATTGACTCGTTGCTCTAATTCAGCTCCATCGGGGTTTAACATCGGTACAATATGAAGTGTTATTTTATCGCGCCAACTATCAAACCACTCTGTATTTTCGGGCGATAAGGTGTAGTTTATTAGATCGAATAGACTTGCCGTAGCAGTTGATTCATCGCCGTGCATTTGCGACCAAAGGAAAATATTGATTGATCCAGAACCAAGGGTAACCTTATAAATTGGCTTTTCTAAAAAAGAACTGCCTACTTGATTGATTTTGACATGGCTTTGATTATCAGGATAAGCATTTATTAGGTCATCGATAAGAGAATAAACCCTATCAGGATGGATAAATAAGCTATTTAGCCCTGATTGCTTAATGCTTTCATACTTTTCTTTTATTATATTTTGAGTATTAACCATACTTCATCTAATTTTTAAGAATTGAATGTAGAATTTAACACTTTCAACCATCTAAATATCTGTAAAATAGCTGAAAATTAAAACTTATAGTAAGAGGTGAATAAAATATCCCATTTATAACCACATGTCGAATACTTTATTCTAAATTCCCTAACGATACAGGCTATGCCTAAACAAAGACCTATGCGTGAATACCTTTATGGCGATGATAAAATGACAAGGATCGCGTTTCTATACGTAAGCTCAAACCGCTTTCATCTCTCATCACTAAAAGTTATTTCCTCTGGTTTGTCCAATTAGTATTTAATGGTACTAACGACTATCCAAACAATTGATAATATCATGGCAAAACCTACAGTAGTAAGCGCTTCGACTATGAATAATGATCCGCTTAATAATACTAATATCATTTCTCAAAAGGTACTATTAACGCCTGCGACATTAAAAGGCAAATTACCGATACCTGTCGAGTCTTCTGACTTTGTACTTAGGTCGAGATTGGCTATTTCAAATATCTTAGCGGGTAAAGATCCCCGAAAAATCGCCATTGTAGGCCCTTGCTCTATCCATGATATAAAGTCAGCAAAAGAATATGCATTAAAGCTAAAGGCGTTACACGATAAACTATCAGGCGAATTATTCATTGTCATGCGGGTATATTTTGAAAAACCTAGGACAACAGTTGGTTGGAAAGGCTTAATCAATGATCCTCATTTAAACAATAGCTTTGATGTGGAGTTTGGATTAACCCAGGCGCGTGAACTCCTACTATGGCTTGCAGAAATAGGCATGCCGGTCGCCACAGAAATGCTAGACCCAATCAGTCCACAATATTTATCTGAATTAATATCCTGGAGTGCGATAGGAGCACGTACTAGCGAATCTCAAACCCATAGAGAAATGGCTAGCGGATTATCCATGCCTATTGGTTTTAAGAATGGCACAGAAGGTTCATCCGGCGTCGCAATCAATGCAATGAAATCCGCATCACACGGTCATAGTTTTATGGGCATCAATAATCAAGGCCAAGTGACACTTTTGCAAACATCAGGAAATAAAGATCTACACGTCATATTACGAGGTGGAAAAAAACCAAACTACTACCCCGCAGACATTGCTGAATATGAACTTAGATTAGAACAAGTAAATTTGTCCAAAAATATCATGGTCGATTGTAGCCATGCAAACAGCTCAAAAGATTACACTAGACAGCCTAAAGTCCTTGCAAATATATTAGAACAAATTGAAGATGGAAATCGTTCAATTGTTGGTTTTATGCTGGAAAGCCATTTAAATGGTGGCAATCAAAAATTAACCGATAAGGACTCATTAGAATATGGTGTCTCTATTACTGACGGATGCATTGATTGGCAGACGACAGAGGAATGCCTTAACCAAACAGCGGCTAAGCTGGCTGATAAAAATAGAAATGACTTAGTTTTGAAAAATGGAGTCACTTTTTAAATTAATATTCATTTAATAACTTTCTACTATTTAGCGTTAATAAGCTTATTAACCTTCTGTGTTTATGCCTATGATAAATCGGCTGCAAAGAAAGGTAAATCGCGAATATCAGAAAGAACTTTGCACTTACTATCCTTTTTTGGCGGTTGGTCAGGTGCACTACTGGCTCAGAAACTGTTAAGGCACAAAACAATAAAGCAACCTTTCAGAACTATCTTTTGGCTGAGCCTTTTTGCTAATCTTGGCATTGTTGGGTGGTTACTCTTTGCTGAAAACTCACAATTTTTACATGAAATGATAAAAAGTTAACTCCAAGTATAGAATTTCTAACAAGTTAAAGTTTTGACTATAACAAGTACAACAATAACAAGATCCTATTGCCCGACTGAGTTAAGATGGAATATCGTAAGCAATAATTAAGTTGTAAAATGTCTACTCCAATTTCAGAAACAATAAATTCCAATAATGTCACTACTGCCCTAACTACTGTGACATTGATAAAACAGTGCTTCAAAGCAGATTGGAATAAATACAATCGCTATTTACAAGATTTATCTAGCGGGTACCAAGTGCCTAATTGCTTAAAGCTTTTGCAAGAAGCCGACCGATTATTAAATCAACAAACTGATTTGCTCGAAAGTTCGGTAGCGGAAAGAATGTTGCTTGCAGGAATGGTAGATACCTCTACCAACAAACAATATTCATTTGATATTCAAGTATTAGGCGGTCTCACCGGTTTTGCGAGCTTTAAGAAATTAGTGAAAAATGATCCAGAGGGTTTGAATCGCCTAATGAAAATTATCCCAAAGACTGGAACCGTTGACGGCTGGCATTATTTGCAATTTATCGACGCCTTTCAGCATTGGTTTAGAGATAACGGTCACAAACAGACCTATCTTTACCCTGCTACTCGACTTCTATCAATGAAACGACCTGATCAGTTTATCCCATTAAATGAAGAAACAAACCCTATTATTTGCGACGCTCTTGAGATCAAAGCTCTAAAAAAACAAGATTTCAAACGCTATTGGGATGAAGTGATCACTCGCATACACCAAACAGAATGGTTTAAAATGCATAGGCCAATGGATGAATCACAGCTTCCTTTTCATAGAGTACGTGTCGCTTTATTAGAAAGAGTCATGATCACTCCTTTAGATGTTCATATGAATGAAGAACTCACTTCTTCAGGTGAAGATGCCGATCTGGCTTCCGATATTGCTGAATTAGTTAATAGTAATACTCAAACAGAAACTGCCAGCGTTACTGAAGCAAAAAGTAATCACAAAACAAACCCATTTATAAGAGATGAAGTCAGTACCGAACCAAAAATAAAGCCTCAACAGCCGAAAAAGATGACAATAGCTAAACTACAAACAGCTAAAGGTAATAAAAACGCAGCCACCAAACTAATGTCTCAGTACTATTTTGCCAATCGAGAAAAATTTGCAAAAATTGATATAAAAAAACATAGAGAAGTAATTATTGAACGATTGATTGACGGAGAGTCTGTTGAAGACATATTTATCTCCTTTATTTAACCTTTTTTCATCTATTTTAGCCTTTTTTGCTTGAAACAGAATTGTGATTTATAATCTATAAGTTAAAAATCATAAAACTTGGGTACGTGCAATCAATGAAACGTTCTAATAGAATATTAAAGATTTGTATCATACTAACACTTTTGGGTTATTGTAGTGCCTGCTCAAACCATAAGATATTGAAATCAGAAAACTCATCTCTCGAACAAGCCTACAATCAAATTAATCTACCGACTCATTCTTACTCAACTAGTACCCTATTGAATATAGAAAATAGCTTATCTATTTTTGAACAATATGATGATGCTTATGGACAATGGCTGGCCAATTACCATATTGCAAATTATTGGATTCATCATAACAAACTAGATACCGCAAAAATTTTCAGTCAAAAAGCTTCCAAGCAAGCAAAGSGTTCGCAGGATACACAAGCACTTTTTAAAAGTACATTTCAAGTAGCGCAACTAACTGAAGATTCTATTTTATTAGAGCGAAGCTTAAACTACGCATCAAGCCCTACAGATAAGGCGCTAGTTTTAACGCATTTAAATAAAAATCAACAAGCATATGATTTGATCAAAAATAATCTAGATAAGGTTAAGGCAGACCAAAACAATAGCATCGCTTTTATTCTTTTTCATTACGCACAAAAAGACAGTCTTGAAAACATAATCAAACTATCAAAGCAATTTTACGTTAAAGCTGAGAATAGCAATGGCGTAATAGATTGTTTGTTTTGGCTTGCGAAAAACAACTTTCAAAAAGGCGAACTAAAACTCGCAAAACAGTTTTCCACAAGGGCAAAAATAGCAGGCTCTGCAATTGGAAACGACTATAAAACAAATAAAATCACTCTATGGATAGATAATCACCTGTGAGTTTTTCAATTGCTAAAACGATGCTGCTTAATCCGATAAATTATTTTGTCGATATTTTAGGATTGTTGGTTTTTACATTTAGAGAAACGCGACACCTATTAGATAAAAATAAACGGAAGTTATTTAGCTTTTTCTTTAAACGTCAGTTATTTAATACCGGTATTAAATCAATTTATGTTAGCTGTTTCATAGCGTTATTATTTGGTATGATTACAGCGGATCGACTTTTCCTTTTAATCCCTCCTAGCACACATTTGGTCGACATTTACGCTGAATGGTTTGTCATTATTTTTATTCGGGAATTAGGCCCTCTTATTTCTGGATTTATTTTAATCGCTCGTTCCGCTACAGCAATTACTGCGGAAATTGGTCACTTGAAATTTCATAATGAATTTGAAGTATTAAAAGGACAAAGAATAAGCCCGGTTTTTATTTTTCTTTTACCTGTATTTTTTTCTTTTCCACTTTCCTTATTGCTAATGTTTTTCTTTTTTAATTTTGTTTGTATGACTTCTGTTTGGCTTTATCTAAGCTTATTTAGTGATAACACGATAATACTTTTTGATTTTGTAACAGTTGTTATTAATCATATAAGTGTAACCGAAGTTGTAATAACTAGCTGTAAAGCCGTTGTTGGAGGATTATTTATCGGTATTATTAGTATTCATTCGGCGACTATGGTTGCTGGACGCTTTACTGATATTTCTCGCTCCTTATCCAAGGTAACAACCACGCAATTATTAGGTTTTTTTGTTATTAATATTAGCCTATCAATTTTGGCATATTAAAATAATCATGAATAGACACTCACTACAATTGGTCGATTTTTCACTAACATTAAATAAAGAAGATTTGTTTACAGAGGTAGATTTTTCCATCGCAAAGGGAGAGATTTGTTGTATCGCAACTAAGGTACTCGATGGTGGAACTAGTTTATTGAAATGCTTTGCTGGTATTATGAAACCAAGTAAAGGACATGTTTTAATTGAAGGAAACGATCTTTCAACATTAAGTGATTCAAATGCATTTAAATCAGTTCAATACTGCTACGAATTATTAGGGTTGATTAGAATATTCACTGTTTACGATAATCTTTTTATGCCTATGATGTATCATAATATAGCACCCGCAAAAGTAATTAGGAAAAGGATTTATGAAGTCACAGAAAAATTACAAATAGACGACATTCTTCTCAATGAACCCATGGAATTGAATGATGTTCAAATGCGATTGGTTAATCTAGCAAGAGGAATGATCGTTGAGCCAAAAATACTGTTAGTTGATGAAATTCAAGCGGGCATGTCCGATGAAATGCGAGAAGAGACGTTAAACGTGTTAGTTTCTCAAGCTAAAGCGTTAAATCAAACACTTGTCGTTACTACCACTGCAGGTGATCGTGATGATTTTGCAGATAGTTTATACTCAATCGATAACGATAAAATAAAAAGAGTTAATTTATGAGCTTTGTACAATCATCCTCATTTAAACCGAAAACGCAAGATAGAATTATTGGAGTTATTCTATTCTTAGCGGTGTCTATCACCATATATTCAATTTATATTGTTAAGTCTAAACAAATTAGTATTGATGAATGGCCCTACTATTTTGCGACATTAAAGCAGTCAAATGGAATTAAAGTTAATGCTAGTATAAAATTATCAGGTGTAGAAATTGGTAAAGTTGTTGAAGTGACGTTACAAGTAGATACTAAAATTAAATTGAAATTAATATTGAACCCTAAATTTAATCATTTTTATACAAAGCATAGCTATTTAGAAGTTGATCAGGAACTGGCTATTAATACGGTCTTAGAAGGTAGCTCTTTATTATTTACACAGGGAAAATCAAGTGATTTTTTAGTGTTAGGTTCATCAATTACAATTAAAGAACCGCTCTCTATTACCGATAAATGGCAATCAGATAAAATTATTGATAACGCAAAAGACATGATCTCAAATCTTCAATTGATCACTCAAGCGGTTAAAGAAAATAACGATCAAATAGAACTCATCTTAAAAAATGTTGGAAGTATTACTAGCGAGTTGAAAATTGTTAGCACAAAACTCCCTACGCTCGTTGATAATTTAAATTTATCTAATGAATCAGTACAAGAAGGTATTAATCAATTTAACCAAACAATTGAATTGCTAAAAAAACCGTTGAATAGTTTTATTGTCAACGCTGATCAATTAGCCATTAGTTCTAATAATCGAGTTAAACAAATTGAACCAACCATTACTCAGTTAACTCAATTACTAGTTACCCTCAACCAAACATCAAATAGTATCACTCAACTAAGTGACAAACTATCGGGCCACTGGTTACTAGGTACAGAAAAAAACAAGGTAATGCCAATACCGATTATGCTAATTGAAGAACGAGATTTATATAACGAAGATTACCCTCCAACCAATCAACCTAAATAATTTTAAATTATCACCAGCGAAGTACAAAATTCATGAGAAAAAAACCAAAAGCGTATTCAAAAAACCACTCAAAAACAACAGATGATTTTTTGTTCCATAAAAAGTATAAGGTATCAATATGGGCTTCTAAAACCCCTTACGAAGATATTCCTGATGAATATTTTGAAGAAACTTATAGTAAAAACAAAGCTCGCGCTCAAAATAGCTGGTCTAAGAATTTCAAAATCCGTTATTTTAATCCTGAATCTCTTGAAACTAACGGTTCACAACAAGGGCTTTTAGATATTAAGCAAGTGGCAGGGCAATGCTCTTACTCAACTTCATTTATCGACAATCTAATGAGTAAAGCAATAAAGAAAAATATCACAGAAGTATCGTGGTTAATTTTAATTTATGAATTTGAATATAGTGCAAAAATATCTGGCGTTGAGAGTGATGAATACGTCACTTTACTTGGCGCATTTAATTACGATGACGATGCTGACAACTTATTTGAATTAGAGAATCAAGAATCTGAATCCCAAGAATTAAATCCTGAAAACCCGTAGTCTTAAAAAGACTAATCATTTGAAGTAGTAGCCATTTAATTAGATAAAATTAAATGGCTACTACTTGAGTCAAAAATACAGTCCAAGCTATCACCGCTATTTGCGGTGATAGACTCTAATAAAACTTACCAAACTTAAGAAGATTAAAATACCTAATGGAAAGCTTCCTCCACCGCTACTACTTGGTGGTGTCGTTGTTGGTGGTGGTGGTGGAGGTGGCGGAGGTGGTGGAATCACTTCTTCATGTACACCACCGGTAAATTCGATAATACCGTTAACTGTAGCATCGATATCATTTGAGCCACCATCTGTAATACTAATCTGCACACAGGTGTTCCCTGCTACAAGTCCAGCAACATAGCTTGCATCAAATGGTGGAGGACAATAACCTAGCTCACTTTGTGCAGAAGATACTGAATCAGCTCCGCTAGTATCAAAAGTTCTCCAACTTCCATTAGATAAAATTCTCATTAAGGCATCCGCTGGTATTGCTTCTGTCAATGGAATAACGGCCGTTCCTTGGAATCCAGCGAAAGCGAACAACGACTGAAGATTGAAATCAAATCGACCTCCAAAGGTATTATGTTCGTCATTTATCAATCCAGTTTGACTTGAAAAATCATTAACGCTTAGAAGTACACCACCACCTTCACTCACTTTGGATAATAAACTTCTATATATACAAGCTCCCATTTGAGTTTCAACTAGGTATTGATCAAGCACATTTGCATTGTGAGGAGCGACATTACATGGAAGCCCAGTAGCTTCGTCTATTGCATTAGTCACAATATTCAAATCACTAAGAGTAAATGCACTTTCCACAGGTGTCCCACTATCTGAAACCGTAAGCGCTATACGATAAACACCTAAGGAAACATTACTTGGGTCAAACACGAATTGGCTCTCTTCACTTGAGGTATCAGTAAGAGAATTGTCAGTCGCACTCCAATCATAAGTATGTGTATCGGTACTATTTGCGTCGTTTACTACCGTTATAATCGTCACATCACCTAAATCAGGTTGAACTTGACTCACATTAATACCACCCTGCTGGACTATCAAACTAGCGAAAGGAGCTATGTTGTCTTCGCTTATGCTAACTTCAACCATAAACTGAGCACCAATATTTTCATTGCCACCAATTTCTGCAGTGATAGTTTCAACGCCTTCATCAACACCATCTTCTGAAATATCGAAGTTAATATCTAAACTGGTTCCTTCAGTAAATGTTGCCGTAGCCACGGTCCAAGTATAATCATCGCCTTCAGTCGCCGTACCACCGGTAATCGAATAAATGACGTCATAAGGATAGTCCGGCGCATCACCATTTAACAACAATGTAACTGTGCCTTGCTCACCTTCAGCAACGGTAATATCACCTGCAAAGGAAACAATAGGGTTCACCTTAATGATTTGCATTTCGGTAGTAACATTGCCCGCATCATCAGTTGCAGTCCAAGTCACTTCGGTCGTACCTGGCGTGTATCTGATTGGCGCGTCGTTGACAATTTCACAACAATCAACACTAACACCGTTAACAAAATCAGTGGCGCTGGCGTCTCCAATTGAAACTTCATTTAGTAAACTGCTTGCATCAATCGTTACATCTGCTGGTTGTAATAGTGTTGGCGGATTGTCATCCAAGTTAGGATTAGTTCCTGCTAAGAATTCATCTAAATTCGATACACCATCGCCATCAGCATCTTCACTTGCATCGCTCGCATCTTCTGGATCAAAACCGTTAGCCGTTTCATAATCATTCGTCATGCCATCGCCATCAATGTCTGTGTCAACATCATCACCGACACCATCACGATCCAAATCACCGGTTACAACAATTTCAAAAATAGCTAAGCAATCGGTTTCGAATGAATCATCTACACAAATTTCAATTGTGGTATAAGTGGCAACATCTGGACGTTCAGGTATACCGGTCAAACTTCCGGTGACAGAATCAAATGTTGTCCAACTTGGCTGGTTAGTAATACTGAACGTATAAGACACATTACTTGACGCTTGAACTGTTGGTGTAAATGCGTACTCTGCACCTTCCAATAAGCTAGTCGTTGGTGTACCGCTGATTTCTATTGCTTCAGGGTTGACTGAAACAACAAGCGTTGCCGCAGCTTGCCCGCCATTGCCATCTTGCAAGGTGTACACAATATTTTCAACACCTACAAAAGTAACAAGTGGAGTATAGGTTAAGCTACCATCTGGATTAATTGTTACATCACCATTTGTCGCATCGGCGCTAATTATAGTTAGCGTATCGCCATCATCATCCGAATCATTATTCAGTACAAAAGTCGTTACCGACGTACCTTCAAGAATAGATTCCGCATCATCTAAGGCTACAGGCTCGTCATTGATAGACGTTACCGTCACAACAACTTCAGCTGTATCGCTTCCACCATTTCCATCGCTAATAGTATATGTGATGGTGTCTGTGCCGTTGAAATTCGCATTTGGCGTGTAAAGAAGTGTCTGATCATTATTGAGTATCAGAGTTCCATTTACGGCGCTTTGTGAATCAACGGTTAATTCGTCATCATCTAAATCAGAATCATTTACCAATATATTGATAGTTACCGCTGTATCTTCATCAGTTGTCGCTATGTCATCAACAGCGACAGGAGCGTCGTTTACATTAGTCACAGTGATAGCAAATAGGGTTAAGGTATCAGTTAAACCAGTACCACTAGAAACACTAATTTGAATATTTGGATAACTACCAACATCATCATTCACCGGAGTACCAGTTAGTGCTCCAGTCGTAGTACTAAAGCTCGCCCATGATGGTTGATTATTAATACTGAATGTCAGCGCATCGCCGTCAGGGTCACTTGCGGTTGGAATAAACGAATAGGCAATATCCTGCGCAACGCTAGTAGTCGGTGTACCAGAAATAGTAGGTGCATCATCTACTGAATTAATTGTAATGGTTACATTAGCAGTGTCATTTACCGCTCCATCTGTCACTGTGTAAGTGAAAGAACCAACACCATTAAAGTTAGCAGTAGGCGTAAATAGCACCTGATTATTTGTAATTTCAGCCGTACCGTTTACTACCGCACTAACAGCAGTAACTATCAAAGTATCGGCATCGTCTATGTCAGTATCATTCGCTAATACATCAATTGATATTGCGACATCTTCATCAGTAGTAACAGCATCATCAACGATAACTGGCGCTACATTAACGTCATCAACTTCAATGGTAAATACTGGCAATGCATCACTTAATCCACCTTGGCTAGAAACACTAATCTGAATATTTCCATAAATACCAGAATCATTATTATCGGGAGTACCCGTTAATGCGCCTGTAGAAGTTGAGAAAGTGGCCCAACTAGGCTGACTAGTAATAGCAAACGTTAGCGTATCACCATCTGCATCTAATGCCACCGGAGTAAAGGAGTAACTATCATTCTCTAAAACAGAGGTTGCTGGTGTTCCGCTTATTTCTGGTGCGTCATTTAGAGAGTTAACAGTAATCGTTACCGTTGCATTATCAGTGAGAACACTGTCAGTAACAGTATAAACGATTATTGCAACACCATTAAAATCGTCATTTGGTGTAAATTGAATCCGATTATTTTCTATCACCGCAACACCATTAGTAACGCTATCAATACTAAGAACGGTTAACACATCATCTTCGTCTGCGTCTGTATCATTTGCTAGAACGTTAACAGTGACGGCAACATCTTCATCGACCGTAATATTGTCATCATTAGCAACCGGCGCATCATTCACGTTACTGACCGTTATACTATAAGAATCTAACGTGTCACTTTGACCTCCTGCTGTCACTGTTATTTTAATATTCGGATAGAGACCAATATCTGTACTAGTCGGTGTACCCGAGATTCGGCCATTCGCTGGGTCAAAAGATGCCCAACTTGGTAAATCAGTGACGGTAAATACTAACGTATCACCATCGTCATCTGATGCATTTGGCGTAAAGCCATAAGCAGAATCCTGTGCAACACTGGTTGACGGTGTACCACTAATTGTTGGAAGGTCATCAATTGACGTAACGGTAATTTGTACATTCGCTAAATCGGTAACATCACCATCGGTCACCGCATAATCAAATGAACCAACACCGTTAAAATTAGCGTTAGGGGTATAAAGAATTTGTGAATCTACTAACACAGCCGTTCCATTTGTCACATTGGTAATGCTAGAGATGACTAAGGTATCCTGAGGATCGATATCGGTATCATTTGCAAGAACGTCAATTGTAACGTCGGTGTCTTCATCAATGGTTACTGCATCATCAATTGCTACCGGCGCATCATTAATATCAATAACATTAATATTAAAAGCATCCAAGCTGTCGGTTAGAGAACCGGCACTAGTAACAGTAATAACAATATTGGCGTAATTCGCAACATCTGCATTTAGCGGTGTTCCACTCAGTTGACCTGTAGCGCTGTTAAAACTAGACCAACTCGGTTGAWTWMMAAKWCTKWAMKWTWAYWYRTCGCCATCATCATCACTCGCTGTTGGCGTAAATAAATAAGCACTATCTTGCTCAACGCTGTTTGCAGGTATACCTGAAATAACTGGCGCATCATTAATATTATTGACCGTTATAGTAACTGAAGCTGTATCAGTTACAGTTCCGTCAGAAACCACATAATTAAATGAACCTGTTCCACTAAATTCAGCATTAGGCGTATAAGTCACTTGATTAGCAACAATTACCGCAGTACCACCAACCACTGAATTGACAGAATCAATAACTAGCGTATCACCTGCATCTTGGTCGGTGTCATTTGCTAGTACATTAATAATTACCGCAATGTCTTCATCAGTTGTAGCCGTGTCGTCTACAGCGACAGGCGCGTCATTGGTATTGGTTACGCTAATACTAAATGTCGGTAATGCATCTGATAACCCACCATCACTCGAAACAGAAATAATAATTCCGGCGTAATCACCTACATCTGAGTTAGTTGGTGTACCTGTTAAAGCTCCAGTTCCAGAATCAAAACCTGCCCAACTTGGTTGACTAACAATAGCAAAGGTTAAAACATCACCATCGTCATCGCTTGCTGTCGGAATAAAGGAATAAGCATTATCTTGTAAAACTGAAGTTGCTGGCGTACCACTAATCACAGGTGCATCATTAATTGAATTTACAGTAATTGTGACATCAGCAGTGTCAGAGGTTACTCCATCAGAAATATCATAGCTAAATGACGCTGTGCCATTAAAGTTTGCATCTGGGGTAAAAGTTACTTGAGAATTTTCAATTACCGCTACTCCATTCAAAACAGAAGTCACTTGTGAAATCGTTATTGTATCGCCTACATCAGCATCAGAATCATTTGCCAAAACATCAATGATAATCTGTACATCTTCATCTGTAGAGACACTATCATCAACTGCAACTGGTGCATCATTTAAGTTAGCGACCGTAATGGTAAACGCTGTTAAAGAGTCAGAATCAGTTGCATCGTTAGCAGTAATAACAATATTCGCATAATCGCCAATATCAGAATTAGCGGGAGTACCCGTTAACGCACCGGTAGTAGAGCTAAAACTCGACCAACTGGGTTGATTGGTAATAGTAAAAGTTAAAGTATCACCATCGTCATCACTTGCACTTGGAAAAAAGGAGTATGCAACATCTTGATCAATTAGTGTGGCTGGAGTACCAGAGATAACAGGTAAATCATTAACCGAGTTAATAGTAATCGTAACGTTTGCATTATCAGAAATTACACCATCACTTACGGTATAGGTAAAAGTTCCCGTTCCATTCACATTAGCCGTTGGCGTAAAAGTCACTTGATTATTCAGTATAACTGCGGTGCCGTTTACAACAGCGGATATTGCAGTGATAGTTAAAGTGTCTCCAACATCATCATCGGTATCATTGGCTAAAACATCAATTACCACGTCAATATCTTCATCGGTTGAAGTTGAATCGTCATTTGCAACCGGGGCATCATTCACATCCGTCACACTAATAGAGAAAGCATCTAAATCATCAGTTAATGGGCCTTGACTTGAGGCTGTGATAACAATTCCTGTGTAATCGCCAACGTCACCATTACCAGGGGTTCCAGACAATGCCCCTGTAGCAGTATCAAAAGTTGTCCATGATGGTTGACTGGCAATTATAAAGGTTATCAAATCACCATCTTCATCGGTTGCTGAAGGCGCAAACAAATAGGCAACATCTTGAACCACTGTAGTACTAGGCGTACCAGAAATCACTGGCGCGTCATTCACTGAATTAACAGTAATAGTTACACTTGCTGTATTAGAAAATGATCCGTCACTTACGGTATAAACAAAAGAGCCCGAACCATTGAAATTTTCATCTGGTGTGAACACGACTTGGTTAGATAAGATAACGGCTACACCATTTAGAGCGGAGCTAACAGAAGCAATCGTTAGCACATCGCCTGCGTCAGGATCCGTATCGTTGGCTAACACATCAATCGTAACTTCGTTATCTTCATCAGTCGTTGCGGTGTCATCGTTGGCAACAGGCGCATCATTAGTATTACCAACAACAATTGTGAATGGAGCCAAACTATTAGATAAAGAACCGCTACTATTAACAGTAATGGTTATATCTGCATAACTACCAACATCTGCGTTTGCAGGTGTTCCATCTAAGGTTCCATCTGTAGTATTAAAATTCGCCCACGCAGGTTGGTTAACAATTGTAAAATTAAGTGCGTCGCCATCGACATCAGATGCGATAGGAGTAAAGGAATAAGATAAATCTTGCGTTGCAGAAGTTGGCGGTGTTCCACTGATAACCGGCGCATCATTTACTGCATTTATTGTAACTGTTACATCACCAGTATCATCAACTGTTCCATCACTGACTGTGTAAGTAAATGAAGCTGTACCATTAATATCCGCATCCGGAGTAAATACCACTTCGAGACCACCAACAAAAGTTGCAGTACCACCGTTAAGGTTCGTAACAGACGTGATGGTTAATGTATCACCTACATCGACATCGATATCATTTGCCAAAACGTCAATAGTGACATTAGTATCTTCATCGGTCGTCGCTGTATCGTCAACTGCAACTGGAGCATCATTTATATTCGTTACTTCAATTGAAAAAGCAGCTAAAGTATCAGTCAAGGAGCCATTACTTGTAACAGTGATTTCAATATTGTCGTAGCTACCAACATCATCATTACCAGGCGTGCCTGCTATATTTCCATCGTTAGAATCAAAAGTAGCCCACGCCGGTAAGTTAGCAATGCTATAAGTTAGCGCATCACCATCTTCATCATTTCCTGTCGGTGTGAAAGTATAAAAACTGTCTTCTTCTACACTAGTTGATGGTGTGCCACTGATTGTAGGTGCATCGTTAATATCATTGATATCAATAGTAACTGTTGCCGAAGCTATAGTTACCTGATCGAAAGCTTCAATAGTTAAACTATATTGGGCAACATCTTCATTGTTAAGTGCGCCATTAACCGTGACTTCACCGGTTCTACTATCAATAATAAATAAATTTAAATCATTTCCGGCAGTGATGGAATAGGCTAAAAAGTCACCATCAACATCCACGCCTGCGATTGTTCCAACACTCGCTCCATTGGCTGAATTTTCATCTACATCAATAGTAGAGTCAGCTAAAGTTGGAGGCGTATTATCTTTTTCTACAATGACATTTAAAGTGACGGTGAACGAATTTCCATAGGTATAAGTATCAATAAAGGTATCAGCGCCTAATGTTGCTCCCGCGGCAGTAAAATCACCCCAAGTATGACGATGTTCCCCGGTAAGTGCAGTTGACGATAAAGCGCCTTCTGGGATATTAGATCCCCCGGTTAAATTAGTCTCATCATCCCAATAAACTTGTGTTCCAACCGATGTTGAAGAATCAGTCGCTTGTAAAATAGTTAAACCATCATCTGTGCCTGTTCCACCTTCTTGAACTGATCCATCATTGTTTGAGCCACCACCACTAGTTTCTGCATCACTAACGACTACATGCATTTCACCAACACGTAGTGATAATTCAACTTGATAATCACCATTGACAACTATGTTACCCGCTGCATCGGTTCCGTCCCAATTAATAGTGTTTAATACGTTAGCATCAACACTTCCTAATAAAACTCGATCACCAGAATTAAATAAACCATCATTATTCAAATCGATCGTCAGGGCATATGTACCATTAACATCGGAAGTAAAAGTGAAGTTACCAGTTTCTTCGATTGCGTCAACGTCAGGAGAAAAAGCATTGTCATTACCAGCATCATCAAGGAAAGTAAAAGTGTCGGTAAGCGCTGGCGTACTAACTGGAGCAGCCAAAGGACTCGCTCCCGTAGGATAGGACACATATACTGGATATTGGCCAGTTACACTATTTCCAGCAATGACATCGCTGGTTCCTGATAACGGTGTAGCTAAGCCGATACTGTTAGCTGTTATCTCATACTGACTTCCAGCAAATTCATTTAAATCGATTTCCCAAACATATTCAGTATTTGCATAACCGCCATCAACCAATGCATATAAGCTAGCATCTGTGGCAGTAGATATGTCACCAGCATTGGTATTTCTACCTATTCTCCAGTGATAAGAAAATACATTTCCTGAGTCTACTCTAGGGTCAACATCAGCATCAGGCGTACCACCTGGCACAATAGAAAAATCCCAACGTCCATAATGGATACCAGGAGTATCTAATTCAATAGCATAGGTACCCGCCGTTGCTACATATTCCATCAATTCGCCCGATACAGGCGTTTTTGGAAGCGTGGTAGTAAAATCATGTTCACAATCGATATTGGCTACTGTAGAAGAAAGAGCTTGAATTAGTACATCTTTCTCTAAAATACCATTTACCGTTATTACACTAAAGATATCTGCTTTAACTGGTTGGTCAGCCTGATCTAATCCTCCACCCAAGAGTTTTCTACATAGGTGCGTTCGGATGATATCGCCATCATTAGGGACATGAATAAAAATACTGGTTGTAGTGGATAGCGGTTGATTGAGAGAGGTACCAAACTGGTAGATACCTTCAGCGTTAGAAATTCCGTTAAAAATAAGGGTGCCAAAGAGCACCGACATTACTTTTGTGAAATATTTACTATTTGTGATTTTTAACGGATTAACGACACTTAGACGGTTCATTGTTGACCTACCTTCCCTAGTTTTCTTGCGCAAATGCAAGTGAATACGACTGTTACAGTCACTTGACTCAAATATAACAGAATATCTCTATAATGAAAATATCTATTAAGTGTGATGTAGTTCACATATTACGCTTGGCGCCGCCAATTATAAGCACAGTTTGAACTAAAAATCATGTTTTTAATAACCTAATTTATAATTTATGACTGTGATATATTTGTTATAAATTCGTGAAATTATTGGGATAACTTTAGATTAAAGTAACTCTTTGATTGGCTTAAACGATGTAACGAAAAGTAACTTTCCGATCAAATTTTTGAATTTTCACAGAGCCGTGCGCTTAATTTATAACATCATCAATACCGGTTTCAATAATCGATCCTTTAACTGGTTTTCCGTGGATATAAACTTGACTCTGTTAGACAATGGTCAAATTATAGATAAGTAAATGCCATTGCACGGCAGGTCATGACTCGTTTAGAATGAAACCCTAAAGTCGCTTTTATTTTTATAACCCGTAGCCACTATTTTCAAGTTTGCATTGGTTAGCGGATATTTGTAGATATTGGAATATAAATAATGAACCAACCTCATAAAGTTCTTATTGTTGAAGATGATCTCGACATTGCCGATCTAATTGCTATCAATTTAAACGATGCCGGAATATCAAGCCACCATATTTCAGATGGTGCACTTGCTGAACAACAAATCTCTTTAGGAAATTATTCATTAATTATACTAGATATCATGTTACCGAATAAAAATGGCCTCGATATTTGTAAAAGCGTAAGAGAAGTAAACCCAGAGCAGGCCATATTAATGTTGACCGCTAAAAGTTCTGAAATTGACCAAATTGTAGGACTAGAATTAGGGGCGGACGATTATATCACCAAGCCTTTTAGCGTTGCGTCATTAGTTGCAAGAGTTAGGTCACAGCTAAGGCGAGTAGAATTATTACAATCACGTAAAAAGAACAAGGGTGAAAATGAAATTACGAGAATTGGCAAGTTAACCATAGATGATACTAATCATACAGTGAGCATCAACTCCAATTTGATTGAGTTAACCTCTACTGAATTTGATTTAATTTTGTTTTTTGGAAAACACCCTGATCAAGTTTTTTCCCGAGCAAATTTACTCGATAAAGTTTGGGGGTACGATCATCTTGGCTATGAACATACAGTCAACTCCCATATCAACCGATTAAGAAAAAAACTAGAACACTTTGATAAAAACAACTCCATTATTCAAACTGTTTGGGGCGTCGGTTACAAGCTATCTTCTGAAAGTTGCCAATAGGAAATAAATAGAGATTATGTTAAACAAAATATCGCTTTTTAAAAAACTCTCACTGTCAGTGCTTGTTATATTTCTTATCTTAGTCTTAGGGTTTGTATGGATATCGCAAGCTATTGAAAGTGTATCGCGAGCTCAGGCTGAACAAGAGTTACATAAAGATCTAGCAGCACATCTCGTACACGACAATCCACTTATTTCATCTGAACAATTAAACAGTGACACCATTGGCAATCTCTTTCATTCCATGATGATTCTAGGTGCAAACTTTGAATTTTATGTACTAGATAACTCTGGAAAAATTATTAACTTCTCGGCTAAACCAAACGAGATTATTCGTCAATCTGTTAACCTAAAACCATTAAATGACTTTATACAAAACAATCAACAGTTCCCCATTTATGCTGACGACCCTAGAGGCAATGAAGGTAAAATATTTTCAGCAGCCGTTATTAAAGAAGGCGATAAAAAAATTGGATATCTATTCGTCATAGTTCGTAGCAAAATTTATGACAGCGTTTTTAATCGCTTGAAAAATAACCAACAACTCAAAACAATTCTTTTAGTGGCTGCTACATCTATCCTCTTTTTATTTGCACTCATTTTTCTAAGCCTGCATTTTTTCGTACAGCCTTTACGTGAGCTAACAAAAGCGATTAATTCAATGCAACAAAATGGATTTAAAGAAAAATCATCATTAATAAAAGTCGCAAAAAGCAGTTCTGAAATCAATATTCTGACCGACGCTTTTAATCAAATGATCGCCCAAACAAATCAGCAGTTTGACCAACTGAAATTAGTCGACGCTGAACGTAGAGAATTACTTACTCACCTATCGCATGACCTACGAACGCCATTATCATCTTTGCAAGGATTTTTGGAGACCATATCACTTAAACAAAATCAATTGGAGCCAAAAAAGCGACAAGAATATATAGAACGAAGTTTAAAAAATGCACAACGCCTGAAGCACTTCGTTGACCAAATATTTGAACTGGCGCATTTAGAGTCTGGCCATGTTAGTGCTAACTTTGAAACCTTCCCGATAGCCGAAATATTATACGACTTAAAAGAAAAATTTAGCATTAAGGCAAATAGAAAGAAAATTACGTTACAAGTAAAACTCAAAAATGAGAAGTTACAAACGTCAACTGATATAGGTAAACTAGAGCGTGTACTGAATAATCTAATTGAAAATGCAATACGGCACACACCTGAAGACGGTGTCATTAGCCTGGAACTAGTAGAAACGGAGATCAACAATCAAGTTCAAATTATCGTTAGAGACACAGGAATTGGCATTCCCGAAGAAGAAATTCCCTTCTTATTTAATGCCAGATATCGTGGGTCAAAAACAGCGGAAGACGGTGAGCGTCATATCGGATTGGGATTAACCATCAGCAAAAATCTATTGAAAATATTAGGCAGTGATATTAGTGTGAAAAATAATGATGATTGCGGTGCAAGTTTTAGTTTTCAATTAACCACCGTTTAATATTGATAAAAAAAACTCTAACTCCATCGTAATTAGTCAGCACTTAAAAAGAACTTAACTAATTGATATATAAAGATAAAATTCCTTTTATGATCGACCAATTCATCCGGGAATGTTATAATAGAGTTCAAG
>NVVT01000038.1 GCA_002733465.1 Kangiella sp.
ATTATAACACTTTAGCGTACCTTTTTGTTTATCTTCGCTCACTATTATTCGAAATAGTTGTTTTATTTCAATAAGTTATGTATTTTCGGTCAGGCACTAGTGTAAGAGAGTATAATTAGGGTCAGCATGACCCCTTTTCCTTCTGGCAGATTATATAAATAGAAATAGCATGAATGATAGATAAATGAAATATAGATAACTGGGTATTCAGCTATTGATTAAGGTAACTCTTGACGTTACTATCTTAGATAATTGCCTCGAAATGGACAACCATTTGAATCTTCTTAATATTAAACTTGCCAACTTATTTTTATTTGTTTTCGTATGGTTAGCAATTACTTTTTTTGCTGGTTGCGGCGGCAGTTCAGATTCTTCTGGATCAAATTCCGAGAATGATCCTCTTTGGTCCTCCGTGACTCCTCTGTACTCTGGGGTAACAGAATTCTATGAAATAACCCCTGATAATGCTTCTAAAGTTGCATATGAAGTGGTAGAGCTTTTAGATTTACTTAATACTCTTGCCTTTGGCGATCAATTTAAACATTTCTTGATGTTAACAGAAAATCAAAGCAGCAATAACTCTGGTGATATTATTTGTGAATCAGGATCCGTCACTATTAAAGAATTTGTCGCTGCTCAAAGAACAGAAGTAATATATAGGCATTGTATTTTTGAAGGCATCAATATTGATGGCACAGTTCGATTTAAAACGGGGAGTTATAACTCGGTAACAGGGCTTTTAGATGTTAGTTTTACAGATGTATTAACGGGTGATAGGGAGACTTATACAGGTTATTTTGATGTTATCCAAGATAGTGCGACATATCACGTTTTAGTTTCTAGTTCCAATGGTGTAAATATCTGGTTTGATAATTTTAAGCTTTCGGCAAGTTTGTATAGTAATGAGTACGGTATTTTTTATAGTGGAGATATTTATATTTCAAATATGGGAAGGTTGACAATTTCAACCTCGGACCTTGGGCAGACCTTGTCGAATCAGGAGTATTATTCATCCACTATTAGTATTTTAGGAACTGATGAAATTATTATGCAGGTTCAAGTGAATAGTGCTATTTCTTTTCAACTTACCAACGAGTTTTTACCTGTCATAATACCTTTAACGTTTTTCCCGGCGAGTCTATTTGATGCTGTCAATAACGCACCAGAAGCAATCATTACGATAGAAAAGGAAACCGTGGATAGAAGTATGGAGCTAAAAGTTAGTGGAACAAGCTCTAATGACCCTGATTACGATTTGTTGTCTTTTGAATGGGAAGTCGTATCTAAACCAGAACTTAGCCAAGCTGATATTCAGCAATTACCCGAAATGGTTTTTATTGGTGATATTCCAGGAAACTATTATTTACGTTTAACCGTAACTGATACTCAAGGTAACTCTTCATCTTCGGATAAGAAAATCACTGTTTTGAAAAACAAACCTGAAGGCAATATCGAATTTTCTCAATTGGAATACTCGATTGGAAATGGTTTTATCGCAAATGTTTTTCTAGAAAATGATCAGTTTGATGAACCTTTCACTTATAAACTGAAATACGGCCCAGCAAATATGTCCGTTGATGAAAATGGAGTGGTTAATTGGGATGCTGTAATACCTAACTTTGGAAAAAATGTGGAAGTGAATTTTGCTGTTTACGTTGAAAATGAACACAAAAGCAATGTCATAAATGAAATAATTACTCTAAATTCTAATTCAAAACCGAATATCAATAAGAGAACAAATAGTCAGTATGTTAACTGGGGTGAAAGCTTTGTTGTTAAAACGATAGAGGATGAGGAAATTTATTTTAGAGGAATAAAGTTAGATAAACTAATTTTAGATAATGATATCATCAAAGTAAACAAGGCCTTTTTAATTGGACCAAGCAAAGATGGAAACGTTTATTTTCAGGCCGTTTCTGATGTTAATGAAGATGGAATCAATGATTATTGGTATTCATTTATCAGTAATGAAGATAGCAGTTATAGTGTTTTATGGGTAGATGGAGATACTGGCGAAGAAAATGAGTTCAACAATTTCGGAGTGCTATCAAATTCTAATATCATTATTCAAGTCGTTGATTATGATCGAGATGGAAGAGAAGAGCTGTTGATTTCAAATACAGCTACTCAGTCTATGTTAATTAATATGGATACTAAAGAAGTAATAACTACTTTTGATATCAATAATAATTTGGAGCGAGCGATACAGTTTTGTGATTTTAATAATGATGGATATCTTGATTTTGTTTACCGTTCTGATGTTTATGATGTCAAAAACAATCAAACGATTTATGAAGGTAACAGTTTTAATGTAGTTGATTTAAGTGGTAATCGCCACTGTGAAGTTGTTGATGTAAATGACGAGGGTGAACTAAAACTTATCAACTTAGAGTTTGGCGTAGAAAAAATTATATTTGATAATTATTTCACGGCTAACGGTACTAGTGTTACGGTTGGTGACTTTGATGACGATGTTAGTCAAGAAATTATGGTGTCAGGCTATGTAAGGAAAAATAATACATCCACTGTATATGAAATGTTTATACTTAATAATTTGAGCGACCAAACCGTTAGTTTAACACCCATTTTATTTGAAGATGATAATAGAATCTTAGATTTAAGTGCTGCTAGCATCATTGTGGATTTAAATAATGACGGAATAGATGAACTCGTTTATACGGAAAGCACGCTGGATCAGCAGGGAGCAGAGATCAGAATAGATGAGTATAAACATGTTGCTTACTCTCTTGAAGGAGACACTTTTCAGCAACAATACAGTTCAGCTTGGTATAATCGCGAATTGCATAGTATCGTTGATTGGGATGATAATGATACTTTAACATTTTTGATTGAATCCTATTCGGTTTATTTTGTCGGTGTTTCTGAGCCGGGGCTAGAGGTCAAATATGATACAGAAATAAGAGTCTCTGAGATTGCCATTCAAAAAGAAGATGAAAATTTCTATGTTTATAAAAGCGATCATCCCAATACATCTCTTACTAAACAAGATCTATTTGGAAATGAGATTTGGGTAAGTGATTTACAGCAAGATAGCAATTTCAACATTCAAAATATAGCACCTTTAAATGACAAATTTCTGCTCGTAGAAGGCTATAATGAACATCATTTGCTTTCAACTGTTTCGGGCGAAATTTTAACAACAATGCCAGTAACAAGACTTTTTTCTGCAACGCAGTTTGTTTTTCACTCGACCAATGAGTTTGACTATCTTGCAGATATTAGTACAAAAACCATACTAAAACTTGAAAATGATTTAACTATTACGTCGTTATCAGATGAAATGTTTGATAACGCTTTGAATGATTCATGGCATTATACATTTTATCAATATGATGATGATGCTCAACCAGAAATTATTACTTATTCTACATTCAATCGATCTTATGTTGCGCTTGATCCTCTTGAATTAACGATAGAAAATTATTCTGCTTTTCACACCGGAAATGTCGTTAACGGCAATAATATTTCGTCTAACTTATTGCAGTGTTTTAGCTGGGATAAAGGTTGTAAGAATTTTGTTTCAAATAGTAATAACCGAGACAGTTTTGAAGTAGTCGATAAACTGACTGGAAATATAATATGGCAAAGCCCAAAATTAGGTGGCATTATTCAAGACATTCAATTTAAACGGATTGATAATAAAGTTTCAGCCACAGCCAGTTTTTATGATGGTTATGTCTACTCGGTTGAGAACTAACTCTTGCTCCCTATTTTCTAGGTTTTAATAATTGGGGAGCTGTCGGACTCTGAGCCCCCTATTTTAAAGAACATAACAATAAAAATGCGCATAGAAAGTAAAAAGCTACATTCCTCTCTCCTCATTGCTACGCTTTTGTCTTCTAATGATTGGCGAGCTTATATCTGAAAGGCTACCAAATATTAGAACACATTTTTTATAAATCCTATTTTCTGCTAGTATCATGATTGAATTTAACCATGAGAGCCTTAATATGTTGAAACTCTATACCAAAACTGCCTTGTTATTTTGTCTTGTACTTATTTCATTGGCTAGTATTGCAAAAGATAAGAATAAGAAGAAAGATAATCCATTAGCCGGTATACCATTAAGAAATATTGGGCCGGCTTTAATTTCGGGGCGTATTTCAGACTTTGCTTTTCATCCCAATAAAAAACATGTTTTTTATGTAACAACCGCTGCAGGAAACATGTGGAAAACCACCAACAATACTATTACATGGGAACCTATCTTCGATAATGAAGGTTCTTATTCTATTGGTTCTATGAAAATGGATCCTTCAGATCCGTTAACTTTATGGGTGGGTTCTGGAGAAAATAATGCACAAAGGTCTGTGTCTTTTGGTGATGGTATTTATAAATCAATTGATAGCGGCAAATCTTGGAAAAATATGGGACTAAAAAATTCCGGACATATTTCTCAAATATGGATTCATCCTCAAGATTCCAATACTGTCTTGGTGGCAGCACAAGGGCCTTTGTGGAGTGACGGTGGTGACAGGGGTTTATATAAAACCACAAACGGCGGTAAAAGTTGGAAAAAAATACTTAAAATTGATAAATACACTGGTGTGAACGAGTTTGTTGTTGATCCAGAAAATCCCGATAATATCGTGGCCAGTTCTTATCAACGTCGCAGACATGTTTGGGTACTCATTAATGGCGGGCCTGGCAGCGGGATCCACAGAACCACGGATGGTGGGGCGACATGGACGGAAGTTAAATCGTCATTACCTAAAGACCAGATGGGACGCATTGGTTTAATTGGAGCGCCATCTAAACCTAACCGTATTTATGCGATTATTGAGTCAAATAAAGAAGAGCAAGGGGTATTTTTATCGGATGATTTTGGTGTTTCATTTACTAAACAATCCAGTTACATGACTAGTAGCCCACAATATTATAATGAATTAGTGGTTGATCCTAAAAACCCTGATCGCGTTTATTCTCTAAGTACCTTTACCAGCGTTTCTGAAGATGCTGGTAAAACTTGGAAAAAACTGTCTGACAAATTCCGACATGTTGACGACCATGCACTGTGGATCGATCCAGATAATACCGAACATTTGTACATTGGCGGTGATGGTGGTATTTATGAAACCTATGACTTTGATCTGTCAACACTATTCGGGACACTCAATTACACAACTTTTTGCATAGCTTCATAATCAACGGGTGACCAATAGTCATTAGTTGAGTGAAGTCTTT
>NVVT01000024.1 GCA_002733465.1 Kangiella sp.
GAATAAAGTGTGGTCGTTTTAATCCCTAAATCATTCGCTATCTGGCTAGTCGGTTTCTCTGAGCGGATCACCATTTTGACCGCTCGTTCTTTAAATTCTGTGGTATATTTAGTTTTAATTTTCTTGCTCACTTTTAACTCCTCAATTTCATTTGTATTTTATATGAAATTAAGTGTCCTGTTTAGTGTAGCCAGATCATAGTTCTCTTTAATCAATAAAACGATTACAACAATAATAGCTCGCGTTTTTATGTCACATCGAAAATACCAATATAAACATAAAAATAGAAAACTAACATAAAAACGCAAACTCATATTAGTTATGAATATGACACTAATCCAATTAGTAACTAACTTAATAATTGACGCTACTCAAATTAACGGGATAGACAGTATCACGGTTCAATTTGCATTGGTCTTTATAATAGCTTCCAGCCTAGCGGCCATCATACCTATGATTACACATGCACTGGTAGAGTCAACGTTATATAAATTTGGAAAAGGCAAGATCACCTATCGTCAATTTGACTTTTTAACTAATGGCTTGGCAATTATTAGTTGCTTCATACTAGCGTTTGCTTCTATTAACCTCCACTCATTTTTACTATCGCCTAACAATATTCTAGACACAATCGCTTTTTCTGGAGGGTATACTTTTTTGCTAATCAATAGTTTGTATTTGACTAGTATTATAAGCCTCTACCTAGGAACGATTTATCTAACTCTGCCATTTGGCGTGTCTTATTGTACCGAGATTTACTTGAACCTGGTTCCAGTTAATTTTGCAAATCGTTATCATCAATTTAATGAACGATGGGGTGATATTTTATTTTTTTCATTCGCGCTATTTATTTTATTTTACAAACCGGTTAGTCAACCGCTATTTTTATTTTTTTATAGCGTTTGCCGTTTTTTAGTTATAAGCTAGTGCGACTCATTTTGCTTTATGCCTGTTAGGTAAAAAACATTCTAACCGGTATCCGAGTCGAAAAAAACGACTCCGACACCTTATATTGGGACACTTTACTTTGCTGTATATTAGACACCTTATATTAAAATATTAATTGAAACAAACAAATGCAAATAGAACAAATAGACCGCCTACCATTCGAAACGACGTACTACAATGCGCCATTAGGCAATGGCGAAATGGGAGTACAGCCACTTTTATGGATAAATGGTAAAAGCAATAAACTTCCAGTCAGTATAGAGGCTCTCGTAATAACATCCGATTTACAGGGCGTATCAATGCCGAGTGAAAATAATAATGCACAAACTCTAGCGAACGAATTCATTGATACGCTGCTTTTAATGAGTGAGATTGGTGATTTACCCGGTTTAGATAAAATCTTACTTATTTTAGCTGGCGATCTATTTGCAAGTTTAACCGATAATAGACGAGGATTATCTGGTAATATTTTTCCTTTTTTAAAGCGAGTTGCGGACTTAAAGGAACTACAAAGTTTAGTGGTATTAGGTAATCATGATCAATTAGAGTCTGAAGAAAAGGAAATTTTAGATAAGCACTCTAATTTTCATTTATTAGACAATAAAACAATCGATATTGGTGGTGTCATATTTGGCGGGATAGATGGCGTCATAGGGAGTAATGGCAAGCCAAACCGCGTAACGCCAGAAAATTATTTAAAACAGATAAAAAAATTGAAACAACAAAATACCGATGTGTTGATTCTTCACGAAGGTCCCTTGATAGAAACTGAGAATTTACTAGGAAACGAGTTTATTACAAATTACCTTGTGCATAACAGTTTTCCATTGGTTGTATCTGGGCATGCCCATTGGAATACTATCAGTGCCAAATTATCAGACTCTCAAATTTTAAATGTTGATAGCAGAGTCCTTGTCATCCATCAGAATTAAAAATTAATATTCATAGGTTTGTATAAATATCTAAATATTCGGCTTGTTATTCGTATTTAAAATATTTTCTATTTTATTCATAATCACTCCAAAATCTATCAAAGCCTCTGTTTTTTTTAGCTCGTTGGTAAAAACTTTTTTTCAAACAGCTTAAACGAATGCCATCATGTAAAACCCTTGGTATCACATGTAAATGCGCATGCGGCACTTGCTGACCACCGGCTTTACCTTCCGTTAAGAATAAGTTAAACCCATCCGTTGTTAATTCGCTTAGTTTTAACTTCTTTGTAATCTTAGATGCCATTTGCATCATCGCTACAGCAGATTGCTCATCTAGTTCACTAAAGTGCTCACAATGAATTTTGGGTATCACTAAGATATGTCCTTCTGTCTTAGGTTTGTTATCCAATATAGCCATACAATGTTCTTCATCTAATATAACAAAAGCAGGCTCTTTTTGATCTCTAATATCGCAAAATGGGCAAGACATTTTTTTCTCCAATAATCACTAAAAAGTCAGAGTCAGTTAATGGTTTGACTCGGTTCCGTTTCTAATGCAAAGTAATCATGCACCAGTGGCAGGGTCGTAACCGATCATATCCGGCACCTTTCTACACGACATTTTTCTACATAGTATTTTTCTACAGACGCTTCAGATTACGCCTAATGCAATAATTAAGCGCTACGATAAACTGTCAGTTTGAGTTAATTAGTTTAATCCGCTATTTTTTATCTAACATAATTCCGCAAGGCTAAGGGTAAAACCCTAATAAGAAACAGTAAAAACTTTTATGTTCAAATATGTAATCATCAAACACCCAAAATTAATGTCATTAATTAAAAAAACTGAGGCTGAGCTACTTCAAAAAAGCAACATTAAGTTTACGATCAACTGGCACTATGAAGTTGAGCCTTGCGACAATATGTTTGCATCCACCAACACCAATTTAAACATTGACAATATCATTCAAGAGTTCACGATAACAAAAACGAATAACACCCATGCTCTCACCAATACACCTCTTACTTTTGGAAACAAAATTCTATCTTCTATAAATTATCAATTCGAAAAGCTTGACGAGGTTGAACAACTCGAATGCACTAAACTAAAAGAAGAAAACGATCATGACAATGAAGGTTACCAACTAACCAAACTAACCATTAATTATAAGCTAAAGGATATCCGTTGTTTAGTCAATCCAAAAAGGCATTTTTTCTTTTCAGATGGGCTCCCGTTATGCAATGAATTTTTACTCGTTTTTGAACCCATTAAAAATTACAGATATAAATCATTGCTGAACAATTCCTAAATAAAAATTCTATTTATAAACCATAAGGTCAAAAATGAACAAATACATCGAAATCCCGCACAAAGCGTTTGTTGATACTTTTAATAAAGTCAATGAACAATATATGAAGGAGACCAGCCATCAATTACTATTTTGTTGGAAAAGTGACGACTGTATAAGAGTGGCTGAAAACCTGCCTCCCGAAGTCAATTACAAATTAAGTGATATTAAACAAACATTTGTAGTTGAGGGAATTAAATTCACTATGTCGTCGGATACTAATAATTTATTAAGACGCGAAATCCTTAATCGTATTATGAACAACTTGGATATCACGTCTCATATATTGGAAAAAGATCTTAGTTTTTGTTTAAATGATATTTGGTTTCATTCTGATAAACCTGCAGCAGAAAGAGATTTTGTAGGCCTTCCTCTATGCAACGAGCTTGTTTTAGTGTTAAAAGGTAGCTATCTTGAAGAATAGTGAAGAATGTGGCTACCAGCTCAATAACAGGCTTAACCGCTTAATTAAAAGCCCTTAACGTTAGCGAAATTTTTTTACATTGTAGCGACTGAAGTGTGGCACTTCATGGGTATATTTTTGATTAGTTTCAAATGGCATTATAAAGACGCTCCCATCAACAAGTTCAATGTCTGTTTTTAATATTTAATCTAAAATTTCAAATCAAATTCACCTCTTCCCCTGAAAGTTCTTCTAGTTGCATTATATTTTATTCCCTCATTAAAAAAATAACGCTGGTGTAACACCAAACCTAACAGATAATTTTTTAATATGTTCAGCTGTTAAGTTTCTTTTTTCATTACAAATCATTGAGACATTTCCCTTTTGCCCAATTTCGTTTTTAAAATCCGTCGTATTGAGGTTATGGTGTTCCATTAATAGCCGCAACATAGATGCTCCTGGATTAATATTTTTAATACGCTCATTAAATAGCAGTAGCTCTGGCGCCGTTTCTTCATAAGCTTCTATTTTTGGCCATAAATAATTAATCAATAGTAAGTTATTATCATAGTTTTCAGTTAACTCATCCATAATTGAAAGTGCTTCTTCATGTTCTTCTGAAGTATTAATACCAGCAACAAACGGAAGCTTCTCCTGAAGTTTATGAGCCATTTTTGCAACACTTTGTATATTCATTTCGACCTCATACTTTTATACCTGTTCGTTAATCTATCGTAGTCAGGATCATTAACAATATGTTTTACGTAAACCCGACCATGCCTAAACTCAATAAAGGCTATCATTCTCAAATTGTTACCACCAATATCAATTACCCACCATTTATCCTTATACTTAAAATTATCCAGAGAAGGGATAACATTTTTAAGCTCCATTGGATCTTTAAACCTACCACTGTTGAGTAATCGGTATAAGTCTTCGATAGCTGCTGCATCATTTGGGTATTTCTTGATTGCATCATTAAATATCTTTCTTGCTATGACGTGCATAAATGTCTCAAGGTTTTCAATATGTGAACAGTATATACCATATTACAAAAGTTTTCAAATTGAAAACCCATTGAAACCGGTTTTATATGAATAGCAGAGGGAGGAATGACACTCGTTGCTATTTAAATAGGTCACTTTTAAATCAAAGGGTTAGAGTATTTCGACTTCGACCACTGAATTAGGGCTTAGCATGCAAAGTAAATAATGCCGATAACAGAACACTGTATTCACCCTGCTATTATTATGGAATAAAACCAATACTAGCAGCCGTTTGTTTTAAATTCTGCTCACAAACCAATTGCTCAACATAGGATGATAGCGTGTTAATTCCTTGCCACTCAAGCCTCCCATTCACTGAGTTATAATCCCCTGGCGTAAGCATTGGCAATTGATTTAATTTTTCACTTAATTTTAACCAACTTAAATCACGATTAAGTTGATACTGCTTGGAAATTCGTTTAAGCAAAGCTAGTTTCTGTTCTGATTTAAGCGGCTTTAATTCAAATTTTGCGTGAAAGCGTCTATAAGCTGCTGGATCCAATACATCCAACATGTTTGAAGTCGCAATTAAAATGCCATCAAAATTTTCAATCTGGCATAAAAATTCATTGACCGCTGTCTTTTGCCAATGTTGGCTTAAACTCTCTCTTGATGTTAATAAACTATCAACCTCATCGATGATGATCGCCTTTTTCTCATCTTTTGCGCTTGCGAACAAACGCGCTATGTTAGCCTCCGTTTCACCAACGTATTTATCTAAAATTTGAGAAACCGTCACACTCACATAATCTTGGTCAATTTTGTTTAATAGGTAGTGAGCAAAATTAGTTTTTCCCGTACCAGGTATACCGTACAATAATATTTTGGCGGAAGCCTTGTTACTTAATTTTTTAATGAGCGTATTGATTGGAAAATCTGTAGAAATAAATTTAGGATCATAAAACTCTGGTAATTTATTGCTATAACCGTCATTTGATTTACTGTGACTTAAGTACATTGTAAATAACTCAGACATTTTATCCTGAACCTCTGCAGAATCTGTTTTTGACATTCTGACAATACGAGTCGCATTTTCAATATGCCTTGCTGTTATCCTACTATTTAATGCTGTTTTTTCTAACCATTTTTGACTAACACATTTTTTATATTGCGAAGGTAACGAATTTAGAAGGATCTGTTTTCTCTGCTTTGTCGGTAGCGAAGGCATTTTGAGAATATAACTAAATCTAGAAAGGTAGGCAGGGTCTATGTTAATTATTGAATTGCATAAATAAAGACTGATGATCTGGTTGTTTTCAAGTGACGCATTAACATATTTTTTTGATATTGTTGGTTTAAATGAAAAAAAGGAAGGATCTTCATTTAGAAATAAATCCGACACCTCATCAAAGACCACCGCAGAATTTTTTAGCGATTGAAATGCAGACTGTATTAAATTAAAACACTTTAAACGCTGGTTGGCAGATAGAGTATCGCCGTCGTTATCTTTGTAGCTTACGGATTTCAACTCCAACTTTACACTTTGAATAAGAGATTTCGAGAATTCACTTTTGCCAGTCCCCGGTTCGCCATAAATTAAAATATTAATTCCCTTTTCATTCTCTCTAACTGCCTGCTTAACTAGCTTTTTGATATCGGCAACACCGTTAACATATTTAAAATCTAAAAGGCTAAGCTTTGCCGGCTCAGTTTCTTCTACTGCGTGGTTAATTAATTGATCTAAACTGGCGTTTGGTGTATTGATCTCTTCTTTTAATCGGTCATTCAGTTTTATTTCTGGTAGTTCAGAGGATGACGAGATACCACGA
Organism: Kangiella sp.; assembly: GCA_002733465.1. GTDB lineage: Bacteria > Pseudomonadota > Gammaproteobacteria > Enterobacterales > Kangiellaceae. The sequence continues at coordinate 6,448 of NVVT01000024.1, forward strand.
ATACTCCTTTCTTTTGCTAACAAACCGGTATTTAATAGTCTTGCCTGGCTATTAACACTAGATATAAGGCTTTGTTTTTTAATTCCACTAATCGCTGACAAGCAAGATAATTGCTCTGTTGTAGAATCACTATCTGGTAACAGCTTAACCGTATCTCTTAGAAGACTATTATTTTCAAAATGCGAATAAAATCTAAATAAATTGGATTCATCTTTAGACAAATTGATTGCTCTTGTAAGTAGATCGACATTACAGCCAATTGCAGAATCATCTTTCGGTTGATTAGGGTATTTAATTAAAAAGGTTTCAATTGCATCTTCCATCAGAGGTTTAATTACTTTGGTCAAATACTCCTTAATTTCTTTTTCTTTACTTTGTCTAAAAAAATATTCTGATTCTTTAACCCCATCTTCATCAGAATCTTCATTAGCTAAATGTGCGAGGTATTTTTTCATTTTTCCCAATATCATAGGGAATCCCAATGCATTTAGGAAATCCGCACAATCATCAGAAGTCAACACTTTGACAATTAGTTTGGGGAAAGTTAACACTCTAAAACACAACCACTTGATGTAATCAGATTGTGTATTGTTAGCATCAATTAAGCCTTTAAACACGTTACGCATAGAATTTCCATTTTGAATTATTTGTAGATGATAATTCTTAATGGATTGCTGAAAGATGTCAGGTAGGGGAACCTAATAAATATTCAATCTAACTAGGTGGTAATTCTACAATAATTTTGAAACTGACATTGAATAGCAAGCCTTCTCCATTACTATCCCCTAATAAAACAGAACATCCGTAATGTTTAAACCTTGCATAATATCAGATCTACAACCCGGCTGGCTTCACGACGAGGCTGGCTGTCTCAATTATCGCGCCAAACCAACGCAATCAAGAGCACGAGCGGTTGACGTAGAACGGTGTAAAATGGTACGCCGCGTCCAATACTTGCCTGAGCAAGCCCAAGCAGAAACCGTAGCGCAGTTCGTTACATTCAAAAAAACCAGAATGAAGTGTTTTCATTATCAACATAAATCCCATGATTTTAAAGAATATCATTTTTTTAATTGCTCGCTTGTAAAGTTTTATATGTTTAGTGAGAACAATAAAAGAGAGATCAATCGACTCTACAAACCTATCGTGCCATTAAAAAAATTAGTTGACCTTGGACTGGATGATTTAAGTTATTTAAATTTACTTATCGATCATCAAAATTTAAAGGAGTTCTTAGACTGCCCTCCTCTATTTGCTTTTTTAGCAAGCGCTATTTTAGGTAAAAAGGTGAAGCGTATTAACGCCCGATTGAAAAGACACGAGATATTATCAGCTATTTTAAAAATGGAGGTTAAAAAATATCATTTAAAATTACTGAAGCGCCTAGAGCTCCCTTTACCGAATGAACTGCAGGACTATTTTTATATTGTTGAGAAGTTAATTACCGATCCTAAGTATCACGTCTATTTTAATCACAATGACGATATGATCAACATAAACGGTCTTAATAGATTTCAAGAGTTTGTAACCGCCTTCGGGATGTTTAATACGGCCGATGTTAACAGTAATATGTTTAACACAACCTTTATTAATCAATTAACAGTCGATGATATGAATAACATGTTAGTAACACTTGATGACAGCCAAAGAATGATCCGTTCCATTTCTAGTAGATATGCCGACCAGCGTTTTGGTAATCAACATAACTGTGTTGAAAATATTCTCTCACGATTCGAACGTGCAAAGAACTGGAGTGAACTCGAAAAATTCCACGACCAACTAAGTAACGTTTTGAGAGAATATCAAAGTAAATATAGTAGCGATTTTGATTCAAGTGTTCCTTTTCCAATGCCATCAATTGAAGGCGATGGAGAGCGAATATTTTATATTAAAACAGCTAAAGAATTGGTCGAAGAAGGAATATCAATGCATCATTGTATTGGTAGTTATCTTGACGATGTTTATAATGAAGTTAGCTCAATCTATCGCTATAGAAGAGGCGGCATTAAAGGAACTATTGAATTAGTAGGGCTAGGGAAAACACTTAGACTTAACCAGTTTAAAGGGCCACATAACAGAGAAATGCTGCAAGTTGACATTGATTACGTGCAATCCTGGATTGATGAAAACGTAAAACTATTTATCGCTTTTAAATCTAAGAGATATTAATGAGTTTATAAAGTATGCTTCGGAAAATCACCACCGGTACGATATCGTTGGGCCAGTTAACGCGACATACGCTAGGACAGAGATAAAATAAGTCACGAATTAGTGCGGACACGGCGTACGACGTGTCCCCACTAATCTCATTTCTATTTTCAATTATACTAGTTACATGCCTAATAAAATCAAAAAGCTTGCCGTGCTGTACTGTGCGTCTCGAAATAACCTGTCCTACGCAATAGTTGTCCCCTTTCACCGACGAGACACATTCGATGCGCTTCACCAGCTGAAGGAAACTGAAAACCTTTAAGCTGTTTTGACAATACATCTTTCGGTACCGAATAATCACGATTTTCATTACCCATATATAGCTTTTTTTCAGGTAACAAAAACACAACTAGCGTAACTAATGCTTTATAGTCTCGACCAAAATCACACAAAATTTTACGGAAATCTAAGCGCAAATTTGTAGCATCCCAAACAACGCTTTGTTTTGTTCGCAGACAAGCTTTTAGCCGCTCTTTCGCTAGTTGCATAATCTGACCTCTATTTTTCTGACTTGTGCGGTTACCATTAACTTCCTCTCGAATTTTGTCTAACGAAATCAAAGCAAAGTCTTCGCAGTTGCGCTCAACCCAAGTTGATTTTCCCGAACCGCTTGGGCCACATAAGACAATCAGATTAGAATAATTTCTTTTGTGTTCAAACGACCTTGCAATCGCCTCCACAGGCAGAGAAATCAGATTATTCTCAATTTCATATAGCGCATAAGAATAAACATAATTTTTTTCCTGAATGCTTTCGTCTTTAAATAAATTTAAAAACTCATCTTTTAAGTCATGAGGGAAACTCCAAACACCATATTCCTCTGCAAACATTTTAAACTCATCTAGATATTCAAGTTGCAAATTTAAATCTTGACAGATTCTTCCTCGCATATCCGCAACTTCCAGCCAATAAAGCAGTTCAATATTTGCGCGTCTTGACAGCGATAGATATTCACCTTTAGTTTTGTTCTTAACAACTAAAAATTTTGGCATATGATGCTCTCCCACTAGACCTAATACATCCAAAACAACGTCAAATGAAAGATTCAATCCCATCAATTTGAAAGCTAAATAGGAACGCCCTATTGACTCATGCTGAGGACAAGCAATTCGAATCACTCCATTTATTTCGACTTCCTTAGTCCTAACGCTCTTTCCAACATCATGAAGCAAAGCAGCCAAAATTAAGGATTGACGTTCACCACCTTGAATATGGCTAGCGTCTTCATCCAAAAGCTTATACACCTCTCCTAGCACCATATTGGTATGAATATGCACATTGCCTTCTGCGTGCCATTCTGGATCTTGTTGAGTATTTTTCATATTGTATAGCCATTCAATTTGACTACCTAAATAATCGATACACTCATCAATATCTGGCTTGCCTTTCTGCGCCAATGAGCTTAACCATTCATCTAGCTTTTGATTTTTATTTGTTTGGTTTTGTCTCATTTGGTACCTCCTTTCTTTCTTTCAGCTTTATCTTTAGGGCCTGTTTCGAATTAGTCCTATTCAAATTAGCCAGGCCATTTGTTACAATTTGATTATGCATCCAGTTTCCATCGGTCTGCACGTGTCCGGTACGAACCCATTTAGCAACACTCGAGTTAAAGCTGTTATAATGAAATTCATCTTCTAAACGAACGACATATCCTTCGACTGTATTGACATCAATTTCAATGGATTTAGCGAGAAATTCATCCCAAAGCCCATGGTACAAGACTGGAGGTGCATCCAGCTCTAATAAATCAAACCATTCCATTGTGTCAGACCAACTTAAACAATAGTTTTTGTCATTCCAAATAGAAAAACCGTAAAAATAACTTCTTAATTTCTCATAAACTATCGAATGCTGCGCATATAAATTTTCACCGCAGATACGCCATCCTTCTGGTATTTCATGTGCAATCGATGCATGTATCCTTTTCACCCAATCTCTTGAAGGATGATGCCGGCTATCTACAGATCTAGCATGTGAATGGTCGTTGTACAAGGTAGTATTTTCACCATCCATTTTTTCGGTAATAACAATTTTTTTACCTATGAAAATATCAGCGCTAATACATCTGATATCATCTTTAGTTGCTCCCGGAGACCATGGTAAGTGAGATGTCCGAGGGTATTTATATCGACTGGTTTTCTTTTGGCCATTCATAATCCCTACTCCAAATTTTTTTATCCTGCACGATCCATTAATAATTAAGTAATGACTCGCAATGTATTATTTAGGATGTAGGTATTACATTTGAACTCTCTAAATTAATGAACAGTAGTTAACTTATAGTGTTGCGAAAACGTGTTAGGTTACCTAATGATTTTGTAATACTTAAAGCATATCTGAAGTTAATTAAAACGCAAAAATGGGTTATGCACAGTAAACTATTATCTCTCGCCATTTAAGTAGCTGTGATATCTAAAAATGTTAATCTAATATAGTCTACAAGATTTAGAAAATTGAATTATTTGTATAGAAAAAGCATCCTAAAAGTTCCAATTTGCTAGTGATTTATCGCTTAAACATTACAAAGCTGACTTGCCCCCTATAATTCCATGTCTCCTATGATTCCAAGATTTAAAGTTTTGTTTGCCTATTGTTGCCTGTAAACATAATTAACCATTTCAGGCCAAGCAGTTTTTATTTCATCAAAAAACTTCTTATCTGCCATTAAATAATCCAGAGAATCGGCATTGTTACTGTGACTCGTATATACGACCCACGAAGCATCTAAGGGTACAAAAAAAGCTTGTCCCGAATTTAACCACTCCCATGGATGGATCCAATGATCACTTTCATTTCTGGGTGTAAAAGTAACTAATTTATCAACTGGGTGGAGATATGGCCCATCTATTCTTGTTCCTTGAGCATACACATTCACAGGGAATACCCCAATCTTCGTTTCACTCTTCTTCACAAATTTATAGATCTGCTTTATGAATTCTGAATGCGGTTTAAAGCTGTTGACATAATAGAAAGGAACGGATGGTTCAGGCCATATTTCTTCTTGATCAGGTCTGGATAGTTTTAGATTACCAATTGCTGCATTAAAATCAGGCTCAACAAACATATAATCATTTTTGGAAATCTGCCAAAATCGGTCTGTTGCCTGTAGTCGCTTAATAAATTTTCCCTAAGCACTTAATCAATACCGCTGGTCATGAAAAATATCCTTTTTATTATTGATAATATAAATTTTTAAACAGGCAGATAGATACCGAAATGGTTAAAACTCATCAACTATAAGTAAGTATCCCATATTTCGCCATGGCTGACACTCCAAGATTACATTTATTACAAAATATGAATGTCCATTTAATTTGAATAGAAGTGTTTTTTGCTACTGTATTTAACGAAAAGAATAAGCCTATTGAAAAAGGAAAGGTTCGCATCAGTATCTCCATTTGTTTAGGAGATAAGGAATACGGTTTTATGTTAGGTTAGGTTTGTTTGGTTTTAAGAGAGTATAAGATTGTCTCTTAAAGAGAGTGCCAGAATGATGACCCTCAATAATTTCATAACTAAGCACAGAATACTCCCTGACGCTTACTATCTTTGTAATGCTTTAATTGTTTTGATTGGAAGAAACAGTCGGTTAGGATCTGATAGCAAAGGAATAAAACCAAATTTTTGGTAAAAAGCCTGTGCACCGTTCTTAGCATCTACAAAACAAGATGCACAGCCTGCTTGCTCAGATACCCTTAATACTTTCTCTAACGCTTTAACTAGTAATAATGCTCCATAGCCTTCTCGCTGACATTCAAGGCTCACGGCTAGCCGAGCGAGGTTGACACCGGGTAAGCCATTTTTATACTGATTGCAATACGGAGGTGGAAAATCATCGGAAGGTACAACGGCTAATACCAGGGTAAAATAGCCGAGGATTCGTTTGGGAGACTCAGGATGAACTAACACGGTTGTTTTTGACTTAGCTTTAGTTTGAGCTTGATGCGCCGTGACTTTGAGGTATAAGTTTAGTGATTCAGCGCCACAATCAAATTCAGAGCGATTGTGACTTTTATTTAGCTCAACAATTTCAACCGGCATATTTGGCGAATGCCTTTTTCAACGCATCGTTGGGCTTGGACGGGTTATCTAAAGCCTGAAAAAAAACAGCCGAATCAGCAGCGGTTAAGCTGATAATTTGATCGCGCTCAAGTATTTTATGGGCTCGTTCAAGCGCTGATTGAACCATAAATTCGTTTAAAGTAGAGCCAAGCAGTGCCGCAGCATCTTCCAGTTCCTGTTTAACCTTTTTTGTCACACGAGCGGTTATTCTATCGCGTTCCTGAATTGCAGCAGTAGACATCTCATCACTCCGGGTGGGTTTAAATTAATAAAAAATTCAATCACTTATTAAATAATAGGCAATGGCCTCTTTCAAACGTTCCCTATGCTATCATTGTGGTGCCAATTTGTCACCAGTTCTATTTACCTGCGTAACGCCAGCTTTTTAAGTGCCCACCAAGGTATGCACTTTTCTAACAAGGATCCGCAACCCTTATAGGAGAAATAGCACAATCTCATTTTGTTTACAGATACACCGTCAATAGAGAATCCATAATGAACCTAGAACAAATTTCAACACAAGTGTACCCCCACTTAAAAGGTCTTGAATATCAATTCAATGGCGAATATATAAGCTATCGATATGAAGCTTCTCTAATCACAATAAGGGAAGTTTACGAGCTCATGTGGGAAATGGCTGACACTCTGATGCTAGAGCAAACTAGGAGTTGCGTATCAGAGCGGCAACAAAGACTCTCCTTAAACGATACTCATATTGCCGTGAGCAGCTTGGCGTCGAACAATCTGGATTGGGTACCTTGCCCTATCGCCAATTTTCCTCTGTCCCTTATTATCCAGATCCCGGCGTTTTATCAGTCGTTGCAAGAACAACATCCGGGGATAGAAAAGTTGTTTAAAACACTGATTGCTGCTGGACTAGATGACGTTACCTATTTAAACTCTATTCTCAAACAACCTGAGTTGTTAGCGCTTATCGATAACCCGGCATTACTGGCCTTGGTTATATCTGCGGTGTTGTTTAAAAACGTAAAAAATATAGATATTACCGATAAACGCACCAGGATCCTCTCGCAAGTAGTTGGTACAACGTGTGGAAAATCTCACCTTAAACTGCTATCTCGTATCGATCCGACGGGCGGCCTAGTAAATTTTAAAAAAATTGTCGGAATTATTTTCGCCAATCAGCTCTACCTGGACAACCTGAAGCACCTCAAGGGTCAACTGAAATTAACTCAGGTTGCCGGTTTAATTGAGTTGAACAATGCTTTTTCCAGAGTCGATATTCCATTCTGCGAAAGTCAACTCATCCGCCCAGAACTAATCCAAAAGCTAGATACCTATGAAGTTGATCTAATCATTCAACTCTATGCCGATACCGTTAGAATGCTCAAGCAGGTTACTCCAGCCGATCAGTACGTCGAAAGACTTGCTAAGTTTAAAAATGGCCTTGTTAGCAGCCAAAATCCCAGCTACCTGCTAAAAGAGCATGACCAGCACAATGAGCATTATACTGAAATCCTTCTTATGGATTGTGATAAAGCCAAGCGAAATGAGCCCTTTCCCGCGCCCCTTGTGGCGCCTGATAATAAGCAGATTATACACATTGAAACTCCCAAACAATTAATCAACGAAGGACGTGAGATGCACCACTGCGCCGCGTCTTATGTGAAAAGGCTCTATCAGGGTGAATGCGCGCTTTACAAGTTTCAAAATGGCGAGAACCGAGGCACGATAGAAATCTTGCAAAAAGGTGACAAACCACAAATCAAACAGTTTTTTGGCGCTTGCAATAAAAAAATGTCGGAGGACAGTTGGAAGACTGTGTTAGCCTGGTTCAATCAAAATAGCCTTTGATTAGTCCTTCTTTGCAAATTAATTGGGACATAAATCAATGGGGACATGTCTTTCTTTGCTCTTCGTGACTTTTTAGCCAACGACTTACCGTACTGTAATGATGCCCCAAATACTCATCAATCTCTCGTTGGCGAGATCCGCCAGAGTTTCAATATATGACTATCCAAGCATTTGTTACCCAACGTCTGTTCGGCTGCACTTTGATTCTCACGCCATTCATCTAACTGGGTTATGCTAACAACTACTTTACCAAAGGCTAGTTTGAATTGACTAACAGTGGGTAACCATTGATTGGGATCTATCTGTAAACGCCGTAATCTCGGCGTTAAATGATCAGGAATGGCTCCTCGTTTACAAGCTCTTGTATTCTTTGAATAAATACGACAACGTGCTATTGTTATTTGACTATTACGTAATTAAATTGCACGTTTCGAGAGTTCTGGACGCTTTATACATAAGAATGGAAAAAAACACTCAACATATTCAAGAGCTTCAACAATATTGGGAAAAGAGCGAAGATATTTTGCGTAGTAGCGTTTTTAAGCTTTTGCCTAATGCGGAATCAGTAAACGATGTCTTGCAAGAACTGGCTATAATTGCATTAACTAGGCAACCCGATCCGCCCATTAACTCGAGTGAAGATTTTATACGGTGGGCACGCGTTAGATGCCGGTGGCTGGCTCTTGATTGGATTGAAACTCATAGAGTTGCCATTATAGATGCTGTTGATTCAATTGAATTCGCTACACCAGAAAACCGACTAGTTGCAAATGAGATTTGGAACAAGCTGATAACGAAATTACCGGATGAACAACTCATAGTCGTAAGATTACGCCTTCAAGGGCATACGGCAACAGAGTCTGCTATTAAACTTGGCAAACCCCCGGCGACCATTCGTTCCCTTTGGCGCCATGCCAAACAAAGAATTCTGAAGGAATTAGAGAGATTAAACAATGAGTAAAACTCAAAGCAATATATTAGAGCAAGTCTATTCTCAAATTGATGATCATTTGCGTGATGAAGTTGAAATAAAAGAATTGTCGCGAAAGAGTTTACGTTGGGTCATTGGGGGAATTGTGGCAAATCTTCTTGGGTTTATTGGACTTAAGGTGCTTACCGTTTCTCTTGGCGATTTTATGGTTTTTTGTACACTAATTGTTGCTGGCGTTGGTGCATTGTACATTGGCGGAACTCGATACATAGAAACCATCATGGAAGCAAATGTCATATTACGATTGTCGAATACTGAAAATAAAATAGTCAAAGCGGATGTTAAAAATAGGAATAGAGATTCAACCAATCCTTTACCTTCTTTTACGTTTCCAGACTTGCCGTTACCTGCCTTTATTAATCCCATTTTGACTCGTCAAGTTTTAAATGAACAACTTCAAGTTGTTGAAGCCTTAAGAGCCAGTGATAAGACAAGAACATCACCATTTTTTATTGAAACGATGTCCGACATTGCTAATAAAATTAATTTTATTGCTAACAAATCACATTTGGTTAATGCTAATCTCATGATCGCAATGAATGAAACCAAAGCAGTGGATTTAAATGCTTTTTGTATTGAGATAGCAGAGCCAAATAAAGTTTTCAGCGTTACCATTGTTTATGGAGCGTTAGGAGAATTTTGGCAAACTCGGTTGGATGAACCGGAAACATTTGAACTTGTTCTAAAACAAACATCCAAATATGAAGATCTAGAAAACCGACCAGAATACCAATCAGCCAATCTTAACAATCTATTAATGGGATGACACGAATGAACTTAGGACAGGAAATGGCCGGATTATTACAGATTATCATAGCGGCGTTATTTCTTTACGCTTATTATCAATTTGACGCTAAACATCCGGAAAAAAATCAAAATGATGTGCTCAATGATTTAGCTGATCAAGTAGGTAGCGCGAATACTGGTTTGGTTAAAACGTTAAAATCATTTACCTATGTACGTGCCTGGTTAAAACCAAGTCGGCGAACTGTCGCTTATTCATTCAGTGCGGGAATTGCGGCCAGTGGCGCAGCGACTATTGTTGGATTTAATTGGGCGCAAGAAATTTGGGAGGCGTTTAGGGAGTATGTGAATAAACCAAATTCATGAATGTAAGTTAATTTACAGCTTACAATTGTTAATCTATGATAGGTTGCAAGATCCCGAATGTTAAATCATTTGAACCGGAATAACTTCCTAGAAAGCTACTATACCTCATCTATTTGTTGTTATTATTGTTAAATGCGCCTTGTATTTCTATGACCCGTATTTCTATTAATGCCAATATTGTCGGCAGCGGCGTTAACGGCGGAAATAGACCCCGCTATTCTGATGGTTCCGGCAGCTATGAGCGCAAGTTGTGCGTTTATGTTACCTGTTGCAACCGCGCCTAATGCAATTGTTTACGGAAGTGAGCAAGTTAATATAAAACAAATGGTTAAAACTGGTTTTGCACTCAACATTATTGGTGTTTTGTTAATTAGTGGTATTAGCGTTTTGCTGATTTAATTCTATGTTATTGACTTAAATGGCTATTTTACACTCAAATTAAGAATATAATTTTTTGGCCGCTTTATTCCCTTTTAACCATTTAGTATTAGTTTCATCCTTTTGATTTTGATTATTTCGCCAGTCATCTAATTGAGTAATTGAACCGACTACTTTACCAAAAGCATGTTTATAAGTAGATACTGTTGAAACCCAATGGGTCGGGTTGATGCTAAGTCGGGTTAATATCGGTTTTAAGTGTGCAGGTATTGCGCCTGGTTTATCGGACTTGATCGCTTTTCCAGTGTAATCAACAAGTTCTAAATAGCTTTCTCGCTCGATGGGAAGTGCTTGGTCGTTTTTAACGTTTTGTTGACTAAAAGTCTTTAAGTATTTTGGTGATTTGTCGATATTTTGTGGATTCTCTTTTAGTACATTCTTAAGCTTTTTAGAAAGTTTGATATTATTTTGTTGTTGATGAGCAATAATATGTTCTTGAACGGAGGTATGGTTTGAATCTTCCGGTGTTTTAGCGATTTTGGCTCGAATAGGATTCAAGTCAACATAAGCCATACAAGCCAGTAATGCCGCTTCATCGGTTAAGGCTTGAGACTTAAACCTGCCTTCCCAAAAATGACCTTTACAATCATCTTCTTTATTGGCTTTACGGGCAATCCCTTCATTCAGTGCTCGCATATACCAGCTAATATCTTTCAATCGTTCTCGCCATATCGGTAAATACGTATTCATCGCTTCTTGCTCTTTAAAATCAAGCTTAGCGCCTTCTACATAGCGCATACCAATCGCATTTTTATAGACTTGTACCCATCGTTTGGCGACTTCTTTTTCAGTCAAATTATCAATTAATTCGGCATTCACATGCAAAACCACATGGTAGTGATTACTCATTACCACATAAGCACAAAGCTCTATTCCAAACACAGTAGTTAAAAACTTCATTCTATTTACAATCGATTGCTTACGACCATCGTAGTTTTTACCGGTTAAGGGATCATCACCACAAAGCCATGCCCGCCGAACACAACGATTAATGCAGTGATAATAAGGCGTGTGAGATAAATCGATGAGTTGCTTTCGGGCGATGGTCATTTTTAAAACCTCATTTGTACCAATTTGAGCAGAAATTCAGTGTACTTGAAATTTCGAACAACTTCAATATATGACTGTCCATTATATTTATTAAATTTGACTGCAATATTTGACTGTCCATTAAATTTGTTGTGGTGTCTGAAAAGGCATCCACAGAAAAGCAAGCGTTGGGTTAAGCACAAGTATTTTCGTGCTGATGACCATTCTCAATGGATCTTTTGTGGCAAGCTAGCTTGCGGTGAGGAAACAAGTTCGCTTGATTTATTTAAGGCTAACTCGATACCAATCCGTCGACATGTGAAAATAAAAGCTCAGGCGACACCCTACGATCCGGTGTATATAAAATACTTTCAACAACGGTATTTTAAAACCAGACGACGGGTATTATCAACGGGTTATTACTTTCACAACTTGCCATCGTTTTAGAGGTGACAACCGAGTCTATTTCGATAGGCTTTTGAAAGGCTTGAGCCGTGTGCGGGGAAACTCGCACGCACGGTTCTTAGGGGAGTGGGCGGCAGTAATGTCGTCTGTTTACCCGACTGAAAACGTATTTCAGGTAAAAACAATGTAATGCTGACTTTTACACCAAACCTGTTCATGATCACAGCCTATGAGAGCGATCATGACATTAAAACAATTAGACACACTAGAATCCATCAAGAAATTCCTAGAGGGCAACCAGCGCGTTGCTTTCAGCGTGTTAGGGACTAAACCTGAGCGGTATCAATTTATTCGTAAAACACTCGTTGACTTTGTTTATTTCAAGGCTACTAAAAGTAAAAAAGGGCTTTTGAGGCAATTTCTCAGCAAGCTCACTGGTTATTCGCCTTCCCAGCTCTCCCGCCTGATTTCTAAGCATAAAAAGACGGGGAAAATTGATTGGAAGCCGGCTAGAAAAAATGGCTTTTGCCAAAAGTACACGAAAGCTGATATTGAGTCCTTAGCCGAAATTGATATCAATCACGATCGACCTTGTGGTCAGACCGTTAAGACACTTTGTGAGCGAGCTGTGAATATTTTTAATGAAAAAGAATATGAAAACCTTGCCAACATTTCAGTGGCTCACATCTACAATTTAAGGGACTCTAAAACCTACAAAAACAAGCGAACTTACTTTGAAAAAACACAATCTAAAAAGAGTACAATAGGGGTAAGAAAAAAACCTTATCCCGAAGGTAAACCCGGTTACATTCGGATTGATTCAGTACATCAGGGCGATCATAATAAACAAAAAGGGGTTTACCATATTAATGCCGTTGATGAAGCCACTCAGTTTGAAGTAGTAATGACCGTTCCACAGATTACTGAGGAATATATGATCCCAGCATTACAAGAGATGATAAACAAATTCCCTTTTGAAATCATCAACTTCCATTCTGACAATGGTACAGAATACATCAATGGTAAGGTGAATGAATTGCTCAATGATCTGGTGATTAGTTTCACAAAATCTCGCTCAAGAAAATCAAATGACAATGCGCTTGTTGAAAGCAAGAATGCATCAGTTGTAAGGAAGTTTTTTGGATATTCACATATTCCTCAATCCTTTGCGCCATTAATTAATCAATTCAATATTGAATTTGTTTATCCCTATATAAACTTTCATAAACCTTGCGCATTTCCTGAAACAAAAAGGGATAAAAAAGGAAAAGAAAAAAAGGTTTATCCACAAAAAAACAGAATGACGCCTTATGATAAATTAAAATCTTTGCCAAATGCTAAAAATTATTTGAAAAGTGCTGTGACATTTGAAATACTCGACAAGATCTCAATGGAAATGAGTGATAATGAAATGGCTAAATTATTTCAAAAAGAGAAACGGAAATTATTTAAAACTATTTTTGAGCAGGGTAAAAAGTACGCTTAATGAAATTTACCTACTTCATGCTCATTTCTATTTTGGAATATACTTATATGACTGTCCATTTAGTTGTTTCAGTGTACTTGAAATTTCGAACAACTTCAATATATGACAGTCCATTTAGTTTCCATTTAGTTTGCTCTGGTTTCTATTAAAAGGTGATAGTGATTGTTATGTCCATGGATGGATGGTATGCAGATAATGCAGGAGCAATTATCTGTCCATCAAGCAATAGGCCATTGATAGCGTTTGCAGACCTGCCCTAGAACAGAAAGAAAATGATAGCGATCTGCTTTAGTGTCAAATATGGCCTGCTGCGCATTTCCGCGTGAGGTAATGTGGTATATCGCACCAGGGTATTCTATTCGAACTTGTCTAGCCATAAGATACAGTATCAGAACCAAATTAATAGATCAACGAAAGACGCTTCCCCATTAATTCGTTAGATTTTCGTTTTATCACTGCTAATTCCGAGCATTCATTGTTAGTCTTTTGTTTTGGTGCAAGTAGTCTTAGCGGATTAAACTTGTTCAGTCCCGTGATATTCGTTCACTCTTCTGTTCGTTGGTATAAATACTGCGATAAAAATTAATCGCTATATTTATTCTTTCAATTACCATGCCTGCTCTAGTCTAGTTTCATTCTCCTTCAAACATTCAGAGACAAATGGTAGATAGATTAAATCTGCTTCCCATGGTAATTCTGTATGCCATAAGCTTGTAACTACACTTCGTAAGGATTCTAACTCCGATCGACTCAACGGCGAACTATCACTTGGCTCAGGCCAACTTTTTGGTCTTTTCGAACTCGTTTTACCTGGTTTTGAAACAGGTAAATCTGCAAAACTCGGTGCAATGTCAATCCCTCGTTTATTATCATTAATCAATAAGCCTTCGCCTAATAGCTTGTTTATTTCTTTATTCGTTAGCTTTTCTATCGTACGCAATGATTCCTGTTTCCCGCATAATACGTTCCATCCACTTAGTTTCTTAAACGGAAACAGTGAAGTAATCGGACATCCATGTTGATCGACAAAAAGAAATCCTTTGCTCGTTTGAAAACGAATAGTTTTCGCCCAACCATAAGTATATTTATCTGATTTGCTACTCGTTAGTCGCCTTAGCAATGAAACTATTTTTTTTGGTTTCATAAATAGTTTATTAACTAATTTAAAGTCATTGGAAGCAAAATTCTTCTCTAACAATGGTTCCTGTTCGCAAGTAGTTGTTCGGCGATTCGCTTTTATTGGCTGAACTATTTGCTTGTTAATATCTGCTTGCAAATTTTTATTAGTAGCTGCCAGAAGAACCGGTTTATATCTGTCAATTCGCACAAGATCAATTTTATGACCTCTAATAAACAGAGCTTCACCTTTCTCTTTAGGAAGGTCAATGTTTTTATTTTTCATCAAACTCTTCGCGGCTGATTTAAATAGTATTTTTGTTGCGGTATTAGCACGAACAAAACTAGGCACATCTGATAAATCAGTAGAAATATAGACACCTGAAAACTGATACTTCCTTCCCTGTTGAAAATGGATCTGCAATTGATCATTGGCACCTGAAAGAGTAGAGCTTTCTTCGACCCAACAACGGATTTTTCGCCATTCGCCACTTCCATCGCTTAGCTCAGTCTTAAATGACAGCCTTCTCTGTTGTTGTTGATATTCAAATAAAAAAGAATTAGTAAAGATAGCAAAAGCGGCTCGCGTCTTTTTATTACGACACTTTGATAAATTGCAAACAATTAGAGAGTTTTGATCGATTAGACTTTTTATATCAAAGCCACCTGAACGCAAGAGCAACATAAAAGGTTTTATTTGTGCTTTTAAACATGGGTCATCTAACATTTCTAAGTGGCAGTTTAACTGTTCATTAGAGCAACCACCAGCAACGAGTAATTCAGTAAATATTGTTCTAATCGAGTCTAATTGAACAGCACCTAATTGAGAGTTGCTCACACGCAAATCATCAAGTAGATTTTCAACTTGAAAATCAAGCGGTATTTGCTTATTTGGTTGTAAGAATTGAAATGGAAAACCAACATCTATCACATCAAGAATAATAGAATTATTGATGCTGGATGCAAGTTCTAAATAGTCTTCACCAATATCATAAACCCAATTACAGCGATTATTTTCCTTAGCGTCTTGCGCTATTGACAACTGGCAAAAATTTGTTTTTCCGTAACCACTTTCACCTGCTACCATAATATGATCATTTGGTAGAGAACTTCCATCAAGAAAAATATCTTCCCCCTCTTTCGTAGTACCAGTTCTTAATCCTTTAGTCAATGACTCTTTACTCAAAGATTTTAATACTAGATCTTGTTCATTATTTCTTCGAAGACTATTAAACGTCCAAGACTCCTGTTGAGTTAATAAGATGCTAACCTCTAGCGCATGTTTATGAAAATAGGCGTAAGGCACTCTACATAAGCCATGACCATCTTTAGATTTTTTTGCCCATCGATTTCCCCAAAAAAACAAACAAGAAACATACCCACCACCCGCGTATGAAGCATCATCGTAGTAAGAAACAGGCAGGATATCATGTAAGCCAATTCTGTCTTCGCCTTCTAATGGAAGATTTATTTCACCAGTTGCTTCAGTAAACCAATTTAACATACCTGATTTTAGTTCAATACCGGTCGGAACTGTTCTTGGTGTGGCACAAAAGGAACCGCTAAGTAGTCCTTTTATGGTCGGTAAAATAGCGCTTGAATCATTCGAGAAATAACCAAAAGACAATCGATTTATTTTTGCTTTTTCCATTAACGTTTTTGGTGGTAAAGTTAATCCTCTTGAGTCTTGATCATCCCATTCACTATAAGGATAGTCATGTTCTTCACAGCAACCAAAGTCTGCTAGTGCCTGTATAGCCCAACAGGCAGAGCTCCCAGGAGTACTATTTCCCTCTAAATTTTTTATTACTCGATAGAAGAAGCGTTTAGAGAGGTTTTTACCTCCCAATATTAGCTCCGCACAAGTTCCATGAGCCCACGCAACACAGCTTGGATGTTCACCTTGATCGGGTATACCATTTACAAACGCAATATCAGCTAAAGAGGCACTTCTAGGAAAGCGAACAGTTTTTGGAAGGTGGTCAATTGTAAACGATTGCGGAGAAGTATTTATTGTTGAAAAATTAAATCCAAAAGATAGTTTGTTTGGTTTAAAACATAATAGACTATTGTTATCAGATTGATCATACTCACCAAATACATTTTTTAGCCATAGCTCGTCAATATTTAAATAGTCACAGAGATTATCAATACCCGACTGACTATCAAATGCATAGGCTGCAACATGTTCTGCGAAGCGAAAATTTTTAATTAATAATTTTTCTAATATATCGTTTGGAATAATTTCGATATTTTTTAGTCGCTTGTATTTCATTAGTTTACTCGCATTTAGAATGTTTACTTAAATGAGTTGCAGCTATCTTTAAAGTATATCTGCTAGCTTTTCTATTAGCGCACCCACGTTTTAAAATGTAAAGAATCCGTTCACCTAATTATCTCCAAGTTCTACTTCAATAAGGATTACGAATATGTGTTAGGCTAGCGAATTAAAGCATGGATTTGATATTGCGGGTTAAATTAAATATTTTTATTGGGGAATGATTTCTACTAAAAAAATCTGGCACATGTAACTTCATCATAAAATATATTTAACGTCAAACATTTATCTTTTGATATTAGTCAAACGAGTATGAAGATACATCCTATTAAAGATTATTTTGTGCGTTTAATAATAATGCTATAATAGAAAACTGTTGTAATAAAGCTAAAAAGTTAAAATCCAGAATGGCGTTTAGGTAATCAAGCTTCGATCGAAGCGTTAAAAAAACAATAGCGTTTCACTTATTTTTTTGCGAAGTAATTATCGTTTAGCTAACTGATATTATTCTTTTTTGTTGGATTTTTATTTTCTCGCGATTCAACTTGTTCGAAAAATTCATCAAACTGCATGTAACAAGGTGGAGAAAAAAGCTCGGCTCGCTAATTAAAAACACTCAGAACAGCAACTAATTCAACATTTATATTTGGAAAATAAGTGTCTCATTTCGATCTAACTAACATTGATCTATATTCTATTATTTCCTTCAAGGTTTGCAAAAATTCCAAGTAAATTGATGTTGGCTGCTAGAGAATAATCCAGCTCTTTTGGTTTGAATTTCTCTGAAGTTCAAATTGGCAGATTTTACACTACATTGATAAATACCGAAGGCAAATTGTAGCCAAAATTCCCCATAAAGTGCTATATATTTGCTAGCCTTTTTATCATATACAAGAGTATATTTTGATTCACCTTTTGCTATAGAATTATTACAGTAGTAGTAACTATATCCATTCCAAGACGTGGATCTACTAACTGCACGGCAAATAGGCATTTCCACTTGCTCGTCTTTTAATACGAATCCTTCACGACCTAGCTCAACTTCCACTTCTGAAACACTCATGCCAGGCTTTACCGTAGAAAGTATTGGAGATATCGTACGATATTTTGAATACAATTGTTTTATTTTTTTGTAACCAACGTCAGACACCGATAGTCTGATTAGAGCTTCATTTAACCAACTGATTTTCTCCTTATATAAATATTTATTTGAGTCTATTAAGTTATTAAGTCTATTCGTAAAATTGTCTGATAATTTAAATTTTAATTCACTTATATTTTGAAGTAATTCGTTTTCATCTTTCACATATCCTGTTTTAACTAAAGCATCCATATTAATATTTTTCAACAGCTCCAACAAATTCGCTATCGAGCGTTTGGTAGAATCAAATTCTTCAAACAGTCTAGGTGCACTTAAAGACCCCATAGAGCTTACTTGACGAATAATTTCGTTTCTACTTTTATTAAACCTATCCAATTTAAATTTATCATTTAAATATAATTTCCTAGCGACAGCTTGCGCATATACTTCTTTTACATGCCTCTCAATTAAATTGATTTCATCTATTTCTGTTAAGTATCCATATCTCTTTAACACATATTTATCAACAAAATTTAATTTTCTTAGAATCGATTTAGACTCACTTTCAATATTTTTTGTTCCAGCACCTATCCACTCAGTATAATTAGATTTTGCTTCAAGAAACAAAACCTTTGCTTGTGATAACGACCTTGCCGATTCTTTCAAGCTTGACTCTTTAACACCAACAAGTGTCCAAAAAATACAAGAATCACGATCTAAATATTCATCAAGTATTTCTGACTCTCTTACTATATTATCTGTTATTGATTGCACCATTACATCTGCATCGATGATTACATCATTTTGGACTTGGGTAATTGTATTTCTCACATTTGCTCTAACTTGAACACTTCCTAATTTCTGAGATAACTCAAGTCTTGCTGCTTGTTTTGATAGTTCTATTTGTTTAGTCGCATTACTAGATAGACCATATAAACCTTTAGCCACAACGTAACCTTCTTTAAAATATCCTCCGGATAACCAAGTCGGCGTATTTTCAACTGGAAAGAAATTGCACCTGTATGGCCCATTTGAAGCACAACTATTTAAGAACAAGATAAAACTATACATTAACATCAAATTAATTTTTTTATTTTTATGGAAATTATTAATAATTCTCATTCATTTTACCTTATGTTCAATTGTGACTAAAACATACAAAACACCTTCACTATCAAAGGTCTCAGCTATTACTGCAACATTTTTTAAGTTTGCCACATAATCCAAGTTGTTATTAATAACAAACAAAGATTCCTCATTAATACCAGTACTCTTTTTAGTTACCTTTGCTTTGTGTTCAATTGACCCTTTATAATTTATGGTTGTTTGAGAAACAAGCTCTGAAACCGCTAGCGCCTTTGCTTGATTTTTAGCTAAAAACAAGTTTTTTGAACTCCATGAACCTATAGCAAAGTTTTTTTTATTATCTAAATGTTTTTTACAAATCCAATAAGGTGCTAACTCTTTTGAATTTGGGAAGTAGCAAGGATCGACTAAAGTTGAAATTTGAAACATCTTTTTATTTCGAAATGGTGTCTCTTGAATAGGTTTTAATTCTTTTTTCACGTTGCCTTTCGTAAAATCTTGCTCGTAAAGTGCAGCCTCACAAAAATTTATAGACATCACTTGAAATATGAACAACATGAAACATTTTATATTAAAAAACATAACGAACCTCTTTAAAAAAAACTCCTAATACAATTAACCCATGAGCCTAGTATTGACTATCAACATTAAAAGAACACCAATGCCAGCAACTCTAATTAAAACAAATAACATACTTATTTCCTATTTATTTTTATATTCAATCATTTCCAAAGAATCCTATGCTACGTATTCAACTTTTATTGATACTTGTATTTTATGCTATTAGCGGAATTTGTTGTCACGTTATCTACCTCATACTACAATAGTCTATCCGGCAAACACACTGACGCGAAAGGCAATAAAACACTAATGTTCTATAGGTGACAAAATTGACTTTGTCATTTCGAATGAAACCAGTCTAAAAAACACATCAATAAATCATAAGCATCTAATGTTTCCAAAGCTCATATTTGTTCCAAGTTTTTGAAGCTATTGAAAGGTTATTGTCTTTTGCTTTCTTGATCCATTTTTTTGCCTGTTTCATATCTTTGAATACACCATGTCCATTTAAATACAACAACCCGAGATTAAATTGAGATTCAGCATCGCCTTGTTCAGCCGCTTTCTGATACCAATGAAAGGCTTGTTTAGCATCTTGGATAACACCTTTACCAGTGATATACATTACCCCCAGATTAAATTGAGCGCCAACATGGCCTTGTTTAGCCGATTTCTGATACCAATGAAAAGCTTGTTTAGTATCTTGGATGACGCCTTTACCAGTGAAATACATTACCCCGAGAGTATTTTGAGAAGAAGCATCGCCTTGGTCAGCAGCTTTAAGAAACCAATGAACAGCTTGTTTAGCATCTTGGATAACACCTTTGCCATCTTTATACATTATTCCGAGATCATATTGAGCTCCAACATCGCCTTGTTTAGCCGATTTCTGATACCAATGAAAAGCTTGTTTAGCATCTTGGATGACGCCTATGCCATATTCATAAAATACCCCGAGATTAAATTGAGCTTTCGCATGGTCTTGTTCAGCTGCTTTCTGAAACCAATGAAAGGCCTGTTTTGTATCTTGGATGGCGCCTATGCCACCATCATAAAACAACCCGAGATTAAATTGAGCTTCCGCATAGCCTTGTTCAGCCGCTTTCTGATACCAATGAAAAGCTTGTTTAGCATCTTGGATGACGCCTATGCCACCTTCATAAAACACCCCGAGATTAAATTGAGCTTCCGCATAGCCTTGTTCAGCAGCTTTCTGAAACCAATGAAAGGCCTGTTTAGTATCTTCGATGACTCCGTCTCCCCAGTGATACATCATTCCGAGAGTAAATTGAACTTCCGCATCGCCTTGTTCAGCCGCTTTCTTATACCAATGAAAGGCCTGTTTAGTATCTTCGATGACTCCGTCTCCCTGGTCATACATCAATGCGAGATTAATTTGAGCTTTTACATTGCCTTGTTTAGCCGCTTTCTGATACCAATGAAAAGCTTGTTTAGCATCTTGGATGACGCCTTCTCCCCGGTGATACATCGATGCGAGGATAAATTGAGCTCTAGCATGGCCTTGATTGGCACTTTTGCCATAATATTCTGCAGCTTTAGCATAGCTTTGCCGTTTTCTTTTGCGATGAAAATAATAATCATCAGCGAGTGAAACAATATGAAGAACTGAAAGTTTCTTTACCTCTTCACTATATTTCTGAAGTAATTGACTTTGCTTCTTATCAGAATGATTTGCTTTTTTTAATTCCAAACGTATATAATTTAATTCTTCTCTTAGATTTTTTGACTCTTCATAAGCAGCAATCAGTTTCGTTTTATCATTTTTACTTTTTTTGTCATTTTTGCCTAGTAGATTGATACGTCGAATAATTTCATCTGGATCAGTAAATAATTTTGCTTTCAAGTAATAGGTTTCACCATTAAAATGCTCCTCCATCATTTCAACTCGCACAAATCCGGCAGTTAGTGCTGTGATTTCTTGTTGAAAAACATCAGTATTTCTGTTGCTCTCTGATACTTGAACACGAGAATTAATATAGGTACCTAACTCTCCCAGTAGCTCCACTTTGATTTCCTGCATGGATATTTGACGTGAGGTAACTTTGCTATCAGCATCACCGACTTGAAAGGTATATTCACGAATATATTCTTTCATGACGCTTTTACTCGCAAACGAAAAACAAGCAAAACAAACCAATAAAATGGTAAAAATCGAGCGAATAAGCATCCTATACCCTATGAGATTAGACATTTATATTTTTGCATGAATGTAACATAATTATTGGTGGTTCCAAATAATACTTTCTAGGTTTACTAAAAAACAGTCTATCAGGTAATGTCACAAAAAATTGACTGCTTAAGGGTTAACTAGCCTCTTTAGCATTTATAAACTTCTTGACTCTTGTATTCTAAAACCTTTTGTCGATTCTTTTTTTTAGTAAACAATTTTAAAGCCGCCAACCTAAAGCTTCGATGATTCTGACATAATTTCTAGCGTCATCAATCCCCCTATGCTGTGTACCTTGCCATTCAAGATCTAAAGCGTTCATAATTGCTCTCCCACTTTTCTTTCTAACACCCTTTATCTCCCTATACAGTGGCTTAATGTTCTGATGGTTTCCTGGAGCAAACGGGTAATCCAAGCTGTGTTTAAAACAGTCATCAATTAACTGATAACGGTCATAATCCCCCATACTGCAAAACATAGGATCTGTAATATCGCCTTTGATATCAAAAGTGTCCACAAACTGCGCTAATACCTCGGAAAATGGTGGCGCACTATCAACATTTTGCTGTGTAATAGACGTTAGTTCTGTACAAAAATCAGTCAATTGAGGATGGAAGGTTGGCTTAACAAATGACTGAAACTCTCCTAAAACTTGCTTCTTTTCGGTCGAATAGAGAACCACCCCAAATTCGATAATTTCGTTGGGATAACTACAATAAGGCTCGCGTGCGGGTTTAACACCTAGATCTTTATCCCAACAAGTCGCCTCGAAATCGATGACTAATATGTTTCTCATTTAGATTGTCCTTCCAAGACTTGAATTTAAGACATAAACTACAGCATTTATTAGACAGATTCTCATAAACCGTTACGAATATCTGTCTAATATTGACAGTTTGCTTCAACTATTTTAACACTCGCCTTCTAATCTAGCTTTTAATTCATCCAACAGCTCTTGAATGGCTGATAAGGTCGGCTTGCGTATATCCCGAATAACATCTCGTACCGTAGAAGTACTCACATTATAACCAACAGATACCAGATGATCAGCGATCTTCTTAGCACTTAGATTGGGAACATCACGAAGAATTGCCTTTACTAAAGGCATTATTTCATGTTTTACAGAAAGTTTTATTTCCGACTCTAAATCCTTCAAAATATTGTTTTCTATAAAACGCACACCTTTTTGAATATTACCTCTAACCGTAGACTCAGCTCTAAATGATATCTTTTTTGCAAGCAGGGTATAAGAAATTTGACTCGCTCCTTCCTGCTTAAGACTTACTTGCGCTTTAACACTTAAACTATTTAATATCGCTTTAGCTTCCACCTGATCGTAAAGCTCTACTATTCTACGAATCATTTTCTCTTGTGGCGTGTAATATTCGTAGTTACCCTTTATATATTTTTTGGTGTAGCTATCAAGTTGAGCAGAACTATAAGTTAAAAGCTCGATTTCTGGCACTGGTACAAAGACGACTCTTGTAGGAACCATATTTATTACCATTAACTTTAGCTCTTTAATAAACTCCCGGTAGCTTTCCAATGCTCTGAAAGAATATCCATTGGTAGCGGCAAATGGTTGATTTTGACTAAATTGAGCCAACATGTTGACATTAACAGCGCCCAAATTATTTTTTGGATTGATTTCTGAGTTGGGTATTGGACTATTATTCATTATATTCTCCTTCTAGCTCTTAATTAAAAATAACTTCCGAATTACATTATTCTTTTGAATCATTTACCTAAACTAACGTAGCAGGTAAGTTATTAAATAGTTTACTTATAATCGAACAAGTCTCTAATGACCAGTCTCGAAACAGTCTCGCAACCGTTGCCTGACTGACGTAATCATCCCGTTTTGAAGTAATCTTACGTTTAACCGCAAAATCGTGTAATTTATCGACCAAGTTCTCATTTGTAAACACACATAATTTCAACAGATGGTTTCTAAACTCAGCCATATACTGATTAAATTCATCTTTTTCACTATTAAATTGATTGCCTGCTTTAATAGACTTGGCAATAAACATTCTAACTTCGTTAACAGACTTACTTGCTAGTCCAGGTCTAAACCGCGAATTCATTGAAATAGCTTGCCTAACCTCTTCTAGCTTATTAATGTCAAGATGTTTGCCCATAATGGCCGCATCCATCACGATATCCTTAGTAGACTTTGTTAAAAAACCCAATTTTTCATTTCTCATGTTCGCCTCCCAATTTAAGACTTAGTTTTTGGTTAATACTTAATAATCAAAATGTAGCGTTGCATTTACTCTTCAAAATTTAAACTAGCGATTATTTCAAGTACGTATTGCTCTATATCACCACTTATACCCGCTAAATTAACACTGCGTAAACAATCTTCAATCAACTCATCATCAGTTGGCAGTGCTGATTGAATAATCCTTTCTAACAGCACGTTGGTATTTTCTACTGTAAGAAAACTCTCATCATGGACGTTCACCCTAGGTTCATCTGAAACAGCACAATATCCTCTTGGTAGCCCGACATTTAAGGATGTAGCGCATGACCTTAGGATCTTGTCTAATTTTGAGAAATTATTTTCTGTAAATTTTAATTTCATGTTCCTTCTCCAAATCTGACTCATACTAAGAATTTAAAGTATCGAAGATGTTAGTTCTCAGTTACTCTAAAATAAGAGATACTCTTTACAAATTGAATACGTTATCCACATAATTAGTCTGACATAAACCGCAATAGATCTTTGGGCACTTAAAGGCAGTAAATTAACGTTTCTGTAACCTATCAAAGACAAATAGTGTTCGCTTTACAGTTGAAATTTGATAAAAGGACTACAAGAATAGATTCAGGGTAAATTTCTTCGATATTGAGCAAATTGAATACATTTATTTACTTATCACTAAAATGAGTAGGGACCAAATGCACATCGACCCATATATTGGAGTCAATCGACACTTATACTTATCTAACTACACACCAVAAYVBBGNBDATBVYTYSANNGNNAAAADCTTRDDCTTCAVMAADCAVHTGAABGTGTTTGCTCTATTGAGCACATTGGAAGTACAGCGGTAGTGAACATAATGGCTAAACCAACAATTGATATTGCTATAGGTCTCGGTAAAGGTATAAATATTAAAATACTTAAGCAATCTTTTGAGACTAAGGGATACGTGTATGAAGATCGCCTCAGAAAAGTGCTACCCAATAGACATTTTTTCTGGGCAGGAACCAAAGAAAACCATACATTCCATCTCCATGTAGTTTCAAGAAACGGCAACGATTGGAAAGATATGATATATATGAGAAATTATTTGAATATTGCTATGGATGCTAGAATAGAATATGAAAAATCTAAAGTAGAATCAATGAAAATGTGTGCTAACAATGTTGGCAGGTATGTAAAAGGGAAAGAAATTACCTATAAGAAGTTACTTAAAATAGCTCAAAACTACAATTGGCCAGTTTAATATGAATGTTTTAATTATCGGTGGTAATGGTGTAATTGGGAGTCAACTTGTTTCCATTCTTGAAAATACCGGAGCAACAGTCATCTTAATAGCTAAACACCCCTCTATTCTTGTTAAATCATCAAAAACAAGAGAAGAGCTTTATATAGACCGAAAATGTCACCTATTATTCAGACAAAAACTCAATGCTACTTTAAAAAAAATCAATAACCAATTAGACGCGGTAATTGACGTCATTCCATTTTCAGAAGACGATGCCAAACAAACTCTGGAGCTTTTTGGTAATCGAGCCAAACATATAATTTCCATTTCCTCTAGCCTTGTTTACAAGAGTTCTAATCTACCAAAAACAGAAGAGTACCCTACCTACAAAACGCATTCCCACAAATATATTCAAGGTAAATTAGATGTGGAAAATTTTTGGCTAAATTCAGGCTTCAAAAATTACACCATTATTAGACCCCATCATATTATTGGTCCCGGAGCTTTAATGGGATGTGTACCTCTTCATAATAGAGCTAAAAACATTCTCTCTTTAAGTGAACTAACATTAATTGAAGGTGGCAAAATAAAATTGAGTTTTATCCACTCTAGAGATTTAGCACAATTGATTATAGGTATTATTGGCAAACAAGAAAGCAAAGGAAATCTGTTTAATGCAGTGAACCCTCATCCTATTACAGCTTTAGACTATTACCAAATAATTGGCGAAATTAGAGGAAAGAAATACTGCATTAATACTTTAGATAAAACGTTAGAAATATTAATAAACAGTCCTTGGTTACCAATGATAGAACAGCACATATATTCCGCAGATAAAATTATAAAACTTAGTGGGCACGATCCTAAAATTTCGCTAAAAACAGCCCTGAAAGAAACCCACAAATACCAATTGAATTCTCCTAGAATTTCATTTGACATCCACCATAGAATGAACGGTATTATATAACATCAACAAATTTTTAGTTTGTTAATTTCACAGATCGCGACCAAATTTTTTCTGGCCTCCCGTAAAACGAAAATCATGTTTTTTATTCTGATCATAATAACCATGACTTACGTCAGCATCGACCCAAAATATGGGAAGCAACTGTTCATTATTTTTTAAACTCGAATGCTTGAAACTCTCCGACTGACTCTCTAGGTGGTTTAAACGAATGGATGTTTTAAGAGGTTTAAAATATTTTAGAAAATCAGCTTCATCTCTAATTTTTCTATTTGCTACTACTACAGATTCATTACGTTTGCACCAAGAAATACTACCATCTGCTTTTACAAGGATCGAGTAGACTCCTTCTGCGCAAGGAAACATATCACAATTCGCTTTGCAAAAGTCTGTATAAACCGCAGAACGAAAGCTATCCTTAACTCTTATCTGTACGCCGTCAATATAATAATCGATCATTTCCATTCCAAAGTCTCCAACTACCGGCTTTACTTTAATAGCCTTTTTTTCAAGAAAACTTCTTATATGCTCTAAAGAAACATATTGGTTTTTCCATAATTCTTGCGTATCATATTGATGTCTTTCCAAATCCGAAAGCTTCAATCCAATATCATTTTCAACACAAAAATTGATCATTGCTTCTATTTCATTAAAGTTATATTGCATTACGACCATGATCAAATCAATAGAATGTCCTTGCTCTTTAGCGTGTTTAATATTTTGCAACACCCTAAGTAGAGTATTAGTACCTGTTATCTTTCTATATTTTTCTTGCTCTAAACTATCTAAACTTATCCGAAGCGATGTGAATGATTCTGGGGTGATTACCTTTTCAAACTTATGTAATAACACACCATTAGTATTTAAATAAACACTCGCGCCTTTACTTTTTAGTTCTTTACCTAGTAAAGCAAAAGAATTAATCTCTCTATGTAATAAAGGTTCTCCTCCTGAAATTCTAAATCTATTGACACCCTGTTCTAAGGCCATTCTTGCTAATATTTGCGCATCCAAAAAATTCAAGTGTCCTGGAGAACACATATGAGACTCTCCCATAGGTGGACAATAGGCACACTCTTGATTACATCGCGTATTAATTACTAAAGTCATCATCGGCAAAGACATTACATATTCCTTAATTTTTTTGAATTATCATAGACTTCGCAACAGTTAACCAATCATCAGAAACAGAAACTTCTGGGTTAAGAAACTGAAAGCAATATTTTAGGGTTCTTTCGGTATTATTCAGAATATCATTATAATCAACATAGAGTTTTTGAGACTCTGGAATTTCATCCATCGTTTCTGTAGCTCCAGATTCCATATCTCTCAATTGACTGTCCATTGCTTCCTTCAAACCAATCGGTAACTCGTGAGCATTTACTTTACCTAGTATAAAGTCACATAATCTCTTAACTTTCGATGGGTAATGTTTACTACAATACCTAAACAAAAATGTTGGATGTCGTTGCATAGAATTCACACAATCTTCTCTATTTCGGGAAAGGAAAATATACTTTGCTTTCGGAAATAATTGAAAAAGTTCTTTAACGTATGCCAAGTTAGCACCCGTGCGTTCAACCCATACAGCTTTCCCTTCCCATAATGCAAGTTTCTCAAATAAATGACTCAAATGATTGGCTACATCGTCATTCTCCAGTTTTGTACAATAATCTTCTAATTGGGTAAGTGTTTCAGCAGTAAAACAATTCATCAAAGGTAATGTGGTTCGTAATAATACATTTTGTTTCGCTCCATGGATGTTTAACGCAGTAGATATATGTCCAGCTTTAAGCACCTCATATAATTCTTTAGACATTGGCTTCTCCAATTCAGTCCACAACTCTTCACCAGAGCAGCTACCTAAAGAAAATATTTTTTTCTTATTAGAACGATATCCAAAAAATTCTTGTACGACGTGAATGCTAGAGTGCAAACTGATCAATTGGGAAAGGAGTGTTGATCCACTTCGACCTGCAGAAATAATAAACGCACCTCTATTCATAAAAACACTTTAGAACTTTCAGAAATATATCATTTTCTGATTGCTTATTTTCATTGTAAATTTTACACGCATGCAAAACTCGATTAAAGAACTCTATTACGGTTCTCTTATTAAATTTTTCATGTTTTTTGTGAACGCTAGAATATATTTGGTCGAGAAATGAATGCTCACTTGCATCGCCTTTAATTGTTTCACCATTTTTTGATAACCGGAAGTGTTTTGTTAATTCACTTATAGCATCCTTACCTTTCTCTTTAGAATGATTTACAACCCATGAGCAAGCAAAGTACTTAATGATTTCTAACTCTATTTCCTCTATGAATTTTTTTCCGTTCCCAAGGTTATTTATGACATGTTTTTTATCATTAGTTGAAGATATTTCTTTCTGTATTATCTCGTTAGCGACTCTATCTTCTAGTTTAAAACTCAATTGTGAGTACATTCCAGGTATTCCAAAAGCGTTAATAGAAATGTACCCCGTGTTTTCGTCCTTAAAGCCAAAATATTTAAATGGTGCTCTATTCTTAAAAAAACGTACTTCCACGTTTTTACAGTTACCTTCAATTAATCCTGACTCCAATAATTTCTCCAAATTAAGCTTTAAAACCATAATCTTTCGAATGCAATCAAACCACGGGTTTTCTATTAGCACCAAATTTTTCAATATTGTTGGACAATCTTGTTGAGGGTCTCCCCTAAGATCAGAAGCCATATCAACTAATAAAAACGGACTATTTAGCTTAACATATAAAGTTTCGACCTCACCTTCTTCTCTACTTGCGAAAAAATCGCTAATAACGGAGTCTCTCAGTCCAGTAGCAGAACAATAATACATAGCACCACCGCTATATGACTGTAAGAATTTGTCAACATTTTGATTGAAGGTAATGTGCGGTAAGTAATTATCTATAGACCAGTCTAATTTAGACAATACCGTCAGTGCACTTTTTTCATTCTCGTGTTTTTCATCGTTCATTTCTAATTTATTGGACGCCGAACTATTTTGAATTTTTAGTTTACTGATACTTTTTTCTACAAAGCCTCTATTCTGAGTTATATTTTCGTATAAAACATCATCGATCCATTCGATTATTTTTTCCTTTCGGGACTTTTTTGAATTTTCATTAACTATTAATGGATTTAATATTTCATGCCATACTATATGAATTTTTTTGTCATAATGGTTTAATAGTAAGTCTTCATAAGAAAGATTAGGAACATCTCTAATCGCTAAATACGATGAAATATCAACAGGGTTGATATCACTATTTTCGATGGGAAATATATGGTGTTTTTCTATAGCAATTTCTTTATATTTTGTTTTCAAAAGTGAAGGGACACTATGCATTCTTTTCGAAAACTCATTTTGTAGAATTTGTAATGGGTTACTCATTACATCATTTACATCTACATTCGTAAGTTTAGGGAAATATCTTAACCTTTTCTTAGAAAGTGTATATTCACCATTGGTTGTAAGTAAATCAATAAATTCTCGATCCCAATTAACACCATGACGTTTAAAGAACAACATGAAAACGGAAAATATATTATATATCTCTTGATTCTTTCCCTTGACCAATTAATACCCCTTTAACTATAAATTATTAAAATCGTTTATTATCGTCTCAAAGCTGACCGTTTTAAAACCATGCGAGCTTGTGGTAGTTGCCCACTCATTGTGAATTAAGTTTTTCTTCGGTATGTTGCATCCGTTAAACACATTCAACAATGAGTTCACTTTATCATCAATGAACATGATTTTTTCTGGTGTAACTTGGTGTTCAAATAATGCCAACCTTTCGCTCTTATTATGTTCTACATCTGTCGGTATAAAAATTGAGGCCTTACTAGGTTTAAAAGCGATAGATTCAAAAGCCTTAATAGAAAACTTGTTGTTCGTAACAAAATAAAGCATTCCTTTATCATGCAAATCTTGTATTATCTCGTAGTCGACACTGTCAAATCTAGACAGAAGACTTGGATATACACTGCTTGAAAACAATTTATCTCTAATTTGTTGAACTCTATTTATAGTTTCTTGTTTTTTCACGTCATCTAAGCTGCTGATTTCATCTACCAATTCAAAGGATGAACTATTAGGTATAATGTCCATAAATTGTAGTATATTCGTGGCGACACGGTGATAAACTTTATTCGAGACTGCCATCAGCCTTTTTCTTATCAAAGACCACGAAAAGGGAATATCCTTCACATCGTAAGTAAAATCCGCAAATGGTAATTTAAGGGTTTGAAGCCATAAATTGTATTCGTTCCAAGAAACCAATAATGTTTCCAGTTCTGAATTGACTAATACTCCATCAACATCAAAACAAATTAACTTCTTCATAATTTCCTATATCCACATTTTTAATAGCTATATATTTCTTGCTAATTAGTCTGTGGCAATCAAACTGATAGTACAAGATATTAGAAAATAGCTCAAATGCAATCTAACAGATGCGGAATAAAACTCTTTGATAAAATCTCGAGTCTAAATTGTTAGATACTAATTAGTAAAATTTGGCTAACACATAACTATTATTGTTTAATCAAAGAATTTCTAGACTAAATCTAATATTAAAATCGCGAAATTATTACAACAGAACCGTTCTTGGAAAGTTCTTACTAATACTTCATCCATGAAACACGAAAGATCACTCACAAAGTTACGTATGGCAGTTCTCGTCAACTATCTTTTCCTTCGATTAGCTATAAACTACTTTTTGACACAATCAAAGCATCAGAATTATGCCAAGCAGTACCTTTAATGCAGTCACATAGACCAATCTTGATTACGGTGAATTAAAACTCTCCACATCAATCTTTGAACTTGCTATGAAACGGAGCGCCTGAGCAGCATCTTCATCATCTCTGATAGTTTTAGCCAATTTCAGGTCACTTAATATTGAACGAACGGACTTCGCAAAATCTCCAGTTTCATCCGATTGAAATTCATTTGATAGATCCGTAAGAAAATGTTTAACATTGACTTGATGATCTCTATCCACTTCATCAAATGCTAGTTTGTCTTTAAAACTATCAGACAATTCACCGTTTTCAAAATCTGAAAGTATATTAGCATCTGACAAGAGCTCTTCTATCCCAAACAACAAGGCTTTTGATAACTTTATAAACACGGTTTCTTCTTTAACGGGTAAATGAGCAATTCGTTGTTCTATAGATAACTCAAAATCATCAAAGTCAACGGGAATATCTTGAACTTCCCACATTAATTGCTTTGCTGTCGCTTTTTCTAATTGTAATCGTTCATGTAAAATCTTAGTTTGTTTTTGCATACATGCTATCAATACCATCGTTTGAACAGCCTTATCTAACGTTAGATTGACTTCTTCATTTTCTATATCACATAACCAATAACCTTCAGGCAATTCAGAACTGTCTTCAAGTGAGGCGTTAACCGTACCCACAAACTGTTTAGAAACTGCGGGTAAATAACGCTTCAAATCCAATTGCAGTTTCTTAACTGGGAAATTATTCATTATTGATTCAAAGTGCTTCATTTTTTCTGCAGCACTAATTGGCATTTTTATTGGGACTATATTGTTGGTGAAATCGGTATTCATAATGCTTTCCTTTTACGTGATGTTATTAGATATCATCTTGATTTATCTATCACTCTTAGTTTGCGGAAAACTGTTAGTTAAGGTTCATTGCAATTAAGTTAATGATAACGAGTAGCGATTGAAATTAATCCGATACTATTTAAGAGCTGTGATATTTCAGATAACTGACATTAATCCGGAACTCTCCAATATCATTAAAACAACTATTTGCAAGATTTGTTTTTCTAAAACAACCTGCATCGAACAATTTGGAAATTAATAATGCCAATCACATCAAAATTATCACTAAACCTATACGATCAACCATCATGCAACAACTCTTCTAACCTGAGGTATTGGATTTGGAATAATGATCAAGTTCTATATGCGCTTGATACGCAAGGGGAAACTACCAAACCACATGTTATCTTTGAAGTGAAAAATGACGAAGAGCATTTATCTAGAAAACTATCCATTAAGAATGCTTTTGTGAATAATGATGGACTGGTGTTTTTTCAACGGGTTAACAATACTTATCGCTACTCTATGGGTAAAAAAGAGCTGAAAGTAGCGAGTTATCCCAATATTGTCGAGATATTGTCTGTACAGGACGACTACATTATCGCTGAAAGGCACAATCATAAAGGAAACATCGTATTTGAAGGCGTGGAAAATCCGATAGAAAAACTCAGATTTTTATTACCGCAAACAGATAGCATTCCTATTTTCTATTTTGAAAATAAGTCAGAGCACAGAGTTGTCTACAAAAAAGAAAAACATAGTCAAAATGAAATCCAATTAGAATTGTGGTCTCTGAATAAAAATAAGGCTCGCATGTGGAAAAAAATTCAAAGCATTGATTTATCTCCACAATTTCCTGTGAATTATTACCATATTTCAACTAATAAAAATAGTTTACACTTTCAATCTCATAATGGGGAAATGTATTTAAGTCTAAAGAACAGTACCGTTGTCATCAGAAATGATCTTATTAAGGTTTTGTCGCTGACTCAATCTTCTTGGATGGTTATTTCAGATTATTTCAAAAACATATCAAACCTGTACTTCGCTAGAAAAACAACTACCGAAGCGTCTGAAGATGAAAGTCACGAACTAAGAAACATGCTCTGCGTAGTCAAAGGAAGCTCTAACTTTATCATTTACCCCAACGGCGTTGAGCATTTAAGCCTTGATGATCCTAACCATCAAAAACCAACACTTGATCTCTTCCAATATGACACCAAAGATTTATTATTACTATTAACTAACGTCAATGTATCAAAGTACCAGTCGCATAAATTTTCTATGGCTCTACTAGAAAACATTTCAACAGCCTACGAACAAGGATTAGGAACATCGAAAAAGCAAGCTAGAGAAAATGTGATTTTGATTATTAAACAACTATTAGAAAACAACTATATCGATTTCACACAACCAGACTTTGATCAACTTACGCTCATTGCTGATTCGACACTTGATAACTCTATAGATGAAATTTGTTTATCCAGAATTCTTAAAAGCATCATTAGACTCTCAGATGTTCTTCAGCCACCAGCCCATGTAAAACTCTATTTCAAGTTTCTGCTATACAGATATTTTTCAAACAATAGTCATTTACCGCATTGTAAAAAAACACTTCGCATATTAGGTCGAAATTGGAAGAACGAATTCTTGGATATCGACTCAGTTTATAAGGCTCAATTAGCTTTAAGGCTATTCCCTATTACAGACATTCCATTAGAACATCAATTATTGACGCGATGTTCTAAATTAGTTGAAGAATGCAAATCAGATGAACTAGTCAAAGATATTGAATCGAGAATAGAACTATTACTACTTTACGGCATGCCTATAAGTAAATCGATCAGTAGCTATGGAGCACATATTGAAAAAACTCAACTAAATTTTGAAGATATAAAGGCGCCTCAAAAAGTTGTTGAATTGAGTCAGTATAAGAAATAAATAATTCTATGATCCAAAAATATAATTCAGACTCAACAACCACTGTCTTAAGACGGCGATGGTTAATTACCTCATAATCGCTGGCGAAAATCATTTTTTATGAGTTTTTATTGGTTTGCATCATATTACTCTATAGAACGTATTTTTAAATTTCAACTATAGATTATAGATTATAGTGATCTGTCAACACTATTCGGGACACTCAATTACACAATTTTTTGCATAGCTTCATAATCAACGGGTGACCAATAGTCATTAGTTGAGTGAAGTCTTWNGCCTWTKMYRRWWAWMWWMRAYKTMGWYRWARWYAKYYWMAAATATCTTATTGTGCTTCATCTCTAGTTTGATATTGCTTATGATTGGTTAACCCTGTTTTTAAAGTGTGAAAAAAGACACAATTAATTGGACAGTCAAGACACAATTAATTGGCACAATTAATTG
>NVVT01000014.1 GCA_002733465.1 Kangiella sp.
TTCACTCCCCTCTCCGGGGTTCTTTTCGCCTTTCCCTCACGGTACTAGTTCACTATCGGTCGGCAACGAGTATTTAGCCTTGGAGGATGGTCCCCCCATGTTCAATCAGGATTTCACGTGTCCCGACCTACTCTTTGTTACCCCACACAACACCATTTCACATACGGGACTATCACCCTGTATCGTCGGACTTTCCAGACCGTTTTGCTATAATGTTGTATTTGATGGTAACTGGGCTGTTCCCCTTTCGCTCGCCGCTACTTAGGGAATCTCGGTTGATTTCTTTTCCTTCGGGTACTTAGATGTTTCAGTTCCCCGAGTTCGCCTCATATAGCTATGTATTCACTATAAGATACTCAATAAATTGAGTGGGTTTCCCCATTCGGAAATCCCCGGATCAAAGTCTATTTGTCGACTCCCCGAGGCATATCGCAGACTAACACGTCCTTCATCGCCTGTTGCCGCCTAGGCATCCACCGCATGCGCTTATTCACTTGACCATATAACCCCAAACAAACTGGTATTATAGGCTTTGCTATATCGCTACATATAATTTCGACTGATTCTTCTTCCGAAGAAACAATCTGTTTCGTGAGATAAGTTTGAGAAAACTTATCTCGCGCCTTCAACAACTTTCCTAATTTTTAAAGAGCTAAATAGACAGCTTGGTCTATTTTCTAGCTAAAAAGCCAGAAGTGATCACCTTTTAAAAGGCATTCACTTATGACTTCTCTATTATTTAATCTAATTGGGTAACAACCGATCCACCGTGCATAATAATTGGTGGAGCCAGGCGGGATCGAACCGCCGACCTCCTGCGTGCAAGGCAGGCGCTCTCCCAGCTGAGCTATGGCCCCTGAAAGCAGGGAAAAGGAAAAAGATAAAAGAGGAAAGTAAAAACTTTTATTCTTTTACCTTTCATCTTTTCCCTGAATTTTGGTGGGTCTGGGTGGATTCGAACCACCGACCTCACCCTTATCAGGGGTGCGCTCTAACCAACTGAGCTACAGACCCATGGTCGGTACCCCTAGAAACCAAATAATTTGTTGTGGATGCTCGCGCAGTCACTTGATCACTTTATTTTAAAGGAGGTGATCCAGCCGCACCTTCCGATACGGCTACCTTGTTACGACTTCACCCCAGTCATKRAHCACAAAGTGGTGAGCGYCCTCCCGAAGGTTAGRCTACCCACTTCTTTTGCADCCMACTCCCATGGTGTGACGGGCGGTGTGTACAAGGCCCGGGAACGTATTCACCGCGGCATKCTGATCCGCGATTACTAGCGATTCCGACTTCATGBAGTCGAGTTGCAGASWVCRATCCGGACTACGAHRSGYTTTMTGRGRTYMGCTYMCYCTCGCGRGKTKGCAWCCCTYTGTACSYVCCATTGTAGCACGTGTGTAGCCCWGGTCGTAAGGGCCATGATGACTTGACGTCGTCCCCACCTTCCTCCGGTTTGTCACCGGCAGTCTCCYTAGAGTSCCCAACTTAATGATGGCAACTAAGGATAAGGGTTGCGCTCGTTACGGGACTTAACCCAACATCTCACGACACGAGCTGACGACAGCCATGCAGCACCTGTCTCAGAATTCCCGAAGGCACTCTCTCATCTCTGAAAGATTCTCTGGATGTCAAGACCTGGTAAGGTTCTTCGCGTTGCATCGAATTAAACCACATGCTCCACCGCTTGTGCGGGCCCCCGTCAATTCATTTGAGTTTTAGCCTTGCGGCCGTACTCCCCAGGCGGTCAACTTATCGCGTTAGCTTCGTCACTAAACCTTTTAATAGGCCCAACAACTAGTTGACATCGTTTACGGCGTGGACTACCGGGGTATCTAATCCCGTTTGCTCCCCACGCTTTCGCACCTCAGCGTCAATATCAGTCCAGGTAGTCGCCTTCGCCACTGATGTTCCTTCAGATCTCTACGCATTTCACCGCTACACCTGAAATTCCACTACCCTCTACTGTATTCTAGACTGCCAGTATCCCATGCAGTTCCCAGGTTGAGCCCAGGGCTTTCACATGAGACTTAACAATCCGCCTACGCGCGCTTTACGCCCAGTAATTCCGATTAACGCTTGCACCCTCCGTATTACCGCGGCTGCTGGCACGGAGTTAGCCGGTGCTTCTTCTGAGGGTAACGTCACAGTATTAGTCTATTAAACTAACACCTTTCCTCCCCTCTGAAAGTACTTTACGACCCTAGAGCCTTCTTCATACACGCGGTATTGCTGGATCAGGCTTCCGCCCATTGTCCAATATTCCCCACTGCTGCCTCCCGTAGGAGTCTGGGCCGTGTCTCAGTCCCAGTGTGGCTGATCATCCTCTCAGACCAGCTATAGATCGTCGCCTTGGTGAGCCATTACCTCACCAACTAGCTAATCTAACGCAGGCTCATCTATCGGTGCGAGGCTACAAGTAGTCCCCCGCTTTCCCCCGTAGGGCTTATGCGGTATTAATCCAAATTTCTCTGGGCTATCCCCCGCCAATAGGTAAATTCCTACGCGTTACTCACCCGTCCGCCACTCGTCATCTGGAGCAAGCTCCAATGTTACCGTTCGACTTGCATGTGTTAAGCATACCGCCAGCGTTCAATCTGAGCCATGATCAAACTCTTCAGTTTAATGATGTTACTTTTTTTGTCCCGAAGGACGTGATCCGAAGATCAAGTGCTCAAAAAATTTACTGTTTAGAATTGACTTCAAYTTCTCAYTATYTGATAAATCAAAYAACAAKCAATCTCTGTCTATTTAAACTGTGTAAGTTCTTTAAGGCTTTATTGTGCTGCCTTTAAGAGTACCCACACAGATTGTTTTTCTTCTCTTCAAATTGTTTTAGAACTGTAGCTCCGGGAACCTGCCCTGCCAAGCTTGGGGCGCGAATTATACATCGTCTTACCACCCTGTCAACCGTTTAATACTTTCTTTTTAAGTTCTTTTTTTCGAAGCTTTCACAAGCTTTTCAAAAACACCTTAAATCGGCCAACTTGGCTTCTCAGACTAACCATCTTTCGATGTCTCCTCCCTTGAAGCCGACGCGCATTATACATCGCGTTTTTAACCTGTCAACACTTTAAAATCATTTTATGCAAATTCTTTTAAAACCGGGTTGAAACCCTGCTAACACTCGCTTTCAGACCAAACTCTTCCCTCAAGCGAGGCGCGCATTATAGGGGCTTTTTCTGCTCGTGCAAGTCTTTTTTTAAGTTTATTTAAAGTTATTCATATCGGCGAATGTTTTGCTTCTTTTTTGACCAAATTGATGATTATTTAACCCCAAATTTAAGTTACATAAAATGAGATATCAAGCTATATACTGACACAGCCCATTTTACCTATTTACACACTCAACCCACTAGTTAATAATAGCGTTACATTTGAAAAACTAGATTATATTACTTGCCTACTATTTGGATTGAATTACTTGGATTGATTGCTTACACAGTAACTTTTGTTTATGTGTGGCTCAACCGCGCAACCATTGATAAAACCTCAACTATTCTAATCGCATTGGTATTCGTTGATATAATAATTCATGGTTTCATCTCATACCTCAATATAGATACACCAGAAGGCCATAATTTTGGTTTATTTAATATCTTTAATATGACCACATGGATTTCCATGATTATTTTTCTTTGGAATCTCTTAAAATACAACTCCGCAACTTTATTATTATTTTCCATTCCCATATCGGCTGTTAGTATATTAGGTGTTATCTTATTTGACGGTATCGCCCCTATACAGCTTAAAGGAAACGGGCTAAACATCCTCCATATCCTTCTCGGTATCTTAGCAATGGGAATATTACTGTTAGCCGCCATACAATCAATACTGGTGCTTTATATTGATAGAAAACTGAGAGTTTCGCCCGCTAATTTAAGTAATATTTTCGGATCATTGCAGAGTATAGAAAGATACCTATTGCAATTATTAACTAGTGGCTTCATTTTTATGACTCTATCTCTCATATTGGTGAGCTTATTACCTTATGAAGTAACGCAAGCTCAGGTATTACACAAGGTGATATTGACTTTAATCTCCTGGTTTATTTTAGCTATTTTGATATTTGGCTACTATTTAAGAGGCTGGAGAGGAGTATTTGCCGCTAAATGGACATTAATCGGTGTATTTTTGTTAATGTTGGGCTATTTTGGTAGTAAACTAGTCATAGAATTTATAATCGGTTAATAATACTTTTGGAATCAGTCACTACACTTAGTCTTTCGCTAATACTCTTCTTTTTAATCGTTATGTCCGGTTTCTTTTCAAGCGCCGAAACAAGCATGATGTCTCTTAATCGTTACCGGCTAAAACATCTTGCAAAAGGAAATCATCGGGGAGCAAAATTAACGCAAAAACTATTATCTAGGCCCGATAGGCTCATTGGCCTCATTCTCATCGGTAATAATTTTGTTAATATTTTAGCTGCCTCAATAGCGACAGTTATATGTGTTAGGGTATGGGGTGATCTTGGCTACGTCATTTCAACTAGCGCGCTTACTATCATTATTTTAGTATTTGCTGAAATTACGCCTAAAACACTCGCGGCGCTGTACCCCGAAAAGGTAGCATTTCCCGCATCTTATCTATTAACACCAATATATAAAGTACTCTACCCTTTAGTATGGTTAGTCATTCGAATCACTAACGGCATATTAACTTTACTTGGTGTCGATACTGAAAATACTGGTAAAGATTCAATTAATTCTGAAGAATTGAAGTTGATTGTGAACGAAGCTGGGGCGTTAATTCCGAAACGCCATCAAAAAATGCTCTTAAGCATATTAGATCTAGAGAAAGTTACCGTAGAAGATATTATGATTCCACGCTCGGAAGTCACAGGGATTGATATTGAAGAAGACATTAGAGAAATAGTCGAGCAACTTAAAAATACCATTCATACTCGCCTACCAATCTTTTATGGCGATTTGGATAATATCGTTGGTTTTTTACATGCTCGCCACGCCATAAAACTTCTCTCCCTAGATGAAGATGAATTAACCCACGAGAAAATACTAGAATCTATGACGCGTGTTAATTTCATTCCTGAGGGANCTCCABTMAATATACADYTACTTAATTTTCAGAGAAAAAAGAAACGTATCGGCCTTGTTGTAGATGAGTACGGCGATATACAAGGACTAGTTACGTTAGAAGATATTTTGGAAGAGATCGTAGGTGAATTCACTACAGATAATGCAGCCAGCAATAAAGATATACAAACAAACAAGAACGGTAGCGTTATTATAAATGCAAGCGCCACAGTCAGGGATATAAACCGCACTTTAGAGTGGGAACTACCTTTAGATGGACCTAAAACACTGAATGGCATCATTGTTGAATATTTAGAATCGATACCTTCGGCAGGAACCTGTTTACGACTGGCTGGTTATCCAATGGAAATATTACAAACCAAAGATAATCGTGTTAAAAGTGTGAAAATATGGCCAGCACTGTACAGAAAATAATGAAGGTCATGCATGCCAACAACACCATTTACCTCAAAAGAAGAGGATAATCTATCGACCGCATCACACTAACAATGACATAATCAGCTGAAAATGCTAATTTCAGCAATAAACTGTGCAATATTCTTTGAATAGTCTAAAATAAATGGTATCTTGCACTATGGCATCAGAAGTAGTTGTTCATGGAGGACTAACTTATGGCAGAACAATCCATTCCAAAAGAAACTGGAATTAACAAATCGTCGGCTGAAAACTCAGCCACAAAAGAATCAAATTTAGCTAAATTCTCATATCGAAAAGAAGAGCAATCTTCGGGTCTTTATGATCGTAGTGGGCGCTTTTTTTGCAGAAAAGGCAGTTGGTTTTTCAAAACTCGAGAAGGCATCGATTATGGTCCTTACCAAAGTCGAGTTGAATGTCGTTACGCCTACGAAGAGTTCATTGATGTTGTTTCTGGTGCAAGCAACTTGAACTTCGGTAAGCAAACAACTGAATATCAAGATGCAAAATCAGACTGGAATTTACCAAAAATAAATTTTAACTAATCGTAACCTTTGACTAGTTGCTTGTTCCTTCCTAGCCTCTTATCCTACATTTTGTGAAAATCCCCACTTTATTCAAGCTATCGGGCAAGCTCCTAGTACCAGATTGAAAAATATAGTCTGGTTACTAATGCGTCATACGCGTATAAAGGCTCTTCACCAGCGGCTACACCATTCACCGTAATGTCTCTAAAATCCTCAAACTGAAAATCAATATAATCAACCGCCAAATTAATACTAAAACGATCAAAATAAGTTGAATTCATTAACTCGTATTCGTAACTGACAGCCAAACCAACACTATCGTTACTAAACGTACTCATTTCTTTGTCTCTTGCGAGAAAATTCTGAGCGTCAATTCTAGAAAATAAATCGCTATAAAAATTAGCTTTAGTTTGCTCATAATGGCGAAATTTAACATCAAATATCCAATTTTCGCCATAGGGATGAGTGTACCCTAGCTCATAATTTTTAGCTTCTATTCCCCAAGTATCCGAAAATACTCGATATTCGGTTTTAATAGCAGCTCTATAAGGCAAGTAATACATTGCTCGGATTGAAAAAGCATCACTTGTACGGGTTTCGGGGTATAGTTCACTTTGAAAGCTAAATCCTGTACCAACGCTGGTATCTAAATAGCGAACACTGCGGTAGGGATTATTTAAAAACCCCGCATCGGTGATTGTTTCCCAGGACAAACCAACGAGACTGTTTTTAGTAATAACTTGGCTTAAACCAACACGATATTGTTTCCGTTTAGCGTCTTCTGCAAAAGATTCATCGCCTCGTTTACCAACAACATCCCAACCCTGTGAATATCCAGCGCTTAAAGTTGTTAAATCACCAAAGAAATCTTGGGTGAAATTAAATCCTGCTGATTTGGCGTCGTAATCATTTTCGGTACTTTGCCCATAATTAACACTTAGTACGGTCTTATCTCTCAAATATTCAATACTCATTGATTGCTCTTGTCTTTCTTCAGTATAAGCACTTGCGGTAGTTACMACATCAATGGATGCACTACTCACATTATCAACGTAATAATTTAGAGAAATTGAAACAGTATCTTTRATTGATTTTCTTATCAGTATTGAAGGTCCGTCAATCACTACACCCCCACCATCAAAACGATGATAAAGAACATCTGCGCGATCTTCCGGTAATACAGCTGATTCAACGATGCTAGAAATTAGAATAGATAAGACGAATAGAGCTATAAAAATAAATTTATTTTGCATCTGCGTACCAGATTGACTAATTACACCCACAACCACCCCCAGCACTGCCTTCAGCGCCTCTAGCACTTTCTCGCGCTTGTCTAACGTGATGCATATAATTATCTGATACGGGATCTCGACCGAAAAAGGTGATTGGATCCGCTAAATTTTGGCGCTCGTAAGGTTTTACCCAAGGTTCAATTGACGAGCAACCATTTAGAATTAATGTTGAACTCAATAACACAAAAACAACCTTCAATTTGAAAATTGACTTGATGCAGACTAAAAACGAGGAAATCATCAGCTTCATAATCTATTGTCTATTCTCTTAACAGCTTTTTGATTTGAGCCATATATTCATCTTCATAACCTGACTTATAACCTTTATGTAAATGACGTACATTTCCATTTCTATCAATTATGACCGTACTTGGCATCGCCGAAACTCCATAYTGYTCGCTAGTCACDCCTTTAGGATCATATAAAACGGGAAATGTAACCGGCGTGTCCTTTAAATAACCGATCGCCTTTTTAGATTTAGCATCTAAATTAACACCCAAAACAGAAAAACCAAGTGATTTATATTTATTATGGATATTGTCCAAAATTGGCATTTCCTGACGGCAAGGTCCACACCAAGAAGCCCAAAAATTAAGTAGCACCACTTGTCCGCGAAGGTCTGACAACCT
Organism: Kangiella sp.; assembly: GCA_002733465.1. Classification (GTDB taxonomy): domain Bacteria; phylum Pseudomonadota; class Gammaproteobacteria; order Enterobacterales; family Kangiellaceae. The sequence goes on from NVVT01000014.1 coordinate 7,920, forward strand.
CACATTTTTGCCATCGCGACTTTTTAAAGTAAAGTCTGGTGCTACAACACTTTTTGCAGAAATATTAACTGACAAGACTAAAAATATGCTTAGAATGCCTATTGAAATGCTTTTAACTAAATTTTTCATCTCGGTAAATCCTTATCTATTTAAAACTAAGTAATTTAATTCTAAAAAGAACTAATTACACTATTGGCAATATCGAATAGCACTAAAAAAAGATCGTGAAGCTAGTCGAAATTTCTAAATCATTAACTGTTTTAGCAACACCGGTTAACTCAGTATCATAAAAATGGTCTCGCAAAGTTAAGTGCATAGCAAACCAGTCCGTAAATAGCACTCGGTAGCCACCACCAATCATGATAGTAGAGTGCGTCTCACCTGCAAATTTTGTGGCGCCTAAACCGACAACAATATACATTGAAGTGCTGAAAGCTAATTCATCTCCGACAAAGGCTTCACCCGGTAACAAGTTAAATCCTAGAGCTACATCATAATTAATGTATTCTCGCTTACCATCAGGAAGAAATTGAATGTTACCTAATAAATTCTCAAAACTGGTTTTACCCGCTTCCGTTTTTGCGTAACTAGTTTCTATAAAAAAATCTTCCGTCACGTGATACGCAATTCTAGCGCCAACTAACTCGCTAGAGCCAAAATCTTCGATACTAATGATTCCGTAATAACCGCCAATTTCCCAATTTTCTTTATCTATCGCATCTCTATCGATCTCACGACGCTCAACTTTGGGGTCAAATATTCGATCAAACCCGCCAAGATCTTTTTGCTCATCTTCAGCTGATAACAATTGAGGAGCCACAGCCAATTGAAGCAGTGTTAAAAACACTACTTTCGACCAATTTAATTTTGCTATTAATTTTAAAAAAATACGCTTATTCCTAATTTCCATTCTTCTATTTCGTCGTTGTCATTTCTGCTGGTTAATATTGTATGGTTTAAATACTCAACTCGAATAAAAAATTGTCGAGATGCGTACATTTTTAAACCAAAGCCTACAAGAATCATCTCATCAGTCCGATCTTGTGATTGAATTATAGTGGAAAAAGGAATTGTCTTGATTACTCCTGCGCCCAATTTAAAATAGGGCGATATTCGCCACTCGGGAAATATTTGGTGAGTTAGGTTAATTGATGCATACTGAATATCTGAAACACTACCTAACGCTTGACTCACAGATATCTCTGTCCCAATGTTTTCAGTCCAATTCCAACCGGCATATAGAGACAATGTGGTCGCGCCACCAAAATCTCCGGTTAATACACCAGCTTCCCAACGCTTTTTCTGAAAATCAATTTGCTTGCTATTCGCAATATCAAAAACTTGATCTTCCGACAAAAGTGTTTTTGCCATTCTGTCTTCGTGGACCCAGCCTCTATGTCCTTTTTTAGTCAAAACTTTATACCATTGTGTCTTCTTTTTAATGATATAAATCGCTTCTCCTTTTTCTTCTACATGAAAAACGGGGAATCCCCTACCAGCTCCCGTATGCAGTTCAATGAAAGCTTCTTCTATTGTAACTCTTTGATATTCTGTCAGTTCTTCTAATAACTCTTGCTTTTCTTCAAGTTGATCTTCTGTATGTCTCAATCGTTTTTTAAAGGCGCTAGACAATGGTCTAATTTGCTTTAATTCCAAATCTAGATTTAGCTCTAATTCCGGGTTTTTAACTTCTTCCGGCAATGTTTCTTGAGTGATTGTTTCTTCATCTAGAAAACTATTATTCTCTTCAGATTGGCTTAACCCAGGTAGCATTAGTCCAATGAAGAAAAGGCTTTTTCTTAGACTAGAATTCAAAATCAAATTTTTATAACAATTTAAGAAAGACAATGTTTAATATTTTCCAGTATGGTTAATCATTTTTTTATAACTGTTTATTTATAACTAAGTTTCAACATTGACATTCTAGTCTAATTTTGAGGTACATCAAAAGGATTGTTATAGTATTGAGCACCTATATCTAACCACTCGGAAATCAACTTTAACTCCGCGCCACTCAATCTTCCCTCATGTGAAGACCCATTGGCAAATAATCCCAAAAATCCATTGTTATTATTTGCACCAGACGTTCTCATTAAAGCACCAAGAGGTACAGTTTGCGTAACAGGAATTGGATCGCCATTAGCATCTAAAATTAAATTACCATCGGCATCCACTTCAAATACCTGGTTCCCATTCACAAAAACAGGTACTAACTGATCAATCAAAGCGCCGTTAATAAGTTCTACTGCGTTATCTCCAAAAAATAGCTCTCGGTAAGAAATAATATGATCGGGTTCATCCGCCGAAACACCACTTAATAATTCAAGTTGTGCATCAGGTACTTTAGTTACGCCCATATCATCGACCACGTTATGACACGAAATACAGGTATTATCGACAACCAAGTTGTCCATATCATCCAAAACTAGTCTGGAAACTTCCCAAATGGGCTGAATTTCATCTACATAATTAATTGAAATACGACATAAAGCACTCCAATTGCTTTGACAGCCTGGATCGGTTGGTGCCTGAGATTGTAATCCCGAGTAAGAATAATCAATATCAGGATTAACTGCGCTCAAATCAGGGTCGTTCCAATAGTCTGTGTATTTAATATTGACAGATAATGACTGATAACCATTAATTCGATTATAAACTTCCGCCATGGTTTCACCTTGATCAGCGAATAATATCGGCGAAGTATTGGGAAAAGGAATACCGGTTGCTGGAGCGCCTAAATTAGCAGAACTAGCCTCTGCATCGTACCGACCATGAGGTAATTCGCTTGTACCTGTATGGCATCCATGACACTTTTTGACTTCCCCTGCTTTTACGGTCATCCAGTTTTGATGTCTTCCGCCAATCCTGCGCCCATTAGCATCCAAAACACTAATAGCAAAAGCAGTATTTGCAGGTACTTTAAACATCGCCGAACCATCTGGTTCTACTACGGCATAGCCTAAAATATCTCTCATAAGTTGCCTATTACTTCTGCCAAATGCGGTATTAGGTATATCTACTAAATCTTCACTCGGCAAAGAAACCGCTTTTACTATACGAATAAATCGAGCGGGTCTCATGCTTGCGGTCGTTTGTACCGGATCTGCCAGCGTCGCTATGCCTGTAGGGCTTGTATCAGTTCCATCAAAATCATAAACACTTTCGATATGAACAATACCAACGCCCTCACTGACAAGAGTTTGATCCGCATTTAATGCAATATCTGGGATAACGGTGGCAATATCTCGTGGCGCCATTGCGACAACTTCATGAGCAACTATACCCTCCACTCCAACAACAACAGGAATTTGGGTGCCATCAGCAGGATTAAAACTCCAAATTCCATAAAGAGGATCCGCTTCGACTGCATTAGCATCAGCTAAAGCACTTTCAGAACAAGGAAGGATTGTTACTACGCCATTTGCGTCAGTTTCGCTTAAACGACAAGGAGACCAACTGACTAAAAATCGTCCTGAACCATCAAATAACGGATACACATTTGCAAATCGTCCACCAGCAGAAGGATTATCATCGGTTCTTACATCAAAAGGTGTTGCTGTCACTTGCGCTGGACCGGCGGTGCCATTTGAACTGATAGCTGTTTGATCATTTTCAGTAAAATTTTGCCAGTCAATATAAACTAATTCACCACCCAATTTAGCCGATAAATTGGGCCTCAATTTTACGATAATCCGTCCGTCAGGCGCTTGTCTTGGTTGCATAAACTCGATGACAGAGTCATCGGTTCCTGTTTCGTGGGAGTGAAAACCATATAAAAATTCCAGGTTAGAACCATCTGGATTAACTTGGTATAGGCTTATTTCATCATTTCTATTAACGTTATCCCATCGACTAAATACGATTTTTCCGTTAGTTAAAACACTAGGTGTTAAGTCGTGGCTTTGATTGAAAGTAATTTGAGTAATATTTGTTCCGTCACCGTTCATGACATGTAAAGCAAGCGTCTGAACATTTTGATCTTCATCAAAGGCATCATATTGAGGCTTGCCTTCATCTAATAATATTGCTTTTGCAAGCCTTTGACGAGTCGAAGTGAAAACGATTCGTCCATCAGGTAAGTAATGAGGTGAGATATCTTCTCCTTCGTCGGCAACTATATCGGACGTGATCAATCTAGTCACAATCTTGGTTGTATTATCGTACTCCCAAATATCCCATTTAGGCTGTTCATCTTCATCAGCATCTTCTATTTCTGGCGCTCTCATAGCAAAAACAAGTTTAGTGCCATCATAAGAGGTATCAACATCTTTAACGTCATACAAAGCACCAACTTCAAAGATACCGTCGGTTAAATTGATCTCTTCAGCGGTCGCAGACGCTCGATTTCTAATAAATAAAGAGGCTCCCGCCATAAAGGAAATCGGTTCGCGCAAATTAACCGGTACCGGTTGAAGATTACCATTACCATCATCTTCGACTGGCAAAGGTCTTTTAACATAAGCAATCGGTAAATCAATCACGACTGGATCTGGCTCTTGTCCACCGGCAACTAATGTTCCATCCTCACTGACGCAAGCAGAAAGCATTAAAACACTCATTAAAACTGTAATACTAATAAACTTTTTCATAATTCTTAAATCTATTCACTTTAATTCAAATTWATAAAVGATTNBYTVATDHGTATTACTAATTAAGTCTGAACAATAAAAAGTTAAATCAAGCTTTTCAAAATAATGCCGATATCAATTTAAACCATGTTTGTTCAAATATTAAATATTAATTCAAAATTCCAAAACTAGTCCGAACCATTTCTATTACTATAGTTAATTTTTTGGAAAATTATGCAAACTATTTAACAAATGGGATTTATAAATTGATATTAATTAAAACTAAATTGAGAGCCTTAACCGAATAAACGTAAAAAGAACCGCTTATCTGAAAAACATTAATAAATAGTGCTTTATGCTTTTCTGTGCGAAGTTTCACGAAAAGTTAAATTTATTTGATATAAGCTAAAAGCAAGAATGTAATCCAAGCAAGTCAAGAAAGCGAAGTAATCTGAAAAAGATAGGAAGTACATATGAAAATGATTTCAAATAATAAACAAATTGCGCGGTCATATAGAGAGCGAATTAGAACAAAGAAAAAGCTTAGTTTAAAAATCGGACTCCTATGTTTAGCGACACTATCTGTATCCTCTTTATTTTCTGTTAGCGCCGGCCCTCGAGAACAAGCTAAAAGAATTCACGATCGACTCGCGGGAGTTCCGCCTTCAGAAACCGTTTTAAATAGTATGGAAGCCAGCATCATAGCAAACGATGCAAACGCGGCAGCCTATACAGCAATGGAACATTCAGATTTTTACCGAACCACTCTTAAGAATATGGCAACACCGTGGACTAATGAAGCGCAAACAGTTTTCGCGCCTTTAAATGATTACAGCGCGACATTCATTGGTATTGTTAGAGATGATACCGACATTAGAGAAATGCTAACTGGTAATATTATTTACACCGGTAATGAAAGCGGATTGCCCAGTTATTCAAATACTAATAACAATCACTACCAATCAATGGATGATAACTTCTCAGATCTAAAAGTTGTTTTACAAGAAGGTACCCAAACCAGTGTGACAGGATTGGAGGCCGAAGCAACAGCCGGTGTTTTAACAACAAGAGCAGCCGCAAAAGCATTCTTAATAGACGGTACTAACCGAGCACAATTCAGATTCACACTAATAAACCATTTATGTGGCGATTTAGAACCTTTAAAAGATATATCGAGAGCTGCTGATAGAATCAGGCAAGATGTATCAAGAAGTCCTGGCGGTGATAGCCGAATATTTAATAATTCATGTTATGGATGTCACGCTGGAATGGATCCGATGATCCAAAGTTTTGCCTACTATAACTATGAATATGATGTAGCCACTGATCCAGATGCAGAAAATGGTCAACTTGTTTATAACTCTCAAGGCGCAACCGATGCAACAACAGGAACTCGTGTGCAGGCCAAATATCATATCAACGGCGCTAATTTTCCTTACGGATATATCACCGAAAATGATAATTGGAATAACTATTGGCGACAGGGACAAAACGCCAATATCGGCTGGGATGATTCGCTACCGGGATCAGGTAATGGCGCTAAATCAATGGGGCGAGAGCTTGCATACAGCGCAAAATTTTCTCAGTGTCAGGTCGAAAAAGTATTTGAAAACGTCTGCCTTAGAAAACCAGGAAACGATGCTGATAGGACTCAGGTAAGCACTATGATCGATTCTCTAATGACCAATAGTTTTCAGCTAAAAAGAACATTTGCTGAATCCGCCGTATATTGTATGGGAGAATAGTAATGACTAATTCAACTGTAAACTCAATGATTAAACAGACTACTAAATTCGCTGCCACTCTTTGTTTCAGTCGCCTAGCTTCACTTTCTCTTTTGGCGTCTTTATCACTCGTATTTCTTTCAGCTTGTTCTAAAGGCGGAGCAGAAATTGAAGATAACCCTAGTCAAGAAACAACTCCAACTTCAGGTTATGCAGGACCTGCGGCTTCGACCGACGATGTTCAATCTTTTAAAATAAGCGTATGGGATAATCTATCACCATCCAATCGCTGTGGTCAGTGTCATGGTATAGGTCAACTACCTGATTTTGTGAATTTAGAAGACATTAATGATGCCTATGGTGAAGCAAATAAGATTATTGATTTATCCTCGCCAAAAGACTCATTGATGGTGACAAAAGTTGCAGCCGGTCACAACTGCTGGTTAAGCAGTGATTCGGCATGTGGAGACACAATTACCAGTTATATTACTGCATGGGCAGGAGATGCCGCAGAAAGTAGCGCAACCATCGTTCTTGAAGAACCCCCTATAAAAGATCCAGGAGATAGTAAAACATTTCCATCTGATTCCGATTTGTTTGCACAAACGATTCATCCAATACTAACGGCACGATGTGTTAATTGTCATATAGAATCCTCTCCTAGTTCAGTATCCCCATTTTTTGCTGCAACCGATCCAGATGCAGCTTATGAAGCGGCAAAAGCAAAAATTGATCTCGACACACCAGCAAACTCTCGCTTCGTAATACGGCTTTTAGAAGAACAACACAACTGCTGGGGAGATTGTCCAGCCAACGCCGCCGAGATGCAAACCGCAATCGAAAATTTTGCCGAAGATATAGCTCTTACTGAAGTTGACCCTAATTTACTCAAAAGTAAAGCCTTGTTATTAACCGATGGTATTGTCGCTAGCGGTGGTGGTCGATATGAGCCTAACGCAATCGCCGTTTGGAATTTCAAAACTGGTTCTGGAAATGTCGCATTTGATACAAGCGGTGTCGAACCCGCCATCAATTTAACGTTAAGTGGAAGTTATAATTGGGTTGGTGGTTGGGGCGTACAAATTGTTGACGGTAAAGCTCAAGGTAGTACCGGAAGCAGTAAAAAGATACATGATCAGATTACCTCAACGGGAGAATACTCAATTGAAGCATGGGTTGTTCCATCAAATGTAACGCAGGAAGGTCCCGCTGGTATTGTTAGTTATTCAGCAGGCACTCTGGATCGAAATTTCACATTGGGTCAAACTTTATATAATTACAATTTTTCAAATCGCAGTAGTGAAACCGATCAAAATGGCGGTCCATTTATTTCTACACCTGACGCAGATGAAGTTTTACAAACATCATTACAACATGTTGTCGCTACTTTTAGCCCAACAGATGGTAAAAAAGTATTCGTCAATGGCATTTTGGTCGCCTCGGAAGATGTCGAAACCGGTGGTACGTTAATCGATTGGAATGATACTTATGCTTTTGTTCTAGGCAATGAAGCAGATGGTAGTCGGCTGTTTGCAGGTACGTTTAGAATGGTTGTTATCCATAATAGAGCGTTGACGCAAGAGCAAATTGTTCAAAATTTTGATGTTGGTGTTGGCGAAAAGTTCTTTCTATTATTTAGTATTTCTCATTTAGTCAATGATGCTGACTCTTTTGTGATGTACGAAGTAAGTCAATTTGACAGTTACGGGTATTTATTTAGTGAGCCTACTTATGTCAATTTAAATTCAGCGACTATCCCTGACAATTTAGATATAGAAAAAATTCGTATTGCTATTAATGGCAAAGAAGCGATCACTGGCCAAGCGTTTAAAAATTTAATATCTACCGTTGGCAGTTCAACTTATTCAAGTGATACAGGGCAATTGTTATCTCGCCTTGGTACCGTTATCAATTTGGAAAAAGGACCTTCATCCGACGAGTTCTTTCTTACCTTTGAAAAAATTAACGGTCAAGAAAATATCTTTGTAGAGCCTCCTCCTCCACCGCCAGCGATTCCAGTTGATTTGGATGAGCGACCTGAAATTGGTTTACGCAATTTTGCTGAAATTAATGCGACGATGTCTAAAATCACAGGAATACCAATGAATAATGTTGATGTGCAAACGACCTACAATACAGTTAAACAGCAAATGCCAACGTTAACCGATATCGATATTTTTGTATCCTCTCAACAAATGGGGATCACTCAATTATCGATTGAATATTGTAGCGCGTTGGTTGAAGATTCTTCCGCGAAGGCCAGTTACTTCTCAGGTTTTGATTTTACGTCTGGTGCGAATGTTGCTTTTGATAGCACAGCAAAACGCGATCAAATTTTAGATCCTCTTTTGCTCAATGCTATGGGAAGCAATTTATCTTCTCAACCAACAGATGTCGATGTTAAAACTGAACTCAATAGCCTAATTGACAAATTAACAACCTGCGGTGCAAGTTGTGATGCCGAAAAAACCAATACTGTTGTGAAAGCTGTTTGTGCGGCAACCATCGCCAACGCTACAATGCTTGTACAATAGGAGTTAAATGATGAGACTAAATTCAATGAGAACTAAAACCAGAAAAAATCATTTAGACGTTAATACTCCTTTACTGCATGGAGCACATAAACGTCCGATTACCAGAAGAGATTTTGTATCACAGGGATTGATTGGTGGAACCGCCAGCGTGATGGCTCCATCCATCATGGGCCTTTTTGCAAATCCTCAAAAAGCTCATGCCGCACTTTCTCCCGATATTGAAGCTCTTAAAGACGCTTGCGGTATCGCAGTACAAGGCGCTGGAAAAATTCCTTTTATTTGTTTTGATCTTGCGGGCGGAGCAAACATTGCTGGCTCAAATGTATTAACGGGAGGTCAAGGCGGTCAACTCGATTTTATTTCTTCAGCCGGTTATAGCATGTTGGGATTACCCGGAGATCGAATTCCTTCACTAGTGAATGCTCAAACAGGTGTCTCAACTTTTATCAATAATGATTATGGTTTAGCCTTTCATAGTGATAGCGCTATGTTAAGAGGTATACAACAAAGTDVTACKVCDGCTACVGCDCTHACAACVGCAGGHGCAATAATTCCAGCTCGTTCAGACAATGACACAGGTAATAACCCACATAATCCGATGTACGGAATTAATAAAATTGGTGCCGATGGTTCTTTACTGACACTTATTGGATCTCGAAATAGTGATTCAGGTGGTAATTCAATGTCGCCAGCATCTATGATTGATTTAACCATACGACCCACTAAGGTTGATCGTCCGAGTGACGTAACTGGTTTAGTAGATATAGGCGACCTGGTTGGTTTGTTAAGTCAAGATGATGCGGTTAGCGTTATGGAAGCTGTTTATAGAATTTCTGATAAAAAAATGAATGCGGTTAATACCAATGTATCAACCGATGAAGTGATTAAAGAACTGGTTAAATGTGGTTATATAAAAAGTGCCGATTTAGCTGATCGATTTGGCGATCCAACCACATTAAATCCGGCTATCGACGCAGATATTGTTGGTGACACAGGTATTTTTACTCAAGCGGAATTTGATGGCGATGGCGAGTTTAGAAAAACCGCAGCTGTAATGAAACTAGTTGTCAATGGTTTTGCTGGCGCAGGAACTGTCACAATGGGTGGATTCGATTATCATACTGGCGATCGTTCTACCGGAGAACTTAGAGATGAACGAGCAGGACGATGTATTGGTGCCTGTTTAGAATATGCTGCAAAAGTTGGTGTTCCATTAATGGTTTATGTCTTTAGTGATGGTTCGGTATTTAGTAACGGAATGATTGATGAAAGCGTTAATGGTGGAGGGAAAGGTGTATGGACTGGAGATAATTCTGGAACGGCGAGTTCTTTCTTTATGGTTTATAACCCAACTACTCGGCCAAACCTAATTGGTGCTACAGCAGATGAGCAAGCAATTCATCAACAGATCGGTTACGTTCGCTCTGATGCTTCAGTTGAAACAGCTTCATCTCCTGCGGCTAACAACCCTAACTTACTAGTTGAAACTGTTCTATTAAACTATATGGCATTACACGGAGACCAAGAAAACTTTACCGGTTTATTCCCAACTCATGGTCTCGGGAATTCTGTATTGCAGGATAGTTTAACTGCTTTTGAACCTATCGTTAGTGGTACGATTAATGGATAGCTATATATAAGATCTAATATATAAGGTCAAAAAACTTTACTGCCAAAGAATCTCTCGCCCGCACTCTTTTGAAATATCTTTCAAATATTCTTGATGAGCGGTGAGTTCTGATTCATTCACTGAAATCACCTTAAATGGTTGCCTATTCTCAGGCAATCTTCTAATACCTCCATCATCTCTCCCCACCGTTAAATAGTCTTGTTTATGGGTGAGCGTTAGATCAGATTGCCCACCGGTCATACCTAAGTAAACTTCGGCTAAAATTTCCGAATCTAATAATGCGCCATGAAGTTCACGGTGACTATTATCAATAAAATATCTTTTACATAAAGCATCCAAACTATTTTTTTGTCCAGGATGCATTTGTCTAGCCAAAACTAAGGTATCCAACACAGAACAATAGTCAGCCATCAATCCTAAATCTTCTTGCAAATATTTCAATTCACTATTTAAAAACCCAATATCAAATGGAGCATTGTGAATAATTAACTCGGCATCTTTTACATACTCTAAAAATTCTTTAGCTATATCTTTAAATAAAGGCTTGTCTTGTAAAAATTCATTGGTGATTCCATGAACTTCCATTGCACCATCGTCAATTTCTCTTTGTGGATTGATATAAACATGGAAGTGTTTACCGGTTAGACGTCGGTTGACCATTTCCACGCAACCAATCTCAATAATCTTATGACCTTGAGTAGGTTCTAAACCTGTTGTTTCTGTATCTAATATTATTTGACGCATAATTATTTAAAACCCTATAATACTTTTCACCACAGAGGCACAGAGGCACAGAGAGTACAAAGAAAATGATAGATTTCAGCTTTATTTTAAGCGGTAACCTTTCTCTGTGTCCTCTGTGGTTAAATTACTTTTGTTTTCATTTTTTATTTCAATAAATTTTTTTCTAAAGAATCGAATCAATTCCTTTATTAGCCAACTCATCAGCTTTTTCATTTCCTGGATGACCGCTATGCCCTTTCACCCATTGCCAATCAACTTTATGTCGCTGGTTTTGTTCATCTAATAATTTCCAAAGATCAGAATTTTTCACCGGTTTTTTTTGTGAATTTTTCCAACCTTTTAGTTTCCACCCCGCCAGCCATTCCGTAATGCCTTTTCTGACATATTGTGAGTCAGTGGTTAAGGTAACAACACTTGCGGATTTTAAAGCACTTAATGCTTTTATAGCTGCCATCAACTCCATGCGGTTATTGGTCGTATCCAGTTCGCCGCCAAACAACTCCTTTTTATGTTTCCCTGCAATTAACCAAGCCCCCCATCCACCAGGGCCAGGGTTTCCTCTACACGCGCCGTCTGTATATATTTCAATTGTACTCAAAGATTGTTCCTTTACATTTGATTGGAATTAGTTGATTAGAATTAATCGATAAATATTAATTTATTTTGTTATTTTTATCAAACAAGATTCAGCATGTTGTTGTACCGATGGCTCAGCAAAGCGGGGACGAGAAAATCTTTTATTTCTTCGCCAGCTTGGTCTGATCGGAGTTAAAGTAGAAACCTTTTTCTTTCCTACAATAATGATTTGATCGGCAAACGTTCTAGAAAAAAACTGTTTTGTTTTGTTTTTAAGGTTCAAAAAAGATGACCGTTTTTTTGATTGATTAACTAAGTCGTAACAAACAGAAATCTGACTCGTTGTTTCAATACCCAAGAGATTAAGCCAATCCTTAATTCTCCGAGGCCCTAAACTAAACCAATGTTGATTTATATTTTTAGGTAGACTTCCAGTCTTAATGAGTATTGTCAACTTACTTAAAATATTAGTAAATTTTTTCTTTAATGCTGTCATGCCTATAGGATTATTAATAATCAAAATAATAGTTCCTTCGGGTATCAAAACTCGTTCAACCTCTCGTAATACTTGATGAGGGAAATGGCTTATTTGTAGGACTTCTGGCATTAGAATTAAATCGATGGAATCTGAGGAAATAGGTAACTCTTCATATTTGCATTGTAGTTTAAGATTATCATTTTTTGGATTCGATGAAATATTATCTTGCTGACTTAATTCGTCAAACAATGTTATTTGATTACGAATTAATATCTCGTTACCAACTAACTCTTCAGCTTCTTGAGTATAGAGTAAAGAAAAATATCCAAACACTTCTGCAATCACTGGCGCAAGTTTGTTTCTTAGTAATGTTGAGTTTTTTCTTTTTAACAAATTGTTCACTCACTAAAAAAATGATATTTTTTATCTTCAGCTTGTTTTGATTGATACATCGCGATATCGGCATTTCTAATTAAATCTTTGGCGATAAGACCATGCTCCGGATAACGACTAATTCCAATACTTAATTCAGCAGAAAAAACGCCTTCGTCTATTATAATAGGTTCTCTACAACTTTTAACTATTTTATTGGCTATTGTTTCTAATTCATCTTCTGAGTCCTCGACTAACAATACAAATTCATCGCCACCAAACCTTGCTAAAGAATCTTCTCGTCTAATGCAATTCGAAAGTCGATTAGACACTTTGACTAAAATCTTATCACCCACATCATGACCATGTTGATCATTAATAGCTTTAAATCCATCAAGATCCATAAAGAAAATGGCTAACGGTGTTTGATTTCGATTAGCACGAGCCACGGCATGCTCAAATCGAATTTTAAACAGTGTTCGATTGGCAAGATTAGTTAGCGCATCATAATGAGCTGAATGGTAAAGCGTTTGATCTTCTTTTTCGCGTATTAAAATAAGGCTTATTAATTTAGAAGCAGTAAATAATACGCCCTTTTGAAATTCATTCGGCTCTCTTGTTTCATAGCTCGATAAAGCAACTGAACCTACGACCCTTTTTTGCCGATCAAAAATTGGTACCGACCAACAAGCAAAAACACTAAATTCCTTAATATATGAATGAAAACCCGACCATCTCTCATCATTTAAAGTGTCAAAAACAAATTGTGGTTCCTTTTTGAAAACCGCTGTTCCACAAGAACCCGCTTTTTCTGAAGGCTCTAAACCATTTAATTGAGATATAGCTTCATCACACATATTTGGCGCGGATCGAATGTATAAACATTCACTGTTTGTATCCTTTACCAATAAAGACGCCAATGCGCCGTCAACTAATGTACAAAGCTTATCTAGGGTTGATTGGTAATCACTACCTGTGATGGTTAATTCGAGAATTTGCTGTTGAATAATTAAAAGTTTATTGGAATCTTCTATAGAAAGAGAGGTGTTTAATTGATTAAACTCATTATCACTAAGTGATTTAATCTGATTTTCCATATCCCCCGCCCCAAAATATATTAACTAATCTAAAATCAAGATTCACCAACCGAAAATTGAATCAATTGGAAACTTTAGCAATCTTACTCTTCAGTTTAGTCAATGATCAATGGTAGTTTTACCATTTTACATAATCGACTAATAAACGAATTTAATATAACTATTTTATTTTTAACCTTTAATCATTAACCAACCCACACCCGAGCATTTCTAAACATTCTAGTCCATGGTCCATCTTCACCCCATTGACTATCCGCATAGGAGTTTTGTACGCTTCTTGCCACCCGCTCTGGATGAGGCATCATTATRGTGACTTTYCCATCTTYCGTYGTTAACCCYGTRATTCCRTTTGGAGARCCATTTGGATTACTTGGATACTGTTCACTGACTTTGCCRTAATTATCWATAAATCTMGCAAAAACAAGSCCWGAYTCATCGCACTCTTTAATTTGAGAWTCWYTTTTAAATTCTGCACGACCYTCGCCGTGAGATATAGCGATTGGTATTTTAGAGCCTTCCATGCCTTTCAAAAATATTGACGGGCTAGCGGAGACTTCAACCATTGAGAATCTCGCTTCAAACTGCTCCGATTTATTTCTGACAAAATGTGGCCAATGATCACTTCCGGGAATAATTTCTCTTAAATTTGACATCATTTGGCAACCATTACAGATCCCAAGAGAAAAACTATCTTCACGTGCAAAAAAGTCGCCAAACATTTGTTTTAATTCGCTATTAAACAAAATAGACTTTGCCCAACCTTCCCCAGCGCCCAACACATCTCCATAGGAGAAACCACCACAAGCAACTAAGCCTTTAAATTCATTTAAGTGACGTCTTCCACTCATCAAATCGCTCATATGAACATCTATCGCATTAAATCCGGCCTTTATAAATACAGCAGCCATTTCTAAATGACTATTAACCCCCTGCTCTCTCAAAATAGCCACTTTAGGTTTATTGGTTAAAGATAAAAATGAGTTAGCAATATCGTCACTTGGGTCAAACGTTAGCTCAGGGCAAATACCTGGATTATTTTCATCTAATCTCGTTAGCTTTTCTTGATTAGCTGTTTCGGGGTTATCTCTGCGTATTTGCATTTGATGGGTTGTTTCTGACCAAACCGCTCTTAAATCCATTAAAGAGCGAGAAAGCCAATTTTGTTTTCCATGATTGATCGAAATATTTTTATTCTTCGAAATGTGACCAACTTTATAAACTAAATCATTTAAACCGTTAGTTTTTAAACAAGTCAGAACCTCCTCCATTTTAGATTTTTCAATCTGTATTACCGCTCCCAACTCTTCGTTAAACAGCACTTCTAACGCATTATTAGACAAACCTTCTAAATTAATATATAAACCACAATGACCTGCAAAAGCCATTTCAACTAATGTCGTTAACAATCCGCCATCCGAGCGATCATGATAAGCATGGATCAAATCTGATTGGTTGAGAGACTGTATAGCATTGAAGAAACCTTTTAACATATCTGCAGACTCTAAATCAGCGGTTGAATCGCCAACCTGATTATAAACCTGAGCGAGTGCTGTTGCTCCGAGCCGATTTTTACCTTGCCCTAAATCGATAAGAATTAACTCACTTTCAATATCCGTTTTTAATTGAGGGGTTAAGGTTTTTCGAATATCTTCGACAGGCGCAAATGCGGTGATAATCAAAGATAAAGGTGAAACCACCTTTTTCGATTGCTCTTCACCTTTTTCTTGCCAAGCGGTCTGCATTGACATTGAGTCTTTACCAACGGGAATAGCAATGCCTAAAGCAGGGCATAATTCCATTCCGATGGCTTCAACTGCTTCATACAAACCAGCGTCTTCGCCTTCTGCACCGCAAGCAGCCATCCAATTGGCGGATAATTTAATTTTTCCAATATCTTCAATTTTTGATGCTGCAATATTAGTAATAGACTCAGCAACTGCCATACGAGCCGATGCTGCGTAATTCAAGTTGGCTATTGGTGTACGCTCACCCATTGCCATTGATTCACCGGTAAAACTACATAAACTGGATGCGGTAACAGCACAATCGGCAACCGGTACTTGCCAAGGGCCTACCATTTGATCTCTATGAGACAAACCACCGACTGTCCTATCGCCAATCGTAATCAAGAAAGTCTTATCAGCGACACAAGGTAAACTTAGAACTCTATTAGTGACTTCATCAATTGAATCAGTAATGTTGAGCGACTGCTTAATGGCTTTACTAGATGTAACGGTACGGTGCATTTTAGGTGCTTTACCAAATAAAACATCCATAGGTAAATCAACCGGCTTATTATCAAAATGCTCATCGCTTAATGTTAGATGAAGCTCTTCAGTTGCTTTACCTAAAATGGCAAAAGGGCATCTTTCACGCTCACAAATACTCTCAAAAACATCTTTATATTCAGGCGCAACAGCGATCATGTATCGCTCTTGAGACTCATTACACCATATTTCGACAGGGCTCATGCCTGGCTCATCATTAGGCACTCGTCGTAGTTCAAATGAACCACCTCTGCCACCATCATGAACTAGTTCAGGTACAGCGTTAGAGAGTCCACCAGCACCAATATCATGGATAAAAGCAATTGGGTTGTTTTCCCCCATAGCCC
Organism: Kangiella sp.; assembly: GCA_002733465.1. Taxonomy (GTDB): domain Bacteria; phylum Pseudomonadota; class Gammaproteobacteria; order Enterobacterales; family Kangiellaceae. The sequence continues at coordinate 24,257 of NVVT01000014.1, forward strand.
AACAGGTATCAATGACTTCTTGGCAACGCCTTTCCATTTCAGGATTTTCTCGTTGTACCGATGCAAAATCTAAGGATTCTTCACTGCTACCGGACGCCATGGAAGATGCTGCCCCACCGCCTAAACCAATTAACATTGCCGGTCCACCGAGTACGATGACATGATAACCTGGCTTTATTTCCGCTTTCTGTACATGTTGGTCGCGTATATTACCCATTCCACCCGCGATCATAATCGGTTTATGATAACCGCGCATTTGAGTGCCATATTCAAACTCAACACTTTGCTCATAGGTTCTAAAATAACCACATAAATTGGGACGACCAAATTCATTATTAAATGCTGCTCCGCCAAGAGGACCTTCAGTCATTATATCTAAAGCAGAAACAATACGATCAGGTTTGCCATAACTGTTATTAAATTCTTCTTCTCCTTGATTCGTTTCCCAAGTTTGTTCAAATCCAGGTATTCGCAGGTTAGAAACACTAAAACCGCTTAATCCAGCTTTAGGCTTACCACCTCGGCCTGTTGCTCCTTCATCTCTAATTTCACCGCCAGAGCCAGTAGCAGCTCCAGGAAAAGGTGAAATAGCGGTCGGATGATTATGTGTCTCAACCTTAATTAAAACGTGGATTGCTTCATAATGGTATTGATATTCCCCGGGATGGTTTCCTAACAATTCATCATCTGAATTAGCCAAACCAGTCGAAATTTTGTTTGTTCCATCTAGTTCTTTGGCGCTTTTTTCATAGCCTGGTTCAGCCCAAAGTCGAGGTTGAGACCATCCTTCAAATACAGCAGCATTATCACTGTAAGCAGACAAAACACCCTCCGGAGATATTCGATGTGTATTTCTGATCATGCCGAAAAGAGTATTTGGCATTTTCTCACCGTCAATTGTCCATGTGGCATTAAATATTTTGTGGCGACAATGCTCAGAGTTTGCTTGAGCAAACATCATTAACTCTACATCTGTAGGATTTCTTTCTAGCTCTGCAAAGCGCTCTACCAAATAAACAATCTCGTCATCCGCTAACGCCAAACCTAAATTAACATTCGCAACTTTTAACGCTTCAGTTCCACCTTTAAGCGTATCAACACGATTGAACTCTTTAGGTTGTTGCGCTTCGAATAAAACCTCGGCATTTTGTAAAGCAGGATAAACCACTTCCATCATGCGATCATGTAAGATCGGTTTAAGTAAATCCATTTGCTCTTCAGTCAGAGGATTTCCATCAGTATCTTGAACATACCAGCTAGTTCCTCTTTCAATTCGATTCACTTCCTCAATATTACAGTTACGCACAATATCGGTAGCTTTTGACGACCACGGAGAAATAGTACCGGTTCTAGGTACAACTAGCGCAAATGCTCCCTTAGTTTCCTTTACGTCCTTTATAGAGCCATATTTTAGGAGTTTTATAAGAGAATCATGATTAGTATCGGACAGAGAGCGCTTGAGATCGGCAAAATGAACGTATTCTGCATAGACTTGACCTAAATTAGGCACAAGTTGCTTGCCAGCTTTAAGGAATTTTTGCATTCTAAAAGCAGACAACGCCGGAGCACCACGAAGAATAAGCATATATCTTTACTCAGTTAAATTAACTAATAACACATTAGCCAGAAGCAGATTAAGCACTAGCAACCAGCAAAATCGAGCCTAATTTTGAGGCGCAATGATACGTTATTAAAGCCCATAATTTAAGTTTTTTATGCTCATTTAATGCTTTATATTGTTCATTTTTCACACCATTAATAGTCTCTTCAACTTGTAAAATGTGAACTATGCACTCATAATGGACAATATATTAACAGCAAATTCATACCGCATTCAGGTAACTTATTGATAATAAAACACTAATTTATAAAGCGAATTTCACAAACTAAAACTGAGGCATTTTGTCCTCCTTTTTTTCTTATTTTGGCATTGTATAAACAGATATGGATATTATTACATTTTTAAATGGGTTTAATACATTATGAAAAATAGAGTGAAAATACAACAAGTTACGCAATACCTAGTTGCACATTTAAACATTTTCAATTCTGTAATTCTTGATCGTACAAATTTATGTTATAGGAATAAACGTTCTGTTTATCCAAAATATCACCTGTCTTACGTTTCGTTGATTAAACATATTTCTCGTTTCACATGCTTAGCACTGATTTTTTCATTGTTTTCTTGTAGCGAACCGACTCTTCCGCATTTAGAGCAAATCAAAAAACGCGGTGTTTTAAAAGTTATCACACGTAACAGCCCTGCAACCTATTATGAAAGTTCCGATGGTACCGCTGGAGTGGAGTTTGAATTAGCGGAGGCTTTCGCCAAGTCTCTCGGCGTTAAAGCCGAATTTATCATAGAAGACGATCTTAAAAAGATTATTGAAGCAGTCAGTTCAGGTGAAGTCGATCTTGCGGCCGCTGGTTTGACAATCACTAAAGAAAGAGAAAAACAATTACGGTTTGCACCAGCGTATCAAATTATCACGACTAAATTAGTCTTTAAGCAAGGAAAGAAATGGCCTAGAAATATTGAGCAACTTAATGGGGAACTTAGAGTTGTCGCACATTCATCCTATGCTCAAGAGCTTTTAGAATTGAAGAAAACCCATCCAAATCTTCATTGGTCAGAAACAAACTCTCAAACGGCTGAAGAATTATTAATGATGGTGTTGGACGAAACCATTGATTACACGATTGTTGATTCCACCGAACTTGATCTTAACCGACGTTTTCACCCAGAACTTGCGGTTGCTTTTACGTTAGGTGAACCTCAAGGACTTGCATGGGCCTTTTCGTTGACCGATGATTATGGACTATTTACAAAATCCATCGAGTTTTTCGGGGAACAAAAAGCGTTAGGTAACATTGCTCATTTAAATGAAAAATACTACGGCCACTTAGAAAAGTTTGATTACGTCGGCGCCAGAAAATTCCACCAAGCCACGGATCAAAAGCTAGAAAAATACAAGGATTGGTTCGTTGAGTCCGCCGCAGATGACATAGACTGGCGCTTGTTAGCTGCCGTTTCTTACCAAGAGTCGCATTGGAAACCTAACGCAAAGTCTGCAACCGGCGTACGAGGCATGATGATGCTAACCCTTAGAACGGCAAAACAACTCGGTATTACCAATCGCCTCGACCCAGAACAAAGCATCATTGGAGGAGCAAAGTATTTGAGGAAGGTACTTTCACGTGTACCTAAACGAATTCCAGAACCCGATAAAACTTGGTTTGCGCTAGCCGGTTATAATGTAGGTTGGGGACATGTAGAAGACGCCAGAATCATTACTCAAAAACAAGGAGCTGATCCAGACAAATGGGCTGATGTTAAAGAGCGCTTGCCGCTTTTACAAAAGAGTAAGTGGTATAAAAGCACCAAATATGGCTACGCTAGAGGTAGCGAACCTGTCCACTACGTTGACAATATTCGTCGATATTATGATGTACTAGTTTGGCAAGATGAAGAGAACCAGGATTTACCTGATGAGCAACCAAGCGATCCGATGGAGTTAAAGCCTTCAGAAACTATTATTGCAGAAGCTGATACAAAACAGCCAGATCCCAACAATAAAATAGTAGATTAACGATTTATTATTCACAAATTCATTCCAATTCAAAGAATACATAATTTTTTATTCCTAACTCATTCTTTTTCCTGAATTTATTATTAATGATTGATGTCGAGTAGGCTAAAACTCGTGTAGAATGCTATTCAATAATATTGATCAAAGATTTAAATTTATGAAAGCAATCGTTTATCACAGACTAGCGTTATTTTTTATCTTGTTAATAACTAGCTGTAACAAACTTTCAATCAATGAAATCACCTCGAATAATTATAACGACAGGATCCGATACCTAGTCATTCATTACACCACCATTGATTATTCAGAATCAGTCCGAGTTTTAACCGCAAAAGATAGTGTTAGTGCGCATTACCTGATTCCCGAATCAAATGATCCGACTTACAATGGAGAAATAAAAGCAGTCCAACTAGTGAAAGAATCAAAACGCGCTTGGCATGCTGGTAGAAGCTATTGGCAAGGACAAAACAATCTCAACGATCAATCTATTGGAATTGAACTTGTTTATAAAGCGCCTTGCGTTAAAGAAACATTTAAAATTGACACAGCTCAAACAAACACTCAGAAATTTAATCAACATGCATCGGAGCAACGCTCTTGTTTTTATCCTGAATTTGATCCAAAACAAATAAGTACCTTGATTAAACTGATCAAACAGATCCAAAAAAGCAACCCTGAAATTACGCCGGAAAGAATTATAGGTCATGCCGATATCACGCCAAATAGACGAACCGATCCGGGCCCTCAATTTCCGTGGCATCAACTTTATAAAGAAGGAATTGGTGCATGGTATGAAACCGAAACTTCAGAAAAATATTGGCAGTTATTTCAAAAAAACAAACCCTCTATTAGCCTTATTCAGGCGGCACTTAGAGTTTATGGTTACGGCGTTATTGAAACAGGCATTTTAGATTCATCAACCATCAATGCGTTAACAGTTTTTCAAATGCATTTCACCTCCTGGCAAACAAATGGGCACTCGAATAATCGTACTGTTGCTCCACTGTTTGCGTTAATAGAAAAATATCGCTCCTCTCATTTAGAAAAACTGTTAGTTCGCTACGAAATTGAAAATAGCGCTCATGCTCTACCAAAACCAACACGTTTAACGGGGCAAATAAACGGTATTTTTCCAAACGACAATCCGAGTAATAGAGAACTTATCAATGACCGTACGTTTTTTAAGAGTTACAAAAATCAAGGTCAAATAAAAGTACGAAGCCTGGGAGCAACATCTGCTAAAATTTTCATTAATGGTCAACAAGTTATTAGTAAAAACTTGAAATTACTAAACCCTTCCAAAGAAGCTTTGTGGTTAACCATTGATATATCTAATTTAACCAGAGACGGAAACAATACAATTAAAGTGTTTGATGTTTCGCCTAAAAACTCTCAGATAGAAGTTGATATCCCCTTTCCAAAATTGATAAAAGGAAAAGCATCCTCTGTCGGTTTTTCAAATAAGAAGCTTTCCAAAATTGACTTTCTCATTAATCAAGAAATAGAGAAAGGTTTTCCCGGTGCAACATTACTGATAGCTCGTAAAGGAAAAATAATTAAAGAGTCGGCTTATGGTTATAGTAAACGATTTGCGAGTGATGCCACAACTCTTTCGAATCCAACAAAAATGAATGTTTCAACCTTATTTGATTTAGCATCTAACACAAAAATGTACGCAACCAATTATGCGCTTATGAAACTATCCTCCGAAGGAAAACTTAATGTTAATTTACCAATAAATCATTACATAAAAGAATACCAAGGAAGTGGAAGAGATTCTCGTTTAGTGAGTGACTTGTTAAGTCACAGTGCTGGCTATCCGCCGGTTGTCAATTTTCATGATAAAACAGAAAACAAATTTGGTGAAGAATATTTTTCTCAGAATAAAAATAAAACTCAAAACCTTTTAATTAACAAAGTACCTTTTGTAATGGGCCGAGGAATAAAATCGACCTACAGTGATATTGATTATTTATTRTTRGGCACATTAATCGAAAGAATCACAGGAATGAATTTAGATGAGTATGTAGAAACGCAAATTTATCAGCCTTTGGGATTAACCAAAACTTTATTTAATCCATTACAAAAAAACATTTCACTCAAAAATATTTCTGCAACAGAGCTAGCCGGCAATACCCGTTCAGGTGAAATAACGTTTGAAAACATTAGAACCGACGTGGTGCATGGTCAAGTGCACGATGAGAAAGCTTATTATTCAATGCAAGGCGTAGCCGGCCATGCAGGTTTATTTTCCACCGCAAAAGAAGTGGCTGTTTTAGCTAGTGTAATGTTAAACAGAGGTGGATATGGCGATGTAAATTTATTTGATAAAAGCCACATGGATCAATTCACAAAACCTGTTGCTTTGGATATTACTCAAGGCTTAGGATGGCGAAGAGCGGGCAATGGCGAACGAGCATGGCAATTTGGTCCTTATGCAAGCCCTTATGCAATTGGACATACAGGTTGGACTGGTACGGTTACTATTATTGATCCTTTTTATGATTTAATTATTGTTTTGTTGACCAATAAAAAACATACAGAAATTATTGAGACTGATGAAGGAAAAAAGTTTAACGGCGATACTTTTGAGACTGGGAAATATGGCAGTATTATTTCTTTGGTTTATGAGGCGTTTTTGGAAAACTAAAACACCCTATATATTTATAGGGTGCTTAGCGCATAGCGTTTTATCTATTCTCAATAGAAACCCATTCTTTAGGATCCGGTCCAATATAATTAGCACTTGGTCGAATAATTTTTCCATCTATTCTCTGCTCCATAATATGCGCAGCCCAACCAGTAATTCTTGATATAACAAATATCGGTGTAAACATCGCCGTGGGAATTCCCATCATGTTATATGAAACCGCTGAGAACCAATCTAGGTTAGGAAACATTTTCTTTTCTTTCCACATCACAGATTCTAATCTTTCAGCAACGTTATACATGTTCATATCGCCTTGAGTTTCGGACAGTTCTTTCGCTACTTTTTTAATCACAACATTTCTTGGATCTGAAACGGTGTAAACAGGATGACCAAAACCGATTACGATTTCTTTTCTTGCCATACGTTCTTTAATATCGGTTTCTGCTTCATCGGGAGTTTCATAACGCTTTTGAATTTCTAGTGCGGCTTCGTTTGCGCCACCATGTTTTGGTCCGCGTAAAGATCCAATTGCACCGCATACGGCTGAGTACATATCTGAACCCGTTCCAGCGATGACTCTTCCAGTAAATGTTGATGCGTTGAACTCATGCTCTGCGTATAAAATTAATGAAGTATGCATGGCTTTTTCCCATTGTTTGCTGGGTGCTTCGCCGTGAAGCATATGCAGAAAATGTCCGCCAATAGAATCATCATCTGTTTCTACATCGATGGTTCTGCCGTTATGACTAAAATGATACCAATAAAGAAGCATTGATCCAAAAGAAGCTAGTAAACGATCAGAAATATCACGTGCATCTGCAGGTGCCTGCCCATCTTTTTCTGGTAAAACGGTTCCAAGAATAGAACAACCTGTTCTTAAAACATCCATTGGATGCGCAGCCGCTGGAATTGATTCAAGCACTTCTTTAACCACTAATGGCAATCCGCGAAGTGATCTTAACTTGCGTTTGTAATTAACTAGCTCAGCTTGATTAGGTAAGCGTCCATGAATTAATAAATGAGCGATCTCTTCGAATTCAGCTTTTTCTGCAAAGTCTAAAATATCATAACCGCAATAAGCTAAATCATTGCCACTTAAACCAACTGAACAAAGTCCAGTATTTCCAGCAACAACGCCAGAGAGTGCTACTGATTTTTTAGGTTTACGAATTGGTGTGTCATTAGTTTTTGTATCGCTCATTATTACTTTCCCTCGTTTTTTATAGATTGTTCCGCTGTATATAGCTCATCCAGTTTTTGCTCAAACTGATGGTAATTAAGATAAGAATATAATTCTTCTCTGGTTTGCATTTTATCTATCATATTTCGCTGATGGCCATCATTAATTAACGCTTGATAATATGACTCAGCCCCTTTATTCATTGCTCGATAAGCACCACAACAATAAAGAACAATATCAACGCCAACTTCCGCCAATTCTGGAGTCGAAAAAAGAGGCGTTTGACCAAACTCGGTAATGTTCGCTAAAAAAGGCACATTAATTTCTTCTGAAAGTGTCTTGTATTGTTCAAGCTTAGTGATTGCTTCTGGGAAGATCATATCGGCACCGGCTTCAATACAAGCGTGCATTCTGTCGAGTGCCGACTGCATTCCTTCTACAGCTAAAGCATCCGTTCTTGCCATAATCACAAAGCTTTCATCGGTTCTCGCATCAACCGCCATTTTGATCCTATCAACCATTTCTTCTAAAGAAACAACTTCTTTATTAGGACGATGTCCACACCGTTTAGCTGCCACCTGATCTTCGATGTGACAACCCGCAGCGCCAAATTTAGTTAAAGAACGAACCGTACGAGCAATATTAAAAGCGCCACCAAATCCAGTATCCGCATCGACCAATAAAGGTAAATCACACACATCGGTGATACGTCTAACATCGGTCAAAACGTCATCGATTGTACTAATACCTAAATCAGGTAAACCCAAAGAATTAGCAGCCACACCACTACCAGCAAGATAAATAGCTTTGTGACCCGCTTCTTTGGCCATATGAGCCGTTAAAGCATTAATAGTCCCTACAACTTGAAGTGGCTTGTTTTCCGCTATCACCTGTCTAAATTTCGCACCTGCACTGGTAATACTCATAAATAGATTTATCCCAAAATAATAATATTAAAAACTAAAAAATTTGTACCACAGAGGACACAGAGAACACAGAGTGAAAATCAAAAAATTTAAGTATTATCCCTTCTTTTCTCCGTGTCCTCTGTGTCCTCTGTGGTGAAATTATTTTATCTTTTATCTTTGATTTATCTTTATTGTTGATTAGCTTCTTGGATTTTAACTTTCCAAATCGCCGGCCCGGTTTTATGTACCGATTCACCTAATGTATTCACAGCAACTGTTACTGGCATGTCTTCCACTGTAAATTCATAAATTGCCTCCATTCCCAATTCTTCAAAAGCAACTATTCTAGATGCTTTGATAGCCTTAGAAACCAAATATGCTGCACCGCCAACTGCCATCAAATAAACCGACTTATTTTCTTTTATCGATTTAAGCGCGATTTCTCCGCGTTCTGATTTACCGATCATTCCCATCAATCCTAAACCTCCTTTAGATTTAGGTTGAAGCATCATGTCCGAATATTTATCCATTCTGGTTGAGGTTGTAGGGCCAGCCGGACCAACAACTTCGTCGCCAACGGGATCAACAGGTCCTACGTAATATATAAAACGTCCCTCAAAATCGACGCCCTCGGGTAGTGACTTGCCACTATCAATAATATCCTTTATCTTTTTATGGGCAGCATCTCGTCCGGTTAATATCTTTCCCGACAACAATAAATTATCACCAGGATTCCAAGATTCAATTTCTTCTTGGGAAATACCATCTAAATTAACCTGTTTAGTCGATGACTCGTCGCTTTTTTCTATTTCTGGCCAGTCAGATAAACTCGGTGGTGTTAGATAAGTAGGGCCACTTCCATCAAGGGTAAAATGTGCATGACGGGTAGCTGCACAATTGGGGATCATTGCTACGGGTAACGAAGCCGCGTGGGTTGGGCAATCTTTTACTTTGATATCGATCACTGTAGTTAACCCACCTAAACCTTGTGCGCCAATACCGAGTTGATTAACCTTTTCAAGAAGCTCTAGTCTTAGTTTTTCAGCAGAAGTCTCCGCACCTTTTTCCTGCAGTTCATGTATATCAACCGGATCCATTAAGGATTCCTTTGCCATTACCATCGCTTTTTCTGCGGTTCCACCAATACCCAAACCGAGCATTCCAGGAGGACACCAACCTGCCCCCATGGTTGGGACTGTTTTTAAGACCCAATCTACTACGGAATCATTTGGATTCAACATAGCGAATTTGGTTTTATTCTCGGACCCGCCACCTTTTGCTGCGACGGTCACATCCACTTTATTACCAGTAACTATTTCAACATGTACCACTGAAGGCGTGTTGTCTTTAGTATTAATTCGAGGACCTAGCGGATTTTTTACAATTGATGCACGAAGCGTATTATCCTTATTAGCATAAGCTCTACGAACGCCTTCATCGACAAGTTCTTGAATGTTTCGTTGAGAGCCAGATAGATCAGTATCCCATTGAACATCCATTCCAACTTTTACAAACGCGGTGACAATTCCAGTGTCTTGGCAAACCGGACGCTTACCTTCCGCACACATTTTAGAATTGGTCAGAATTTGACCAATTGCATCTTTTGCGGCTTTACTTTCTTCTTTTAAATAAGCCTTGTATAAAGCATCAATAAAATCTTTAGGGTGATAATAAGATATATATTGCAAAGCGCCTTCGACACTATCAATAAAATCCTGAGGTTTAATTAAGGTCTGATTATCGGACATGAAACTCTCTCCATTTATGCTTTCATTTTATCACTGATAATAGTTTATTGCTGGGAATAAACCATCGTTATTATCTATGCTAACTATTTTAATTACTGATGATCCGACTTTCATGGACATAAAAAAAGCCGATACTCGTAAAAGTATCGACTTAATTTAATATGGCGTCCCCTAGGGGGTTCGAACCCCTGTTACCGCCGTGAAAGGGCGGTGTCCTAGGCCTCTAGACGAAGGGGACTTGGTGGAGCTATGCGGGATCGAACCGCAGACCTCAACACTGCCAGTGTTGCGCTCTCCCAGCTGAGCTATAGCCCCAAATCCGGCGCGAATTTTAAGGTTTCACTGATTGGCTGTCAAGGTAAGTCCTTATTTATTTTAACTTTTATTTCGTGCCGTTAGAGGTATTAGCACCACCTTTTAACCACTAGTCTAATTTACCGTTAATTATATTGTTGATATTGTTGAATTCTTTATGTTATATTTCTCTAATATAATGAATTGCTAATATAAGAAAAATAGTCAACAATTAGCTTTAGAAAGATACTAACTTCTTTCTTTTTACAATAWTKACTACTATATTTAATTGAATAAACTCTTAGAGATTYGTRGAWRTWWTTAACCTACAAGCCTCTCAACTCCTAGGGGGAGTCATTTAATGGACGGTTTTAGTCAACAACAAGAAAAACAACTGCTTAAAACATTGGAAAAGGAAAGCCAACAACTCAATATTGTTGAGCGAAGAGGTTTTCTAAAAAATGCAATGGCTATGGTAGGTGGAAGCGTTGCTTTTGCTGGAGCTGGAGCGGCTATTGCCGGTAGTTCAAACTTACCCCCATCAGTGCCTATTTGGAGCCGAACCTTAGGCGAAGAAGTATTGACACATCCTTACGGCAAACCTTCAAAGTATGAAAAAGATGTTATTCGACGTACTGTTGATTGGTTAACACCTGATAAAGTTTCCTCTATTAGCATGACCCCTTTACATAAATTGAAAGGCATTATCACTCCTAACGGCCTAGCCTTTGAGCGATATCATGGGGGTTTGCCATCAATTAATCCTGATGAGCATCGTTTGATCATTCACGGATTAGTTGAACGTCCTCTTATTTTTACTATGGATCAATTAAAACGCTTACCAAGCGTAACCGAAATTAGTTTCTTAGAATGCCCTGCAAACGGCGGTATGGAGTGGAAAGCGCCTCAAATGGAAGGCTTACAGTTTACTCATGGCATGTTGTCTTGTTGTGAATGGACAGGCGTCAGACTTTCTACGTTACTCGCCGAAGTAGGTGTTAAACCTGAAGGTAAATGGATATTGGCTGAAGGTGCTGACGGTTCAGGCATGTCACGAAGTATTCCTATGGAAAAAGCATTGGATGATGCGATTATTGTTTACGCTCAAAATGGTGAAGCTTTACGTGAAGAACAAGGCTATCCTATCCGTTTATTGAACCCTGGCTGGGAAGGTAATACTAGTATCAAATGGTTACGTCGATTAGAGATTGGTGACAAGCCTTGGTATCACAGAGAAGAAACATCTAAATACACTGATTTAATGCCCGATGGACGATCTCGTAAATTCTCATTTGAACAAGAATGTAACTCAGTTATCACCTCGCCTAGCCCAGAAGTTCCTTTTAAAGGAAAAGGTYGGTATGAAATTGAAGGGATCGCATGGTCTGGTAAAGGAAAAATTAAAGGCGTCGATATATCTCTTGATGGAGGCGTAAGCTGGCGTCCTGCACCATTAAAAGGTCTAATCATATCGAAATGCTTAACTCGATTTAGCTATATGTATAAATGGAATGGTGAACCTTTGTTGCTTCAAAGCAGAGCATGGGATGAAACTGGTTATGTTCAACCAACCTTTAAACAACTTAGAGCTATACGCGGTGGCAATTCAATTTACCATCGTAACGCTATTCATACATGGAAGGTTTTTGATGATGGTCATGTTAGAAACGCGCAACTTAAGAATGCTTAAATAAAAGCCAAAGCGAAATAAGACATTTCACTTATAACAGTTGAACTATTTTTGACCAACACAAGAATAAAGGTTAATAAACATGAATAAAAACAAATATTTAGCAATAATCATTTCTAGTTTGCTTTTTGCTTGTCAGCCATATGAAAAAGCAGAAAAAGATAGCGAAAGTAGCGCAGAGTCTGTTCCGACGGGCACATTAATTCAAAAAGATATGCCAAAATCATTTCAAATGGGTGATCACGCAGCTCAAGAAGTGATAGCTGGATGGGATATTGATATTAGACCCGATGGAATGGGGTTGCCACCTGGTTCCGGTTCCGTGGAAGATGGTGAAGAAATGTATGAAGAAAAATGTGCAAGCTGTCACGGGAGTTTTGGTGAAGGCGAAGGATCATGGCCTAAACTAGCGGGTGGTGAAGGAACATTAACTGATGCAAGACCGACTAAAAGCGTTGGTAGCTATTGGCCATACGCCAGTACGCTTTGGGATTATATTCATAGAGCGATGCCCTTTCCTGCTCCTCAATCTTTAGAAGATGATGAGGTTTATGCGATTACTGCCTACGTTTTATATTTGAATGAAATAGTTGAAGATGATTTTGTTTTAACCAAAGAAAATTTTGCAACCATTAAAATGCCTAATCAAGATAGCTTTTACGTTGATGATAGACCCGATACAAGCAATACTCGTTGTATGGAAAATTGTCGTGACGCCACAACAATCACTGAAGTACTTGGTCCCGAGTATACAGTACATATTTTAGAAGCAGAAGCTGAAGCAAAGCTCAAAGCATTAAGTAGCAACGAAGTTAAAATAGATGAAACCATGCTCGCAAACTATAATGGTGCATGCAAAGTTTGTCATTCAGTCGGTATTGCTGGAGCACCAAAGTATGGTGTTAGCGAAGACTGGACTTCTCGTTTAGCGCAGAGTAAAGATACTATTTATAATAATGCACTTAGTGGCCTTAATGGCATGCCTGCAAAAGGTGGGCGAAGTGATTTATCCGATGACGCAGTAAAAGCGGTTGTCGACTATATGCTCAATTCTGTTAACGCTAAATAAGGATAATGTTAATGAAAAACAAATTTAACTTGATAAGTGCAGTCATTAGCTTCATAGCTCTCGCGACTTTTTCAAGCATATCGATTGCTGAAGACTCTGCAACAAAAGAAACAAAGCAAATAGAGAAAACGGATATTGAAAAAGGCCAAGATTTAGCCTTTACTCGAAAAAAAGGAAATTGCTTAGCGTGTCATTTTGTTCAAGGTGGCACTTTAACAGGAAATACTGGGCCAGCTCTTATCGCGATGAAGGCCCGTTTTCCAGAAAGAGAAGTTCTATACAGTCAAGTATTTGATGCAAGGTTAAAAAATGCAAACACGATCATGCCTCCTTTCGGCGCACACGGTGCTTTAAGTAAAGCGGAAATTGATTTAATTGTTACGTGGCTTTACACACTGTAAATAACAAAACACTATTTATTTAATATTCAAAAAGGTAAACAAATATGAGCATTTCAAGAAGAAGTTTTTTTTCTAAATTGGGCAAAAGCGCAGCCTACTTAGCTGTTTTAAGCAGTATTCCTAGTATTGCGTGGGCAAAGTGGAACCTAAAAGCATTTACTGCGCCAAACTTAGATGCTGCCATTAAAATAAATTACGGTGATCTTCCTGTTATTGACAGCGATCTAGTGAATTTAAAAGCACCAGCGATTGCTGAAAATGGAGCGGTTGTACCTATCACCGTCGAAAGTAAGTTACCAAATACAAAAAGTATCAGTATTTTTGTTCCTGACAATCCGGGTCCTTTAGTTGCAAAATTTAATCTTGGCCCTAGTAGCGTAGCTAAAATAAAAACAAGAATTCGTATGGGTAAAACATCTGAAGTAATCGCATTAGTCGAAGCTGATGGGAAACTGCATAGAGCAAGACAAGCGGTTAAAGTTACTATTGGTGGTTGTGGCGGATAATTTTTCTTTCCGTATAAAATTAATTGACCTGAATTCAAAAGATTGAACAAATACAATTTTGGAGTTACAAAATGAAAATTAGAGTGAAAGCAAAAGAAAAAAATGGCATAGTTGCTGCGAAGTTATTAATTAAACACCCAATGGAAACTGGGCGTCGTAAAGATAAGGACGGAAATCTTATCCCATCAAAACATTTAACCACAGTTACTCTTGATTACAAAGGTGAAACAGTTTTTGATGCACATATGGGAACAGGTGTTTCTAAAGACCCTTATATTTCTATTTCCTTTACCGGCGTAAAAGGTGAATCATTTGAAGTTAATGCTGCAGACAATACTGGTGAAACTGCTAAAAAGACGGTTAAAATTAAGTAATATTAAAGTCGTTAAAACATAATCACTCTTAATAGTAAAATTAAGGGTGTTTTTCACAATTAAGGAGAATTATCGTGAACTTAATAAAAACGAATAAATTTCATTGGCTCGCTGGCATTGCAACATTACTTTTAAGTGTTAGCGTTCATTCTCAAAATAACGAAAACAAACAGAGTAGCTTTCAAGAAAACGTAAAAGAAGATATTCAAGAATTTCGAGACTTTTATTCTAAGAAATTTTCTAACATTGATATTAATGAATTTAAAGATGGTGTTTACGCAATAGATGCAAAGTCGCGCGAACAGTGGTTAGAAATTGAAGAATTCGCGCCTTACGAAATTTCTGTTGAAGAAGGAGAAGAAGCCTTCGGAGAAACCTTTGCTAATGGCAAAAGTTACATAGATTGTTTTCCTAAAGTGGAAGATGGTATCCGTCAAAACTACCCCTACTTTAACACTGAAACAAATCAAGTTATTACCGTTGAATTAGCAATCAATCAATGCCGTAAAACAAATAATGAAAAGCCACTTGCTTTTGGAAACGGCACTTTAGCTGATATTTCTGCGTATATATCTTTTGCATCACGCGGTCAGCTTTTGGATATCAAATTGCCTAATGAAAAAGCTTACGATGCTTATATGGCAGGAAAAAAATTCTTTTATTCTAAACGCGGTCAATTAAATTTTGCTTGTGCTGATTGCCACTTACAAATTGCAGGATCAATGTTACGAGCTGATTTATTAAGCCCTGCGTTAGGGCACCCTACGGCAATGCCTGTTTATCGTTCTAATTGGGGCGAACTTGGAACTTTGCATACTCGATATGCTGAATGTAATAAAAATGTTCGGGCACAACCGTTAGAACTACAAGGTGAAGACTATAGAAATTTAGAGTATTTTCAAACCATGATGTCTCAAGGAATGGAAGTTAATGGGCCTAGCTCAAGAAAATAGCTTCAAAAAAATAAACTCTTGGAAAAACTGAGGAATGGAATAATGATAAAAAACAAATTGAATGAAATAGTCAGCCATAAAACTAAGTTACTTGTTCTTATTTTAGCAATACTTAGTTTATCTGCTTGCGAAAAAACAGAATCTGAAACATCAGCAAACGATAGCGCTTCTACAGAAAAAGTAGAACAAATCACTAGCGAATCATCTAACCTAATCGCCGAAGCTAACAAACAATCCGCCAAAGCAAAAGAAGTTGGCTTTGAATGGTCTACGACACAAAAATTAATTGACCAAGCTCAACAAGCTGAGGAAGCGGGCGATACTAAACTTGCATCGGAATTAGCCAACAAGGCAATTAAAGAAAGTAAAAACTCTTTAGCGCAAGCAAAATACGCTGATGAACATTGGCAAGACCACACCATAAACTAAATTCAGAAAATAGGTTAAGGGCTAACGCCCTTTTATTTTACCCATAATAAATTAGGATTTTGTCATGAATCTAAGTCGAAGAGAGTTTACTCAATTATTGGCAATGGCAGGTGCTGCAGGTTTACTACCCTCCTGCGCTTCGAGTAGCAAAAGTTTAGACAAAATGTACGACATTCCGAATTGGGGTGATGTTCGTTTATTGCACATGACAGATTGCCATGCTCAATTGAATCCCGTTTATTTTAGAGAACCTAATGTGAATTTGGGTTTTTATGACGCGCACGGAAAAGCGCCTCACTTGGTTGGAGAACGATTATTAAAAAGATTTGAGTTAGGTAATGATCCGATTGCGACCCATGCTTTTACTTATTTAGATTTTCAAAACTCAGCGGAGCAATATGGAAAGATCGGTGGCTTTGCTCATTTAAAAACGCTAGTCGATAAACTTAGAGGCGAGTACGGAAAAGACAAAACATTATTATTAGATGGTGGAGATACTTGGCAAGGATCGGGGACCGCTTATTGGACACAAGGTAAAGACATGGTCGATGCCTGTAATCTTTTAGGCGTTGATATAATGACAGGACATTGGGAATTCACCTACCAAGATACCCAAATTCTGAAAAACATCGAAGACTTTAATGGTGAATTTTTAGCACAAAACGTGCGTGTCACGGAAGATGCTTTATTTGATGACGCGCCAGCATATGATGAAGATACTGGGCACGCATTCAAACCTTACACAATTAAAATATTAAACGGCCATCGTATTGCGATCATCGGACAAGCGTTTCCTTACACCCCAATAGCCAACCCTAAACGATTTATTCCTGACTGGACTTTTGGTATTCGTGATGGCGATATGCAAGAATTAGTCGATGAAATTAAAGCTAATGAAAAACCAGCGGCCATCGTTGTGCTTTCTCATAACGGAATGGATGTTGATTTGAAAATGGCGTCGGTTGTTTCTGGAATCGATGCAATTTTAGGCGGTCATACCCACGACGGTATTCCCAAAGCAATTGAAGTTAAAAATAGTAAAGGAATGACTTTAGTCACCAATGCAGGATCTAACGGTAAATTTTTAGGTGTTATGGATTTCAAATTTACTAATGGAAAAATGTCAGGTTACAATTATAAATTACTGCCTATTTTTTCTAATATGTTAAAAGCTGATGTAGAAATGCAGACTTATATTGATACGATGCGAAAGCCTTTCTTGGAAAAACTTCAAGAACCACTCGGCGTCGCAGGCACGTTACTTTATCGTCGCGGTAATTTTAATGGCACATTTGATCAAGTCATTTGTGATGCACTGAGAGCTGTTCATGATACCCAAATTTCCTTGTCTCCTGGATTTAGATGGGGGACTAGTGTGCTTGGTGGTCAAACAATCACCATGGAACATGTATTAGATCAAACCTGTATCACTTACCCCGAAACCTATGCAAGAGAAATGAGTGGCGAACAAATAAAACTCATTTTAGAAGATGTTGCAGATAATCTTTTCAATAAAGACCCCTACTATCAACAAGGTGGTGATATGGTTCGAGTAGGCGGTTTAGATTACGCATTAGATCCTATGGGATCCGCAGGTAAACGCGTTACAGAAATGCAACTAGATGATGGAACTAAAATTGAAGCTAGTAAAAATTACAAAGTTTCAGGTTGGGCAACTGTTGGAAGTAAAGCACCGGGCGCGCCAATATGGGATGTTGTAGCTGAATACATGCGCAGTAAAGATACTATTGATTTCAAAAAAATCAATTCTCCAAGACTTGTCAACATAAAAGATAATCCGGGAATTGCTTAACGCAATTCCTTGTTCTCTCTCCTGTTTTTGAGAATTCAAATGAAAATTAATGCAACTTACATCATGAAAACGCTGAGTTTGTTAATTATCATTTGTAGTTTAACTTTTTCACTCAATTCAAATGCTTCTCCAGTTCAGTTAGCTAAGAAAGACTTAAAGCTAAATGCGGAATATCTGGAAAATAAAGACAAAAACTCACCGTTCTTTTTAATATTGCACGGTACTTTCGCATGGCATGGAATGGAGTTAATTAGCGCCTTACAAGAAAATCTCTATGAAGAGAATTATGGCAGTTTGGCCATCACTCTTAGCCTTTCTGAAAATAATCGCAGTAATTTTTTTGATTGTAGCCATCCTATTATCTCAAAGCACGAAGATGCACAAAAAGAGTTAGATTTTTGGCTTACTTGGATTGAAGATAAAGGATATAAGAACATCCACATTATTGGGCATTCTAGAGGTGGAGTGCAGGTTGCACAATTTTCAGCGAACCAATCAAAACGAATTAAAAAAGTCTTTTTAATTGCTCCGTTGGTCTGGAATTTAAAACAAACGGCTATATCGTTTAGCCAATATAATAAACAAGATTTGAAAGAGTTTCTTGTTAAAGTATCCAGTCAGTCCAAAAAGAACCTATTTGAAATCAATCAAGCGCTTCATTGTAAAAATACGAAAATATCAAGTGAATCCTTTATTTCGTATTACGACTCTAAACCAGCTAAAAACACTGTCGAGTTACTCGCTAAAATAAAGAACTCTATCTATGTTTATTTGGGAGATTCCGATCCTTTAACCCCTACGTTTAATCTATACTATTCTAAAGTTGGAAAGCTCGAGCATGTTGTTTTAAAGACGATTGAAGATGCTGATCACTATTTTAGAGATTTTGCTACTGAAGATATTGTTGAAGATATTATTTCGCAAGTAAAATAGCTATGAAGAAAACTTTAAAATTAATTTCCCTCTTTTTAACACCCTATTTGTTCGTGTTGTTCAGTCAAACGGCTCTATCACAATCTCTAAAACCACAAGATCAATACGAAATTATAGAAAGTACAAAGCTTAACGAAATCATAAGCTCTAACCAAAAGCAGAAAAAAGTAATTATTCTGTACGTATCCTCTCCATTTTGTCCTTACTGCAAAAAACTTGAAGAAGAAATTTTAACACCCATGTTAAAGAGTGGTGATTATACCGACAAAGCATTATTAAGAAAATTTACTATCGATTCCAAACAATCAATTACTAATTTTCAAGGGAAATCACAATACCCTAAGTCTTTAATGAATCAATACCAGGTAAAAGTAACACCGACATTACTTTTTTTGGATGCAAAGGGAAATCAATTAAGCGAAGCGATTATCGGTTATTCGAACGATGAGTTTTTTTGGTATTATCTGGATATGGCAATTGAAAAATCAAACCAACAGCTAAAAAAATTAGCTATTGGCTCGGCTCTTTAGACTTGGCATTAAGATCTGGCATTTAATTCTTTTCTACTTATTCAAAAACGCATTAAACGCATTTTGACATTCTGTTGTTTTAAGCGCAGAAGCAAACACCTTAGCCTCTTTCTCCATCAAAGCTAAAACAGAATCTACCTCATCAGCTTTTAACAATGCTTTAGTGTCTGTAAGTGCTCTTAATGAGCTTTTACTTAGTCCTTTAGCCATTGCTAGAGCATCTTCCCAAGTTGATTCTATACTCGCAGAGGTTTTGTTAACCAATCCAGAAGACAGCGCCTCATCAGCTAAAAAGGTACGCCCTGTTAACAGCCAGTCATGCGCTCTAGCTGTTCCGCATCGTTCTGCCAATAACCTAGAAGAACCGCCTTCAGGAGTTAAGCCTAACTTGATAAAAGGTACCGAGAACTTAGTGTCTTCACATGCCACAACCCAGTCGCAGTGTAGTAACATCGTCACGCCAATACCCACAGCAGCACCACCTACCGCAGCTATTACCGGCTTTTTCAATGTTGCCATGGCACGTAAAAATTGAATAACATTACTTTCGCTATTAAATTCATTTTCTAAAAAATCCGCCAAGTCGTTGCCCGCACTAAAGTGTTTATTATCACTGCGAATAATAATGACTTTTATATCATCGGAGCTTTCAGCATAATTTATGTGAGCAACCATTGATGCGTACATTGCGTCGGTCAGCGCATTCATTTTGTCACCACGAGATATCTGTATTTCATAAACAGCATCTAACTGGTTGGCGAAGATTTCATTTGTATTCATTTTGTATCCATCAATTGCTAATAACTAACTTAACAGCTTATCAAAAATGATGAAAAAGTGTAAACTAAATTAGACAAAATTATGCTAAATGCTAGAACACTCAATATTAGGAAAATCTAGATGTCCAACGTAAAGATAGAAGAGCGGATTGAAGAGCTTGAAATGAAAGTGACCTTTCAAGATCAACTGATTGAAGAATTGAACCAATCGCTAATCCAACAGCAACTAGATTTTAGAAAATTCTCTCGGATCTTGGAAAACGTAGTTTCTCAAGTTGAGAACATTGGTACTGACAGTCAAGCCTCAAATAACGTTGAATCGCCTCCACCTCATTACTAATAGTGGATTAATTATCCCTAGCATTATTCAACATAGGTTGATATCGCTATAATTTAAACTGCTCATTAGACGGGAAAATAACCGAAAACGTACTGCCCTTCCCTATAACCGATTTGATTTCTATCTTTCCATTGTGTAATTCAACTAAATGTTTACATATCGACAAACCTAAACCAGCTCCTTCTCTTATCTTTTTGATTTTTGAAACTTGTTTAAATGGTTCAAAGATACTCTGCAAATCTGAAGTTTCAATTCCAACCCCTGTATCGGATATTCTTATTTCAGTCGACGTGTCTTTATTTACAATTGCTAATGAAATATTCCCTGTTTGAGTATATTTAATCGCATTATCAATTAATATAGAAATGATTTGTCTAAATCGACGAACGTCAGCAAAAACGAATGCATCCGTTTGTTCTTCAAAAATAAGCTTTAAGCCTTTTTTAGTCGCCATTGATTCAAAACCAAGCAGAATTTTTTGTATATGTGACGTAACATCAAAACTCTCTGGATATAGTTTAACCACATCCCGTTTTGTTTTAGTAAACTCTAATAACTCAAGTACTAAATCACGTAGATGTTGCCCTCTTGAAACAATCAACTCAAGATATTCCTCACGTTCCTTTATAGTAAAGATATTATCGTCACTCAATAGAACTTCAGACAGTCCAATAATTCCATTAAGTGGTGTATTTAATTCATGCGAGGTTTTTGCTAAAAATTCGTCTTTAAGCTGATCAACTTCTTTTAATGCGTAGTTTGCCGAAGCCAGTTCTGCATTTTGAATTTTCATTAAATGTTGCATTTTCTTTGATTGTTGCTTTTCTTGTTTTTCTTTTAGAAGTTGTGTTTCTAAAATCACTTGTCTCATGGATTGCATTCTATCCACCATTCCCAACGCTAATAACACGCCCTGAATTGATGCGGCGACTTGAGTCAAATGAGAAACTGATACAGGTAAATAATCTATGTTAATCATATTAGTTTGTGACAGTGACCAAAGAATAAAGGAAAATAGAATTAGTGCATTACCTGCAACAAAATACCAAGCATGTCGATGTCCTTGAAGTGAAAGCTTGATACTTACCCATAAAATAACTAATGATAATACGGTTTGTAATAATGGCGCAAACTTAATCACTGCAGGCATATCATAAAAAACAGATAAGCTTGCCATCAAGCTTATGACTATACCAATAGACAAGAAGAAATTAATTCTAGGGTATTGTATTTCAAGATTTAAATAGACTGCGCTAAACCGCAAATAGAATGACGCAGTGATTATTCCTAATAAACTGGCAGAATATTCATTCCAAACGATTAAGCTTGGCCACAGGTGTGTTATTCCAAACCCATAAATCGCATGGAAAAATATTGGCGAGACAGCCCCCATTAAGACTAACCAAAAGTAAGATTTTTCTCTAAACCATAACCACAATACAAAATGAAATCCCACTAACGCTATTGCTATTCCAAGATATGTCCCTTGAAAATACAATTCTTTCTGGTCATCAAATCTCAATTTCTTTAGTGATGATATTTTTATATGGCGAAATTCTGACTTTCTTCCATGTCGAAAACCTTGTAACTTCAGAAATAACTGTTGTTTTTGGGAATCCTTAAATAAATCAATTAGTGGAATATTATGTTTTATGATTCGCTCAGATAATGGCGTAAACACACTTAAATTATGCACTGTCCACTCGGAAGGTTTTCCGTCAATTTTAGACTTCTCTTTTTTTATAAATATCGAAGCATCAAACCAAAAGCCTGGCGATATGATCCACTCTAATATCTGAGCTTGTTTATCTTTATCATCTAACTGTAGGTTTAATTTTAGCCAATAAATAGTATGTATGTTAAATTCAAAATTTGGTTTCAAAGGTTTCCAATATTTCTCACCGATAAAATCAATATCTTCTATGTTCAATTTATTATCATTAGTCTCAAAAACAGATGTATATTCAATTGGAAAGTATTCTAATTTTGAAGAATTTATTATCAGAGTATTTTTTGTTGCGGGAGACGAGTCAGCGTTTGGGATAGTGCTAGAGATTTTTTCGTCAGCAACAATGATTGTTATGCTATCTAAAATCGAATAGCAAAAGAATATGATTAATAGAAACTTTAATCGTTCAAACGTCATAAAGCTGAGGGAGTTATTAAATGATTTGCCGTCCTCTAATATTATCAGAAGAAGGCAAATAGTGAGAGTTTAATATTCACAATATTTTGACTAATTAGCCTCTAGATAAGAGGCTATAAACAGAAGTTTTTTCTAGTCGTTGAAACTACTAAAAAGTAAACTAGCGTTAGTGCCACCAAAACCAAAACTGTTAGACAAGAAAGTACTTATTTGGGTATTTTCAGTCTTTGTTACAATCGGTAAATCTACAGCTAAGGGATCAAGATCATTGATATTGATTGAGCCTGCAATAAAGCCATGTTTCATCATTAATAGGCTATAAATAGCTTCGTGAACACCAGTTGCACCAAGCGCATGGCCAGCTAATGACTTAGTTGAGCCCATTTTAGGTAATTTATCCCCAAAGGTATCTCTAATTGCACCAAGTTCTGCAGTATCACCTACAGGCGTGCTAGTACCATGAGTATTCACATAATCTACTTCACCATCCATGCCTTGCATTGCTTGTTGCATACATCGCATAGCTCCTTCGCCGGATGGCGCGACCATATCATAACCATCGGAAGTTGCACCATAACCAATGAGCTCCGCATAAATATGCGCGCCTCGAGCCTTAGCATGTTCTAATTCTTCTAAAACCAAAGTGCCTCCGCCTCCAGAAATAACAAAACCATCTCGAGTTGAATCATAAGGTCTTGACGCGGTTGTTGGGGTGTCATTGTATTTAGATGACAATGCGCCCATGGCATCAAATAATAAGGTTAAACGCCAATCTTCTTCTTCTCCACCACCGGCAAAAACGATATCTTGTTTACCCATTTGGATCTGCTCATAAGCATTACCAATACAATGTGCACTAGTGGCACAAGCAGAAGAAATCGTATAATTAATGCCTTTGATTTTGAAAGGTGTTGCAAGACAAGCTGATGTAGTACTTGCCATAGTTTTAGGAACAGCATATGGCCCAACTCTTTTAACGCCTTTGGCTAAACAAATATTAACCGACTCAACTTGTGCTTTTTGAGATCCGCCACCGGAACCCATTATTAGTCCGGTTCTAACATTAGAAACTAAATCATCAGCAAGTCCCGCGTCCTCAATCGCTTGTGCCATAGAAATATAAGCATAAGCCGAMGCATCGCCCATAAAYCGRCGTAYTTTWCGMTCRATATGATCTTCAATYTTAATATTRGGRCTWCCRCAAAYWTGRCTRCGTAAACCAACTTCTTTRTATTTCTCAYTAAACGTAATGCCWGAYTTYCCTTCTCKTAAAGAGTCAGTCACTTCATCWACATTATTTCCGAGACAAGAGACAATACCCATTCCAGTTATAACAACMCGTTTCATTTTTGTTCCTCTATTTTAAACTTTATCTGATTTTTTAAATTCGCTATTTTCAATTGGTTCGGCTTTATCTGTTTCTAAAACCTAAAAGTTTTCAGTTGACTCAAAAAGACCTACTTTCAATTTTTTAGCGGTATAAATTTCTTTACCATCTACTGCAACGCTACCGTCAGCAATGACCATTGACAGACCGCGCTTAATAATTCTTTTTACATCAATTTTATAAGTTACTTTTTTAGCTGTTGGTAAAACCTGACCAAAAAATTTAATTTCGCCAGAACCTAACGCTCGACCTTTACCTAAACTTCCATCCCAAGATAAATAAAAGCCGGCTAATTGCCACATTGCATCTACGCCTAAACAACCAGGCATTACTGGATCGGTTTTAAAATGACAATCAAAAAACCATAAATCAGGAGTGATATCTAACTCAGCAATGATAACGCCTTTTCCGTATTCCCCACCTTCATCGGAGATCTTTGTAATACGGTCCATCATCAACATATTTGGTAATGGAAGACGCGCAATACTTCGGCCTTCAGTTGCAGTACCAATTAATTCTCCATTGCCACATGCGATTAAATCTTCACGCGAAAAACTCTCTGTTCTGCTCATTATTGTATCCTGTAATTGCTTCTAATAGTCATGCTTTGTCAAATTTCGCGCTATTATCCCTTGTTTAACGACACTATCTGGTATGACCTTGCATGTTTCATTGTAACACACTGATATATATCGATAATTTCAGCTAACACGTGTTCGCTATTTAATCATACAGAAGGTTAAATATTCGATTATAATCGATAACTTTATTACAACACGCTTAACAAGTGAAATAATTAAAAGTATGAAAAGACCTGAAGAATTTCTACAAAACTATTGGCAAAAACAACCTTGTTATTTAGCTAATAATTTTGAAGCGCGACTTGATTATCTTTCCGCCGATGAAATGGCAGGATTGACTCTTGATCCAGAGATAGAATCTCGGCTAATTTTGCAATCAAATAATACCGACGACGGTTCGATTTCCGAAGACCTGATTTCCCAAGATCTGATTTCCGAAGGCATGACTTGCAACGATCGGACTTGCAACAGTATAACTTGGACAGTTGAACATGGTCCATTTGAAGAAAACCGATTTACACATTTAAATGAACAAGGCTGGACTTTGCTAATCCAAAGTGTCGATTCTTGGTTGCCTGAAACACGCGATATTATTAAGCAGTTTAACTTTATTCCCAATTGGCGATTCGATGATCTAATGGTTAGCTATGCGGTGGATAAAGGAGGTGTTGGCCCCCATATTGATAATTACGATGTCTTTTTACTTCAAGCTAGTGGCACTCGCCGATGGAGAGTGGGGAAAATGGGTGATAAACCAAAACTCACCAATGCTAATTCAGTTTTACCCCACGTTGATGAGTTTGAAGCGGTAATTGATGTAATCATGCATCCCGGAGATGTTCTCTATATTCCGCCAGATACTGCCCATTGGGGTGAGTCTATCGGCGAGTCCATCGGTTACTCAATAGGTTACAGAAGCCCACAAGTGGATCTTCTTTTGTCTTCAATTGGCGAAAATATTAGCCATAATTATGAATTGAATCCTTTTTTTACCGATGCTTATAGAAATAAAATCAATCAATCGGGGAAAATTGAAGATGAGTTAATTAGCTGGGCTCAAAAACAACTTCTAAAACTATCGGAGAACCCAAACCTAATAAAGAGGGCTTTGGCTAAACAGCTGAGTCAGTCAAAACTCGGGATCGCAGAACCCTTAGAAAAAATATGCTCAAATGATTTAAATAGCGATTCTATTATTCAACTTAACCAAGATTTTAAAGCAAATTGGTTCGCTTTAGAGAATGAACTACAAGTCTACATTGAGGGCGATTGTTGGATTTTTGAACAAAAAAACCAAGAAGCTGTAGAAAAATTAGTCAGTTACGAGCGATTTCCGATAAAATTGTTTAATTTTTCACCGGATCTTGTTGATTTTCCTGAATCTTTTACTAATCTAATTAGTACAGGTTATATAATTTTAGTTAGCGATTAATGAAAACATCACATAAAGCCCTTTCGATTTCGGCAAATGGTTTATTTGCAAATGAACTGTCCGCAAATGATCTAACTGTAAAGGATCTGGCTGAAAACAATCAATCAAAGGATGTTAAAGCGTCAAACCTTAGCTACCATCGAGTCAATTGGAAACAATCTTCTAACGAAATCCTTGCCATTAGACATAGCGTTTTTATCATAGAAAGACATTATGAAGAAAATGTATTATGTGATTTAGATGATAAAGATTGCATCCACTTAATTGCTAAAAATGAAGATGGTCGAACAATTGCCTGCGCTCGACTAAATCCTAATGGACGAATAAGTAAAATTGCGGTGCTAGTTTCATACAGAGGCGAAGGGATTGGTTCAAGAATATTGCGCGAGCTTGTTGCAATAGGAAAACAAAATAAAATAAAACTAGTTTCACTGAACGCAGAAATTGCTAATAAACACCTTTACGATCAGCAAAATTTCTCAGCGGTGGGTCCGGTTTATATGAAACAAGGGATACCTCATCAAATGTTAGCTTGTAAACTAGCCTAGCTTCGTTTTTACCCTGGACCTTAAACATATTTGATCTAAATATCAGTTGTATCAGATGCCAATCGATCATAGCATCTAGCTTTTCATTGATTAGCAAAGCACATGAAAGACTTAGGAAATAATAATTCCATTGAAATAGATGTAACGACTAACCTCCCAAAACCAATTCTTGATTTAGAAATGGAAAAATCTACACACCTTGCGCCCCTCGCCCCACTTAACATCCAAAGTTTTGAAAGTTTGAAACTAGCGACGTTGAATCTGTTTAAACAATCGAAACGCCTGATCCAAATTTACTCATTTTCACTTGATAAAAGAATATTAAACAATCGAGAAATAGAACTAACGATGACAAAACTGCTTCGCACAAGCCGATATGCAAAAATTCAGTGTCTTATTTATGACGAGAAGGAGCTACAAGGCTTTGATCACCGAATCGTATCATTGGCGCAAAGATTCACATCATTTATCGAAATTAGGGTTATCCCCGAAGACCTTAAAAATACTAATGCTGGATACTATATAGTCGACAAGCAATTTATGATTTATAGAAGTAACCGAGAGAATTATGAAGCGCTACTATTTAAACAACGACAAATCGAAGTGAAAGATAAAATAAAGCATTTTGAAGATGTATGGCAACAGAGTCGACCAGCTAGTTTTTTAAGGGCATTGCATTTGTAAGGGTATTCTTATAAAAAATCGAGTGGTTTTAGGTTTTGTTAAATTTTTTGCTAAAGTGAAATAATCTCGTAAGTTGAAATTGTCACATTTGATATTTCCATATCATGCTTTTTTACTGTAAATTTTTCTTGAGCGGAAAGGTTTTGCCAAGCTGTATCGGTTAACAAAACCATCCCAGATCCTGCAACATCTTCACCGAGTTTACTTGCCCTATTAACCGCCTCACCCCAATAATCATTGTGTTTTAGCAATAAATATTTACCGTAATCTAATCCAACCGATAAAGTAATATCGAAATCGTCCGGCGTAGTTAAATTTTCTTTTTCCACTGATTGAAATATACTTTGGATCGCTTCCATTGCATCATCCATTTCAGCAAATCGCGCAAAGCAATTATCAGCTTCAAATTTTACTACCTGACCGCCATTTTCGATTATCAAAGGTTCAACAACTTTCTGCATTCGACGAACTAATGCTAAGTAATAAATGATCCCCTGCTCTTGTGATACTTTGGTGAATCCACACATATCAATAATACAAACAACACCTTCTCTGCCAAATTTTTGCCAAATGCCATTTTCTATTTCAATTCGTATTGCATCAGTTTCAGCATGAGTAAAATCGTTTAGGTGTTCATTGAGGATACTAAGAGAGGACATTCAGTTTTCCTTTTCTATAAATCTTAAAACAGTGTTTAAGATATTAACCTACAGCATTAAATAAAAGCAAACCTAAGATTTTTCTAGCAAAAATTACACAATGTCGAATATATAGCTTATTAGAGAGTATTTTACGGAACAGCAAACAAAAAAGGCCTAACTCGGTAAGGAGTTAAGCCTTTATGGAATATGGTGCGCATGGACGGAGTCGAACCGCCGACCGCCTGGTTCATAGCCTAGTGAATTAGTCTTTAGTTTCAATAAGTTAAAATAGCTATTCCCATAGAAACACGTTACTTCACCCTATATGTAGCAATGGTTTGGTATATTATTGTGGGAAAAATTTAACCTAGCTTAACGCATATATTACATCATGCGCTATATGTAGATACGGTTCCAAATTAACCAAGATGATGAAACATGGAAGCAAGTTAAACCAAAACGATCATTGTAACTTTATCCCTTTAGACTTTTGAGCGAACAGCCTGAAACTCGAGCTCAGCTTTAGTGGCAAGTTTCAAAACTGCTCTACACAGATTTTCAAAGCTGTTTAAACATATATTTAACTCGTATGTCAGTATTTTAAAATGTCCTAGTGGAATATTTTCTGAATTCCACTCTATGAATAACTCATTAGAGTTTGCGCAAGTATGCGCGTACGCGGTATTTCTCAATCTTTTTATTTCCTCATGCAGGTTAAAAAGATGTTCTGGAATGTCATTTTCATTGAATAGAAGCGGGCGTTCCGCGACCTGCTCTGTCCCGAAATTACCTGAAAAAGGACGAGCATATGAAACCACCGCAGCCGTTTCAAGCGCTTGTCTAATTACTTTATCCGTAGGCTCTTCTCTAAGCTTTTCAACAAAAGAGAGGGCTTGCTTAATGTCGTTACTCGAGAGAATTATCCTTAGATGCCTTTTCTTACCTTTTTCAAGGTCAAAATTCTCTTTATTTTGTTTAGTAGTCACAAGCTTTCTCCAAAAGTCCCTCTTATTGCCAGAAATAGAACTTGTGTCTATTCATGCTCCAATAAAAACATGTTTGACGTTAAAGATTATCAAACGGTTCTAGAGATAAGTTTTCTAATCTCTTTGTACCGTCAAGTAACCGTGTCAAAGAAGTCTACACCTTACAACAGGTGAATCAAACCTGCCCGCCCACTCCTTTAAACTTATCAACAAAATCAGCAATTTTTTGGAACACGTTTTGTTTTTTNGTTAGGTATTGCGGATTAAGTGGACTCATTTTTGGAAGGATCGCATTGAGCTCTGTGCCATTTTCACTGGCATATT
This sequence comes from Kangiella sp., assembly GCA_002733465.1. Taxonomy (GTDB): domain Bacteria; phylum Pseudomonadota; class Gammaproteobacteria; order Enterobacterales; family Kangiellaceae. Next base: position 53,173 of record NVVT01000014.1, read on the forward strand.
CTCGCTTTAACGATGCAATGATATATCGCTTAGCCGCGTCCTTATTCAAGTTCTCAGCACTAATCAACTCTTCTGCTTCTCGCTGCTGTTCAGCCTGAGCATAGGTGAAAAATGTATCAATAATGCTGGCTTTGTCGTTAATGCTATCCATGTCAGTCTGATTAATAAAGTCAACTAGCAAGCTTTCTTTAGCACGGTTGCCAAGGCTGGCACGAATTAAACGACGTACTTCTTCAATCAATGTGTCTTTATCTTTATACTTTTTCTTGTTTTCAAAAATCAATTCCAGAATATAATCCAGATTAATTTCTTGTGATTTAAGCAGATCTACCTCAAAAACCACATCGTCCCAATCAATGGTGGATGCATTTTTTTCATTGCCTAGTTTTTCACGGCGAAGCCAATCACGAATATCATTATAACTTGAACGGTAATCTTGAATAGTGCGTTCGGTTGGCACCTTAATCGCTTGCATAGAGGTTAAATCGTCATCGCTTAAATAGTGTTTAGCTTTAAATTCCTCTACGGCAACAGGGTCATTCACATCTAAGCTTTGTAAGGCTTTTAACCCTGCAAATTCATCATAGTTTTGTAGCACATTATCAACGCGCAAATATTCACCAAATAATTTAGCGAAATCTTTTTTATCCTTTTCTTTAACTATTTCATCAGGATTGGGGAAAAGTTGCTGTAACTCATTCACAACCTCTAAATAACCGCGCCTAGCTTCACCGGTTGCCAAATCGGTAAAGCCTTCCATGTATTCTTTATAACTTTTTTCAAGCACCACGTTTTTGGTGTTACTGTCGCCAAATAAAGTAATTGCATCAATGGTGGCTTGCTCTAAATCGCGGAAGGTGACGATATTGCCAAAGGTCTTGGTAGCATCATAAATACGGTTAGTACGAGAAAATGCTTGCATCAAACCGTGAAAGCGCAGAGTTTTATCCACGAACATGGTGTTTAAAGTAGGCGCATCAAAGCCGGTTAAAAACATGCCCACTACAATCAGCAAATCAACTTCTTGATTTTTTACGCGTTTAGCAAGATCGCGGTAATAGTTTTGAAAGCCATAGCTATCAACGCCGAAATTGGTTTTAAACATGGCGTTATAATCATCAATTGCCACACTTAAAAACTCTTTTGCACTGCTATCCATTGCCGAGGGTTCAAAGCTTTCATCAGGAATTGCACCTACAGCATCCTGTTCTTCATTGGCCGCAAAAGAGAAGATGGTGGCAATGTTTAGCGCCTTGTTACTGCCTTTATTATCTTTCTGCAAATTCTTAAACGACTCATAATACAGTTTGGCTGCATCCACACTGCTCACGGCAAACATGGCATTAAAGCCTTTGCCTCCGGCTTGCAAACGATGGGTTTTTTGCCTGAAGTTATTTAAGATATACTGCGTAATTTCTTGAATACGGTCGGGATGCAATAATGCTTGTTTGTTTTCTGCCGCCGTGAGTTTTTTCTCGTCTTGTTCTGTTTCAACCACCTTAAACTGTGGGCGTACATCGTTGTAGTCCACTTTAAATTTCAACACTTTTTCATCGCGAATGGCATCAGTAATCACATAAGAATGCAATTCACGGCCAAACACGCTGGCAGTGGTTTCTGCGCCCAAGGCATTTTGCGGAAAAATAGGCGTACCGGTAAAACCAAATTGGTAGAACTTTTTAAATTTTTTCTTTAAGTTTTTTTGTGCTTCACCAAATTGGCTACGATGCGCCTCATCAAAAATAAATACCACTTGCTTGGTGTAAATAGACAAGTCGTTTTCACTTTTCATTAAATTATTCAGTTTTTGAATGGTGGTAACAATGATCTTATTGTCATCTTTATCAAGGTTACGCTTTAGCCCCGCAGTGCTGTCTGAACCATTAACACTATCGGGCGAAAAACGTTGGTATTCTTTCATGGTTTGATAGTCGAGATCTTTGCGGTCAACTACAAAAAAAACTTTATCAATAAAATCCAGCTCGGTAGCCAAGCGCGCCGCTTTAAAGCTGGTTAAGGTTTTACCCGAGCCTGTGGTATGCCAAATATAACCGCCGCTTTCAAGGGTGCTCCAGTTTTTTGTTTGATAAGCACTGTTTATTTTCCACAAAATGCGTTCAGTCGCAGCAATTTGGTAGGGGCGCATGGCTAACAAGGTATCGTTCACATCAAACACAGAATAATGCAGTAGCACATTCAATAAGGTGTTTTTCTGAAAAAACGTCGCGGTAAAATCCTTTAAGTCTTTAATCAAGGCGTTATCAGACTTCGCCCAATTTATGGTGAAATCAAAACTATTTTTATTGCGCTGAGTGGTATTGGCAAAATAACGGCTATCGGTACCGTTTGAAATGACAAAAAGCTGTAAATATTTAAACAGAGATTTATCGGTATTAAAGCTTTCTTTGCTATAGCGATGTACTTGGTTAAAAGCCTCACGAATGGCGACACCACGTTTTTTTAGCTCAATTTGCACCAATGGCAAACCATTAACCAAAACGGTAACATCATAACGATTGGCTTGTGTACCTTTTTGTTCAAACTGTTTGATCACCTGCAATTTATTGCGTGTAATGTTTTGCTTATCCTTTTTTAAAAGATAAATATTTTGGATATGCCCATCATCAAACACAAAATCATGGATATAGTCGTCATGGATTTTACGCGTTTTATCAATGCTGTTATCGCTGGGCTTATCTAAATATTCCTCGACAAAACGCTGCCATTCACTCTCCAAAAACAGCACATTATTCAAAGCTTGTAACTGCACTCGCACATTAGCCAGCATTTTTTCGGGGGTGTTTAAATCATGCAGATATTCATAACCTTGGTTTTCTAAGTCGATGATAAAATCACGTTCTAAATCGTATTCACTTTGATAGGGCTCATTAACCTGCGAATATTTGGTGTATTTATCCAAAATGATAAAGTTGTTTGATTCTGCAATGGTTTTATATTCTGTCATTAGTTTGACTCCAAATAGCCATTTTCAGATAATTTCTCGTTCCCAACGCTCCCGCGTGGGAATGCATACTTGCTGTTACCATTGACGACAAACCTCCAATAAACCCTTTTTGTCCAAATAATCCCTAGCACTGGAATAACGCCAATATTCGGCTTTATCTACATAACCACGCTTCACTGGATTATGGTGAATATAATCAATTTTTTGCTTCATCATATCTTCACTTTGAATAAGTTCAGGATGCACACCCTCTTGCCAAAATTGATAAGCTCGATCATTTTTATGGGCTTTTTTATAAAAGGCTAACTGATCCAGAATTTGCCTTACATTATGTTCAGCAAGATATTGAATCAAATTTTTAGCAGTCCATGATTTAAGTCGGGCAATATCTCGATCTAGCGCATCGCTTTGAAGTACAAAATGGCAGTGGTTTTCTAAAACTACCCAAGCATAAACTTTGAGACCCTCTTTGCCTAAAAAACCGATGGAATCAAGCAGGATTTTTACCGTTTCTGGACGAGTGAATACTGGGATCCAATGCAGCACTGTTAAAGTGACAAAGTGTGCTTGTTGGGGTTCGGTGATTTTATAGCGGCTTTTGCCCATTCTTTAAGCTCAGTATGCATTCCCACGCGGGAGCGTGGGAACGAGGTTAGGTCGCAGGGGCGTGGGGACGAGATTAATATAAAGGGCTTGTGTGCTCACGCTAATTCTCTCACCACTGGTGAGAGTTTTCTCGTTTTCAAATTTTTTCTCGTTCCCACGCTCCTGCGTGGGAATGCATAACAACCGCGTTTTACCCATGCCATTAAACGCATAAATCAATTGCACTTTTTTATCAGAATCTTTGAGTTGCAGAGCTATTTCCGTTAGCGAGTGCGCCATGCTATGCCTCTAGCGCTACTTCTGATTTTGGAAAGCTCAACAGCAAGTCGCGGTAATATTCATATTGCTTTTGACGTAATTCAATTTCATGGGGTAAACCTTCGCTGATAGAGTTTGTTAAGGCGTCAAATTTATCTAGTATGGCAACAATGCGGGCTTGTTCGATGAGGGATGGAATAGGAAATAAGTACGTTTCAAAATCCTTTGCACGAACATGAGGGACACCAGCCCCCTTACTCATTTGGTGTATTTTCTGTTGGTCATTTTTTAAAAAATAATATGCAAATTTTGACACAAGCACTTTATTATCTGGATGAATGCTGAACGCATCAGTTAGAAAAAATGGTTCTTTCCTATAGCTTACAAGCCCCGCATTTGCCCCTGACCTGGCAATAACGATTGTCTCTCCATTTCGATTACTCTTGTTATGGAAACAAATTGGTTTGGGTGCATTTGCAACGACTGGAAAATCACCCAGAGTTGTTTCTTTTTTTGTTATTGCAGTTCCGCGGCGAATTTCGCCAATAAATCCCAAGGCCTTCCACTCCACCTCACCTTCTTCAAAACTTAACAACTGATCACGATAGTGGTTGTATTGCTTTTTACGTGCGGTAAGTTCGGCTTTAAGCTCCGCTGTATGCGCAGTGAATGCGTCCAAAATGCGGACAATTTCAACTTGGATATTTGGTGGTGGTATAGGGATTTTAAACTTATCAGTATCAGGCGTTGAAATTTGGGGCATTTGCATTTTACTACCAATTTTTTGAAAATATAGTTCCTGTGTTTTTAAAAAATAGTAAACATACTTGATGTTGATGCTCTCATTTTTAGAATGATATGACCACATTTCGTTCTTATGTGAAAATGGATATTCGTAATACGAAAATTCAATAAAGCCACGAGATTTAACAATAATAGATGGTGCTCTGTTTACATCTTTTTCAGGTATATCTTCAAAATCAACAAATGCAWWMKTWKKAMYRYSWKCWWAMMTTKYTRWTKSWRMAMMAKYTWYKWSYRMTKYYKKMMTYSGAGCAGCAGTAATCTTTGTTCCTTTGGTACGAACAAGCGCCTCCCTCAACGCCTTCCATTCCACCTCAACACCTTCAAGCAGTTTCTCCATAAAGCCCATATTGCTCATGTTTCGCCACCTTCCAGCTTTTTAATACTGTTATCATCCACCAGCAAATGCATCTGCTGGATGGCTGTCTGATTCAGCAATCCAAGCCTTTCGGATGCCTCCAGTTTCTGCTTAACCAAGTAAGCATTTAGCGTTTCGAGATTGGCAAGGCAAACCAATTGCGAGACATTGGTATAATCTCGGATATTACCCTTTTTATCTGGGTTTTCATCTCGCCATTGTTTAGCTGTTTTTCCAAACAGCGCCACATTAAGTAAGTCGGCTTCCGACGCATAAACAAAACTCATTTGCTGCTTTGTTAGCTCTGCGGGGATAAGATTTTCTTTAATGGCATCGGTGTGAATGCGGTAGTTAATTTTGGTAAGCAGCCGTTTCACATCCCAACTCAGCTGTTTATGCTCATCTTGTTTGAGTCGCTGAAACTCTTTAACCAAATATATTTTAAACTCTGCACTGATCCACATGCCAAATTCAAAGGCTACATCAGGGTGAGCATAAGTTCCTCCGTAGCGCCCAGCTTTAGCTTGTAGGCCAATAGCGTTGGTTTTAGCAACCCACTCTTTGACACTTATTTTATAACTGTTTAATCCAGCTTGACTTTTAATTATGGCAAATTCGCCATAATTAAAATCGGGGTTATGTACTCGCTCCCATATCCCAAGGTATTCAACCGTATTGCGGTTTCTGAGCCAGTCTGCAATGAAAAAATTACCATCTTTTGAGCGAAGCATGTCAGTAAGGGAAATGTAGCTTTCTTTAGTAACCCGAATTTCCTCATTTAACACAGTAATGGTCTTGCTCTTATTCATCTTTTATTGGTTTCCTTTCAACTTCAGTTCCATCCCGTAGTTATTCGAAAATCTCGAATAACTGACTCTTCCACTCATTACCAGAGGCACCTGTTCGGATTTTCCGAACAGGTGCCTTGGGAGTTATTCATCATGGTATATTAGAAAACGATTATCCGTCATTTTCAGCCCTCAATCTCAGCAACAATGGCATCAATATCGCTACGCAATTGGTTGATTTTTGTTACCGTGGTTTTCAGCTCGGTATTAAGCTTGGTAATATCAATCACTTCACGGGTGTCTTCGGCTTCTACATAAGCACTGACCGATAGGTTGTAGTCATTTTTGGCTATCGTATCGTGTTCTACATATTGAGAAAAATAGTCAACATTATCTTTGTTATCGAATGCTTGCATTATTTGTTCGATGTGATTGTTTTCACCAAAATCCGTGAGCACGTTGGTATTGCCTTCTTTTTTAAACAATTTACTCGCATCGATAAACTGGGTTTTGGTGTCGGTCTTGTGTTTAGAAAGCACCAAAACATTCACGGCAATAGAAGTGCCAAAAAACAAATTGGGCGCTAAAGATATCACCGTTTCTACAGTGTTATTATCGATTAAATATTTGCGTATTTTCTGCTCGGCGCCGCCACGGTAAAAAATACCGGGAAAGCAGACAATAGCAGCACGGCCTTTGCTAGATAAATAACTTAAAGCATGCAACACAAAAGCAAAATCAGCCTTAGATTTGGGGGCTAACACACCGGCGGGGGCAAAGCGTTCATCATTAATAAGGGTTGGGTCGTCGCTGCCAATCCATTTCACCGAATAAGGCGGGTTAGACACTATGGCATCAAAGGGTTTGTCATCGCCAAAATGCGGATCTAGCAGGGTATTACCCAGCTTCATATTAAACTTGTCGTAGTTTATATTGTGTAAAAACATATTCATACGCGCAAGGTTATAAGTAGTGTGGTTGATTTCCTGACCAAAAAAACCATCTTCAATAATGTGGTTATCAAAGTGTTTTTTTGCTTGTAATAATAAGGAGCCAGAACCTGCTGCAGGATCATAAATTTTATTGACGCTAGTTTGCCCGTGCATTGCTAGTTTAGCAATGAGCTTGGAGACATGTTGTGGGGTAAAAAATTCGCCACCTGATTTACCGGCATTGGCAGCATAGTTAGAGATTAAAAACTCATAAGCATCGCCAAATAGGTCAATTTGATTGTCCTGAAACTCGCCAAAGCCAAGCCCCTCCACACCTTTCAGAACAGCGGCCAAGCAGGTATTTTTGTCTGCTACGGTGTTACCAAGACGATTACTGGTAGTATCAAAATCGGCAAATAAACCTTTAATATCTGCCTCTGATGGGTAGCCATTGGCCGAGCTTTCAATGGCAGAAAATATTTTGGCTAAATCGGTATTTAGGTTATCGTTCTTGTTTGCGACTGTGGCAATCTTTGCAAACAGCTGGCTGGGGTAGATGAAATAACCTTTGGTTTTAATAGCATCGTCTTTGATGTCTGCGGTGATGACATCGTCATTGAGTGCGGCATAATTTACGCTTTCATCGCCGCCTTCAATGTAACTGGCAAAATTTTCACTAATAAAACGATAGAACAAAGTGCCCAATACATACTGCTTAAAATCCCATCCATCAACTGAGCCACGAACATCATTCGCAATTTGCCAAATTTGGCGTTGTAGTTCGGCACGTTGTTGGGTACTTGTCATTGTGAATTTCCTGTTAAATATATTTTGGATAGCCATCTGCCCATAACCGGCCTAGTATTATAACGAGCAGAGACGCTCTAATCTATCCAATTGTTGCAAAAACTAAAGTCTAATGCTTTGCGGACACTACCTAATTTGTTAATTGGCATGTAAAACGGATCCGCTTGGTGGGTATTGGTAAGCAAAGGTATAGATGACCATAAGTATCAAGCCTCAGGTCATAAAACAAAAAGTGCAAAAGTAATATATTTATGCAAAACTAAACGCACAGAGAGTACTAATAATGAGTGTTTTTGGGAAAATCTTTAGGAAAGGCAAAAAAAACGGGGCGACCAGTTTCCTGAAAGCCCCGTCGTATATGGTGCGCATGGACGGAGTCGAACCGCCGACCGCCTGGTTCGTAGCCAAGTACTCTATCCAGCTGAGCTACATGCGCGTTATTCGGTCTTAATATCTTTTCGACTAAACTTAAAAACTCGTTCTATCGAAAGGAGCGGTATTATCCATATCGGTTATTGCTTTGTCAAACAATAGTTAGATATAAATAATACTAAATCTGCAATACAAAAAATGGCGGAGAGAGAGGGATTCGAACCCTCGATGGGCGTTAAAACCCATACTCCCTTAGCAGGGGAGCGCCTTCAGCCGCTCGGCCATCTCTCCGTATATCTTCAACTATTCATAGAACAGCTTTTATCCACTTTAACAAGGCTAAAAATTTAGATTTCGAAGCTCGTTTCAGCGGGAGAGAATATTACCTGAATGATTTAGAAAATCAAATCATTTTTAACTTAATTTGGAGTTATAATTAAGTCTTTTTCAACCTATTAGAAAGTTATCTAAAAATAGTGCTAATAGGTTGAAAAATGTACAATTAATCGTTCGAAGCCATTTCCTTTTCTCGCTGAATGCGCATATAGATCTCTTCACGATGTACAGATATTTCTTTAGGCGCGTTAACCCCTATTCTGACTTGATTACCTTTCACGCCTAAAACGGTTACGGTAACTTCATCGCCAATCATTAGAGTCTCACCGACTCTTCTCGTCAATATTAGCATTGCTAATCTCCTAAATTATAAAGCAGTTTAATTTGCTTTTCGTCCATATGTGAGTTGAACGACCCACGATTAATATTTTAGACCAAAAAACAAATGTTTGTATTTATATACTCTTTTCAATCTCAAGAAGCTATTTCAGCACGAAAATAAGTACTACCTAATTCTGGGCCTCTACCCATTCCTTAACCCAACTAATCGCAGCAGGTAATGCATCAACATCAGTTCCCCCACCCTGCGCCATATCAGGCCTGCCACCACCTTTACCACCAATTCTTGCGGTTAATTCCCGCATCAAATTGCCAGCGTGGTAACGTTTAATAAGATCTTTAGTAACTACCGCTATCGCACTCACCTTACCATCGTTAACCGATGCGAGCAGGATAATACCAGATCCTATCTTGTTCCGTATTTGGTCGCTTAAACCGCGTAATGACTTCGCGTCTAAGTTATCTAGTTGAATTGATAATAAGTCAATATCACCAACTCTAACTACTTCATTTAGTAAGTCACTCCCATGAGAAGATGACAATTTATCTTTTAGTTTATCAATTTCTCGGTCTTGTGACTTAGACTTTATAATTAGTTGGTCAACTTTATCATTCAAAGATAACCTATCCGTTTTAAGCGATGAAGCTAATTGGCTAATCAACCAACCTTGCTTTTGCGTGTATTCTATCGCATTTTCACCTGTTATGGCTTCTATTCTTCTAATTCCTGATGCTATTCCTTGTTCACTAATTATTTTAAACGCGCCAATTTGCCCGGTTTGTTTAACATGTGTTCCACCACACAGTTCCACAGAAAATTCAGACATTGATAAAACTCGGACGACTTCACCATATTTTTCACCAAATAACATCGTCGCACCCAATCCCTTCGCGCTTTCCATATCGGTAACTTTGGTTTCAACAATATGATTAGCTCTAATATGTTGATTAACACATTTTTCGATACTAAATAGTACATCTTGTGGAATTGAAGACGGGTGAGAGAAATCGAAGCGTAATCTTTGGCTGTCACAATGTGAGCCTTTTTGCTCTATATGTTGCCCAAGCAACTTTTTTAAACTCGCATGGAGTAAATGAGTCGCGGAGTGGTTGTTAGCGGTATTATTGCGCTCATCTGAATTAACTTTCGCAATTACCGACTCATTAACTTTTAGTGTTCCCTTTCGCAAAATTCCTTGATGAATAAAGGCTTGATCAAGTTTTATGGTATCCGTTACTTCAAAAATAACGCCACTTTCTGTTTGCAATAAACCTTTATCACCTACCTGACCGCCAGATTCTGCGTAAAATGGTGTTTTATTCAAAACTAAAGCGGCTTTGGTCCCTTCTATTATCGCATCGACAGTACCACCTTCTACAAGAATCGATTCAATTGTTGCAGACTCGTTTAAGCTGGTATAACCTGAAAATGTTGTTTGCGAATCGACAGAAAGACTATCGTTATAATCAATACCAAATTTATTCGCACTACGAGCTCTTTCTTTTTGCGCTTGCAYGCATTTTTCAAAACCATCCGTATCAATTTCAATTGATTTTTCACGAGCAATATCAGCGGTCAAATCTAAAGGAAAACCATAGGTATCATAAAGTTTAAATAAAACGGCACCGTCTATCATTTTCAAAGATTTACTTTCCATTTCATCAATCGCTAGATTGAGTATTCTCATGCCCTGCTCAAGTGTTTTTGCAAACTGCTCTTCTTCTTTTTCTAAAGTATTTTTAATCAGATCTGATTTAGTCAAAAGCTCTGGATAAGCTTCGGACATTTCTTTGGCTAAGCCATCAAACAGCAAATAGAAAAATCGGCTGGTCGCACCAAGCTTATTTCCATGCCTTATCGCCCGTCTAATAATACGTCTTAACACGTATCCTCGACCTTCATTTCCAGGTAGAACGCCATCTAGAATCAAAAATGAACAAGAACGAATATGATCAGCTATCACTCGTAAAGACTGATTTGAGTGGTCTGTTACTTTTAAAATATCGGCGATACCTGTGATTAAATTCGAAAACAAATCGATATCGTAATTATTATGTCGCTTTTGCATTACAGCAGAAATACGCTCTAGTCCCATTCCCGTGTCAACAGAGGGTTTAGGCAAATCATGTAACTGGCCTTTAGCATCTCGATTAAACTGCATGAAAACTAAGTTCCAAATTTCTATGTAGCGATCACCATCTTCTTCAGGTGTTCCGGGTGGTCCACCTTCTACTGATGGGCCATGGTCAAAAAAGATTTCACTACAAGGTCCGCATGGTCCAGTCTCCCCCATTGACCAATAATTATCCTTATCGCCTAACATTGAGAAATGGCTTTGATCGATTCCGATGTGATTAAACCAAATATCTTTAGCATCTAAATCATCTTTATGAACGGTGATCCATAATTTATCGGCTGGTAGACCTAGTGTTACGGTTAGAAATTCCCATGCAAACTCAATAGCTTCCTTTTTAAAATAATCACCAAAACTAAAGTTACCTAACATTTCAAARAARGTATGATGCCGAGCTGTATAACCAACATTCTCTAAATCATTATGCTTACCGCCTGCACGAACGCATTTTTGAGAGCTGGTAGCTCTAGTGTAGCTTCGCTTCTCAGTACCCAAAAAACAATCTTTAAAAGGTACCATTCCAGCATTGGTAAAAAGTAATGTAGGATCGTTTCCTGGAACTAATGAGCCAGACGCCACGCGCTGATGACCTTTGGATTCAAAAAAGGTTAAAAAAGCTTCTCTAATTTCATTACTGGTCATTATTTAGTACCATATTCATTATTGTGCATTTCTGCCTATTCTAAYYAATTTCAYYAATARCTTATTTGTATTTTYAGTGTTGAAAAAGCTTTTTTAACTTGAWAAGAGTCAAACCCTCTATATTTCATAAAACGATCAATTTTTAATTTGTTTTTAAATTCTAATGTTCTAGTCGCAACTTTTGTTTGGTTATCTWAAAACATTTCATTTCCATAAACAGAATCTGAGAAAAAGGTTAGTGTTTTTTTAGCCAACACTTTTTCGCATTCGCCTTGCCAATTAACATTTTCATGATCAAAAGCTTTATCTATTAAGCTTTGTGAAATCTCGTTTTGTAACAACTCAAACTCAATTCTTACTTTCCCTTGTCCTTTAGTCACTCTTGAACGAATAAAGACTTCACAAAAACGTTCATTCGAGAGCCATGCCTCCCGATATAGGTATTCGACAGCGTCCGTAATCTCATTTTTATCAAATCCTTTATTTATTAATTTTACTCTAATTTGTTTTTCACTGTGCTCTCTTATACCAAGCATTCTGCAAGCAGAATTGATGGCTTTTTGACTTGAATTCATAGACTTTAAAGGCAAGCTATTCGATTAAGAGTGAGCTTTGATCAAATAATACAATTAGAAATAACATTAACAATTATCTTACTAATTTGGAGGAAAGCTTTTTAACATTAATTCAACATTAATCATTATTCTTTCATTTCTTCTTTCTGGTGTATGGTTTTTATAAAAATCAAGTCGTTGAGAGACTGAACCACGCCAAATAACTTCACGACTTTTGCCATCAATTATATCGACTACTTGTGTACCAATTTGATACTCTTTTTCTATAGAATTTGAAATACGGTGGGGAAAAATATAAGGACTATGATAATAAGGGTAATAACCCCACGCAGAATAAAACACCTCCACTTTCTTTTGCTTATCAGTCACATTATGACTTCGAATTAAAAAATCAGCATTTCCTATTGAATCAGATTTGATAAACCCTTTTTTGGAGAGAATTAATTCAACTGCTGATATTTGACGTTTTTGCCTTAATGTAGTGACATTCATAACAGTTTTCGTATCAACTTTATTACTATCTTCATCGGATTGACTTCTTTTTGCAATCCAAGCATAACTTTTTAAGGTAGAAAAATTATAGTCAACGTCATAATCACTCGTTGTTGGAGGTATAAAACTACAGCTAAATGCTATAACAGTAAAAAGACTGACAAGCACAGTTTTGAAGAGATTAGGAACCATGTAACAACCACTCATGATAGAAGCCCGTTAATTAAGGCTAGAATGTTGATATTATATGGGATTGTAATGTGGAGTAGAAGAGCTTTATGGTTCAATCAAACGAATTATTGAAATGAAATTACTATTTCATTTCTAGAAAAGTTGAATGCAACCAATTTAGTACACATTCAACTTTCCAATATATATATCTGATCGACGAACTCACTTATTTCGAAATAAGGAATACCAATATTAGAGAAGATACTTAGTAGAGAAAATACTTAGCTTTTTTCTTTAATTTTCACATCAGCTTTGTCACTTTCTTCATCGTTAGGCAAAAGTGCTGCTCGAATTTGTTTTTCAATTTCATCAGAAATATCGGGATTCTCAAGAAGGAAATCAGCAACTTTGACTTTTCCTTGACCAATTCGATCGCCATTATAACTATACCAGGCGCCCGCTTTATCAATTAAACCTTGTTTTACACCTATATCGATAATTTCACCCATTTTAGATGTACCTTTCCCATACATTATCTGAAATTCTGCTTGTTTGAACGGTGGAGCTACTTTGTTTTTAACCACTTTAACGCGAGTTTCATTACCAACAATTTCATCCCCTTGCTTAACCGCTCCAATTCTACGGATATCTAGCCTTACAGAGGCGTAAAACTTCAGCGCGTTACCACCTGTAGTGGTTTCTGGGCTACCAAACATTACACCAATCTTCATTCTAATTTGATTAATAAAAATAACCATACAGTTCGTACGTTTGATGTTGCCCGTAAGCTTTCTCAACGCTTGAGACATTAAACGAGCTTGCAATCCCATATGAGTATCGCCCATTTCACCTTCAATTTCAGCTTTAGGAGTTAAAGCTGCAACCGAATCAATAACAACTAGATCAACCGCGCCAGAGCGAACTAACATATCGCAAATTTCTAATGCTTGTTCACCTGTATCTGGTTGTGAAACTAACAAATTATCAAGATCAACACCTAACGCTTCCGCATAAATAGGGTCTAAAGCATGTTCCGCATCAATAAAGGCAGCGGTTCCACCATCTTTTTGACATTCGGCAATGGCTTGTAATGTCATCGTTGTTTTACCAGAAGATTCTGGTCCGTATATTTCAACGACTCGACCTTTTGGTAGTCCTCCTATCCCTAATGCGATGTCTAAACCTAATGAACCGGTAGAGATAGTATCCATTTTCTTGATTTTAGCATCGCCCATTCGCATAACTGAGCCTTTACCAAATTGTCTTTCTATCTGACTTAATGCTGCTGTTAGCGCTTGCTTTCTATTATCGTCCATTTATTTCTCCACACATTTTTATTCATTTTTCATGTTACGCCAAAATAGTCTTAAATATTCCTACATATAATTGGTCAAATAAGTTTCTTTCAGCCTCAGGGGGTATTGCTACTCATAATACACCTACTTATACAGGTAGGCAAATTGTTTTTTGAAATATTTTAGAAAATAAATAGTACTTACCATTCAATGTAAATACTTTAAATGGACTAAGGCTTACATTTATTTGAGATTCAAGTAAAATACGCTATAACTTCAATTACCAATCAATTATTAATTTATTTATGTCCGTTATTATTAAAACACCTGACCAAATCGAAAAAATGCGCATTGCTGGAAAACTGACGGCTGATGTCCTTGAAATGATTGCGCCTCACATCAATAAAGGAATTACAACCAATGAACTTAACCAGATTTGTCATGATTTCATTGTAAATGAACAAAAGAGTATACCAGCTCCTTTAGATTATCATGGATTTCCTAAGTCTATTTGTACCTCCATTAATCACGTTATTTGTCACGGTATTCCTAATGACAAAAAGCTAAAAGATGGAGATATTATTAATGTCGATATCACCGTAATAAAGGACGGCTTTCACGGTGATAGTTCGGTAATGTTTACTGTAGGAAAACCTTCGATATTAGCAAAGCGACTTATTGAGACAGCGCAAGAATGTCTGAATATTGGAATAAACATGGTTAAGCCGGGTGTTCAATTAGGCGATATAGGTTATGCGATTGCCAAGCACGCGCATGAAGAACGATTTAGTGTGGTGCAAGAATACTGTGGTCATGGCATTGGCGAAAGCTTCCATGAAGACCCACAAGTTTTACACTATGGCGTGAGAGGTACAGGCGTTGAGTTAAAAGAAGGTATGATTTTTACTATTGAACCCATGATCAACGCTGGTAAAAGACATTCTAAGGTGCTCAAGGATGATTGGACAGTCGTTACTAAAGACAAAAGTTTATCGGCACAATGGGAACATACCTTATTAGTAACCAAAACGGGTGTTGACGTTTTAACCTTACGGCCTGGTGAAAAAATATAATACGTCGAGGTCAAATTGAAGAATCTCACATTGAAGCATCGCATAATCAAAAAGCTTAGGCTAATATTAACTATCACCGAAAAACTATAGTTGACTATGACAAAGTCGAAATTAATTAGTCGTCCCAAAAAACTCTCTTTAGACTTAATCAATGTTGAAGATTCAACATTGTTGAGTCTATTAAAAAGTTATCATAACCAGTCAACTGAAATTTTATTTAGCGCTTTTATTCAAAATACCAATATATCTGAATTGGTTTTACTTCGCGCTAAACACATCGACATTATTCTTAAAAAACTATGGCAATATCTATCGTTACCTAATTCAATTTCTTTAATAGCTGTGGGTGGTTATGGTCGAGCGGAATTACATCCTCAATCAGATATTGATTTGCTAATTTTAAATGAAAACAAATTAACTAACAGCGATAGTAAAAAGATAGAAATTTTTATTACACTTCTTTGGGACGTTGGTCTTATTATTGGCCATTCGGTTAGAACTATAAAACAGTGCGTAGAAATTGCAACAGATGACATTACTGTCGCAACCAGTTTAACCGAGGCACGTTTATTAATGGGTGATCGGTTACATTTTGATTCATTAATGACACAAACAGCACCTAGTAAAATATGGGATGCCTCATCATTTTTAAAAGCCAAAGTGCTTGAAAAACGAGAACGTTATGAAAGGTTTGATGGCTCATCTTTTGATTTAGAACCTAATATTAAATCAAGCCCTGGAGGGTTAAGAGACATTCATTTAGTTGGATGGTTAGCGAAACGATGCTATTACCCAAAAACGCTACCGATGTTAATCAAAGAGAATTTGATTTCAAAACGAGAATATTACACACTAATAAAGTCTCAATTATTTTTATGGAAAGTGAGATTCGCATTACATTCCATTTGTAGAAAGCCGGAAGATCGTTTGCTATTTGATCATCAAAAAAAGACAGCCGAACTAATGGGCTTTAAAGATAGCAAAGGTAAGCTCGGCGTTGAAAAAATGATGAAGCGTTATTATCGAAGTGTTTTGGTTATTAGAAATGTCACCGAACTACTTGTGGAATTAATGAAAGAAGGTGTTAATCAACCTTCCGATTCCAACATTCTAAACTTGATTAATCTAAATTCAAAGTCGAAAGTTTCCAAACTAGATTCAAACTACCAAATAATTGATAACAGACTTGACGCGATCGATCCTAAATTATTTTCTAAGAAACCTAGCGAACTTTTGGATGTTTTTCAGGTGTTAGCAAAGATGCCAAATTTAGATGGCTTGACAGCAAAAACACTTCGTTCTATACGAGCATCTAGAAATAAAGTGAATAGCAAATTTCGTAAAAATAGAGAACACCAAAAATCTTTCTTGGCTTTCTGGTCGATTAATCATCAATCAGCTAAAGCGATGTTTCTAATGAAAAGAAGCGGGATCTTAGCCGTCTATTTACCAAAGTTTAGAAAAATTACAGGGCAAATGCAGTACGATATGTTCCATAGTTATACCGTCGATGAACATACGCTTTTTTTATTACGTAATCTAGCCGAATTCACCAACGATAAAAATAAAATAAAATTTCCCTATTGCCATGAAATTATGTCTAGGCAAAAACATCCAGAACTAATCTATCTAGCTGGTCTATTTCATGATATTGGCAAAGGTCGTGGAGGTGACCATAGTGAGATAGGCGAAAGAATAGCGATTAAATTTTGTCAAGAACATGAATTAGAAAAATCAAGTACGGAGTTGATATCTTGGCTTGTGGCTAATCATCTTATTATGTCCCTTATCTCACAGAAAAGAGATACATCAGATCCCAAAGTTATTGGTAATTTTGCCGATATAGTGGAGAATAAACAGAGATTAGAATTACTTTACATTTTAACAGTTGCGGATATTAGAGCCACTAGCAAGTCTCTTTGGAATTCTTGGAAAGACGCATTACTAAAAGATCTTTACTTAAATACATTAGCCGTATTAGAAAGTAGAGATGATAACTCATCTGAACCAGTTAGTATAAAACCATTATGGTATACGAATAGAAAAACGGCAAAATCACAGTTACTTGAGCAAGGATACACATCTCAGGATATTGACGAGTTATGGGAATTGCTTGGTAATCACTATTTTTCTAAACGCTCTGTGGAGGCAGTTCTTTGGCAAACAAAAATAGTATTAGATGCTAAGGAAACAAAAACAACATTAGTTGGCATTAGAAAAAGTGGTGAAAGAAATAGTAATGAAATTTTCATTTATACCAAAGATAAAGATGATCTTTTTGCAAACCTCACTGCAACGCTAAATCAACTCGGTTTAAATATTTATGGTGCTCACATTTATACTGATAAAAACGGCTATTGCTACGATAGTTTTTTCTTTTTAAATGATAACGATAAAATAATAAAAGATGTCGACTTTCAAAACAAAATAGTAGAAACAGTAAAAAGAAACATAATAGAAGAAACAAAACAAAGAGTCTCTAGACGAATGCCGAGACAAATAAAACATTTTGATGTCGATACAAAAATAAGTATTTCTAATAATGAATCCACTCAACATTCTAGAGTGGACATTGTGGCAAAAAACAAACCAGGATTATTAGCATCGGTAGGTCGAGCTTTTGTGAAAAACGGAATTAAAATACACGATGCAAAGATAACGACTTTGGGCGAAAAAATTGAGGATTCTTTCTTAATTACTGACAAATCAAATAATGCGATTACGGATTTAGAAACTCAAAAACAGATTATTGAAACTTTAAACCGTTATTTAAATTAGTAGACTTAATCCAACTTAAACTAACCTATTGGAAATTTCATAATGAGCACACTACAAAAGACAATTGAGCAAGCATTTGAAAATCGAAAACAACTTTCGGCAAGCAATGTAGAGTCATCTGTAAAGGAAGCAATTCTCGATACTATCGCTCGTTTAGATTCTGGCGAACTGAGAGTTGCAGAACCTAAATCTGAAGGCGGATGGTTAGTGAATGAATGGGCAAAGAAAGCCGTTTTACTTTCATTTTTAATTCGTGACAACCATAAAATTGACGCCGGTCACACTAATTATTTTGACAAAGTACCTCTAAAGTATGCACAAACAAGTCAACAAGAGTTTGAACAAGCGGGTGTAAGAGTTGTGCCACAAGCGATAGTTAGAAACGGTAGTTTTGTTAATAAAAATGTTGTTTTAATGCCTAGTTACGTGAATATCGGCGCATATATAGACGAAGGAACCATGGTCGATACATGGTCGACGGTTGGTTCATGTGCGCAAATTGGTAAGAACGTGCATTTGTCAGGAGGCGTAGGGATTGGAGGCGTCTTAGAGCCATTACAAGCAAGCCCGACCATTATTGAAGACAATTGTTTTATTGGCGCAAGAAGCGAAATCGTTGAAGGTGTGATTGTCGAAAAAGGTTCAGTTATTTCGATGGGCGTATTTATTGGCCAAAGCACTAAAATATTTAATCGAGCAACAGGTGAAATAACTTACGGTCGAGTACCAGCCGGTTCGGTTGTTGTTTCTGGAAGTTTACCATCGAAAGATGGCAGTTATAGTTTATACTGTGCGGTTATTGTTAAACAGGTTGACGAAAGAACCCGTTCGAAAACCTCAATCAACGAATTATTAAGAATGGAGTAAGATGATGTCTGCAGAAGTCCATATGTTCGGAATAAAAAATTGCGATACCGTTAGAAAGGCTATCCGCTGGTTGGCTGGAAAAGAAATAGATTCAGAATTTCATGATCTTAAAAAGGAAGAGTTGGCAGATGAGTTAATTATCGAATGGTTAGATCATGTAGGAGAAGATAAATTAATCAATCGGCGCGGACTAACGTGGCGTAAAATCGATGCTGAAGATAAAATTTTAAACAATCAAGACGCTTATATTTCGTTAGTGAAAAAATATCCAACCGTAGTAAAACGCCCTGTCGTATATAATGGAAAGTTCTGGAGCGTAGGCTTTAAACCCGATGAATGGAACGAACTATTTTTGTAAGCAGGAACAATGAATCTTATGCCTATCAACAATGAACTTTCAAATATTAACCCAACAACTTTAGAAATTGCTATACAATTAATCAGCCGTGAATCCGTCACGCCTGAAGATGCAGGTTGCCAAGAGTACATTCAATCATTACTAAAAACTTCTGGATTTAAATTTGAACAGATGGATTTTGATGATACCAAGAACCTCTGGGCTTTTAGAGATAATTCAAAGTCCGTTGATGAAGCTGTTTTTTTATTCGCAGGGCATACTGATGTTGTTCCCCCTGGTAACTTAGATAAATGGAATACGCCTCCTTTCGAACCAACGATTATCGATGGTGTTCTTTATGGTCGCGGAACAGCCGACATGAAAGGTTCGATTGCATCCATGATATCGGCTACACGAAAATTTGTAGAGGACTATCCACAACATAAAGGAAGCATCGCTTATTTAATTACTAGCGACGAAGAAGGACCTTTTATTAACGGTACAATTCGAGTCGTTGAAGAGCTAATTAAAAGAAAACAAAAAATCGATTATGCCATCGTCGGAGAACCCTCCTCTACTGAGCAACTTGGCGATGTGATTAAAATTGGACGACGAGGCTCCTTAACTGGCTGGTTGAAAATTCATGGTAAACAAGGCCACGTTGCTTATCCCCATCTCGCTAAAAATGCGATTCACATAGCCTCCAACTTTATTGAAGATGTCACTAAGATTGAATGGGATCAAGGCAATGAAAACTTCCCGCCTACCAGTTTACAAATAACTAATATACAATCTGGCGAAGCATCAAATGTCATTCCTGGAGAAATAGATGTCGAATTTAACTTTCGATTTTCCACTGAGTTCACCGTAGAAGCTTTACAAAGTAAAATGAAAACATTGATTGATAAACACTGTAATCATGTGGAACTAACGTGGAAAATAAATGGTGAACCATTTATCACACAGTCTAAGGAACTAATCGACGCCACACGCAAAGCGATTAAACAAATTTGCAATATTGAAACTTCTCCGCAAACAACTGGAGGCACTTCAGATGGTCGTTTTATTGCAAAAATGGGAGCGCAAATTGTCGAGTTAGGCCCTATCAATAAAACTATCCATCAAGTTAATGAAAGTGTGATTGTTGATGATCTAGATAAGTTGTCGATGATTTATTATCAGATTTTAAAAAACTTGCTTGCTAATTAAATATAGAAATGACAATTACTTGGCGACAATCCATCGGTTTAGACACTCAACATCTTAGCGACTTTAAGTATGGACTCGAATCGCAAAAGGATGATTCACAAAAGCTTTACCCACAAATAAATAGCCTTATAGAAAGCGATCTTGCAAATTTATTTGCACAGGCAAAATTTGATAATGTAGAAATAGCAATTGTCAGCAGTTTTCGCAATTTTGATAAACAACTAACTATCTGGAATGATAAATGGCGAGGCTATCGACCTGTTTATTCTAAACAAGGTCGACCATTAAACATTGATAAAATGTCGTCAATAGAAAAATATAAATCAATTGCACTTTGGTCTGCGTTGCCCGGGTTAAGTCGACATCATTGGGGAACAGATCTCGATGTATTTTCTAAAGATGCTATTGAACAAGGCTATGACGTTCAATTGACTGAAGATGAGTTTTCAAAAACCGGAATATGCGCTACATTAAGCAAATGGTTAGACGATAATTTGGAAAAATTTGGTTTTTTCAAACCATACAATGAGTTTAAGGGCGGTGTTGCTGTCGAGCCTTGGCACATATCTCACATTAAACAAAGTCAATTAATACTAGATAGTTTTGATTTTCATCAATTCCGTCAACACCTAATTCAAAGTAACATTTGTGAAAAGGAATTCATCATTGAAAAATTGCCTCACTATAAAGAATATTATTTTGAGAATGTTTGTAAAGGTACAGACAATCAATGTTAGGAATTATAGTCACCATACTTATTTTCGCATTCCTAATTGGGGGAATAATGACTCTTCTTAAAAATAAGGATTTCAAAATCCCTAAGGATTACGATCCATCAAAGTCAGGTTATAAAGATGAGGATGACGATGATACCTCTGGCTATTGATAAACTCGCCTTATCAAGATATCCAAAAACATCCGATCAATCACTACGTGCTTGGAACTCGGCCGATGAATATCTTGTTAAGCATATTACTGAAAATCTAACCCTAGATAAATCATCTAAAGTCCTCATCATCAATGATCAATTTGGTGCGTTAACCTGTAGTTTATCTGAATGTTCACCTGTATGCTGGAGTGACTCTTTTCTTTCTAGAACCGCAATTGCAGAAAACTTAAAATTCAACAGTCTAAATGAAAAAATTAATTTTATTGAACGAACAGAAAATATCACTCAACCTGACATTTGTTTTGATTTAGTTATTATACGTATTCCAAAACACAATAGTTTACTAACGTTTCAATTAAACTCTATCGCCCAATTCATTAATCATAATACTGTAATTCTTTCCGCAGGAATGACAAAAGAAATTCACAATTCTACTACCACATTATTCAATAAATATATTGGAGAAACAACGACGTCATTAGCCAAGAAAAAAGCTCGATTGATGTTTTCAAAACCATCGTCTACGCCTAAAGTATCTAATGAAAATCTGTATGACAATCTAACTGACATTAAAATTTACGAAGTGAAAGAATACGATGTTAAAAGTTACGGGTTACCCGGAGTGTTTTCTAGAGAAAGTTTAGATATCGGTAGTCGAGTTCTTTTAAACTATTTGCCAGAAACAAAAGAAAACCAAAACCTTATTGATTTAGGTTGTGGTACGGGAATACTGGGAACCATTGTAGCCAAAAATAACTCAACGTTGAATCTTACATTTTGTGATGAATCATTTTTGGCTGTAGAAAGCGCAAAAACCACTTACGAAAAAAACATTGGACGTAGCGCAGAGTTTCATATCACTGATGTTTTAGCAGGTTTAGAAAACGACCAATACGATCATATCCTGTGCAACCCTCCTTTCCATCAACAAAATGTTCAAACACTTTCTATCGCAAATAAAATGTTTAAACAATCTGCGCAAAAACTGAAAGATAGAGGCGAACTTAGAGTCGTCGCAAACCGTCATTTGAAATATCGGCCCATGTTAAGTCAATACTTCAAAAATGTTAAAATGATTTCTGACGATTCTAAGTTTGTTGTTTGGTTAGCCTATTTACCTAAGAAATAGAAAAGGCAGTCAATCACTGTCGCAAACTAGTTCTTTAAATTTGTATTTTTCAGACACTTACTCTTCAACATCAAAATGAACTATTTCAGTAAAGTCGTATCCTTTGAAGTTGCCAGCTCTATCAACAACCGTCATTTCTGATAGTCCCCATGTGCCAGGAGCGGAACCAGTCGGTAAAAGAATCGTACGACCATAGGTGTTCCATTCTGTCGGGTCATCTGTGGGAAATAGTGTCCATTGATCATCGCTAGGTACTCCGTAATAATGATCGATTCCTTGAGGATCGCGTAGATTTAAAGATGCATTTCTATATCCAGAGTTATTATCTCGGACCTTGAAGGTAATAGTGACTTCAGTTTCACCATTTGGTTCGGCAGGGTTTGTTGGCTCTGCGGAAATTTGAATATCATTTAAATCCAATTCTGGAGCTTCTAGATCTTGGTTATTTGTTATTAGTTCAATTTCTTGTGGTGCTTCATCGATAATAACATCCTCTTCTCTCAGTCCATGGTTAGGATCTGTAAAATAAGTACCGCTAATATTGAGAGCCTGATCAAACATTAATATAAAATTCATGCTGTAAATAGAGCTTGGCATGTAGTGAGGCATGAGAAGATTTACTGAGCAAATATTTGTATTTGAGTCATATTCGCCCCAACCGCCAATTCCATATGTTGTTAAGATTTCATCGTTCAGAGAAGCGTTACATGAATTCGAGTCTCTCATCTGGGTGTCTTCATTCACTTCCCAAGTTGCATGAATCGTTTGAACATCATATTCAATACCATTCTCTTCAATTGTTGACTCAGATTTCGTTAGACTAGCAGAATTTAAAACATATTCAGGTTTTGTTGTATCCTCTAATGGATTATTAACATAAAGTTTCCAACCAAAGTCATTCGCACCCTCAAATCGTTCATTTCCGACTGCGTCTGTAATAACAATTTGAGGTGTTCGCCAGAAACCAGCTTTAGCGAATTTACTCAGGGTGAAAGAGCCTTTTAATGTTGTACTCAAATAATTGTCTCTTGGAATATCTCCATTTTCATCGACTGCATATAGCCACAAATCAGTAAAAGTACCAATWWCGYWMWGRWYTYYTRAAWWKSCMYRTSWKKYAYMWWYMWKTTMSRTAWCRMWMKAWTKSRACTCAAASTCTATTGTAATCAATTTGTCTTCTTCAGCTTCACCTTCAACTGTAATATCAATTCGTTTGATTTTTCCAGGAAACACATAATCAGGAAATAAATTATAAACCTCAAAAGTAAGGTCTTCTCTAATTTGAGAAATGTAAATATTGCCCTGCATAATGAAATCACGAACAAATTCATATTTACCAATTGCTCGTGATTTCAAAAGATCAGGATTAATAATAAAATAGGAAAAAGATTCAGCCATATCTTCATTCGGATTCTTCAAATGAGCGTACGCTGAAACAAATTCAGTTTCTTTAGTAGTTGACCAACCAGAATCAGAATTGGCGTCTATAAACCAGCCACCTAATTCTATCCAATCATTCTTTAAGTCATCTGAAAACTGATTTTCCCATAAAAAATGAGCTTTCTCATGTAAGACTAAACGATGCATATGTTCTACATTATTAGTATTAAATGATGATTCCATAAATTCGATATAACCGCTCTCAAGCCAGGGCCATGCAACCGCTGCAGCTTCAGGGTATAAAGGATGAGGTGTACCATCTAATCTACGTGCTAAATATTGAAGTTCTGGCAGAATATGCATGCCTTTCGGCATTTCTTCAAACATATTTATGATTTGAATTATTTCCTCAGGATGAAATGCTTGAAAGCGACCGGCATTTTCTCCCGTTGTAGATGCAGTCAAGGTAGAGTAATCATCAATAATTGTGGTTACTCCAAAACGCTCAGTTAATATTTTTTCATATGCCGTGACATCGTTTCCGTTATCTGTAATAAAACGAACAAGTGCGTGATGGAGTTTTTGTGAATAATATATGCCTCTCTTGCCATCGACCAAAGAAATTTTAGGGGTAGCATTTACGAAGGCGGATTCAGATATTAGAACAGTTCTATGAACACCATTAGTAGTAATCGTAATATCATCCTCAAGAAAGTCTGTCGTCAATTCCCATTTGCTAGGATTGAGTGATTGCACGCCATAGGGATCTCTTAATTCTTGAGGAATAGATTTCATTATTTCTAAAATTCGATAAGCATGTTCTTGTGTCCAATCTTTTGCCGAATCTTCTTGAGAGCTATTAGTTAATAGAATATTAAAATCATGATGTAATTGATTACTGGATGAATCGTCTACAACCTCTAAAACTTCATCCAAGAATTCAATAGTTATGGGTTGGTTAATATGTGCGGCGTAATCATAGCCTGCGGTACTTTGATCTTCTTCCCAATGGAAGGTATAGCTATTGCTCGTTAGTTCTTCTAAAACAAATGCTGTGGTTTCTGACTTATTAAATTTATTAGTAGTAACCTTCTTATTTAGATTATTAATATCTAGTTCTAACAAAGTGGAGGCTGATGATTTAAAGCCTGCCTTTCTCACTTTAATTGCGTAGTCTCCATCTTCTAAACCATAAAACTTAAATTTTCCATTTTCATCAGGTGTCTTTTCCAATAACACGCCATTCGCCGTTAAGAAAACCTCAACATCCTCTATCCCATCTGCAACACCAGAAATTTGTCCTTGAAATGACAAATCATTATCCAATATTACATTTGCTATAGCGGTCAACGCTTGATCCGATGCTTTAATTTCAAAGTCATCAATGCCAAATGTCCCTGCGTTTGGTGTATAGGTGACGGTATTATCTTCGTTTAAAACAGCTACGCCATTAGAAGGCTGAGAATTTATTTGATAAGTCAATATGTCACCATCAATATCTTCTGCATCTAAAGAAAACGTAATTGGTTGATCTAACCGAGTAATTTGTTCAGATAAAACAAAGGTTGGAGCATCATTAACTGCAGATATCTCTATGTTGAATACTAATTGAGAAACTAATTCACCATCACTAACACTAGCAGTAAAAGAGTCTTGACCATTAAAATTTAAATTTGGTAGATACGAGAACGATCCATTATCATTAATACTTATTTCGCCATTGATTGTTGACTGTACTAATGAAAAACTTAGGCTATCTCCATCAACATCAGAGGCAGATAGTAAAGACTCCAAATCAATGTCTTCATCTATAGTTAAACCGTTCAGAACTTGCAATACTGGTGCATCATTGACAGGATTAACGACGATACTCATTTCTACTTCTTGAGAGGTAAGAGAACCATCACTTACTTGTACAATAAAACTATCATCACCAAAATAGTCGCTATTAGCTTGATAGTTAATAGCTCCATTACCATCAATTGACAAAGTGCCTTGGCTAACAGTTGATATCAAAGAATAGGTAATTCCATCACCATCTGGATCAGATGCCAAAACGGAACCTTGCAATTGACTATCTTCATCAACACTAAAAGATTGAGAAGTAAGAACGGGTGCATTATTGACAACTACAGGTGGTGTTTGTGGTGTTTCTGACTCAGAACCGCCCCCACCACATGCAACAATACTACAACCTAAAATAATACTAGGTACTAATGTTTTCAACGACGGCCATATCCTAATCATGATAACTTCCTTTATTGAGTTGATTAAATAAACAATAAAAGTTTAGCTAATGATTGAAAAAATCAATGTCCTTATCTGCCATATTTGGTTTCAGAGCAGACAATATGGCCGTAATTTGGGTTTATTTCACAACTTGACTAGGCGAAATAGAAAACTGCTTTTTAAAAGCTTTACTAAAATAGCTTTGAGAAGAAAATCCTGTGAGTTCCGCCGCCATGGTGACAGCTTCACCTTTTTGAAGTAACTTTTTAGCATGGTTTAGTCGATAGCGTTTTAAATACTCAGAAGGATTCAAACCAAACAAAGCTTGAACTTTTCTTTGTAGTTGACGTTCACTAATAGCTGATTTACTTGCAATTTCCAAAATGCTAATATTTTTGTCTTGGTAAGACTCTAACAATACTGTTTCAAAGCGATCAATAAAACGTTTGTCCGTCAAACTGATATGATTGCCCATAGGCTTATTTTTAGATTGTGCATCTAGATTTAAGGATTGTTGTTTTTGCTTTAGCCTAATAATATTCTGTACTCTAAGCTTTAATTCCTCTCCATCAAAAGGCTTACTCATAAATTCTATAGCGCCATGAGTTAATCCTTTTAAGCGGCTCTTTTGATCACTTTTTGCGGTTAGTAAAATAACGGGGATATGTGAAGTAATAGGGTTTTCAAGCAACTTATCGCAAAGCTGAAAACCATCCATTTTGGGCATCATAATATCTGAAATAATCATATTAGGGCATTGCATTGTTGCTAGCTCCAGTCCTATTAATCCATTTTCCGCCAGACTAACAGAATAATTTTCCTCAAAAATCTCTTTTAAAAACTCCCTTAAATCTTGATTATCTTCTACTATTAATAAGTGAGGACGCATATCCCTCCGCTCTTTGAAATCTGTTGAATATTTATCTACATTTTTTACCCTTTCTTTAGAGCTTAACGAATTCGATTGCACTTTATCAAAAATTGAAATCGTTATTCGAAACAGAACAGAGTGATTTAAAATGCTAAGACATTCAATATTCCACTGATACTTTTTACAAATACTTCGTAATAGAGACAGACCTAAGCCGTGACCTTGCTCGCTTTCCGCCTGATTTAGTCGCTCAAATCGTTGAAAGACTTTCTTACATTCAATTTCAGTGAGCCCTTTGTGGGAATTATGTATTTCAATAATAAATTGTTCTTCTTTAATACATGTGCGTAGCGTTACCCAACCATCTCGATCCGTGTATTTCAAAGCATTGGATAGCAGGTTTTCTAAGAGTGAATGAATTTCGGCCGTTGTCGATTGAACCGTTACAGGTGTTTCTAATTGAAATTTAAAGCTAATTGCTTTTTCATAAAAAGATGTAGAAAAAGCTAATATCTGTCTGTGTATTTGTTCATCGATATTAATAAGCTCTAAAGGTTCTTGGTTACTTTGAACAAGTGTTAGCTCCATGACCCTTTCGACTAAACCTAGTAGGCGCTGACTATTGCGTTCAATTAATTCAACTCTTGATCTATCTCGTTTACCTAATGATTCACTTTCTAACAATTTTTGTAATGGTAGTAATATTAGCGTTAGAGGCGTTTTAAGTTCATGAGAAATATTTGAAAACATCTCATGTTTAGATTCGATTGTTTCATTTAATTGCTCATTAACAATGCTCAATCGACGCTGGCTATTTGTTAAATTCATAAAAAGCACATTAATGGTAAAATAAACCACCATCATAAAAATAATCAATACGGCAATTAACAACCAACTAAAGTCATTTAGAGATAAGTCATGATTGAGCTTTATTGATAGCTCCATACCAAGAAACTGTTTTTTTGAAACTTTCTCTAGACTCCAATAGGACTGATTATAATCACTTTTTTCTCTCCAGTAATTATCTTTAAATCTATTACTACCCTTCTTTTTAGGAAAACCAACATCTAAAGAAACATCCGACAGACTTGAATTAAATAGCTCAAAAAGCGTTTTGGTTTTTAGTACAATCGAGGGGATCATTTTGGGATATATTTTATTATTGTAATAATATTTTCCAATCACTTTATTGATCGAAAGCCCAAAACCGCCTTCAGCCAATTCAAATGGATCGACCAGTTTCTTATTAAACAAACTGGTTTCTTCATTAGTTCCAATTGTTGAGTGACTGATTGGCTGTAATATATTTTTTAAAAAAGGGATCAAAGATATATCAAGCCCAATAATATTCAGAGTATCGTCATTTTCTGGGTAAACATACGTAACCGGAAAATTTAGCTCTTTCGGTTCTAAATAAACCCATTTTCGCTCGGAATCATAGGAGAAAATTTTAAGCTTAATTAGCTGTAAAGTTTTTTGTCGTAATTGCTTTTGTATCTCGTCTTTAGACAAAGTTTGAACCAGACCAAACATATAAACAAATGAATATTCTTTTATCGCATTTTCTGCAAAGGCATTTATAGCTGTTCTATTGTCTAGACTTGTTTGTAATATATTAAGAGAAAAAGAATCTAACAATTGCAGGCTATTAGCTTCTGTAGATTTAAGGATATTCGTTAAAATCACTTCTTGGCTAAGAACCAGTTGTTTAACTGCCTGAAAATCGTTTCTAATCACTAAGCCAATAATGCTCAGTATCATAGCAATCAGGACTGATTGTATTAACGCCTTAACTTGAAAGAGTTGCTTCATTTGCTATTTCATCATCCTATTTGATAACCCTAATTTTAGTGGATAACACTAAAACCATTCCATTTTAATATGTACTCATCCGACAATTATATGTCATTACTAGACATTAACTAGGGAGATTCCTCGACTCTCACACCCCATAAGTCATGCTCGTCCGAATGAATAATTTGCACCCATAATTTATCACCGGGCTTAACATCAAACTCATCGGTTAAATGCACTACGCCATCAATTTCTGGTGCATCCATATAACTTCGGGCAACAGCTCCGTCTGAATGTACTTCATCGACTAATACATAAAACTCCTGGCCAATTTTTGCTTTCAGTTTTTCTTTACTGATTTCCGCCTGTACCATCATAAATTTTTCTAGTCGTTCCTGCTTTATACTTTCATCCACAGGATCAGGTAATTCATTGGCTGTAGCACCTTTGACTGGCGAATAGGCGAAACATCCGACTCTATCAAGTTGGGCTTGTCTTAAAAATTCTAATAATTCCTCGAACTCTTCCTCTGTTTCCCCCGGAAAACCAACAATAAATGTAGAGCGTATCACCAGTTCTGGACAGACTTCTCGCCATGATTTGATTCTTTCTAAGGTTTTTTCGATATTGCCAGGACGTTTCATCAATTTCAAAATTCTAGGGCTAGCGTGTTGAAACGGGATATCCAAATAAGGCAATAACTTACCTTCCGCCATCAATGGAATTAAATGATCGACACTGGGATAAGGGTAAACATAATGCAATCTCACCCAAACGCCCATTTTGCTAAGTTGTTGACAAAATTCAAGTAAACGAGTCTTAATCGGCATACCATCCCAAAATCCAGTACGGTATTTGAGATCAACGCCATAAGCCGAGGTATCTTGAGAAATCACTAACAACTCCTTAACTCCCGCATTAACCAGCCGTTTAGCTTCACTCAATACATCACCAATAGGACGAGAATCAAGATCGCCACGCATTGATGGGATAATACAAAAWGTACAACGGTGGTTACAGCCTTCWGAAATCTTYAAATAAGCGWAATGHTTAGGGGTTAATTTAACCCCATGATCAGGCACAAGACTDAYAAAAGGATCGTGTTTTGGYTTTGGAAKDAATTGGTGGACTTGATTCAATACCTCATCATAAGCATGAGGACCTGTCACACCTAAAACATTCGGATGAATTTCAGTGATATCATCTTCTTTAGCACCTAGGCACCCAGTGACTAGTACCTTGCCATTTTCGGCTAAAGCTTCTCCTATGGTATCCAGCGATTCTTTAACGGCAGAATCAATAAAACCACAGGTATTAACGATAACTAATTCAGCGTCTTCATAGGTCGGTACGACATCGTAACCTTCCGTTTTAAGTTGCGTGAGGATTCTTTCTGAATCAACTAGATTTTTAGGGCAACCTAGCGAAATGAAGCCTATTTTACTGGAGTTTTTTACTGTCATTTGATACTAATTATTGATGCTTAACAAAAATGGCTAGTCTACCAGTATTTACTTCATAGAAAAACTATCTATTTTATAAAAGAAGTGATATTTTTCGTAATGGTTAGAATTCGTTTCTATTTTTTTAGATCCTACCCATAGCTATTAGCCCAACAACAAATAGTAGTAACTTAACAAATAATAACTTAACAAATAAAAATTTATTGCTAAATAATAGAGCCTC
The DNA here is from genome assembly GCA_002733465.1 of Kangiella sp. GTDB lineage: Bacteria > Pseudomonadota > Gammaproteobacteria > Enterobacterales > Kangiellaceae. The sequence continues at coordinate 83,290 of NVVT01000014.1, forward strand.
ACTTTGGAGATTTTAATGACAATACTAAAACGTTTAACGATTTTACTAATTATTCCCCTTTTTACTCAAATTTCGCTAGCCGAAACTAATAAGATACCAGTAAAGGATTTTTTTAAAAATGCTGAATTTTCAGGTCTTCAGATTTCACCTAACGGAAAATATCTCGCGGTTATCTCACCAATAAATGGTAGAAGAAACATCGCCGTTATGGAAACTGAAGGTTTAAAGAATATTAGAGGGCTAACAGGACTAAAGAAACAAAACGTCGCTAATTTTTTCTGGGCAAATAATGATGGAATAGTTTTTACAATGGATACAGATGGTAACGAGGCATTTGGAATATATCATGTTTCAATCAAAGGTAAAATTAAAATCAGAACCTTAGTTAGTCCATCAGCTGGCGCATCGGGAATTCGTTCTGCGAGTGTCGTCCATCAACTTCCGGACGATCCAAATAACATATTAGTTCAATTTAACGGTAGACGGGTAAAGTCGCCAGACTTATACCGTTTACCTCTTAAATCTAACTGGAACAATAGAAAACGTAAAAATACAAAAATGAAATTGATTGCACAAAACCCCGGAGATGTTCAATCATGGATAGTCGACAATGATGGAGATTTACGAGGAGCGATATCAGTAAAGGGTACTAGAGGGAAGTTTCATTATAAAGAAAAAGGGGCTAAAGATTTTGCAGTGTTAAACGATTTTAGCATTTTTGACGAAAACATTAATCCTTTAGGTTTTACTTACGACAACAAGAAAATGTATGTCACTTCAAATATTGGACGAGATAAAAATGCTATTTATATTTTCGATCCTGTTGAAAATAAATTAGGCGAAATGATATATGGACATGATGAAGTAGATGTTGCGGGATTAATCACCTCAAGAAAGCAACAAAAATTATTAGGCATCTCTTATTTTTACAAATACCCAAACACTGTTTATTTTGATGATGCTACAAAAATTCAAATGAAAAACCTATCTTCTGCGTTTCCCAATAAACGTGTCAATGTGACCAGCACTTCAAAAGATGAAATGCTTCAAGTATTGCTTGTTAACGATGACCAAGATCCCGGTAGTTATTATCTCTATGATAAAAAGAAAGGCGATATAAGATATCTATTATCTGTAAATAAACTAATTAATCCGAATGATATGTCGCCAATGGAGCCCATTGAATTTAAGAGTCGGGATGGATTGACTATTCATGGTTATGTAACCATTCCAAAGAATAGTTCTGGAAAAAACTTACCACTAATTATCAACCCTCATGGTGGACCATTTGGCGTTCGAGATTTTTGGAGATATAATGCAGAACATCAGTTTTTTGCGAATAGGGGTTATGCAACCGTTCAAGTTAACTATCGCGGTTCAGGTGGTTATGGTCGCACTTTTGAGCAAGCAGGATACGGCGGTAAGTGGGGAGCAGAAATGCAAGATGACTTAACCGATGCTGTTAAACATTTGATCCATAAAGGCATAATTGATGCTGACAGAGTTTGTATTTATGGTGCAAGTTACGGCGGTTATGCAACAATGGCGGGGCTAACTTTTACCCCAGAATTGTATAAATGCGGTATTAATTATGTTGGCGTTACTGATATCGGACTTTTATTTAGCTCGATGCCAAGACATTGGGAACCTTTAAAAGATGTCATGAAAATTCAAATCGGCGACCCAGATGACAAAGAATTAATGAATAGAATGTCACCTCTTGCTCACGTTGATAAAATTAAAGTTCCATTAATGATTATTCAAGGCGCAAMRGRTSMMWGRGWRGTWRWKMWMSRYSYKRMAGWYYNACGCRMWRSNTTAGMWSMMMSKSGAAKTWSTTTATCCGATAATGAATGGATAATGAAACTAGATGAAGGACATGGATTTAGTAAAGAAGAAAATCGAATTGAACTTTATCAAAAAATGGAGAAGTTTTTAGCTAAACATCTTTGATAAATTAAATATCATTTCAAATTGTAAAAATCAGAAGTGAGAGATTCACTTCTGCTTTTTTATTTGTCACTATCAAAATATTTTTTATGCTCTGTTTAACGAATTCAGGTACATTGCCCCCCCTAAAAAAAGAAGATTAGAAATGTTACTCCTTTAACTACCTACAAATGTTGCACTCGATAAACACAGGTAACAAATAATAGAAAACACCTTATAGCTTAAAAACAGTATTACTTGATCCTCGAACAACTAATAGCGGGCTGAAACCTTTTAATAGCTCCTTTTCCTTAATATACTCATTAGATCGACCTTGAATTTTTGCTATCAATAAATTAGCAGCTTGCTTCGCAATTATTTGATTCGGCTGGTGCGCTGTTGTTAATTGGGGTCTAGTTTGACGAGAGTAAGGACTATCCTCAAAACCAACAATAGAAAGCTCCTTCGGTATTTGAATACCCTCTAACCTAGCAGCAAATAATGCACCGGCGGCTATTTCATCATTACTTGCAAAAATCGCTGTTGGCCTTCTATTTCTTGATAACAATTTAGTTGCTCCTTGTACACCTGAGTCAAAAGAATATTCCCCATTAATAACATACCGCTTTCTATGTTCAATGCCATTATCTTGCAACGCTGAATGATATCCTTCTAGTCTTTCAACAGTAGATTTATGTTCCATACCACCACATAAGAAACCGATATCTTTATGACCCAAATTAATCAAATGTTCAGTTAAAGTGTAAGCAGCATGGTGATCATTAATTAAAATTGAAGATAGATTGTTTTTCTTTGGTTTTCTTCCCGAAATTATTTTCACATTAGCTAGACCAAGTCTATCAAGCATTGTGGAGACACTTGGCATTTCTGAAAATGGAGGCGTAAGTATCACACCTGCCACCCTAGAATGATCGATAAGATTGTTAAATTCAGATTCTAAATCGTCATCTTTGTGACTACATGGATGTATTAACAACTCAAAATGACTATCGTGGCAACCTGCTAAAATTCCATTTTGCATTTCAATAACATAATGAGCATTAGGATTATCATATACAAACGCAACAGTATAGGATTTGCTACCAGCAAGGCTTCTGGCCGAATTGTTTGGACGGTAATTCAGTGCTTTAACGGAAACTTGCACTTTGTCAAAAGTGGTTTTACGTACTGCGGGCTCATTATTAATAACTCGAGAAACAGTCTTAATAGATACACCAGCATGTTTTGCTACATCATTTATGGTGGCTTTCATTTTAATTCAAATCCCTATCCAAGCTCACACTACAATCAATGAATGTTATGTAGCGACAAATATAAAGGCTAACTATATCATCTAAACTCTTGGCAAACCAAACTGATGAATTTTATTGATAAGCGTTCTATGATTTGGTAATTCTCTTAGTGCTATTTCTGTTGCTCGTTCAACCTCATTAAAGATTCGTTTGGCTTTATCAACTTCGCCAAATCCTGCAGAATGTTGAGAAAAGTCAATATCATTTTCCATTCCATAGAGAATATATTGATAGCTTTCCATAGCAAACGGCTCAAATGTATTCGGAAAATCGTACTTGCTAATCGGTTGCGTTTTCCAATGAGCTAGTTTTATTTGTATGGACTCTGGAACAGTTTTAAGATCGCGATTATCGAGCCAAAAATCATTGTCATCTCGTCTCGAAAGATAATAATGCATTTTAATAAAATCAACTGTTTTAGCCCAACGATAATTGAAAGATTCATTAAAAGTTTTTTCTACTTGAGGTAAAGCGTCTCGATGCCTCGGAAATAAATCGGCTAACATATTCGATCCGGCTTCCATTAAAAAAATTGCAGACGCTTCCAAAGGCTCAACAAATGCGGCTGCCATACCTAAAGCTAAACAGTTTTTATGAAAAGACCTTTTTCTTTGCCCAACATTAACCTTAACTTGCTTAGCCGTAAGTTGCTCAGATTGCGGGCCTATATAATCACGAAGAACTTTCTCAGCTCTCTCTGCATCACAGTAAGCATCAGAATAAACATATCCAACACCTCGACGATTAGTTAGTCCTATATCCCAAGTCCAACCACACTCTTGAGCTGTGGAAACCGTGCAAGGAACGATAGGAGAGTTTTCATTTTCATAGGGTACTTGCATAAATATGGCTTGATTGGTCAAAATTGTATCGGTAAATGGTATATATTCTATACCCAATGCCTCTCCAATTAGTAGTGCGCGCGCGCCTGTACAGTCAACAAAAAAATCACCTTTTATTGTTCCAAGTCTATCGGTCGTTATAGATTCAATAAACCCCTCTTCGTCTAACTCGACAGAGTTTACGTTTGCCAACTTATGTTCAACACCTAATTTTTCTACCGCCAAACGATTAAGCATTTTGCCAAACTTACCGGCATTTAAACTATATGCATATCCAACGATTCCATCGTATTGTGGTGTCGTGATTTTTTTCGGAGCAAGTCCATGTTCGCTTACCTGTTCTTGCATTGAAACAGAATCAGGATAGCTTTTCCCTTCACCGGCGTAACCCATTTTCCAATAGGGCGCTAAGTTAAATTCAGATGGGTCGACATAAGAGGTAAATAAATTGTAATAATATTCACTAGAACCATCTTTAGGCGACTGACGCCAATTAACAAATTTTGTACCGTGCTTAAACGTCGCATCACATTCCTTCATAAACTCCGCCTCATCAATACCTAAACGATGCAAGGTTTTTCTCATAGTCGGCCAAGTCCCTTCACCGACACCAATAGTCGGAATGTCAGGTGATTCAACTAACGTGATGGTAAAAGAGTTTTTCGCTTTAACATTAAGCTGTTTGGCTAAGTTGCACGCGGTTAGCCAACCGGCAGTTCCACCACCAACTATTACAATATCCTTAATGATTTTTGACATTTTTTAGTCTCATTTTTTAAATGGTTTGAAAGCCGTACTTATAAACGCTTTCTACTAAATCTCTTTGTTTTGGTAATTCATTAGAAAGATGCTCAGTTAATTTTTCAACATCACTAAACATCATCTTTGCACGTTCATGCTCTGCAAATGTCGATTGGTTATGCTTAATATCTGAATTGAAATTCATACCATATAAAACATAAAGATAACTATCAAGCACAAAAGGTTCGTAGGCGTAATCAAAGTCGTATTTGCTTGGTGGATGGCTTTTCCAATGCTCTAGTCTTTCTTTCAAACTATCAGGTATAGTTTCTGGTTGGCAATTATCTATCCAATACTGGCTATCTCTTCTATTAGAAATACAGTAGTGTAACTTTACAAAATCCAATGTTTTTTCCCATCGAAGCTTAAACGTTTTGTTATATTTTTTTTCTACCCATTTCATAGATTCTCGCGTTCTAGGAAACTGATCAGCTAACATATTTGCACCGGCATCAATTAAAAAAATGGCGGAAGCCTCTAAAGGCTCAATAAAAACAGCCGACATTCCGATAGCTACACAATTTTTATTAAAGAACTCTTCTCTATATCCAACGTTCAGTTTTATTTTTCTGACCTCTAAATTGTCATCGGTCTGATTGATGTATTTCATTAATGTTTCTTCTGCTTTTTCATCACTAGTATGTCTGCTGGAATAGACATACCCAGTTCCTCGTCGGTTGTGCAAGCCAATATCCCATGTCCATCCAGAATCAAATGCCGTGGCAATTGTGTGCGTTGCTATAGGCGTATCAATTTCTGGGTAGGGTACTTGAACCGCAAGCGCGGTATCATTAAAGATTATATCGCTTATTCCTTTCCACTCAACACCTAACGCATCACCCATTAAAATAGAACGACTACCAGAACAATCAACAAAAAAATCTGCGTTAATAGTCTCAATTTCTTGTACGTCCGTTGTCACAGATGAGATATAACCATCTTCATCGAGATCGACGTTATTAACATTAGCAATCAAGTGTTCAACGCCTAATTTTTCGACGCAGTGCTTAGCAAGGAATGTTGCAAACTTATTTGCGTTTAAATGATAAGAATAATTTTGAATAGCATCATATGCTGGTGTTGTTATTTTTTTTGGCGCAAATCCGAGAGAACAAATGTTTGCCTGACTTGAAACAGCTAAATCATAAGACTGTTTTCCTGCATCACCAAGCAACCAATAGGGAGAAAGGTTAAAATCATGTGCAGCATGAAAAACAGCGCTTAAAGGATGATAATAGCTATGTTTTTTTCCATCGTTTGGCTTCATCCAATTAACAAACTCTGTTCCTTGTTTGAACGTTGCATCACATTCCCGCATAAATTCGCCTTCATCAATTTCTAGTTTTTGAAGCGTTGCTCTCAAACTAGGCCAAGTCCCTTCTCCAACCCCCATAATCGGAATGTTGGGAGACTCCACTAACGTAACCTTAACGGAATCTAATTGTTTACTATTTAATTGTTTAGCTAAAATGCCCGCAGTTAACCATCCGGCTGTTCCGCCTCCAACAACGAGTACTCGGTTAACTAGTTCTTTCATTCTGCCTCTCTTATAAAATATACGCGTTTTTTAGCTAGATATAGCTAGTGTATTTTATCCGCCATTTTCACTAAGCTTCCTACTCTTGCCATAGACAATAATTGTGAGTAAATAGCCGGTAAAAAGCCATGCTTTCTCAACTCTAAAAACTGTTTATCAGAAAGTTTATTAAAACCGTCTTCACTGATAATATAAATACCATCAATGTTTTGATTTTCCTTTCCGCTAATCGAAATTTCTAGAGTTTGTTGAACGATAATTTTATACTCTAATAGAATTTTTATAAACTCTTGAGTCTTCTCTTGTTTAAGTAAGTGTTCACTCAAAAAATTTCCTATATTACTGATAAACTTAGTCTGCTCTCCCTTTTCATCAAAAAATGCTTGTCCTTCTTTCGTATTCAAGCGTTCACACTCTTCATCGATAACCAATATTTTTTGCTCTTTGTTATTTTTGTCTTCTGCCAAAACAAAAGGATATCCAAGAATAGACTCTGGTCTATATTGTGCCTTCCATCCATCTTGACTATAAAATAAATTTTGTCCCGGTTTTAAGCCCAACATAGCAGCGGCTCTAAACTGACCTGTCTCATTATCTTTCACAAATATAATTGGATAATCTTGTGCTGCTCGAGCAAATTCATGAACAACCAATGATGCGATGTGCTGAGATTTGAAATGCGAGAAAGTTCGATCTTCCTGTACTTTTAAATCTTTGTGCGCGGTGTTATTAACTGCAACAAACTTTGGCATTTTATTCTCTTTATCGTAATTAGCGGATATGTATATCAGAGAATAACAGGATTGAAATAAAAGCGAAATAGAATGTAAGATTCAATTATTTCGAATATAAGTATAAAACGATTAGATTGTTAAAACTGATATGTGTTGGGAATAAATAGCCGAGATCCTAAGATCCCGGCATCATTTTAGAACTTAAAAGCAGCTTTTAAGTAGTAGCGAGTACCATTTGCTGTAGTTACACGATTAGAACCAAGCGTACCAGCTCCGTGTCGTTGTACGGTTATCTCGTTAGTTAAATTAACACCTTCCAAACTAACATCTAGATAGTCCGTTGCATGCCAAGTAAAGCTTGCATCTACATAACCTTGCGCGTCAAACACATCTAAGTTTCCAGCAATTGCGGTTCCTTCAGCTAAATACTCATCGCGATAAGTATAAACAACTCGAGCTTCATAAGTATCGTTCGTGTAGAAACCTGTTAGGTTATACGATAAATCAGAGCTTCCTGGTAAATCATGCTTTTCACCTGTATCTGTTTCACCTTCACTGCTTGCAAGTGTTACATTACCTAAAAAACCAAAATTATTAAATGTTTTTTGGTAGTTAACTTCTAGACCTCTAACAAAGCCTCCTCTTCCTTGTACTGGCACATTTAAAGTATAAAGTTCTAAATCGTTTGCTGCACCTTGGTCACCATTAGGCTCTAAAACTAGGTCAGTGATAGTGGAGCTGGTTACGAATGACTCAATATCTTTATAGAAAATAGCGGCACCAAGAAAATCATTGTCGCCTATATACCACTCTAAACCAACATCGTATTGGTTTGCTCTAAATGGTTTAATCGCAACGTTACCAGAAGAAGCAGTATTAGCTGTTGGATTAATACCGCCCAATGCAGGATTAACTGTACCGTATGCGGCTCTACTCATTACTTTTGCAGCTGAAGTTCTAAGAATTAAATCATCCGCTAAATCGTAGGCTAAGTTAAAAGACGGTAAAACATCTGAATAATCCGCAGAGCGACTAAATGAAGAACTTGGATCAGCACCATCAGCAAAAGTCACACCAGTTACATCAGTAGCTGAATAACGTACTCCAAAGTTACCGCGATAGTTATCGCCAGCAAAATCAGCTTGAACATAAAATGAGGTAATATCCTCAGTTACCGTTCCAGATGCCGCCAATAACTCAGCTTGACCTGAAATATTATTTCTAACCGCAGCATCAAATGAGCTACTTACACCTGCAATTGTTGAATCTGAACCAGCAGCCAAAACATCACTAATGTTAATATTTCCACTATAAAACCCTGAATCACCCAAATTGGTGCTTGAGCCGAATAACGTAGCAGTATCAATAGTGAAATTAGTTTGAGATTTACCAAACTCATGATCTCTAATTTTTACGCCAACCCTAATTTTTTCGATTAGGCCAAACTCTACATCAAAATTAATATCCGCTTGCATCCAATCCTCTTCATCAAATAGTGATACCTCAGATAAAGAAACTGCTCGGTTAGTTTGCCAATTTGGATCGGATGGATCAAGACCATTAACATTTAAAAACATTCCTTGGTTTAAAGTGAAATCATAGTCAACACTTAAACTGCCTCCGTTACTTACCCAACGAGAATCATCATCATCAATCCCCCAAAGTGAGTTAACGTTACCACCGTTACCACCATCAGCAGTCGTTGAACCGATTGAAGCACTAAAATCAAAGTTATCTCCACTATACTCAACCGTAAAATCAACGATATCACTAGTTAATTCAGGTCTACGACTGTTTACGTCTTGTGCTAACAACCAACCTGCCCACCCTGGATTACCACCACCACCGTTTAAGGTGCCTCGCATTGGTATTCCCGTCGTAGGAGAATTTGGGCTACCGGCAGCACCAACTATGTCAGATTGACCAGATACTGTGTCACAACAACCACCAAATAGAAGAAAATTTTGATTGGTATTAGTCGCGTCTAATTCGGTTTTAAAATAATGTAAACCAAAACTCAAACGATCGGTAGGCGCAAACTGAGCATTGATATCCATTGTATTTCTTTCTCTATTTTGTCTGAACTGAGAAATACCTGAAGCTGACCATGCCTCTTCCCAATAATTTTCTGCTTTATTACCAATACCGATAGTTTCTGAACGAGAATATGATGCTAGTATGCCAAAACTATTCGCTTCGTTCTTCCAACTGTACAAGCCATTAACTGATGTACCATTGTCATCTGACAATGAGTTTGTCATTGTTTCGATTGAACCAAAGAATTTTCCTGATTCCATCTCTAACGGTCGTCTGGTATTAATAACAACAGTACCACCAACTCCACCCTCATCTTGCGAGGCTGTAGGAGATTTATGAACTTCAACTGATGACACTAACTCAGAAGGCATTAAATCCATGTTAAAACTTCGTTTATTAAAAGAAAGTGAAAACCAATTAGTTGAAGCAACAAACTGACCATTAACAAGAGTTTGTGTAAGTTCGGGGTTAACACCACGAATGCTTACTTCATTTCCTTCACCAGCAAAACCTCTGTTAATTTGAACACCAGGTACGCGCTGTAAAGATTCTGCTAAATTTTTATCTGGGAATCGACCGATATCAGTGCTATTGATCACATCAATAACGGAATTCGCTTCTCTTTTTTCCAAAAGGTTCTGTTTTAATGTCGCGAGTATTCCAGTAATAACGATGACGTTCTCTCTATCTGCGTTTTCTTCTGTTTTATTTTCTTCAGCATAAAGTGGCATAGATAGATTACCACTTAATATCAAAGCGACACTGCTAGCAACTATTTTTTTTCTAAATAAATTGTGTGACATAACTTTCCCCTTTTGTATAATTGATAATTTTGTCAATACTTTAAATTCAATCAAAAATATTAACTAACGATAAAGTGAATCCAACGACTTTATGACAACGCTGTCATTAACGTATAACATAACATACTACCTCCTTATTTAAAAAGCTACTTTTTTTGCTTTTTTTTGCTTTTTTTTTGCACAATGATCTTCATTATTCTTAAATGAGGGAAATAATTCGTCTTAAGCGTTAAGGAGTGGAATAAATTATTCAACATTGATTTATATAAAAAACAACATTGAGTAAATTAAAAAGAGTGGCAAACTTGTTATTCCAGTTTGTTTAATAATATAAACAATAAGGCTTAATTTTATAAATGGCGTGACGTTCTAAAGTCAATTTTTGACCTATTAAACTCGAACAAAAACTCGATATTGATAAAGTATTTTAGCGAAATAATATTGAATAGAAACAATCATAAAAAGCGAAACTAAAGCACTTAAGCCAACATCTAGTTCAGATAATATTTGCGAAAACAAACTATCCAATAAATAGCGCCAATTAAATAGACTGGATAAAAGATATAGTAAAATAGAATTGATACCTATTACAGAAAAAATGATACCAATTTTTTCAAATTTGCAGACATCAAACAAATAATAAAATGTCGCTAATAGTAAGTAACTATAACCGACGGAAACCAAAACAAAAGAGCTAGTCCATAGTGTCTTATTTATCGGTAAAAAATTCGACCAAACGTATCCCACAAATAGACAGCACAATGCTAATAATAGTAACGCTGAAACCTTACCTAATTGGGTGAGTTTATTTGTCACTAGTAATCGACCCGCAAAAGCGCCACACAAAGCGTTAACTACCGCAGGAATTTGAGACAACAGTCCTTCTGGGTCAGTCGCTTGATTACGATAGCTGATCCCCGGCAAGCATAATTGGTCAACCCACGCATTCCAAGAATGATCCATCGTTAGTTGTCCAATATGGCCATCTGGCGTTGGGATATACTGTTGCAAAATCCAATAAAAAACCAGCAAACAAAAAGCAATAATAACTTGAGTATTCAACCGAAGATGCCATACAATCATTGCGCAAACAAACCACGCAAAACCGATTCTAAAAAGAACACTGGCAAAGCGAATATTCTCTAACTCTAAAGGAACTCCTTGTCCCCACCCATGATTGTAAATAATCCCTAGAAAAAATAAAATCAACAAACGTTTAACCGCTTTTCTATAAACGATTAATTTTTCTGACATAGCCAATTCATATAATGAAGTATTAGATAAGCCTAGAGTTACGCCTGACAGAAATATAAACAGCGGAAAAATCAAATCATAAAAAGTAAAACCATGCCACTTTGAATGTAAAAATTGATTGCTGAAAACTTCTAATAAAGGCCAACCTGTAATCACAAAAAGTGCAGAAAATATCCCTTCTGCTCCTAAAATCCAAATCATATCGAAACCACGTAATGCATCCAATGAAAGCAATCGCCGACCCGAATTATTATCACTTGAACCCATGACTAATATTTCGTCACCATTGGCGCAACTTATGTCCTTTTATTGCGTAAAAAAGAATAAATAAATAGCAGGGAAACATAACAATATAACCTCCTTGCTCTCCCGTGCTAGAAGCTGAACCGGCCATACTCCAAAACAGCGGACCAAAAGCTCCACCCGAAATACCCATAATTAAAAGAGCTGAACCTGTGCTAGTCAACTTACCCATGCCTGATAATGCGAGTGGAAATACCGCAGGCCACACTATTGCATTTGCTAAGCCAAGTAATGCAATCATGAGCAATGTATCAGGCAGTTGCGCACCACCAAAAGGGACTAACAAACTATTAGCTAAAACAAAAGAGTTATTGTCGCCAAAAATAATTCCTGCTGTAAGCAACAATCCTATGATCGCAGAAACCATCAGAGCTTTTTGCTGAGAAATAAATTTAGGAATTAAAGCTATACCCAAAATATAGCCAACAACCATACAAATCATTGTATAAGACGTCATCACTGCATAATTTTTTATACCCAAGGATAAAGCAAACGATCCGATTGTATCTCCTGCAATCACTTCAACGGCAACGTAAAAGAATATTGCGACGACTCCTAAAACTAAACTAGGGTGAGATAAAGCTTCTTTAAAGTGTCCAGTCTCATTTGAACCAGATTCATTTAAACCAGCGTCGTTCGAATCAACATCGTTATCATCGTCTTTAAGTTCAGGCAGTGGTGAGTTTTTTACAATTATTGCGAGTATTCCTATGAATAACGCCATACCAAAATAAGGTAAAATCAAACCATTCGCCATTTCATCGATTTGTGTTTGAGAAATATCATCACCAACATCATTGAAACCACTCGTAATTAAAGCTGCAAAAACAAGTGGTGCAATTACGCCTGCACTTTTGTTTAAGATCCCCATAATGCTAATTCGTGCAGCCGCCGATTCTTCGGGGCCAATCCGTACAACATAAGGATTTACAGCAGTTTGTAACAAAGTAATCCCTGAACCCATTACCAATTGTGCAAATAAAAACAATGCAAATATTTGTGTTTTAGCCGCCGGAATAAACAGAAGTCCAGCTAACATCATTACTGCCATACCCAGCGCCATTCCATTTTTATAACCAACCTTTCGAATTAAGATGGAAGAAGGAATAGCAGCAAACGTCACGGCAATATAGAAAGAAAACAAGATTAAAGAAGCCTGAAAAGGAGTTAATTGTAGGATCTGTTTTAAGTACGGCATCAGTGCGCCGTTAATCCAAGTTGCAAAACCCAAAATAAAGAATAATCCCGCGACAATAGTCATTGGAATTACGTTACTACTCTTATTTACTAACGGTTCTTTAACTTTACCACTAACTTTGTCTGTAACCATACAAACCTCCTCTCTAATTATTTTTATTCAAATCATTAAAAATATTTTTTCCATTTACCCAATTAGCAACGACTTTTCCATTGTCACTTATTAATAACATACTAGCGAAAAAACCAATACACAATTTACCGTATTGTCTTTCAATACCCAAAAATTTAGCAGGGTTTCTCGATGCCAAATTAATGGCTTCATATTGCTCTATTTTTAACATTTTTTCGGCGTTAGTTACTGCTGTATGCATATCCAAAGCCGAGCCAGCCAAACGACCTTCAGTGTCGGTTAATTTCAAACCATTACGAGTTATTTTTCCACCAAAAAATTCAAAACTGTTTTCGTTAGAGCCAACGGGAGGCATTGCATCTGTGACTAACATCAAATTTTTATTCATTTGGTAAGCTAAATTAGCAGAGTCTTGATGTACATGAACACCATCTAGTATTATTCCCGAAAAACAATTTTTAGCTAAAAGGGCCGCTCCAACCATCCCAGGCTTTCTCGATTCAAAAGGTGACATCGCATTAAACAAATGTGTGAAGCCCGTTGCTCCCGCATTAATTGCTTGGTTAGTTTGTTCAAAGGTGGCATTGCTATGACCTAAACTAACGATAACGCCGCTCTCAACTAACTCTCTAATTTGATCGGGACTCACCGTTTCTGGCGCTAAAGTAACTAATACCTTCCCTAAATCTCTTCTTTTTAAAATCGTTAATTCTTCATCACCAATTTTTCTAATAAATGATTCGGAATGTACACCTTTTTTTTGTTTTGATAAAAAAGGCCCTTCAAAATGAATACCTAAAACACCCGGCACATTATTTTTTAAAGCTTCTGCAACGGCATCAGCCGCCATTATCATTTTTTCATAGGAATCGGTTATCAAAGTTGGTAGCCATCCAGTTGTGCCAAATTGTTGATGAGCTTTGCCAATTTTTTTTATAGTTTCAACCGTTGGTGATTGATTAAATAGAAAACCACCACCGCCATTTACTTGAATATCAATATAGCCAGGAACCAAAGTGCCTGGCAGAATTTGGTTACCTTTAACAGCGTTAGAAATATCCGTAATTTTTCCATCGACAACAGTTATTGATTGGTCAAATCGAATAGATTCTCCGTCAAACAATTTTTCTACATTTAGTTTTGTATTTGTCATTTTTAGATGCTAACTACCTTAAATAGTCTCCGTTACTTTTTTCAATCCTCGAGGCAGGTCTGGGTTTAAACCCCGCTGTATTGCTATGTGTTCKATGTCCAAATAGAAACGTTGTAAGACAGCTAGAGGGGCTACTCTCGGATGCAATTCCTTAGTAACTTGATGTAGTCGAACAACGGATGCTCCTCTATTTTTTACATTTTCTATTTGARCTTTATGTGYRTCAAAWGCTTCATCCATRATCTCAATATCYARTATTTTAAAGTGTCTATCAACTAAAGCAACTGGTCCATGCAAAAACTCGGCGGAACTAAATGATTCTGCATGAATAGCGCAAACTTCTTTCAATTTAAGTGCTAATTCATTACCGACGGCATAGCCAAGACCCCGCCCCAAAACAACTAAATTCTTTACATTATCGATGTCAGACTTATTAAGTTGTGGTTTAGCCTTGATCGCATTTGAAAGTGCCTCAGGAATTTGTTTAAGGGCATCAATCAAATCTTGTTTTTCACTCCAATAAGCAACCAATTGCAATATTGCTGACAATGTTGCCAAATAACTTTTAGTAGCCGCTACTGACTTTTCCTTTCCAATTGAAAGAGGTAAAGTGAAATCCACGATATCAACTAACGGCGACTCTTCGTCATTGACAAGTGCAACACACATTGCCCCTGCTTTTTTTGCTTGCTTTGTTTGCTCTAATATATCTGGGCTTCTTCCCGATTGTGATATAACAATAACTAACGTGTTTTCTAATTTCAAGTAGCGATTATAGATAGTTGCAACAGAAGGCGCAGCCGCAAATGTAGGAATACCCAATTCTATTTCTATTAAATACTTACTATAGGTTCCCGCATGATCAGATGAGCCACGCCCAACAAACATAACCATTTTAGGATCAAACTTTCTGATTTTTGCAGCTATTGCTTTTGCATTATTAACATTGTTAATAAGTTGTTCTTTTATACGTAATGGCGCTTCAGTCGCTTCCAACTTCATTAAACTCGTTTTAACTATTTCATCTTCAATTTGTGCTTTTTGATTAGGCAATTTTTCTATCCTCTTTTGTCCAATTTTGAATCGCAAATTTTAATGCTCCAAATTCAGGTTGCTGTTTTACGTCTGAAAAATAAGCTGAAGTTTTTGAATCAAGTTGAGGCCTCCAATATTTCGCTAACCCACCAATCATGCTTAACCTCAGACTTTCGCCTTCAACCAGCCTACTGGCAAGAATAGAAATATACTCTACCCCCTCTTCTACTATTTCTAAAGCATACTCGTCACCTTTTGATGCACAATTAAAGACCAGTGAAGCAATTTTTGCATATTGACTAGAAGCATAACCTACTAATTTTTCAGATAATTCTATGCCTGTATTTATCTGATAAAAATCACAAACTTTTTCTGCTAATAGACTAGACGCTTTAAACCTATCTAGTACTAATAACGTATGCTCAATCGCTTTTAGACCTAACCAAGCACCGCTTGCTTTATCGCTAATAGGAAAACCATAACCACCCAGCATAAATTTAGTTTTAGGCGTGTTTACATAACCGACGGATCCAGTCCCAATAATTATCGCCGCACCGTACATATCATCATGAGCACCAATATTCGCTATGTCCATATCTGTTGTTAAGTACATTTCCAAAAAAGGGTTTTTCCAATCACTAAGAGCTTTATGAAGATTTGGCAAATTCACTCCCGCTAAGCCAACACCGGCAACAACCTTATTGAGCATAGAAGGAGGTAAACCAGCATCAATAACAGCCTCTAATGAAGCTTCTTCAATTGAATTACACGCTCGTTCTACACCGTAAAAAGGATTGGCAGGCCCACCCAACCCTTCACCAAGAAGTAATCCATTAGCATCAGTAAGAATCGCACGACACTTAGTCCCACCACCATCAATTCCAATGTATAGTGTTTGATTTAAAAATTTATTATCTTGTTCTACCACCGCTTAGTCACTCCTAAATAAACCGTCTACACTTACTTTTTGCTGATTGTTTCAATTAATAATTTCCTACCAACTCTTGCACTTTTTGATATTCTTGCTCTTGCATAAACTTCAATATTATTTTCTACTTTTATAGGTGCTTGGTTATACTTTAGCCATTCTTTATTACCTACTTTGTATTCTATTTCCAAAGCAGAAAAAATTGAATTTAGTTTTAAGTAACCCTGTTCTATAACACCACCAACGGTTGGTATTCTATAATCAATTTCATCAACATCTAACTTCCAGAATTCTTTTGTTGCAAGRGCYTGMGAAAAAYTAATCCATTSTTTCTCTCTTACTTCCTTATTCTTTTGAGAAAATTTATGCGTGTTTCTTGAAAAAATATCACCCGAATAATCATACTCAGGTTGCCAAATAGGTTTATGCCACGCCCGTTCTGCAATAGCTAAGAGCCTTGGAAAAATCATATATTCTGCAATATCATCTGTTCGAATCATTTCGCTCCAGAGCTGGGCTTGTATTCCTTTTATTTTCATTCCGGCTTTTAATACAGAGTCTTTATCATTTAATACCATCTCATTATTCAAACGATCATTCCAAATTTCCGCATGAATTGGCAAGTTGTCTGGCATCCACTCGAAAATTTGTTTTGTATTTGTGTAACGAGAACCCCAATAATAACCACGTTCTTTGGGATCAGCCTCATAAGGAAAATCAAAATAGGTTACGTCAGGTAACGAAAGAATAACGTCCCAACCATCATTCACCATCTTATGAGCTATTTTATGACCATCCCAAAATAAAGGTGTCCAAGCATTTGCATGTATTTTCGCAGGTAAATCAGCTACTTTCACCTTTGTTAAGCCATCACTCCAACCACCTGTAACAACACCAATAGAAGTTAAATAACGGCTAACACGTTTAATAAAGTATTGAGCCAAATCTGCGCTTTCTATTGCATTATTCTTAATAAATATTTTGCAAATAGGAGAGTCTATCCACGCTCCCGGAGTTTCATCCGCACCTATATGATAGGTAGACAATGGCACTCCCGTTCTACTGTGCATTTGATACACTTCACTCACTACTTTTTCAACAAAACGATAAGTTGAATCCATACACACATTTAAAGTATTATCGTTGTAAAATTGCACGGAGCTATATTGAGTCTGGTCATTTAGATCTGTTAATAAATATTCTTGCGCTCGCTCACTATCTCCAATCTGCATATATTTTTTATAACGCAACTGCATCGATTTAACCGCTGCTCTAGAATGACCTGGCATATCAAAAGATGGAATGACATGTATGTGTCGTTTTTTTGCTTCTACCAAAATAAATTGATAATCATCAACGGAATATGCTCCGTTATTTAAGTTTTTTAAATTTGGCCCGCTACCCAATTGAGGCAGTAGGCATTTGCTCTCGTTCAGATCATGACAACGCTTAGATCCTAATTGGGTTAGCTCAGGCAACCCTGGAATTTCCAGTCTCCAACCTTCATCATCTCCTAAATGAAAATGAAACTGATTCAACTTATAGGCAGCCATTTGATCTAATATTTTAATAACAAACTCTTTACTTCTAAAATTTCTAGCAACATCTAAAAAGAAACCTCTGTAACTATAATGGGGTTCATCATAAATATTAATCAAAGGAAGTTCTGAAGGGTTTGAATTAAGTAAAGCAGCGACCGATTGCAAACCATAGAATGCTCCGGCCGATGTGAGCGACAAAATAATAATTTCGTCACTACTAACCGTTAACTGGTAACCTTCTTTATGCGTAATTTTCGTGCTTTTTTTAATAATAAGTGGCACACCCATTGAACTATTAAAACCAACACCTAGTCTTATCATTCTCTGAATCGCAGGGCTTTTATTATCAATTGAAAAATCATTCGAAATGAGCGAAATCCCTTTAGTTAAATCAAGTTTTCTATTTTTAGAATCCACTTTAGAGTCAAGTGCAGCAGGAATAATTCGGTTAGTTTCACCTGATATACGCTCACCCATTTGGGCATTTTCATAATACAAATGTTGCGCCGTCGCCCAGTTTGAACGATCCTTTGAGCCTCTTTTAAACTGTTTGTCTATATCAATAAATTCTGCCATATGGGGTAACACTTCTTGATTCGTGTCACAATTAATTACGGCCAAAGTTGATTTAATCACATGAGTTTTTTCACTTTCGTCAACAACGTAAAAATTAGGYGGTGAATCAAACTCAGAGATATGCCAAAATTCAGCTTTAAATTTTAYRTCAAATTCRAYGYTACCACTCCAYCCCTTAAACATTTCAGTTGGTTCAATAAAGTGTAAATCACCATTAACATGATGAATATTAAATTCTTGACTGTAATCTTCTAATATCGGAGACATGTGAGAAAAATATATTTTCCAATTTTTAATATCTACCGGTTCTTTCATTTTGAAGCTAATCATCGCATCAAAGCACAGTCCGCTTTTTGTTAACACTTCACAGTTTTTGGCTGAAGTATTGTTTAGAACCTTATATTGGAGCTGTAAACTTGATGCTAGTTTATATAAGCTAGTTTCAGTCGCTATCGCTACATTAAATAAACAAACGAAGGCAATTAAGATTGCATACTTAGCTATCAAGGTAATCGATCGATTTTTGAGAATTAAATTTTTCATCTATTCGTTTGAATATTATCTATTTTAAATTTGCCAATTAAATTATTCATAAAAAATGTTGCCTCAATGCATAAATAAGCAAAAAGGCAACCAATAGGGGTTACTAACTAACCAACACTTTCTAGAGACTAACACAAATGACAACGCTGTCATTTGTGTGTAAATTACTTGATTTTTCACTAAAATGCAAGAGGTTTTAATTATCGCGGATATATAACGTTAGTTAATAAAGGTGTGTTCAGTTAATTGAGCTAAGAATTTCATGCTTAGTATTGCTAATTATAAACTTACCACGTTCATTTCTATCTAATGTTCCGATAGCCACCTTCGCATCATGGGTAAAAAATAAACGCCCTTTTCTTTCATTTAAATCCGTCAATAAGTTCTGTTTCTCATCAATCAATAATTCCGGGAATCGGTCATAACCCATAGTAATTGGCACATGAACCCAAGGCTCGCCGGGGATTAGATCCGCACAAAACACGATGGGGCCGTCGGGCATTGAAATTTCTGTCAACATCATTCCCGGTGTATGACCATCGCTAAAATGGAATGAATAGTCGTCTCCGAGTAGTTCTGATTGGAAAGAATCAATAATGACAACATTCGAATTATCTTTTAGTTTATCTAAAATAACCGGAATAAAAGAAGCGCGATCACGAGAATGTGGTGCGTATGCTCTCTCCCAGGCTTTTTTACCGACTATAATTTTTGCATTTGGAAATAATAATTCTGGCTCTTTGCCATCGCTCCATTCACTCAATAATCCACCGATATGATCAAAGTGCAAATGTGACAAAATTAAAATATCAATATCTTGATGTGTAAGTCCAGCTTTCGCTAATGAATCTAATAAAACATGATTTGATTCAACAATGCCAAAACGATCTTTCAATTTAGGTTCAAAAAAAGCACCAATACCAACTTCTAAAAGTATGTTTCTCGAATTGCCATCGGCTAGCGTTTCTTGCACCAACAAACAGCGACAAGCTAAATCAATCCGATTCAATTCATCCACTTCAACCCATTTTTGCCACATTCCTTTGGGCGCATTACCAAACATTGCGCCACCGTCTAGTTTTTGGCTATTGCCATTTATTGAGGTTAGCTTTTTCATTTTATTGTGTAATCAACATGTTAAGCGGTAACTGTATCCGAATTTTCAATTTTAGCGATTTTGAAATGTGTAATTCCGTATGCGATTGCTATAAATGGACTGGCTATATTAAAAAAGCAAAAAGGTAAATAAACTAAGGTGGGAACGCCAAGCGTAGCAGCCATATAGGCGCCACAAGTGTTCCAAGGAATAAGAACCGAAGTCATAGTTGCGCTATCTTCCAAAGTTCTGGAAAGGTTTTTAGCGTCAAGCCCTCGTCGGGCAAATTCCGCTCGATACATTTTACCGGGTAAAACGATTGCAATATATTGATCGCCCGCCATTAAGTTTGTACCAATGCAAGTAGTCACAACCGCGGTAATTAGTGAACCAGTGCCTTTAACTAAAGTAAGAATTGAATTAACGATTCTTTGTAATAGACCGATGGTTTCTAATACGGCACCGAAAGTTAACGCCGTTAAGATAAGCCAAATGGTATTCATCATGCTCCACATCCCACCTCGTGATAAAAGATCATCAACTCCCTCATCGCCAGAATTAGAAACATAACCATTTGACATTGCTCGCCAGACTGCATCAAGCGTATTGTGTAAATCGGAGTGTGGTTCAAAGTTTATTTGATAGTCTTCACCATCAATCATTGCTACCAAACGTTCATCCATTTTAGGATTATCAATTTTTATCGTCACATCTTTCGTCGATTTATTTTTTAAAGTCAGTGATACGCTAAGCATATTGTTAGAATCTAACTTTTTGACACTATTCACACTACATTGACTAAAGTCTTGCGTTATTACTACAGGTGAACACTCATATTTATAGGCTTCTATACTTCGCTCTATCACTTGAGGTTGAAAAATAACCGCAAATATACATCCCAACAAAGAGCCAACTAATAAAGTTAAAAAAGCAGGCACTTTTTTAAACGCCAATACCAACACTACTAACAACGGGATAAGCGCAACAATTGAAATATTAAATTGCTCATCTAAAATAGTAAGCGTATTGCCTAAGCTCGCTGGCTCATCATTATAATCTTGGGTAAAACCGATAATCGTAAATATGATTAAAGCCAGAAAAATACTGGGGCCTGTTGTCCATACCATATGTTTAATATGGGTAAATAAATCGGTACCTGCCACTGCTGGCGCTAAATTGGTTGTATCGGAAAGTGGTGACATTTTGTCGCCAAAATAAGCACCAGAAATAATTGCTCCTGCAGTAATGCCCATCGACATATCAAGTCCAGCGCCAATACCAATTAACGCTACTCCAACTGTTCCCGCAGTAGTCCAAGAGCTACCAATACTGATAGACACCATTGCGCAAATTAGACAAGCAGCCACATAAAAAATACTAGGATCTAAAATCTGTAAACCAAAATAGACCATGGTTGGTACGGTTCCAGAAATAATCCAGCTACCGATTAAAGAACCAACCATCATCAAAATTAAAATGGCGCCATATGCAGTTGAAACACCTTTTTTGATCCCTGTTTCAATTTCTTCCCATGTATATCCATTTTTAAAACCGATCAAACTAGCCACGGCGGCGGCTAAGATTAACGCGATTTGATTGGCTCCGTAGGATGAATCTTCGCCATAATAATAAACCGACACCGCAAGCAATATCATTAGGAATACTAGAGGAATTAAAGCATCCAGCATGCTAGGCTGTTTTGTTAAGCCATTCGCTTCAGTTTGGTTGGTTTCATTTTGGTTAATTTCAGTATTCATATTACTTCACATACGCCTTATTTTTATTGTCATTTAAATCCCAAAAGCGGTCTCTTAATCGAGTTGCTCTAGAAACCATTGGCTGTTTTTGTCCTTTTATAAAAACTTGTTCTGCATTGGTTGTGACTTCCATCGGATCACCATCCCATATCACCACATCCGCTTCCATTCCCACTTTTATCTGACCATAATTTTTAATTCCAAAAACTTCTGCGGTATTAATCGTCATTGCTTTTAGAGCTTCTTCTGCAGGTAAACCGTGAGATACGGCATTTCCTGCTGACTGACGTACTAAATATCCATTGTGTGTAGACTGCATACCAGTAAATACCATTTTCACACCAGCATTATGTAAAATACTAGCAGCATCAATACGACTGGAAAGTGAAGAAAAAGAATTCGGTAAATTACTTATTGGATCAATAATCACTGGCACATTGGCTCGAGCAATTTCATTAGACACCACCCAAGCCTCTGACGCACCTTGAAGTACTATTTTAATATTATGTTTTTTAGCCAGCGCTATCATTCTTATAATGGAATCACTGCGATGTACGTTAATAATTAAAGGTATTTTCTTTTCTAAAACAGGTTTAAGCGCATCTAAATCGGCAATTGATAATGAAAAATGTGATTCAAAACCGGGTTCAAAGCGCCTTCGATTGTGGCGTAAATAATTAGCATCCTCTAACGCTTTATCTAAAGCCATATGAGCGGCAGCTCTAGAACCACCGTTAAACCCAGCACCACCAACACCATAAACCGCATGTTGCGCCACATTTTCAGATATCATTCCTGTCATATCCGATAATAAAGCAATCGCGGAACTACTTCCCGCAAAAATAGAGTTTCCAAAACCTGGAACAACAATCGCACGCGTTAAACCATTGATGCGATTTTGTGGTATCAGCGTTGATCGAAAATTGATAGCAGGAGCTATATTAAAAGATGCGCCAACGCCTTCTTGTTTTGTTGTGTGATCGACTGTGCTTGATGCTGCGCTTATTTCAACTAAACCAATTTGAGTTACTGCGTTTATCAGTCCGGGTGTCAGATGTTTTCCTATTGCATCAATCACTTCAACATTGGCGCCCGCCTTTAAGTTTTTACCCAACTCCATGATGAAACCATCACTGATTAAAATATCAGCGCTATTTAACACACCCGCTTCACTCGCAGTATGAACTGTGGCATTTTTAATTAGGTAATCTTTTGCACCCACATTAATCGCTAATAAACTTAATATCAAAGAAGTCGTCAACTTAACAATTAACTTATGAATTAACTTATAATTATTCATAGTCTGACTCCTTCTGGATCGATTATTCCCAAATCAAAATCTGTCACCGGTTGAAATTCGCTATCGTATCGCTCATAAGTCAAAACGCCATCAATAAAAACCTTTTCAGCTTTCGCGTATACGCTAAGAGGGTTATGTGACCAAATAACAATGTCCGCCATCATATTTTCTTTAAGACTTCCGGTTTTATCTCCAATACCAATCGCTTTAGCCGCATTAGAAGTAATCCACGCAATCGCATCTTTCACATCAATAGATAAACCATTTTTGTTGCCTGCAGACATTGCTTTAGCCGTCTCTTGATTTAAATGCTGAATACCAATAGCTGAATCTGAATGAATAATCGCGCAAGCTTTGGCATTGTGAACCATCGCAGCATTTTCTCTGACATGATCAAAAGCTTCATGCTTAAATCCCCACCAGTCAGCCCATACGGCAGAGCAAATATTTTCTTTAGCTAAGACATCAGCAATTTTGTATGCTTCAATCGCATGATGAAATGCGGAAATCTTATAACCAAACTCCTTGGCGATATCAATCATTACCATCATTTCTTCAGCACGATAACAATGGTTATGGACAAGAATATTTCCGCGTAATACTTCTGCTAATGTATCTAATTGTAGATCTCTAGCGGGTTTATCTAATTCCTTTTTAGAACCGAGTGACTCTGTATATTTATCCCATTTAGCACGATATTCCTCTGCTTTAATCCAAGCCGTTCGATAACCTGCAACATTTCCCATTCGAGTAGACGGAGCTCTACCTTTACTGCCATAAACTCTTTTAGGATTTTCACCGCACGCCATCTTTAAAGAATGAGGCGCATCAGGAAACTTCATAGCTTGAACATTCTTAGCGTTGACATTTTTTAAAGTTACCCCTCGACCGCCAATTAAATTTCCAGAACCCGGCAATACTTGAAAAGTAGTCACACCTCCAGCAAGCGCCAAAGGCATAGCTGGATCTTGTGTCCAAACAGAATGTTCCGCCCAAACCTCTGCGGTAACAGGCGCCGTCATTTCATTTCCATCTTGAGTACTTTCAATGCCAGGAGAAGAATAAACTCCCATATGAGAATGAACATCAATAATGCCTGGAGTCACCCATTTCCCAGAACCATCAATCCGCTCTATATCAGCAGGAATGAAAAAATTATTTCCAACGGCTTTAATCAAACCATTTTCAACTAAAACAGAAGCATCTTTATATTCTATTCCCGTGCCAGTTAATACCGTTGCATGTTCAATAACAAAAGCCTTGGATGGCGATGGCATATAAGTTGATGGAAATGGCTCAGATTGTTTTTGTTGATCCACTTTGCTTGGATCATCCGATTGGCAAGAAATCAAACAAGTCGTTAAAAATAATAGAAAGAAAAATCTTAGATGTTTTTTTAAAGGCAAAGGTAATACTCCTCGATGCATTGAAAAATCATACAAAATCTGAACCTTCGACTCAAATTTTGTACAAATTAAACAGACTTGAAATTAACCTACTTAAACTAAACGACTAAATCTAACCCAAAATAAGGTTAAGAACTTTAATTCCTAAGAAGTTATCCAAAACGGTGACTAAGAAAATAATGCCTAGTAATGGAGGGCAGATATAGCCGATAGCAAAGCTGACGTATCTTTGTAGAAGACCCGGTTGCATAGTTGCATCACCATTAGACATTTCCAAATTGAAATTCTCTTTTTTCCAAACATAGGCGGTAAAGACCGCAATCATAAAACCACCTAATGGTAAGAAAGTATCGCTAGCAATTAAGCCTACAAAAGTCATAAAGTCTAACGTTCCAGGTCCTGGCAAAGTTATAAAAGTCGTTAGCCAGTCAACAGCACCATTAGACAACATGGAAGGAATACCAACTATAAAAATAAATATAGCAACCGTCCAAGTGGCCTTAGAGCGTCCCATATTCTTTTCATCAACCATATAAGCGGTAGGCACTTCTAATAAAGAAATCGTTGATGTAAATGCTGCAAATGATAATAGTAAGAAAAATAATGCGCCTACAATAACACCCAAAGAGGCTCCCATTGCTTCAAAAACGCCCGGTAAGGTCACAAAAATCAAGCCAGCCCCACCATCTGTTTCAATCCCTTGAGAGAATACGAATGGAAAGATCATAAACCCAGCTAAAGTGGCAACGCCTACATCCATTAAGGTGATCGCTGCGGCCGCGCCCACAATATCTTCTTTCTTAGAAACATAGCTACCGTAGGTAATTAACGCGCCCATACCTAATGACAAACTAAAAAACGCTTGACCTAATGCTGAGTATACGACTTGACCGGTTATCTGAGAAAAATCAGGAACCAGATAAAAACGAATTCCATCCATCGCGTTCGGTAGCGTCAAGGCATACCCAATCAACGCAATAATCATCACAAATAACGTAGGCATTAAAATCTTTGCGGCCTTCTCTATTCCACCAGAAACACCTTTTGAAACGACGTAAGCGGTTCCAGCCATAAAGATAATCGAATAACTACCGACGGTGATCCAATCTTTGGTGAAATTACCAAATTCTTTACCTATGTTGAAGTTACCCAAGATCATTTCAACAAAATAACCAAATGCCCATGCTGCAACAACATTGTAAAAAGAAAGGATTAACACGCCACTAGCAAGTCCTAAATAGCCAACAATAGCCCAATTTTTGTATCCTAAGGCAGTAAAAGCCCCCACCGCATTACGTTGAGTTTTACGTCCAATACCGATTTCTGCAACCATTACTGGAAAACAAAGAATAAAACAAAAGGCTAGATACATGACTACAAAAGCGGCTCCTCCACCTTGACCTACTTCAAATGGAAACTTCCAGATATTACCDARACCAACAGCTGAACCAGCTGCAGCTAAAATAAAGCCTAAACGAGAACTAAAAGCACCTCTATCTGCGGCCATAAWACTTCACCTTTTATTGTTATATTTAGTTATCAAAAGTTGCGAAACTTGTAGATATCAGACAGATACCCTACAAAAGAACTACACGCAACTGAGCACAAAGTAACCAGCCCAGTTAATTCGCTACCATAAAAGACTAATAAAACCACAAACTTAGGGTTATATCAATAACAACACGAATTTAACGAAGCTAAAACAAATCAATTTAGTCTCAAATGCGTTGTACTTTCTTTCAATTGTTGTCTATCTTTTAAGAAGTTATTCGATATTCGAATCAATTCTTTTCATCGGAGTTTAGATAAATGTTATTAGAGCAAATCCCCGCTTTTTTGAGTTCTATGCAGTCATTATTCAAGTCCGACGAAGCGGTTCAACTCTCCCAGTCTCAATATGACCTAATGAGAGAGGCAATAATTGAAGCCACCAAAAAGGAAAATAATAACGATCAAGCTCGTCTATACGGCATTCTAGGTAGAATCGGCCGAAGAATGAAAAAATCAGACACCCTACATTTTTGGTCGACTGAATATGAATACATCGCAAGTAGCATGTTAACGACTTTAAAAGAGAATGATGCCTGTAGACTCGATGATACATTGGCAGATATAAACGAGATATTTTTAAGAACCCGTCCAAAAAACATTGAAACTATTACTAATCCAAATTTATCCAATTTTGACAAAACCAGTAGCAATAACAAGCGACTTACCGACAAACAGCACGTTGTCAGTATATTTAGTTAGTTGATTAAGTTGGCTAATCAATAAAAGCGGTTAACAATCAAAAGTTTATCTTGATACAATAAGGCAACCTTAAATCTAGCAAAATTAAACATTCTCATTTGGAACCTTTATGTCTTTTAAAAACACCCTTGCCGTTGTTAGCGGTGGTGCCTCAGGCCTAGGATTAGGCGTTGTTGAACGCATTGTTGCTCAAGATGGCAAAGTGGCCATTTTAGATATTAACGAAGAACAAGGCCAACAAATAGCTTCTCGTTTTCCCGAGCAAATCATCTTTTGCAAAACTGATATCAGTAAAGAAGAGGATGTTGATAATGCAGTAGATCTCGCGGTTAAAACTTTTGGCTCAATCAATTTGGCTGTCGGTTGTGCGGGAATTCTAGGGGCCGGTAAAATTATCAGTAAAAAAGGGCCAATGCCTGCCGATTATTTTCAAAAAGTAATAGATATAAACCTAATGGGAACTTTTTTACTAACTCGAGCAGCCGCTAGACATATGCAAACTAACGAACTCCCTGAGCTTGACTCAGCCGATTCTGAAGTTAATCAAGAAAGAGGGGTTATCGTTCACACAGCATCTATTGCAGCCTACGAAGGTCAATTTGGCCAAGTGGCTTATTCAGCAACAAAATCAGCCATCGTGGGAATGATGCTACCTCTTGCACGAGAGTTTGCTAGTTCAGCCATTCGCTGTATGGCAATTGCTCCTGGCATGTTTGAAACACCGATGTTGGCTAAAGTACCAGACCATATTAGAGAAGGTTTGTACAAAGGTATACCATTCCCATCTCGATTTGGTACTGCGGATGAGTTTGCTAAAATGGTCGAACATATCTTTGATAATCAAATGCTCAATGGCTCTGTAATTAGGTTAGATGGAGCAGCCAGATTACAATAGCTAACTGAAAAAAATCATCGAACGGTAAATACCGAAGTGCTAGGAAAGCAAAAGAAATGCATTACAAACAAAGTAAAAGAATTTTAATAAAAGTCGGCTCTGCTCTGATATCTCCATCAGGTATTGGCTGTAGCGCTAAGCACACGCTACCAATTGCGCGATTTATACATCAGTGTCAACAAGATGGAAAACAAGTTATTTTAGTTTCTTCAGGAAGTGTCGCGGCTGGAAGACAACATATATCGCTTGCAGAGGGTAAGCCTTCGCTAGCACAAAAACAAGCCATGGCAGCGGTTGGTCAAAATGCCATGATGAGTAACTGGATACGTTTTTTTGATGCACCTTGCGCACAAATATTATTGACACATGCAGATTTAGAAAATCGTGAATCTTATTTAAATATTCGCAATACGCTAAATGAACTTTTAGACAATAATATTTTACCTATCGTTAATGAAAATGATTCCGTCGCTACCGAAGAATTAAAAGTGGGAGACAATGATCGACTAGCGGCTATGGTGGCTATTTTATCAGGCGCAGATCTTTTTATGATCGCATCGGATGTTAATGGTTTATATTCTAGCGATCCAAACTTAAATTCAGACGCTAAACATTTACCTTTGATTAAAAAAATTACGCCTGAAATTATCGCAAAAGCGGGAGGCACAACAAATAAATTAGCTACGGGCGGAATGAAAACAAAAATAGACGCTGCAATAAAAGCAACCAGTTTGGGAATTGATACTTTGTTATTTAAAGGTAGTGATCCGAGTAATTTTGAAAATTTTGTTCAGGGAAAATCAATTGGAACCTGCTTTCAGTCAGATGCCGAAAAAATATCTTCAAGGAAACATTGGGTAAAACATACTCTGAATACTAAAGGTAAAATTCACATTGATTTGGATACAGTCAATGCAATAATTGATTCTGATGCATCTTTATTAAGTATTGGCGTCTGCTCAGTTGACGGTCGTTTTGGAAAAGGTGAAGCGGTCGATTTAATTTGTCAATCTAGCGGGGAATTAATTGCACGCGGAATATCTCAGTATAGCCACGATGCGATTGAACAAATAAAAGGTAAACACAGCGAACAATTTGAAACGATTCTTGGTTATTTTGATAGTGAAGTCATAATTGAAAGAGATGATCTCGTATTAATGACAGCGTTTTGATGAGTCTGACGTAAACCTTTAGATAATTTAAGTGATTTGTAATTAGGTAGGTAATAAAAAATGTTTTCCATTAATCAACTCGCAGAGCAAGCTAAAAAAGCGTCACTTCAAGTTGCTAATTTAAGCGATTTAGAAAAACGTACTACTCTCAACGATATGGCAATTTTTCTACGCTATAACAGACAATCAATTATCACTGAAAATAAAAAAGATTTAAATGCCGCCGAAGAAAATGGTTTGTCTCCAGCAATGATTGATCGATTAATGCTTAATGATGAAAGAATTGAAGATATGGCTTCGGCGATTGAACAAATTGCTAATCAAGATGATCCTGTCGGAAAAATAAAATCAACTAAAATATTGGATAATGGTTTGATCGTCAATAAAGTTAGTATACCGCTTGGCGTCATTGCAATGATTTACGAGTCACGACCTAATGTGACAGCAGACGCGGCCGCACTTTGTTTTAAAGCGGGCAATTCGATTATTCTTAAGGGTGGAAAAGAAGCTATTCATTCAAATATAGCCATTGGAAAGATACTACATCAAGCATTAAGTAATAATAAAATTGATACCGGAGCTATAGGTATTGTTTCGGATACCGACCGTAAGCATATGGCAGAACTTCTAACCCTTAATGAATTAGTTGATCTAATTATTCCTCGAGGTGGAGAAGGCTTAATTAAATACGTCAGTGAAAATAGTCGCATCCCTGTTATTCAACATTTTAAAGGCGTTTGTCATTTGTATATAGACGAAGGCGCCGATATAGAAAAATCCATTGATATATTAGTTAATGGTAAAGTCCAACGACCAGGCGTGTGCAATGCATTAGAAACATTATTAGTACATGAATCAATTCTTGCGCAATATGCAGAACAAATTGCGGTTGCGTTAGAAAGTCGTGCTGTAAAAATTCATGCCTGCGATAATTCGATCACACACTTCAATGATGCAACATTAGCGACTGACGAAGATTATGATCGAGAGTATCTCGCATTAGAAATCGCAGTCAGACA
This sequence comes from Kangiella sp., assembly GCA_002733465.1. GTDB lineage: Bacteria > Pseudomonadota > Gammaproteobacteria > Enterobacterales > Kangiellaceae. Next base: position 112,844 of record NVVT01000014.1, read on the forward strand.
AGTTGATTCTTTTGACGCAGCGATACAACACATTCAACAATTTAGTTCTAATCATACCGAGGTCATTGTCACTAATAATAAAAGTAATGCCGATGAATTTGTGAAAAGAATAAGTTCGTCTGTGGTGATGGTTAATGCTTCATCGCGTTTCTCTGATGGTGGGCAATTGGGGTTAGGTGCTGAGATTGGAATTTCAACTAGTAAACTGCATGCCTATGGCCCGATGGGCGCTGAATCTTTAACGACAGAGAAATTTGTTGTACTGGGTGACGGTCAAATACGAAGTTAATTATACCGGTGTTTATCTTTGTTTTCAGTCGTATTCCTTTTTATCTATTGTCGCTTATCTAACATTTTAGCGATTAAGAAACCAGCAATTAACCCAAACACATGAGAGCTCCAAGAAATATGGGCTCGAACATCAATAACAGTGAAAAGAAATCCGGCGTACACAACAAATGCTACGATCCCTGTCAAAATTGATAGAGGTGATCTGTTAACGATTGCGCTAGTAATCAATAAGCTCCACAGACCCATGATTAGACCACTTGCTCCAACGTGAATGGCGGTTGAACCAAAAGACCATGTGCCGATACCTCCAATAAAACAGATACCAATAATTATTTTTAACTGGTCTTGTTTGTGCCCTACGTGAAGTAAAATCCCAAGCACCAAAAGAGGAATACTGTTACTTAATATATGCCACATTCCATGATGCAAAATTGGCGCAAAAACTATCCCCAGCAAACCAGAAAGTGAGCGCGGCTGTATTCCCCAAGACGTTAAACTACCGGGGATAAGAAAATCCAAAAAATAAACTATCCACATTAAACAAAAAATATACACTACGATTGGAATACGCATGGATCCCATTGCTTTATTAGCTTCTCTAAGCTTTATGTCCATTTATTTTCCCCCAAACGAAAAAACCGAAAATCAATCACCCCTAAAAACAGCCATAAAAACACATAAAAACACATAAAAACACATAAAAACAGCCACCCCTATTATAGCTAATATCGCACAAAAAAATCAGCAAGTGTCTTACTAAATAAAAATCATTTACCTATATAAAAAGCATCAAATTAAATTTAAGCTTTAACCTCAAATTATATTTTCAAGGAATGAAAATGGCAATCCCTCGCAAATATCTAGTGGATGATGCAATACCTGGTTTCTATCATTGTATTTCTCGATGTGTTCGACGCGCCTTTCTTTGTGGAGACGATCCTGTTACAGGAAATAACTGTGACCATCGCAAATCTTGGATTGAAAAAAGAATGCTAGAGCTAGCCTCAATTTTTTCTGTTGAACTTTTTGCTTACGCTATCATGGATAATCATTATCACCTAGTTCTGTATATTGATCCGCTAGCGCCCTTAAAATGGTCGGATAGTGATATTGCAGAAAAATGGTTACAGGCATATCCGAGTCGGTTAGATGAGCCCACTTTTAAGCTTCAACGGGAGCTTAAAAAACAAGCCATAATGGCTGATAAAAATAAATTAAAGATTTATCGCAAACGTTTCGGAAGTTTATCGTGGTTTATGAGTCGATTAAATGAACCTTTGGCTAAAAACAGTAATGCTGAGGATTTTGTGAAAGGTCGATTTTGGGAATCAAGGTTTACTTCCGTTGCCTTACTCGATGAAAGCGCAGTGTTATCTTGTATGGCTTATGTCGATTTAAATCCTATCAGAGCAGGAATGGTTGAGGAGCTTCAATTATCACTTCACACTTCAGTTAAAAAACGATTAGATAATTTATCCGTTAAACCTGAATTACTAACGCTATCCATTCAATCGATGGCTGGAAGCGTTAATGGACGAAACGTTAATATTAACTTGAAGGATTATGTGGAATTGGTGGAATGGGCTGGAAAATCGATTGTTCATCCTAACAAAGCAAAAATGCCCGCACATATTAATTCACTTCTTTCATCGATGAATTTACAGCCCGACAGTTGGTTAACTCAAATCCAAAATTTTAACAAAGGCTCACCACATTCCATTGGTTGTTTAGCTAAACTTCAGGAAAGAGCAAAAGCGCTGAAGAAAAAATGGCTCAAAGGTATAACCACTGCTAAGGTTTTATATATTCAACCTTAATTTATAAATTATTCCTGATCATTTTGAAAACTCGACTATTTACTTATCGTTGAGGCATTATCTCGCCGGTGATGTACCTGTTACTATCTAAAACCATGCCTTCAACCAAAACATTCTGTTTAATTTCTATCTTTTATTACTAATACAAAATTCAGCAGCTTTATTTACCAAAACAGTAAAAACTCTCGCAGAGAACTTTAATTCGGGGTGTCTATTATGTTTCCAACATGTTTGATTGATATATTTGAGCAATCAATTAAAATCAGATTTATATTCCAGCATCTTGTTGGGCTTATCACCCCAACCTACCGCGCTGCATTCGCCCCCGATTTACCATATCTTTGTACGAAAATTGTTATTCCTTTCTGAAATAATTCCCAGCCCGTATCGGTGAGACCAAAATTAATTACTGATTCGAGAACATGATCAGTATCGACTGGATAACCGTTAATTATCACGTTATCTTTTATATGTTTAGTTCTTTTCGCTATTTCAGTTTTTGTGAGTACACTTTGAGTAACACCTTCAGTCTGGCCATCAGGAATAACAATACCTTCACTACCTCTTACTTGACTGGTGCAACGCTATTTTTACTTTAGAGTAATTTTACCTGTTCAATATTGTTTCATCGTAATTCTGATATATTATCCACAACGATTCTTCCAACTTCTCTCCCTTTATATTTAGACATATGAAAAGTACCTTCAACTTTAGCGCAACTTTGATCGAATCTTTTATATCTTTCATATCTTTCACTTGCTTCTTTATTTAACCTTACATGGTTTTCATTATTCGGTTCCTCAGTAAACAGATCTAAGAAGATGTAGTTTTGTTCAAAAAGAGCATTGCTAGAATCACAAGAAAAAAGAGACTTCTCCTCTATCTTCTTTAATAATACAAATGCTATTACATTAACTTTTACTCCATCATACTTACCTGTGTTTGCAATGACGTGTTTAATTTCTAGACTTTTTCCACTCTGGTTAGCAAAAACAGTACCGCCAATAACTATAACAACCAAAACAGGTATTAAACTAAAGAGCTTTCGGTTCAACATTTTTAATCTCCCGTCTAGTACCATATGGCACTGACATCAGTCTTTGACGCCCTTGAATGTTAACATTTTGAAGTTTTACATCTTGATGTTCGAAAGCATATATTTTATGTTGAGGGGAATATAGATATATCGGCATGTTAAATTCTCTTGAAACTCCTTTGTCTCCTGAATCATAGCCACTAAACTTTTCACCTAAACCGGTATCAACCAAAAAATTATGAGTATGCCAAACCGCAACAGAGTCTCCGACTCTTAGACTTAATAAATCACTTCTGTTAATAGTGTTACTCTTATAGCTCGTTGTAATATTAAATGAGAATCCATCTTCAGAGTAATATACCCAACCGCCAAGTTCATAATGTTTTAAAACTGGATGTGCTGCATTTAAAGAATCAACGTAACGAGCAGCGGCACGAACTGCATCTTTTTCAGAGTCCCAAACCGTACCAGGTGCATATTTTTTATCACCACCCGATTTAAGTGGGTCACTCAAATCACCTTTTAATGGTGGGAGACCTGGTGGGGTAACATTCGATTTACCAGCATCAGCTATTCCCACTGGTGCAAAACAATCAAACCTACATCGTAACTATAAATCCAACAACCCTAACTCTCCTCATCAACCTTACACACCACGTCATCAAACAACTTCTTCATAGATTCACTAGGTTCAGCGCTTACCAAACTAACCCCAACTATCGCCATCGTACTTAAAACAATACCGGGTACAATTTCATAAACAAAACTACCTAATGATTTTCCATCAATTGTTATCGGTGCATAAATCCAAAATAACACCGTTGTAGCTCCAACAACAATCCCAGCTAATGCACCAGGAAATGTCATTCGTTTCCAATACAAACCGAGCACCACTAACGGTCCAAAAGCCGCACCAAAACCGGCCCACGCATTGGCAACTATAGATAAAATCGAGCTTTCACGATTATAAGCCATACCAATAGCTACTAAAGCAACAACCGCCACACAAATTCTTCCAATCATCACCAATTCTTTATCACTCGCATCTTTTTTCAAAAATGCTTTATAAAAATCTTCTGTTAGTGAACTTGAGGTAACTAAAAGTTGTGAAGAAACCGTACTCATTATCGCGGCCAAAATTGCAGCTAATAAAAAACCGGCAATCAACGGATGAAATAATACTTGAGATAAAACAATGAAAATAGTCTCAGCATCTTGCAATGGCAAGTTATGTTTTTCCATATAAGCAATACCAAAAAATCCAGTCGCCATCGCTCCAATTAAAGTAACAATCATCCAACTCATACCAATTCGTCTTGCTACCTTCACATCTTTAACAGAACGAATTGCCATAAACCGAACAATAATATGGGGCTGTCCGAAATAACCTAACCCCCAAGCCAAAGATGAAATAATTCCAAGAGTAGTTGTGCCCGCTAGCCAATTGAGTCGACTTGGATCAACTTGTTCAATTGCTTCTTTAATGCCTGAATAACCATCAAATTCTATTAAGACAACCGTTGGCACTAACACTAAGGCGATAAACATAATACAACCTTGCACAAAATCCGTAATGCTAACTGCCAAAAAGCCACCAAACAAAGTGTAAGCGACTACAACACCCGCCGTAACATACAAACCTAATTCGTAACTTAATCCAAATGAGGATTCAAATAACTTGCCACCGCCAACTACACCAGAGGAAGTATAAACAGTAAAAAAGATGATGATAACAATTGAGGAAATAATGCGTAGCAAACGTGTTTTATCTTCAAAACGGTTTTCGAAAAATGCCGGTAAGGTAATCGAATCGGATGCTAGTTCTGTGTAGACTCTCAATCTTGGCGCAACAAGCAAATAGTTAAGATAAGCGCCAACGATTAAACCAAATGCAATCCAAAGATTATTCAAACCTGTTAAATACATGGCTCCTGGCAATCCCATCACCATCCAACCACTCATATCCGACGCTCCCGCAGATAAAGCAGTGACCGCAGGGCTTAATTGTCGCCCGCCTAATAAATAACCCGACGAATCCTCATTTGTAGTTTTAAAAGCGTAAAGACCAATAGCTAGCATGGCTAAAAAATAGACGCTCAGAGAAATTATTGTTCCAGTATCCATTACGACCTCTAATTAGGAGCTTGTACGAGAGTAAAGTTAATAGAGTAGTTTGCCATAGAGCGAATTTTTGAGCAAGTGAGTCTGCGATGATTAGGAGTGTAAGAGGATTTTAGGATTTTGTTCTATTTTGAATTTCACCAAAGTAAATCTAAAATCATTTTCTTTGTTCCCCTCTTTGCGAAGAGGGGCTAGGGGAGATTTAATTAACTTTCAATATCAAACGACTCTCCTGATAAATAAAGATCTCTAAATGAGCCTCTCATTCATAAAAAGTATTTTTGGTTATTTGAGGTATTGCAAATTTGACGAATCATTTTCTATGTTCCAACCGTTGTAATCTCTACGGGTAACACCGCTTGACAACAGTACAGCATTTTTTCTTAAATGATCGAACTCCTGTGCAAGCCTGTAATCTGCTAGCTCTTGAAATTGCTTAGAATCGGAAAATATATCATAAAGGACTAATATGCTTTTTTCTAAACTCAAATTAGATAAGTCAGCTGTATTTTTATTTGGATAAAGATCAAACTCTTGTTTGTTCACTTTTATGCCAAAACGTTTACAGAACGCTAAATAGACCAACCAACTCCCACGGAGCTTTCCTTCTAAAGTATGGCCAGCAATATGAGGCGTGGCTAGCAAGCAATTTTTAACCAACGAAGTTCTTACATTTGGTTCATTTTCAAATACATCCAAAATAATTGATGCAGCGTTAGGTGTTTTTAAATAATCATCTAAATCTTGATTGTTAATAACAGCCCCGCGCGACGCATTTATTAGTAATTGGTTATCTCTGAGCTTTTTTAAGTTAGATTTCGAGATTAAATAATGTGTGGGGTGATTGTTCACATTGGTTAAATAATTTTCTTCTATTAAAGGGACATGGATTGATATCACATTACAATTTAAAATAGAATCTAAAGTATCAAATGAGCGTTTATCACCTTTCTCCTGTAAAGGTGGATCGCATAGTTTATAGTTAATACCCAATAGCTCTAAATATTTCGCTAAAACCGTACCAACATTACCCGCTCCAATAATACCGACGGTTAGCTCCTTCATCGCACGCCCACTATTTAAACACCAATAAGCGATCGCACTGAGCACATACTGCCCTACCGCTGGCGCATTGCAACCGGCCGCATTTGTCCAAGTAATTTTATTCTGATTTAACCAATCAATATCTAAATGATCGGTACCTATGGTAGCGGTTCCGACAAACTGAATTTTGCTATTGGCCAGTAATAATGAGTTCGCCTTAGTAATCGAACGACATAAAAGAGCATCCGCACCTAACAAGGTATCCTTTGAAATTTCTCGCCCTTTAGCTAGTTTGATATCCGCGATATCTGAAAATAGCGACTGTAGCCCTGGCATATTTTCATCTGCCACAATTTTCAATCGTTTTATCATAATGAAACACTTTTGTTGTTTGAAGTAGACAATGGGTTACAATAGCCTTATTTATTGATATTTAAATGAGCCACTCCAATGAGCGACAACCTCGAAAAACACTATTCTAATATCCTTACGGATTTAGGTGAAGATATTTCTCGTGATGGTTTAATTGATACGCCAAAACGTGCCGCAAAAGCGATGAAATTCCTGACTCAAGGATATGACTTATGTCTAAATGATGTAGTCAATAACGCCATTTTTGAATCCGATAATGACGATATGGTAATTGTTAAAGATATCGAGCTATATTCTTTATGCGAACATCATATGTTGCCATTTATTGGTAAATGCCACGTTGCCTATTTGCCAACCGGCAAAGTCCTTGGTCTATCTAAAATTGCTCGAATAGTTGATATGTTTGCTCGCCGATTACAAATTCAAGAAAATATGACCAAACAAATAGCCGAAGCAATTATGAAAGTTACTAATGCGGCAGGCGTTGGCGTTATCATGGAAGCCAAACATATGTGCATGATGATGCGCGGCGTTGAAAAACAGAACTCGGCGATGATTACATCAGTTATGTTAGGTGCTTTTAGGAAAAAACCTGCAACTCGTGCTGAATTTTTGAATCTTGTTAAAAACTAAAAAGACCATAAACGATCTACCACAGAGGGCACAGAGAACACAGAGAAAGAAAAACGATGAATTTTATTATTTTTTTATCTGTAAATAAACCCTAATGTCTAGTGCTCATCTTCAAAAATTTGCTTTAGTTAAGCCTGCTGAAATTGAATGGCGTGATGGATTGCCTTTTAGTATAGAATTTGATGATGTTTATTTTTCTATTCATGGCGCTGTTGAAGAATCTACTCATGTGTTTATTAAAGGAAATCAACTGTCCGACGATTGGAATGCCAATCCTGAAAGAGACTTTACTATTGCTGAACTTGGTTTTGGTAGCGGGCTTAACTTTTTAAATGCCGTTTTCCATTGGTTAGAACATCAGTCAAAAACACTAAACACTTCGAATAAAAATAATTCACAGCATCTAAATTATGTGGCGATTGAAAAGCGCCCCTTCACTAAAAATGATTTAGTCAAAGTCAGCAAACTTTGGCCTCAGTTTGAAAAAATCAGCCAACAACTCATTGTTCATTATCCGTCACAAACCTATGGCCGGCATCAAATCACATTTGAGGATTGGAATGTTACACTAACACTAATGTGGATGCCTCTTGAGGATGCTTTTAATGACTTAATTCAAGAGTCTACATCTCAAGAAAGTAAAACAATCATTGACCACTGGTTTTTAGACGGCTTTGCTCCGAAAAAAAACACATCAATGTGGGATGAAGAAAATGCCACCAAAATTGCAAAGCTATCTAAAGTCGGAACACGAATAGCGACCTACAGCGTTGCAGGAGAGGTTAAACGGCCTTTAATTGAAGCAGGGTTTAAAATCATTAAGCGCAAAGGCTTTGCGAAAAAACGCGAAATGTTAACCGCTATTTTTGAAGACAAGCAAAAACTGAATAACGAATTTAAATTTGTCAATATAAAACATGAATCACCTTGGTTTAATATTAGCAAAACCATAAAAACCAAAACTTCCAGAGTAGCAATCATTGGAGCTGGAATAGCCGGGTGTGCAACAGCCTATAACTTATCTAACAAAGGTTTTATTTGTGACATTTATGAATCAGGTTCAAGTATTGCAAATGGCGCATCTGGCGCGGCGGCTGGAATCTTTCATCCTCAGCTTACCAGTGACATGAGTTTGGCTAGTCAATTTAGTTGGCTTGCATATTTAACTTTATTAAGATTTCTTTCTACTTTAAATGTTAAGGAACGAGAAAAAATAATTATAAGTGAAGGCGTACATCGTTTTCTAGAAAATAAAACGGACAAAGAAAAGATAATTCATTTATCAAAAAAACTGAACCTCTTGCACTGGATTAAWGAGAGCAAGGGTTCTGGAACTCACAGCATAAAAAGTCAACGACAAATCTATTTCCCACAATCGGCTGTGCTAGATATGCCCGCATTATGCCAACTATTTTTAGATAAAAGTGAAACCTATTCTATTAATCTTTATACTGATTCAAAAGTGACTTCACTCAATAAAGATGGAAACTTATGGCAGGTTAATTCAATAGCAAAACAAAAAACTTATCAGCATATTATTTTTTGTGGCGGTGCAAAGAGCAACCTGTTAGATGATTTAAATATTACAGATACAAATACTACTCGAGGGCAAACTTGTCAATTTGAATCTGAAGCTCTTTCTAAAGTAATGACACAAACATTATCAGATCAAATTTATCTGGTGCCACAAAAAGCAGATAACAATAATCAATTTCAACTTGGCGCTACTTTCGAGAACGATAACGACAAGATTTTTAAAGATGAGCAATTAAATGTCGAAAGTCAAAACCGAGTATTAAATCGCGGCGCAAAATTATTAAAAGAATTATCATTACCTTATTTAACTAACGTCCAAATGGCGCAATTACCACTCAACGGCACTGTGGGTTATCGGCTTCATTCAAATGATAAGCTTCCAATAGTTGGCGCGGTAATTGACCAACAACGAATTATTGAAACCTTTTCAAATTTGGGCCAAAAACGACTATTACGAAGTAAGATCTCAAACTATAATCAATCAGGACTTTGGTTAAACACCGCCTTTGGCTCGCATGGATTATTACACTCCCTTATCGCATCTAATCATTTGGCAAGTTTGATAAATTCTAGTATATCCCCAATTGACTATAAGCTCAGCAATAGCCTACATCCTGCTAGATTTCTAATAAAACGATTGAATCGAAGTACTATTTAGTACACTTATTGATCTAAATCAAAATTAATCGCATTTCTTAATGAGAATGATTTGCATTTGACCCATTCTTCAACTATGATCATTTCATCAAGCAAACTTACTGTTCAAATCTTGAACAAAGCACAAATAACTGGAGTGAAAATGAACCTCAAGCCGTTAACAATAGCCGTTCTTAGTCTATTGTCTATGGGAAGCATTCATCTCGTATATGCGTCCGAAACATCACCAACCAATCTACAACTTCTTGAGCAACTCAAGAAACAACTTAAAACACAACAAACCCAAATTGACGCGCTAATTAAAAAAGTGGAACAAAATGAAAATGATGTAAAATCGACTGATGAAAAAATTGAGGCTACGGTAACTGCCATAGAAGATAACTTATCAATGTCTGAAAATTCCAAGACCTCTATTGGTGGATATGGCGAGCTACATTATAATAATTTTGATGATAGTAAAAAGATAGATTTTCATCGGTTTGTCATATTTGTTGGGCATGAATTTACAGATTCCATTCGTTTGTTTTCAGAAATAGAATTAGAACACGCTTTTTCCGGTGACGGTAACCCCGGTGAAGTTGAATTAGAACAGGCCTATATCGAAATGGACCTAACCGATTCAATCACGATGAAAGCCGGCGTTTTCTTAATTCCCGTAGGCATTACCAATGAAACACACGAACCACCCACTTTTTATGGTGTAGAAAGAAACCCCGTCGAAAAAAACATCATCCCGGCTACTTGGTGGGAAGCTGGCGCTGGATTTAACACTCATTTTAGCGATGGATTAAGCGCCGATTTTGCAATTCATTCGGGACTAAACGTTTCTACTAATGGAAGCGATGCGTTCTTAATAAGAAGAGGACGCCAAAAAGTGGCAAATGCCAACGCTGATAGTTTAGCTTACACTGCGAGAATTAAATATACAGCGATTCCGGGACTAGAAGTAGCCGCAAGTTATCAAATACAAACAGATGTTTCCCAAGGCTCTCTTGACGCAAATGCGGATCTATTTTCTGCTCATATTGCTTATAGTGGTGGAAGTTTTGGGATCAGAGTTTTATATGCTACTTGGGATATTAGCGGAACAGAAGCAGCATCAGTTGGACGAGATTCTCAAAAAGGTTTTTATGTTGAACCGAGTTATAAAATTAACGAGAAATTTGGACTATTCGCTCGATACAATGCATGGGATAATAATGCTGGTGATACCAATGATACAGAGAAGAAACAAACAAACATTGGTTTAAATTATTGGCCGCATGCAAATGTAGTTTTTAAAGTCGATTTTGAAAATCAATCTGGCGCTCAAGAAGGCAGTGGATTTAATTTAGGTGTTGGTTATCAATTCTAATTTTTATCAAATAATATTAGACCAAGCGACCAATCTAAAGTTAATCTTTAAATTGGTCGCTTGTGCGATCTTGATATTTTGCCAAGCAGTTTCCGCTAAAACATACATGACTCAAGAGCAATTTTTATCAAAATTAAAGAAAGACGCATATAAAGAGTATCAATTAAACACTAAAGTCATATCTAAAACATTATGGTTAAATAAAACAATTCAATTAGAAATAAAAAGTATACTCGATCATTCTTATCCTAAACTTAGAATACGTTACAAGAGAATAGAAGATCAGAGTCAAATACTTGAACCAATAACCGTATGGTTTCTAGAAGAAATTGGTAAAGAACGCGCTATCTCATTTGCCATTGCGATTAAAAGTAGTCAAGTAGTAACAATTCAAGTATTGGAATTTAGAGAAAGCCGTGGTGGTGAAATAAGTATTCCGACATTCGCCAAACAGTTTAAAAAACTAAGTCTAAATTCAAATGGAAATCTTAACAGAACTATAGATGGAATAACCGGAGCGACCATGTCAGTCCATGCAATGAAAAAAATTACTCGTATGGCATTAATGCTTCATAAACATGTAACTATAACTAATAGCTAATAAGAATTAGTGATAAACAAGACTATAGAATGAGCCCTTACCAAATAAAACAAAAAGATAAAAAACGAAAAAACTTGTTTCGTAAAATTCATCGATGGATTGGTTTTTCAAGTGTTGTATTTTTATTAAATCTTGCCATAACCGGAATATTGTTAAATCACAGTAATGATTTAAACTTACATAAAAAATATATTTCTTCCGTTTGGCTAATCAATTGGTATGGAATCACTTCTCCTGAAGGATTTAAATGCGTACAAGCGATGAACCATTCAACTCAACTATGTCTAGTTGGCTCAATAATTTATAAAGATAATTCAATGCTAATAGAAATCGATCGCGATCTGATTGGATTAGTAGAAATTGACGAATTTATTTATGTTGCGACGGAAAATGAGATTATTATTTATACTACAAAATTTGAATTAGTCGAAAGATTAAATTCTGCTAATGGATTACCTAAAGAGATTACCGCAATTGGTTTTATTTTAATAGATAACACTCAATATTTATCTTTTAGAAATAATCAAAAAACTTGGTTTTTTGATGCCGAAAATAATATTTGGAAAATATCCGAACAAATATTTCAACCCAGCGATAAATTAATCGCGGCCCAACCAGAACATTTGCAAGACTTAAAAACAAACTATCTAAATAATAAAATTAGTTACTTAAAACTGGTACAAGATGTTCATAATGGACGCATTTTAAATATTTCAGGAAAAATCATGACAGACGTTTCAGGGTTAGTCATTATTTTACTATCAATTAGCGGTTTTATTGCTTGGAAAAGAAGAACCAAGCAATCGCAATAAATCTACCTCTAAGTTGTTTTCAGATCTTCATCAATATACTTAGATGCTTTCATAAATAAATAAACGGCTAAACAAGTCATAAATACTGTAGAGGCCATTGCCCATCTTAGCGACTCAACACCGAGTGATGGCTCTAAAACATCTGAAATAAAACCGACAAACAAAGGTCCGAAACCTAGGCCTATGAGGTTTAGCGCCAAAAACAAAACCGAAGAAGAAAAAGCACGCATTTTAGCCGGGACGATTGAGTGAGTAATGGCTATTGCAGGGCCCAAAAATGTACTGATCGCGGTATAACCAATAAAGAGACAGGTCAAAGCAATAACCGTATCTGAATGGAAATAAAAGACCAGTAAAAAAGGAATCGCAATGATTCCGCCATACGCAGATACTTTGAAATACCATGTTTTATCCGCCTTACCCAATTTATCCGCAAAATACCCGCCTATAAAACTACCAGCGCCACCTGCAAAACCTAATATTAAGCCTATAGTAATACCGATGTTACTCGCTTCTATTCCACCCGTTGGTAAATGTAATCGAACGATAAAAGAAGCTAACCAATTTCCTAGTCCGTAGGTAGCAAACGTGTGACAACCGGCAGCTAACGCTAAAAAAACAAATGATTTTTTAGAAAGTAAATATTTAAACACTGATTTAAAACTAGTGTTATCGACTTCACTTGTTTTATCGACGCCTTGTCTTCTTTGTGGTTCTTTCACTGTTAAAAAGAAAATAATAGCAAAAATAACACCAGGTATACCAATCAGGATAAAAGCCATTCGCCAGCCATACAATCCATCTAAATAACTACCCAACGGAAAACCGATCATAATTCCGATATAGATCCCTATTGAGTATATTGATAAAGCCGTCGCGCGTTTATTATCAGGAAAGTAATCTGAAATCATCGCATGTGCTGGAGGACTACCGCCCGCCTCACCCACACCAACGCCTATTCTTGCGAGTAACAAATGATAGAAATTTTGTGCAAGCCCACAAGCAGCTGTCATTGCGCTCCAAACAGTTAAAGAAATAGCGACGATATTTCGACGATTACTTCTATCAGCAAGTCGAGCGATTGGGATCCCTAATAGAACGTAAAATAAAGCAAAAGATAATCCAGAAAGTAATCCTAGTTGTGTATCCGACAATCCTAAATCTGCCTTAATCGATTCTTGAAGTACCACTAGCACTTGACGATCGATAAAATTGAAAATATAAACGATCGTTAACATCATCAAGACATAATTTCGATACAAATCACTGACGGGTTGAATGCTATTTTTTTCAGTTTCAGTATTTTCCACTAGACTGCTTCCTTATTATTATTATTGGCATTTGTTCAATCATACACTGATTTAACTAAAGGATGCATCTCCAAGACCTGCGCAAAATGAAATATGCACAAAAAAACCCTCGTAACCTATAGGTTAGAGGGTTTTTAGTATTCTCTTGATAATTAGAGAATCATTTAATCTATCCGCTTACAAAGCATCATTCAACTCAGGCAATGCCTTAAACAAATCAGCCACTAAACCATAATCCGCTACTTGGAATATAGGTGCATCTTCATCTTTATTAATTGCAACAATGACTTTACTATCCTTCATACCGGCAAGATGCTGTATTGCACCAGAAATACCAACGGCAATATACAAATCAGGTGCAACAATTTTACCCGTTTGCCCAACTTGATAGTCATTTGGTACAAAACCGGCATCTACAGCGGCACGTGATGCGCCAACACCAGCGCCAAGTTTATCGGCTATTGCTTCTAGTAAATGGAAATTTTCGCCGCTTTGCATTCCTCGACCACCGGAAATAATGATTTTGGCCGCAGTTAGTTCGGGTCTTTCTGAAACCGTTAATTCTTGTGATACAAAAGTTGAACTTTCAGAAATATGAGACGTTACATCTATATCTTCAATACTAGCTGATCCACCCGTTGCTTCTGCCGCATCAAAACCAGTTGCACGAACAGTTATTACTTTTACTATATCAGTAGACTGTACCGTTGCTATCGCATTACCCGCATATATTGGGCGTGTAAAAGTATCCGCGCTTTCAACTGAAACAATCTCTGAAATTGGCTGAACATCTAATTTAGCGCCAACACGCGGTAAAAAGTTTTTACCGGATGTAGTTGCTGATGCAAAAATATGTGTATAGCCGTCAGCATTAGCAACAACAATAGCAGCTAAACTTTCTGCTGTTGGGTTTTCTAACGCTGCATCTTGAGCGTTAAGTACTTTTTTAACACTGGTACAATTGGCGGCTTGTTCGCAAACTGAATTAGATTCGTGGCCCATAACAATCATGTGAATTTCGCTAGATAAGTCAGAAGCAACTTTTTCTGCTGCAGCAAGAGTCGCTAATGTGGCCACACTTAAATCTTGATTATTATGTTCTGCAATTACTAAAATAGTCATTAGATCACCTTCGCTTCATTTCTAAGTTTTTCAACAAGCTCTTCAACAGACTCAACAATAACACCGGCTTCTCTTGCTGCCGGTGGAGTTACTTTTAATGTCTTTACCCTTGCTGTGATATCAACACCTAAATCCGCCGGCGTCATCTCATCTAGAGTCTTACGCTTGGCTTTCATTATATTAGGCAAAGACGCAAAACGAGGCTCGTTTAGCCTTAAATCAGTTGTTACAACTGCAGGTAACGTCAGAGAAATAGTCTCTAAGCCGCCATCGACTTCTCGAGTAACCGCTAACTTGCCATCTTCCACTTTGATTTCAGAAGCAAATGTACCTTGAGGCCAATCTAATAAGGCCGCTAACATTTGACCGGATTGATTATTATCTCCATCGATGGACTGTTTACCCATAATCACCATTTCTGGAGATTCTTTGGCAATCACTGCTTGCAATAATTTAGCGACCGCTAAAGGTTGAACTTCTTCATCGGTGTTCACTAAAATTGCACGATCCGCACCTAAAGCTAATGCGGTTCTTAATGTTTCTTGGCATTGCTTAGGGCCAATGGAAACAACAACAATCTCGGAAGCAACTCCTTTTTCTTTTAGTCTAATCGCTTCTTCTACCGCTATTTCACAAAAAGGGTTCATCGACATTTTCACATTCGCAGTTTCAATTCCGGAATGGTCATCTTTAACACGAACTTTGACGTTATAGTCAACAACTCGCTTAACAGTCACCAGTAATTTCATTTAAACACCTGTTATCAGTTTGATATTATTTTCCTAACAATTATAGTGCTAATAATTAGGTATTGCATTCTAAAAAAATGTAGCAGAATTCTGCCGTTTTAAGCATTTAACGTCAACTGAAATCGGTTATAATAGCGTCAATATTCAGCAATAGTTGTTATATCAACTATTGATAGCAACTATATCGCTAACGCTATGAAATGAATGTGCAACCTAGTAACCTCTGTTGCTGTTGGATATCACTACAAATTATTAATTTATATGAGCTTAATTGAGGAAAATAACATGTCAGAGTCAGCAATCGAACGAGAGTCGATGGAATTTGATGTAGTCGTCGTTGGAGCCGGACCTGCAGGGTTATCAACTGCAATCAAACTTGCTCAGCTTGCAAAAAAAGACGAAAGAGAAACCACTATCTGCGTGGTAGAAAAAGGCTCAGAAGTGGGCGCACATATTCTTTCAGGTGCTATTTTTGAGCCTAAAGCTTTAACGGAGTTATTTCCAGATTGGAAAGAGTTAGGTGCTCCGGTAAAAGTTGAAGTGTCGGGCGATGATATTTTATTAATGACAAATGCGACTAAAGCTCACAAAATCCCCGGATTTTTCGCTCCAAAAACTATGCATAACCACGGTAATTATATTATTAGCTTAGGTAACTTGTGTCGATGGTTGGCGGAACAGGCTGAATCAATGGGAATAGAGATTTTTCCAGGATTTAGTGCAAGCGATGTTTTATACAATGATGATGGAAGTGTCAAAGGGATCTTAACCGGTGATATGGGTATTGCTGAAGATGGTTCTGAAAAAGATGGTTATATGCCAGGTATGGAATTACACGCAAAATATACGGTTTTTGCAGAGGGTTGTAGAGGTCATATTGGCAAAAGGCTAATTGAAAAATTTGCACTTGATGAAAATAAAGATCCACAACATTACGGCATTGGTATAAAAGAGATCTGGAAAATTCCAGCGGAGCAACACGTTTTAGGAAAAGTAGTTCATTCAGCAGGCTGGCCTTTGTCAGAAAGTGGAAGTTCCGGAGGCGGATTTTTATATCATATCGAAGATAATCAAGTAGTAGTTGGATTGATTACTGATTTGTCCTACGCTAATCCTCACCTAAGCCCATTTGACGAGTTTCAAAGATATAAGCATCATCCTGCTATCTCACAATATCTGACAGGAGGTGAACGAATTTCTTATGGTGCTAGAGCGATGGCGAAAGGTGGATTACAGTCCCTACCAAAAATGACATTTGCTGGCGGTCTGTTAGTTGGAGATGATGCCGGTACGCTAAATTTTGCAAAAATAAAAGGTTCTCACACCGCAATGAAATCAGGGATTGTTGGTGCGGAATGCATTCATAAAGCGCTTAGCGAAAATAAATCCGGCAAAGAACTGACAGAATATGCCGATGCGTTTAGAGCCTCTTGGGCTTGGAAAGAGCTCAATATGCAACGTAACTTTGGTCCCGCACAGCATAAATGGGGAAATATTCTAGGATCGGCTTACTGCTTTATTGATATCAATATCTTTAACGGAATGTTGCCCTGGACTTTAAAAGATCCTGTAGCCGATCATGCTCAGATGAAACTGGCAAAAAATTGTAAAAAGATAGACTACCCAAAACCAGATGGAATTTTATCTTTTGATAAGTTGAGCTCTGTGTTTATTTCAAATACTAATCACGAGGAAGATCAACCAATACACTTACAATTAGCTGATAAAAATATGCCTATCACGGTTAATTTAAAGGATTTTGATGAACCTGCACAAAGATATTGCCCAGCTGGAGTTTATGAAGTGGTTTATGATGATACTGATAGCAATAAAGAAAGTCCGAAGTTCGTTATTAATTCACAAAACTGTGTGCATTGTAAAACTTGTGATATTAAAGACCCAAATCAGAATATTACTTGGGTGACTCCAGAAGGTGCCGGCGGGCCTAATTATCCTAATATGTAATTTTTAATAATTCGCTGGTGCATAAAAAGAGACGGGATCATTTGCAGTAATAAATAGATCCCATCAATTAATTATGGCAAATATCGTCTTCTTATAACTAGTAAACCAGCCAAAGAAAGTAGACTTAATAAGCTAGTTGATCCGCTCCCGGTGTTCAAAGAATCGTCATCACATATTGGTGCAGTTTGATCAGGAATTGGTCTTAACATAAAGGCTCTTACATCACCATTTAACACCCCAGTACCTGTAATAAAACCATTATTATTAATAGAGCGAGCGTCATGAATTCGCCAGCCCGTATCACAACCAATCATCTTACTAAGATCTTTCATTTCTCCATCTTCATAAATGAAACCACTATAAGTGGTGGTTGGTTGAATTTTAATTCTAGAAATGCCAACAATCTGATCTCTGTCATTTATATCTAATGCATCGGAAAATGGTGAGCTTGAATTTAACACACCTAAATCAATTGTGACTGCGGTATTGATATCATGCATATACGCTGTTTCGTATGTTTCAGTTGTGTCGTTTGCTTTACCTACAATTTTATTAAATCCATTGATAGAAGAAACTTGTTGAGAATTAGTCCCCAAAATAATTAATTCAACGACGTTTTCTGGTGAATTTAAATCAACTCCAACGACTTTTCTATTAAATACTATTGCATTAGTTATTGATATAGTTTTCTCTGCTGATACGCCAACAGCATAGCCAGACTCATTAATATCTCGCAACGTAATGTGGTGAGATAAATCATTACCAAGCGGGTTTATCTTAGTCAAAACGGCAGAATTTACATCATAAATAAAAGCTCGGTCAAATATCGTAATAATTTCATCGCCGTTATCAGTCAAATCATCGGGTTCATCATAAAGTCCAGTTCCAACAATAAAATTATTTCTAATGGCCGTTGCTCTCATACCCCTCGACCCATTTTCTAAGAAATCAGGTAATTCAGTGATCTGAAGTGTATTACTATCAAAATAAATGGCTCTTTCAACAAGAGTCCCTGTAGCTGTCTCCGTTGTTATTTCATCGGCGATTGTGACTGTTACAGACCCGAACATTCTCTCAGTATAGCCAACAACGACTCCGTCATCACTCACAGCAAAAGCAAAACTTGAAGTACCATCAACACCAACATCTTCTGTTGTAGTCAGTTCTTCACCGTCAACCGTGTTAGTTATTTCAACCAATACTTCACTATTATCAATTGCTCCAATATCCGTTAATTCGCTAGAGCCATCATCATATAAATATCCGCGGATAATGCCAGTATCTTGCTCTTTAATTGAATAGCCTACTACTTGATTAGTAGCATTGATTGAATAACCATACGAAGTATTTCCTCCTTCGAAAGAGCCTAAATCCACAATTTCATAAAAATCTTCAGCAAAGGATTTGGTTGAGTATAAACTCGCAGTAGAAAAAATAACTGCCAGTATAGATAAACTGTATTTATTCATAAATTTAATTCCAATCAATAATACTTGCCTTAATTGATAACGGCATCAGGTTGGCTCTCGGGTAATGAAACCTTAAAGCATTGTAAAGACAAGCAGTTTTGTTCTATTTGAGTKATGCGWGGATAATTATCYAAACAAAAATCRAATCGYCTTGCATTATATATTTGAGGGATAAGACAAGTATCAGCCATTGTAAGTTCCCCTCCTATTGARTAATCATCAAGTATATTWCGACTAYTGAGWDCAGCCTGATTGACAATRCTTTCATAAGCATNGAAANCCTTTCCGTAACCAATRATGRTACCAAGCCGTTTTTTCATCCACACTAACACTTAAATCATTACTTAAATAATTTAGCACTCGTAAATTATTGAGTGGATGAAGATCCGCACAAATAACCTGACAAAGCTGCCTTACAACTGCTTTCAGTTGTAGGTCATTAGGCAACAATGGAATTTCAGGATATTTCTCTTCTAAATATTCTAAAATTGCGATTGATTGGCTAAGAGTGAAATCACCATCAGTTAAAGTCGGTACTAACCCTTGCGGGTTTAAATTTTTATAAACTTCCTTATGCTGCTCTCCACCATCTTTCACCAGATGTATAGAAACCTGACTAAACTCAATCTTCTTTAGATTAAGCGCTACTCTAACCCGATAAGCCGCGGTTGAACGCCAATAGCCATATAAAGTAATCATTCACACTTCTCTTTAGATCATACTACTTAGTTTATAGTTTCAATTTTTTATTTTTCAAAAGATTCGGTTTCTATATCCACCGGACTATTAGGTTTGTATTCTACAACGGTCTGATCAATCGCGCCAAAAATAGAAAGACCTTTTTCATCAAACATTTCTATTCTTACTTGATCGCCAAACTGCATAAATGGAGTAGATGGTTTGCCAAATGCAATAATTTCTAACATACGTTTTTCAGCTAAACAACTCGAACCGCTCGAACGATCGAGGTTTGAAATCGTTCCGGAACCAATAATGGCTCCCGCACCCAAAGGACGGGTTTTAGCGGCATGTGCAACGATAGTAGGAAAATCAAAGGTCATATCAACGCCACAATTAGGCTCACCAAATAAATCACCATTTAAATGAGTTACTAGAGGTAAATGTAATTTCTTGCCGTCCCATCGCTCACCAAGTTCGTCGGGAGTAACAGCAACAGGCGAAAAAGCACTTGATGGTTTACTTTGAAAAAAACCAAAGCCTTTCGCTAGTTCACCTGGAATTAGATTTCTTAAAGATACATCATTAACTAGCATCAGTAATATAATCTTTTTTTCAGTCTGTGATGGCGTTGCTGCCATCGGCGTATCATCTACGATTACCGCCACTTCTGATTCCATGTCTATACCAAAATCAATTGATTCAATAACAATATCATCACGAGGGCCAATAAAAGCATCGCTTCCACCTTGATACATCAAAGGATCAGTCCAAAATGTTTCTGGCATTTCCGCTTTTCGTGCCTTTCTCACTAACTCAACATGATTAACATAAGCACTACCATCTGCCCATTGATACGCTCTAGGTAACGGCGACTCACATTGTTCTTGGTCAAAATCAAAGTCGTTATCTATTTGATTAACATTAAGTTTTTGATAAACCAATTCAAGCTGAGGAGCTATAGTTGCCCAATCATCCAAAGCTTGTTGTAAAGTGTTAGCGATGTTATTGACTCGCACAGCTTTAGAAAGGTCTCTACTGACGATCACTAATTCACCGTCACGTGATCCATTTTTAAGTGTTGCTAATTTCATTAGTTAACCCAATTTATCTTTGTAATTTACGTTCAGTTTAAGTAACTTAGTATCTACTATTTCACTTAGTATTCTAAAGTGATTTACTATCATTTCAGACTAGTCGTCTAGCTCACTCCAAAGTGCGTAGTGAGATTCTAATTCTTTTTTATCGCTTTCTAACTCTTGCAATACTTGCTTAGATTTTTCTTGATCATTATAAAAGCCTGGTTCAGTTAATAACGCTTCCTGTTTTTTAATTTTTGACTCTAGAGTATCAATTAAACTCGGTAATTCATCTAACTGCTTTTGTTGTTTAAATGACCTTTTATTTACTTGAGTTATAGTTTTCAGTTGACTGTTTTTACCTTTTTTCTTAGATTTTTTGGCAATGGTAGGCATAGTTTGTTGTTGGTATTTTTTCCAGTCGGCATAACCGCCGATTATTTCAATAATTTGATATAGAGAGTTATCAACAGGCTGTTCATTTTCACCGTCAACCAAAGCCGGTGGTAACTGATTATCAAAAACAAGTAATTCACTACAACAATTGTCTAAAAAGGCTCGGTCATGGCTAATGATAATAACCGTCGAAGTCATTTCAACCAGCATTTGTTCTAGTATTTCTAACGTTTCAACATCTAAATCATTGGTTGGCTCATCTAAAATAAATAAGTTTGCGGGACGAGTAAACAGTTTTGCGAGTAAAAGCCTATTAATTTCTCCTCCGGAAAGCGAATGCGCAGGCGCTCGAACGCGATCAGGGCTGAAATTGAAATCAGACATATAACTGATCACATGTTTTTCCTGACCTTCTACTACAACAAAGTCTTTACCRTCGGCAATATTATCAGARACYGAYTTTTTTAAGTCAATRCCATCTCGYARTTGGTCAAAATAAGCMACTTCAATATTTTCGCTAGATKTCARYTCWCCTGAAAATRCSGGWATTTGKCCTARYAAAGTTTTWATAAAKGTTGTCTTSCCACAACCGTTRTCWCCYAARATSCCAATCTTGTCGCCTTTTTGAATAATKGAAGTAAAWGGTTGGATGAGAGCTTTATCAAAWCCAACTTGYAAKTCCTTCATAGTGGCAACAATYTTACTACTTTGATTGGAGACRCTTGCTTTTAAATTYACTTTACCGATAACATTRCGACGTTCAGAATGCTCTTGGCGCATYTTYTTAAGTGCGCGCACWCKWCCTTCRTTTCTRGTTCGACGMGCYTTYACGCCYTGYCTKATCCATTTTTCTTCRTTTGCCAATCKTTTATCAAAYTCTGAATTKGTTTTTTCTTCATCAAGCAATTGTTGAGMTTTTAYTTCCAARTAGGATTGATAATTACCKGGATAAATTCTYAAWTGGCCTCGRTCTAACTCCATGATYCKATCWGASACTTTATTMACAAAATGGCGATCATGAGAYACAAAAAGYAASGCRCCYTTAAAAGCGACTAATTGAGTTTCTAACCATTGAATACTAGAGAGGYCTAGGTGATTGGTGGGTTCATCTAAAATCAACAGATCAGGATTTTGTACTAAAGCCTTAGCAAGTGCCGCTCGTCGACGCCATCCACCTGAAAGGTTTTCCATTTTAAGATCACCATCTAGTGATAGTTTTGATAAGGTTTGATCAACTCTTTGTTCGACTGACCAACCTTCAAATGCTGTAATTTTTTCTTCAAGAGACTCCAATTTTKGCGAAGTGCAATCTTTCACAATGAGATCTTGATACTCATCCACCCAAGCAATCACATCTTTCAAAGCAGATTCAACAAATTCTCGGATAGTCTGAGGCGTTTTTTCAGGTAACGCTTGAGGTAAAAAGCCAATTCTATGATGATTGGAGCGATTAATAATCCCATCATCTGGCATAACTTCGCCATTAATTAACTTGAGAAGCGTGGATTTTCCTGTGCCGTTTCGACCGATTAGACAAATCTTTTGTCTTTCTTCAACCACGAATGAAGCATTATCCAACAACACTTGTGGACCGTAGCTTAGACTAAGATTATCGCCTCTAATCAATGACATTGAATTTTCTTGCTTTCTATCTAAAAAGGGCGGGCATCATAGCAAAAATAAGGCATTAATCCTACTACAATTACATAATCTAAGGTCTCTATCTAAGCAAAGTTTAAGTTTTTACGAACATAAAAAAAGGCGGATAATCCGCCTTTAATTTTGTCTCTATCAGGAGTTGTTTTTTAACAACATTAACATTTATCAATAAGAGCTTGAGCTTCAGATTTTTGTTGCTCGGTCCCGTCAGCAACCACTTCAGTCAAAATCTCTTTCGCACCATCAATATCGCCCATATCAACATAGGCCCGTGCAAGGTCTAACTTAGTAGCAATCTCATCACTAAGTGTTTCGCCAAAATCGATGCTTTCATCAGTATCTTCGTCGAAATCGAAATCATCATCAATATCAAGTGTTATATCTTCATCATTATCGATATCAATACTAAGTTCATCTTCGCTTTCTTCAATATCTTCCTCAGATATCTCATCGCTTAGTTCTATCTCATCACTTAAATCTAGTGAAAATTCTTCATCATTGGAAACCTTATCTTCTGAATCTAAATCTTCTGTATCTTTAGGTGGCTCGATTTTAGCATCTTCGCTATTTAAGTCATCCAGCCCATCTAGGTCTAAATCGTCCAATTCATCCAATTCATCAGTGCTTTCTAATTCATCTAAATCTTCTAGAGAATCTAAATTGTCTAATTCGTCTAACGCTTCTATGTCGTCAGAATCATCAATTACCAAAGAATCATCGTCACCAAAATCTAAACCAAAATCATCGTCAGAATCATCTTTGGATAAAGAATTATCATTCAATTCGGAATCACTATCTAAATTGCTTTCATCAGACAGGTCAATATCAAAATCGTCCTCATCATCATCTCCAAAAATATCTTCGGTTGAGGGCAGGTCAAATTCATCTTCATCGGAATCTTCAATTGAGCCACTTTCCCAAGCTTTGTTTTTCATTAAGCTAATTTGCTCAGACCACTCATCCGCATCTACAGCATCATTCACTTCAGTTTCTAATTGATTGAAACTTTCTTTGTTATCATTCTCCGCATAACATTCCATCAACTTAACTTTGTAATCCGATCGAATTGGATTGTCTTCAATTGCTTCTAAAAGCAATGTTTCGGCTTGATCTAGTTTTCCATAAGCTATATATATGTCGGCTTCGCCTATAGGATCGAACTCTTCACCACCCGTTTTTTGCACGTCATCATCGTCGTCATCCATATCAAGCTCAACTAACATGTCATCGCCAACGTCAGGCAATTCAAAAACCTCAGTTGTATCCATAGAACCAGCGCCTGTTGAAGCGACTAGATCATCTTGGTAGCTGTCATCTTCCATTCGCTTTTTCATTCTCCAAAAAACGACTAGCAAAATAATAACAACAATACCGGCAATACCGCCCCATAAAAGTTCACCACTATCTAATAGAGAGTCGATAAACGATTTTTCTTTTGGCTTAGTGACTTGATAGGGTACTTTTGGTTTAGCTTCCGACTTTGTATCCGTTTGCGTGACAAGTTTATCGTCAGCATTTTCTTCACTGTTAATTTCCGATTGAAGTGCATCACTTTGAGCGGAATCCGCGTCCAAACTATCATCGGCTGTAGCTTCATTCTGATTAGATGCTTCGTCATCTTCATTTTTAGCAAGCAATGCAAGTTCCGCATCATCTATCGCAACTAAACTACTAGTATCTTTTGTTTTCTCTGCATTAGCGACAATATCCGCTAGACGAGCACGTAACTCATCATTCTCAGCTTGTAGAGTTGCAGATTGCTCTTGTGTCCTAACTAGCTCATTTTGTAAATCTTCAATTTCAGCTTTATCAGCGCCATACCCTTGTGCGTCGCCATCAGAGTCAGCGGTCGCTAAGCTTAATCTTGAGCCTCGACTACCTTGATTAGAATCGGACTGATAACCTGAGGTTTGGTCAACAATGTTTCTTGCTCCACCCGAGCGCCACTGCCTATTTTGCATGACGACATCTTGCAACGCAGCTCTCTGAGGGACTCCTTGAATAGCTGATTCTGAAGGAATGTCTAAAACTTTACCCCGTAGAAGGTTATTAATGTTGCCTTTATAAAAAGCATCTGGATTGGCTCGGTAGATTGCCACCAACGTTTGATGAATGCTAACATTTCGACTCGGTCTTACTTTAGTAGCAATACTCCACAATGTATCGGTACTAGAAACTGCACCATACTGACTTCCATCATAACGTTGCTCATCATTTTCTTCGTAACTAGGATCGTCAATGCTATAACTAGCTTGCGGAGCTTGAGGCTCCGCATTTCTTTGATTACTTTGATAATCACTACTCGAATGTTTGGGCTTAGGTTTTGCTTCACTGATCGTTTTTTCGATAGTCGAAGCCGTTACTTCTTCAAATATTGGCGGGTCAAGTAATAATGTATATTCTCGATAGAACTGTTGAGCCGGTGTATTAAGCTCAATTAAAAAATTTAAAAAAGGYTCTTTAACGGCATCATGAGTTGTGACCTTAATCACTAACTCTCCTCGACTATTCTTGACCGTTTTGAATTTAATTTTATTTAAGAAAAAAGGTTTATCAATACCACTTTTGTCAAAAGCACTTTGGCTAGCAATTGAAGCAATAACTTCATATTCAGCTAAATCACCTGGCGAGAGAATTTTAATTTCTGCTTCTAAGGGCTGATTTAGCCCAGAAGACTGCTCAATATCACCTAAACCAACGGCGAAGACATTGACAGAAAAAAATACAAAACTGGAAAGTGTGGCTATTAAAAGCTTTCTAAACATACGAGTATCCCGTTGCATGTTCTTATACATATATTTGAATGAAGACAATTTTTTATAACTTTTTATTTAAAACTAACAACACGTTATTAAATAACTACAGGGGTTATAGACTAATATCTACCTATTTTACAAATAAAAACACTCAAAACTGGTGAAAAAAGGGCTTTTTAAATTTAAAAATCTCTTTAAACACCATGTAGTTACGTCAGTAACTTAAGAAGTCTCTTTACAAGGTTGCGCTAACTATAGCTTATAAATAGCTTTTTACCAATAGTAACCTCGTCACAAAAAGGAAATATTGTTAAACCTTGTAGTTTGCTTACGAATAAATTGAAAGTACAAGGAATCTTCGTTATTCAATTCGGAGTTGAAATAGTTGCTATAAAAATAGTTATAGCAGACTTTCATCTAACTCAATATAGTCCTTGTAACCCATTTTAACGCGTTTACATAAGTCGAAAGCTTGGGGTAATAAATGCTGAGAGAAAAACTTCGCTCCCACTTTTTTTCTTTGAACGAGTAATTTATTGTCCGTATTTTCAGTACCATGTAATATCTCTAACCACATCCACGCATAAACTAAATGACCAAAAGCATGTAAAAATTGTGTTGCGCCACCTTGGATATCATATCCTCGAATCTTGAAATTATCTTTCATCCAGTCAATAGTACTATCAATTTCTAATTTTAAATCAACCAGTTGTTGTTTTATAAGTTTGAATTCAGGCAAGTCACACTCGCGATTGATTGATATCTCTATTTCATCATAAATTTCGCTCAACATTGATTGCTTATCCAAACAAATTTTTCTAACCATAAAATCCTGCGCCTGAATGCCATTAGTACCTTCATAAATTTGTCCAATTTTTGCATCACGAACCAATTGCTCTAAACCCCACTCTCTGACGAAACCGTGCCCTCCAAGTATTTGAACGCCAAGGTTGCATGCGTCAAAGCCTTTATCTGTAAAAAATGCTTTAGCAACCGGTGTTAAAAACGCCATTCGTTTTTCTGATTTTTCTCGTTCAAGTTCGTCAGGATGATGATATTGCTTATCAATTTGCATCCCCATGTAAACCGCTAATGCTCGACCGGCTTCTGTGTAGGCTCTTTGCTCTAAAATCATGCGCCTTACATCGGCGTGTTGAATAATGGTGGTCGCTTCACCTTTAGCATTCTTACCTTGTTTTCTCTCTAATGCGTAATTTTTTGATAACTGATAAGACGTTTCAGCTAAACCAATGCCTTGAATACCGATAGAAAGCCGTTCTAAATTCATCATAGTAAACATTGCATAAAGACCCCGGTTTTCTTTGCCGATTAAAAAGCCCTTGGCATTATCAAAATTCATTACACAGGTGGCACTCGCCTTTATACCCATTTTATGTTCAATGCTTCCACAACTCACTCCGTTAGCATCACCCAAGCTTCCATCATCATTAACCATTATTTTAGGTACTAAAAATAGACTTATTCCTTGCGGCCCATCAGGTGCACCTGGTAGTTTTGCGAGAACAAGATGAATAATATTTTCGGTCAGATCTTGATCGCCACCGGTAATGAACATTTTAGAGCCATTAATAAGATAACTTCCATCACCACTATCTTCTGCTTTTGTTTTGATGACCCCTAAGTCTGATCCTGCATGAGATTCAGTTAAACCCATTGCCCCAGCCCAACGCCCTTCTAACATAGCAGGTAAATAGAGAGCCTTTAACTCATCGCTAGCATGTGCATGGATAGCATGATAGGCGCCGGATGTTAAACTTGAATAGAGACAGAATGAGGTGTTAGTTGAATAAACCATCTCTTCCGTTAACACATTTAACATTTTTGGTAATCCTTGACCACCAAACTCTGGATCGCCAGATAGTCCTTGCCATCCGCCTTGAGCGTATTCTTTATATGCTTCTTTGAAACCCTTTGGCGTAGTGACTATCCCATTTTCAAAAGAGCACCCTTCTTCATCTCCTTCGCGATTGATTGGAAATAGAACGTTTTCCGAAAATTTTGCAGATTCTTCTAAAACGGCTGAATAAAGCTCTTCGTCAAAATCCTTGAAGGCTTCGATATCGCCAAGGTTTTTTTGAATCTCAAAAACATCTTTCAATAGAAAGTTCATATCATCTAGAGGGGCTTTATAGGACATATTGTTTAATTCCAAGTAAAAACTTTATATTCGAGATCGTTACACCGGCATCCTGCCTCTTTCGTCATACGACCTACATGGATGTAGGAAGTGCAGATAATGCAGGAGCAATTATCTGCCAGTCCATCCATGGACATAAAAAAGGCTCCAAAGGAGCCTTTTTTTGATTTAATCTGGTCAGACCATAAGATCTTACCACATTTTCAACAAATTCAAACGATAATTCAAACGATTGTTTTAAATTATCGTTTGAATAACCATTGAATCATTAATAGCTAATCATTGGGGTTTTTATTGAAGTTCGTCCAGTAATCAGCGACCGTTTGTTTCATGTCTTTATGCAACAATAATATACCTAACAAATTAGGCAAGGTCATCAGCGCCACGGTGACTAGCGCAATATCCCAAATAATCGATGAATCAATAACAGCGGCTATAAAGAATGCGGATACATATACTACTCGATAAGGTAAAACAGCTGCCGGACCAATTAAATAAGTAATCGCTCTATCACCATAATAAGACCAAGCGATTGCCGTACTAAAGGCAAACAACAGCAAACCAATGGCGATAATATATTGCCCGCTATCGCCAAAAAAGCCTCTTTTGAAAGCTTCAGTGGTTAATGTAACCCCCTTCACTAACGACTTCCCAGAAACAACCAAAGAATCATCTGCGTTAACAATACTTCCATTCTCTACTTCAATACTGCCATTAAACAATGTTCCATCAATAGAATACCTCACTTTTTCAGCCACAGAACGAAGCGCTATGATTGTATAGCCATCGGAAGTTGATACTCCATTAACGACTTCAATTTTCCCATTGAAGCCTTCGATATCCGTTAATCCATTCACATGGCTATATAAATTATTAACGTCTTCTTTATTCGTATCATCAAAATGTCCAGTAACGTATTCCATATCGGTTCGGTCAAAATTGTTTTGATGTTTTTCAGACCAAACGCCTGACGATAAAATAACTAGGCCAGTAATAGTACAAATGACAATCGTATCAATAAAGGGTTCTAATAACGAAACCATTCCTTCTGATGCGGGTTCTTCGCCTTTAGCGCTTGCGTGAGCGATTGCTGCGGAACCTTGCCCTGCTTCATTGGAAAATAATCCTCGGTTAACGCCTCTTTCCATTGCGTAAACGAAACTAGCGCCTAAAAATCCACCAATGGCGGCAGAGCCGGTAAATGCATACTCAAAAATAGAAACAAAAGATGGGACAATATTTTCCAAATTAGCAAAAATAACCGCCAACGCTCCAATAATATAAATCAGTGACATGATTGGAACCACTTTTTCAGCGAATTGAGCGATCCGTTTAATTCCTCCGATAATAACAAAACCTAAAAATATGGAAAGTACCAATCCGGTAACCCAATTTTCAATACCGAACGATGCTTTCATTCCCACCGCAATRCTATTAATTTGTGGCATATTTCCACTGCCTATCGAGCTAAGAACCGTTGCAACAGCAAAGATAACAGCCAACCATTTCATATTTAACTTTTTCTCCATAAAATACATCGGTCCACCCGCCATAGTTCCATCGGCGGTTTTTTCTCTGTACTTATGAGACAGTGTGACTTCAACAAATTTTGTTGTCATTCCAAAAAATGCCGTGATCCACATCCAAAAAAGTGCAGCTGGACCACCAAAATAAATGGCTAAAGCAACACCGCCAATATTACCGGTTCCAACGGTTCCAGATAATGCGGTTGTCAAAGCTTGAAAGGGAGTGGTATCCCCGGGATCATCTTTCTTAGCATATTTACCTCTAAGAATACGAGTGGCGTGGGCAAAATAGCGTATTTGAGGAAAACCAAGATATATTGTGAATAAAAGACCCGTTCCCACCAATATATAAGGAAAAAGAAAATATCCACCTAAATATGCATCAATAGACAGAATGAAATTAGAAAAAGCTTCCAAGTGTAACCCCTTAAATTATAGTTTTATTATAAGTTAAGAGATACTAAACGAATCAAGCACAAAAGTCTTGTAGCGACTATTTGAAACAGCTATTCTTGTCGAAATACTGCGGATTTTAGAAAGACGATAAAAGGACTTACCGACCACGCATTCGAATTCCTTTTTCGACCGACACATAAACCTCTAATGCATTGATATTTTTGGGAAAATAACAACCTGATATTTGCGCGGAAGCTAGACTAGCGCCATCGAGACTGGCTTTACTAAAATCAATACCTCGCAAATCGGTTGCCCTGAAGTAACAACCATCAAAATTGATACCATCGACATTTAATCCTCTTAAATCAAGTCCTCTGAAATCGCATTCATGGAAGTCGATTGACTCGACGGATTCACGTTGCTGATTAAATTCCTTGATTTTTTCATCCCTGAGCAATTGGTATAACGGATCATCTGGAAATCTAAGAGACATATTGTATTACTCCAACTAAAACTCAATATCACATTGTTTTACGTAAATGAATAACACAAGTATAGCKGGTATTTTACTAACTGCTTCTTTTCTGTAGTCGCCTAATAAATGTTAAAAGTCCGATCAATAAGAGTAATGAATAATGAAAACTTCCTGCGGCTTCAAATTCAGCATCTTCCGTAGCAACTATATCTACTCCGCCAGAATTTCCGGTATTATCAGTTCCACCAGAACTACCATCGTCTCCCCCATCATTCCCTCCATCGTCACCTCCGCCATTATCTCCGCCATCATCATCGCCTCCCCCATCATCAGTACCGTCATCGTCGTTAATAACAATTTGTACAGACGATGGCGAAGCAATTTGAGCGTCGCCTGTAGGTAAGCTTAAGGACAAATTGAAAAACTCACTTTCTTCATCTACCTCATCATCCAAAATGGAAATTGTAAAAGTTTCACTTTTATCGCCTTCAGGAAATACCAACGTGCCTGAAGTTGCCTGATAGTCACTTCCTGATATAGCACCAAAATCGGAAGTAGAGTAGTTAACCGAGACTTCTCCTGTTGCGCCAAACGTGCGTAAGATAGTAATTTCTATTGTTCCGTTAGCAACATTTTCATCAACGCTATATGAGATCCTAGAAAATAAGAATGTTCCAGGGCTTACATCTAATTCATTGTCTATGATATTCACTTTGCTTTGGTTTGGCTCGCCAATAACCGCCCCACCTGATTCTGTTCCAGCAATTAACTGAATTGTAAAAACCTCAGTCCCTTCAAATACATCATCATCTAATAAAGGCACCGTAATTTGCTGGCTAGTCTCAGAATCCGCAAAAGTTAAAGTGCCGCTGATTTCTGTAAAATCAGTTCCATTTTCGGCGCTATCCCCTGTTATTCTACTAGCAATAAAGTCTACTGTGACAATGCCTTGGCTACCAAGCTCTCGATTAACTGTTAATACTACTTCACCTTGATCTTCAGCTACGTCTACACTGGCATTCTCAAGCGTTAATAAACCGAACTGTTGAGCGGGGCCAATTGAAATGATCCAGTTATCGATGATGGCAAGATCAGCAGAGCTAATTAGACTGCCATTCGGAGGCATCATTCCCCCGCAAGCTATATTAACATTCGCCAATTTTTGATGTAAAACCGACTCAATAACATCTCCGGGTTCAACTAAAACATCTCCAGCATTACTACAATTAGCAACGATACTTACGAGTGAAGCCTCTGAAACAGTCGCATTGTCTAACGCTAAGTTTCCTGAAAGATTAGCGCCAGCATGGCAATCTAAACAATTATTTTGAACAAAAACATCTTGCACATTATCGGGTAGGTCAAATGCAATCCCGTTGCAACTAATCATTAAAAAGCAAAGAGAGCTAATTGCGATTTGCCCTTTTTTTAAAACTTGCGTCAAATACAACATGAAAACCTCAAACCTTCTATGAATTACAATTCAATTTATCACGACTCAATCAATTAATATTAGTCAAGGATCTCAGTTTGGGCATAAAAAAACCGGAACGAGTCCGGTTTTATCTATTATGGCAACTAGATTTACAATTTATCAGCTTCTTCAGAAAGATATTTGGCAACGCCATCTGGAGATGCATCCATCCCTTTGTCGCCTTGACTCCAACCAGCAGGACATACTTCGCCATGCTCTTCATGGAATTTAAGCGCATCAACCATACGCAACATTTCATCAATGTTTCTTCCAAGAGGTAAATCATTAACAACTTGATGACGTACCATTCCTTCTTGATCGATTAAAAATGAACCTCTAAAAGCCACACCATCGGTTGGATGCTCAACATCATAAGCTTTACAAATTTCATGCTTTACATCAGCAACTAGAGCATAGCCAACTTGACCGATACCACCATCGTTGATTGCAGTATTTCTCCAAGCATTATGTGAAAACTGAGAATCAATTGAAACTCCAATCACTTCAACACCACGTTCTGTAAAATCTTTTAAACGGTGATCAAACGCGATTAACTCGGACGGACAAACAAAGGTAAAATCTAAAGGATAAAAGAAAATAACCGCCATTTTCCCTTTAATTGTTTCGCTTAAATTGAAAGTATCGACAATCTCGCCATTTCCTAAAACAGCTGCTGCAGTAAAATCTGGTGCTTCGCGACCAACAAGTACGCCCATATTGACTCTCCAATGTTTGTGTATAATATTAATGAATTGACCAAGCTAATGACCAAATAGATAAGAGCCGTAAAGATACAGGTATTTAGTGAGCAATCCAATAGTTGCTCTCAATAGTTTTAATAGACCTAAACTATAAAATCTAGGGTGCAAAATAAAATAGTTATTCAGATTCAAATCGCAGTTGCATTTTAATCGCATAATCATCGCCATTTCTACCTAATAATCCGTCTTTAAACCGATTAGATGGTGGTCGATTACCAAACCAAACATTGGTTATAAAACGATAGAACTCTCTAGAATCGCCAACTTTACCTAAATCGTTAATTTCGCCTAAGAGATGTTTGTTATGATAAACACGTATACCAAAGTCATGGTGATAGTCAAAGCGAATAGTGTCGCCTTTTTTGATTGTCCGCTTAAAAAAAGTCTTCAATCGCTTAACAAATACGATATTATCTTTTAGAGCTTCACGGTCATTATTGATTTTCATGCCTTGGGATAGCTTTCGCCAGAAAGTTCTTCCGGACACCTTATCCAATACAAACTTAAACTCCATTCGGCGGGCGGCATCAATGTATACCAAATCATCTACCGAAGCATAGCTCGCAGACTCATCAATTGAAAAACGAGCCAAGTAATATTCTTTATTCAGAAATTTTGTCAAACCATAACCAAGAGGAATTAAGGTTCTTTCTAGAATTTTTGCTTTTGCTTGTAGAATGTATGTAGTGGAGCTTTCTGCAAACGTAAATGCCGAAAAAACAACTATTATCAAAGCAATTATGTTGTGGTAAAAAGACGCTTGTTTCATTAGGGAAAAAACCTATATAAAGTTATTTAACAATTCAATCCCTTGTCAATTTGTAAGTAGTTGATTATACCTTTTAAATTTGCTAACTATTTAATTCTAACTGGTAATATTTACACTATAATACGTTAATGTGGAAGTATAGGATATTGCAGGAGTAACCATATCGAATGTACTCTGCAAAAAAATCAATTCATTCACAGCCGACTATAATATAGAAGAGTCTATTTGTAAGCAAATGCTTTTATTTAGGGCTTGCTTAAGCGATGTTATTCATCATATGATCGCGCCATAGGGGCATATCAGCAGTGATTTTAAGCAAACCAGACCAAGTTTTGTGAACTCCGTCACACTTTGTTCTCAACATTTGTAACAGCCTATTTCTAAAACGTTATATAAATCTAATTGTTTGGAGTTTTAACGAAAATGCTTTCGTTTTTTTCTCATATTAAGCTAACTATATCAAAAATATTTGATAGCATTAAGTTGTTTAAATTACTCTTAGGCACTCTATTTTTAACCAGCATTTTACCCACAAACATTATTGCTCTTGAATCAAACAACCTTAATGGCACGACTCTCAATTTGCTTGGTATAGCTATCCATAGCGAATTAAGAAATGAGATCTACATAGGTGCGATGTTTGCCCCAGCTGAAGTTGATAACTATAAATCACTTTACGATACTTCTATAACAAAAAATATGAGTTTACGGTTTATACAAGGCTATTCAAAACGAAAAATTGCGCGTCTTTGGAAGCAACGGATTGCAATGAACAACGAAAAATCAAAATGGCAACCATTAACAAAAGATATCATTCGCTTTGCAAAAATATTTAAGAGAACGATGCAGGCCGGCGATGAGATAAAATTAATTTACATTCCAAGTGAAGGAACAAAAATTTATCTAAATACTAGCTTGTTTTTGGTCATCAAAAACCCAGAATTTTATACGATTTTACTTAACACTTGGTACGGCAAAGTACCTCCTAGTAAGCTTTTCAAGACCGGGATAATAGGCGAAAATACAGATTATTTACAACAGAAAATTATTACTCAATACGAGTCACTGATATCAGTACCAGGTAGATTTGATAAAGATAGGCCTAAAACAGTGAGTAGCAAAAGAGTCAATACAGCGATCAATAAAAAAGCTCCCGTAATAAAAGAAACTGTCAACAAAACGAGTAATAAGAACATTGTAATCGCCAAATCCGTATCCTCAGCAACAAAAAGTTTAATTGAAGGATTTAAAACCCAACTACCGAAAATAGTGACTCGTAAGGAAAAAATAAGCTATGTTGCAGACAAAAAGGCATTGTTCAAAATTAATTTGGAACTATCAGATAGCAATCTCGATAACACCACGTTAAAACCAATTGATTTATCAGAGCCCTTAAGTAAACACCCTATTACCAAAACAAATAAAATTCCTTCAAAAAGTCCTCCCCAACCTCAAGTGACAAAGGAAACCATTGATAACACCTCAAAATCTAATACTAAAAACACAAGAGTAGCGTTAGCAAAAACTATCGAAGTTGAAGATTTCGCTAACAATTTAGAAAACTCATCGGAAAGCGATGAAGTTATAGATAATGATTTAATTAGAGGAGCATATACCCGAGAACTAATTAATACGGTTAAAAAGAACCAAAAATACCCTAAAAAAGCAATCCAAAAAGGTCATGAGGGAAACTTACTTATATCACTAACCGTAAACGCTATTGGTGAAATTGTTAATTTAGCGCTAATACAACGTTCAGGCTCAAGATATTTAGATATAGGCGTTTTAAGGCAAGTAAGAGAAATAGAACCTTTCCCTCCTATACCCGGATCCTTAAATATTGAATCTTTTGAAGTTGAAATACCGATGAATTTTTCTTTTACAAAATAGCAATTTTTTGCTCCTGCAAAAATTGCATACATTACATCCATGTAAATAGTCAGCACTTAAAAAGAACTTAACTAATTGATATATAAAGATAAAATTCCTTTTATGATCGACCAATTCATCCGGGAATGTTATAATAGAGTTCAAGCAACACAAATCTACACTCATGCTCTCAATCGAAATCCGACTGGAACATTAAGCCCACTCGATAAATTGTAAATATTGGTTATTGAACGTTTGCTTTCGTTAAAAAACATCATTCGAATCTTGTTTTCTTGACTGGCAGAAATGGATCAACTAGCGCCAATCGTTTTTCTGAAACGTCCGCTTTAAGATCAGGCTGTGTGCACGTCATCCTGACACATCACCTGATTAATTTT
>NVVT01000025.1 GCA_002733465.1 Kangiella sp.
GTTAATCTTGCGATAACGGACCCCCACAGCCACACTCTTGTCAATTCTTAGTGTAGTATAATACCGGTCTAGCAACTACTAATTTCAATGGTAGACCCCTATATATTTTAAAAACGGTGTTAGGGAAAATACCTGAAATCTTGTCGTAATAGTTCATATTTGGTGTTTTTATCTGACTCCATAGCATGATTAGCGCCTCTTTCACCTTGATTTGTAAAAAAATTATTGCCACAATGCTTTTTAAATCATACAAGAATAAGAGCCAGAAAATACACATGGAAGATTTAACGCTCGAACACCATTCAATTCATCATATTGACCTAATTAATGAGTCTCTAACAAAACCAACTACACCAGCAGAAGATTCGGATATCGAAGCTTTTGGTAAGGATGTGCTCAAAGGAGTTTTTACAAGCTCAAGAGGGAAAGCTTTTGAGTTTGCAAGCGATACCGAGGAAGTGGCAATGCTTGTAAGGGGGATGATGAATGGTGGTTGGCCTGTATCGAGTGTAAAGATAGCTAATCGGCTTTTACGCTCAGAGATAAATAGCCAAGAAGGATTGGGTAACTTTCAAAATGTGAGTAAGGGGGCTTTGATGCAGATGAAGGTTTCCTCGGGCGAGTCCCAGTTCATAATCTTCACAAAAGTTGACCACGGCAAGTTTATGGATGAAAAGGATAGTAAGATTCACTTTGGCTTACCTTTTGAAAAAAGAGTTCAGAAAACCTGTGTCTTTGAGTTTGATGGCGGCGACACTCCGATTTCAATACGTATTTTTGATTCCAACAAGAAAATTGCAAAATATTGGTGGAGGGATTTCCTTTGTTGTATCGGCCTTATAAGTTCTGAGGATAACACAAAGAAAGCTTTCAATGAGGTAGATAAAATTTTAACTAGAAACCTTAAAAAGCAATCCAAACCAGATTACACTTATCTTAGGAATAATATTATTACCTACTTCCGAAGCAATGATGCCATTGCGTTTGATGATTTTATTGAAAATATTGTAAGGTCATATGCTCCGATTAACGACAATATCAATATCAATGAAATAGCCGATAAAATCGCTGCTCTACCAGAGAAAAAGGGGTTTGACACTCAGTTCGAGGTCGACAAGAAGAGTATAAATGCAAGAATAAAAAGGGTTGTAGTGCTGGCTGAAAATTTTGAGCTTAATATTAAGGGTGAGATTAAAGATTTAGAAAGGTTGGTTAATACTGGAATCGATGACGAAGGTAAATTCTTGAAAATCTACTCCGATGAAGGTTTTAGCGAGTTTAATCGTATTAAGAATAACGGCCAGTAATTGTGTCTTACCTAACTGATGGGGTGCAATTACTGTCGTCGTCTTATCGCAAGATTGCGTCTTCAGAAAATTTCAAAAGACACTCTTCTGAGTATGAGCTTGATTCAGTATCTACGGAGCGGGCCAA
Organism: Kangiella sp.; assembly: GCA_002733465.1. GTDB lineage: Bacteria > Pseudomonadota > Gammaproteobacteria > Enterobacterales > Kangiellaceae. The sequence goes on from NVVT01000025.1 coordinate 1,435, forward strand.
TGAGTTTTTTGAATGGTTAAACTCTTCAGGTTCCCTTTGTGACAACTTGTCGTTTGATATAAAGATAGGCTCAGCAACTACCATCTCTTTTTCATCGGGAGATAAAAACAGATTTAATGAAAGTATTGGGCTTCTTAATGATGATTTGTTAGGCAGGGAGCCTGATGAACAACTCAAGCTATCAATATCGATAAAAAAAACTTTCAGAAGCTCAAATTCAAAAACAGAAATTTCAATTTATTCTTTAGCCGATTTTTCCTCGTATCTTTCTGAGTTAGGTGTGCTAGAACTAGCTGACTTCTTACCTGAAGAAAGTATTGTTGATAGTATTTTTGTTTTCAACATAATGCATGAAACACATACTTGCCAAACGCAGCGCTTTGCATTTAGGTCGGTATACCCCGTTGCGGCAATGGAGGTAGCGGTGTTTTCTTTAAGTAAAGAAGAGCGTAATCATAGAGTAGAAAATAGAGATAAGTGCGGTCATTTTGCGAATGCGGCTACTATGAATTACCTGCCAGAAGATTTTGTTCTAGATGTGCCATCTTCTGACGCGAATATTAACTCTATGTTTGGTGCTCTTTCTGCTTTTTATTTGATGGTTTTTTTGTGTGATTTTAGTGTAGCGAAAGAGTCTCTTTCTGTTCGTCTGAAAGGCTATAAACTCATTACTCAGGATTTTTCTTTAGCTGAGTTGGAGGGATGCAATACGAAAGAGTTGTTTGAAATTTATAAGTGGGTATACAGTCACGGTAGTTTTGCGGATAAGATTGGACTGGCAAGAAATCTGATTTCAATTCATCTGAAAAATGGCAATTTATTAACGCTTGATGAAGGTACAGTACATTCGGTTGAGTCTGGATACGACATTTACCTTAAAGATAATGTTAAGCAATATATCGAAATTAAAAACAAATTATCTGAATTTATTCAATCTGCATCTGATAAAGCAAACTCAATTACTCAGAGTATGTTTAGTTCAATGAAAAATAGTTTGTGGGGGTTTATTTCGTTTTTCATTTCTGTGTTTTTTCTAAAGGTAATCAGTAAAGGGACATTTGATGGCATTGTTAGCACCGATATTCTCATTATCTCTTATGGTATATTGGTTGTATCAATGGTTTTGCTTTGGGTTTCTCGTATAGAAACGGCTACAGACAAATCTCGATTTCAAACAGCTTATTTTTCCTTGAAAGATAGGTACAAAGACCTCCTGAATGATAAAGACCTAAATCGAATATTGCAGAATGACAAGGTTTATAATGAAGATATAGCTCATATTGATTCAAGAAAAGAACTATACACAAAATCTTGGATTGGAATAACTATTATCATGGGGATTGTTGTTACCTCTCTATGGTTTTTTAATCCACCTAAACCGAGACCTTCAAGCAAGAGTGCCACTATACCGACTCAAACGACACCTTTACCCCACTCTTTTCCCAAAGTGAGACTAAACCTAAGTCTAAACCCGCTCAGCCAGCCTATCGAAATTCTGGCGACACATAACTTAATTATTTAGTTCCCACTAATCAAAACCTCATAATTCATCAATATATTCTTCTTAAAATTTTCTGGAATAGCATTCCAATCTAAAGATTGTACATTTATCGGAATATTAGACTCTTGTAATCCCAATTTAAATTTAGTTAGTTGTTCTGCTAATAGTGGATTATTCGAAGGCGTTTTTATTACAAGATCTAAATCACTTGCGTCATGACTACTACCATTTACTCGACTACCATACGCCCAGACTTCAGCGTTATTTCCTAGAGTTTGAATCGCAATTTTTATAATAGCATTCTTATCGTTGTCTCTAAGATCAATCATGGGATTGTTGTTTAAAGGTTTTTTCTATTGACTTGGCGTCAATAACGAACTGGGGTAAAAGTTTTAAAGTTTTATCTGCAAAATGAACACCATAATCATGTGCAGTTGTATTTCGGTTGTCTCTGTAAACAAACCATCGTTCGATTTCATCAACAGTAAGCAAACTATGTTGTCCTGCTTGCCTAAACAATTCTTTAAAAACGAGCGCATCTACCGCTTTGTGACTATGAAAATAAGGCTGAAGTGCTTTTTTCAATAATTTACCCGTTTGTTCCAAAATAATCTCAAACTCTTTAACACTCGCAGAGCGAAACATCTCGTACTCGATGCTCTCTTTTTCTGCATTAAGTAACAATGAATGAGCTTTTTCTAAAGTTAAAATACATCGATTATAAAATGTCGTATCTATTTTCACTTTTATCTCCAAAAGCTAATTAATTCCTTAAACTAGCGATAACTATAACATTAAAAACTAAACACCAGTATTTGAGTGCTAGATATATCGCACCGGCATCCTTGCCTCATTGCGAAATACAGTCCATCCATGGACATAAAAAAGCCCTGAAAACAGGGCATCTTTATTATATGGTACCAGTGGGCGGACTCGAACCGCCACACCCGAAGGCGGGGGATTTTGAATCCCCTATGTCTACCAATTCCATCACACTGGCTTTAAAAATGGATTTATACCAAACCTCTCTCAAGATATGGACAGATAGTGCTTTGCACTATTCCCTATGGTCGCTCTCAGACGTCCTGTCTTCGCGACACTTGTGCTTCCTGCACATCGTCTACCAATTCCATCACACTGGCTTTTTAATCTATCTAAACCCAACCGTTTGGTAGTAGAGAACTGGTCTCTATCGATTGGAGCGCGCAATTATAACCAATGATGATTTGATTGCAATCTAATTGTAATTTAATTATTAAGCCCACCCTCTCCTCATTCCTCTCCCAAAGAAAGAGGAGGTATTAAGACTCAAAATCTTCTGGATTTCCTGCACCTCGCCTCATTATTTGAGGAAAGCCTTCCATCATATCAATTACAGTCGTTGGCGTATCATCGGCGTACCCGGCATGTATCACTAAATCAACTAGGTTATTGAGCTTGTTGTAGATTTCATCTTCGTCACAGAGCGTATTAGTATCACCGGGCATAATTAAGCTGGTGCTCATAATCGGTTCGCCTAATTCTTCTAATAAAGCGAGTGCCACTTTATTATCCGGTACGCGAATGCCTATGGTTTTTCGTTTCGGATGTTGTAAACGTTTAGGGACTTCAGGGCTTGCTCTCAATATAAAGGTATAAGGTCCGGGCGTGTGGTTTTTAATGACTCGGTATGATGCATTATCGACTCGCGCGAAATTGGCTAACTCGGAAAGATCTCGACAAACCAAAGTGAAGTTATGAGCTTTATCTAGCTTTCTGATTTGTCTGATTTTATCCAGCGCTTTTTTATCACCTATATGACAGCCTAACGCATAACCGGAATCTGTAGGATATACAATTAAACCGCCCGCTCGAATAATAGCCACAGCTTGCGATATTAATCGCGCTTGTGGATTATCGGGATGTAAATCAAAGTATTGAGTCATGGCTCCAATAATAACCTATCTAAAACATGCGGGATATTCTTTTTAACTGGCCTAAACTTGCCGAGATCACTCCATTTTAGGTCGGGAAAGTGAAAGTCTGAACCAGCAGATGCCAACAAGTCGTTTTTAGCTCTATGCACTTCTAACCAACCCGCTTCATCTGGGTTTAAACTTGGATAACTGACTTCAATCCCAGAGCCTCCCTCCAGTTTAAATTCTTCTATCAAATAGCTAAGCTTTCTATTGGATATCCGATACCGCGCGGGATGAGCTAATACGGCAACACCTCCACAACCTTCAATCGTTTTTATGCAAGATTGCATGCTTTCCCAATAATTTTTAACTTTGGCTTTGCCTTTTCGTCCTAAAAACCGTTTAAAGACTTGGGTATTATCTTTTGCAAAACCCTGTTGGATCAACTTTTTTGCAAAATGAGTTCGAGTCACTAAATCCACACCATCTTGCTTAATCATCTCCAAAATACCCGCAACTCCGGCTTTATTCAGCTTATCATCAATCTGCTCCGCCCTATCCCGTCTTAATTGTTTTTGYTTTACGACTAATTGYTKCAAATTATTATCTTCTTGATCGATTCCTAAACCAACAATATGGATATCACCGAAATCACTGGATGCTGACAACTCAATCCCATCGAGCAACTTCAATTTCAATGCGTTATCGATACAATGATTGCGAGCAATTGTCAGCCCACTCAACGAGTCATGATCGGTAATCGCAAACACATCAATCTTTTTGGCAATCGCTCGATCTATTAGCTGTTTGGGCGTCAGTTGCCCATCAGAGAGATTAGTATGACTATGTAGGTCATAACGCAATTCTTTTGTTTGATGATTGATGTCTTGGGATTCCATCTTGATATTTTAATCCAAATCACGATTAAGTCATAGCATCGGTTGAATAAGTTCTGATAGACTTCCGATATCGATAACATAATCACCATTATTCTTAAAATAAGCCCATTATGAAGTTACTGCTAGATTTTTTCCCAATCGCCATTTTTGTTGGTATATACAGCTGGTCGTCTGACCCTCATCCAATGTACCCTGCCGTGCAAGCATTGATGATTGCAACCGTTATTCAAAATATTGCAACTCGTTTAATTACCGGCAAATTCGAAAAGCTTCATTTATGGACGTTAGTGATTACCCTTATTTTTGGAACCATGACACTTGTTTTTCGTGATCCTGCTTTTATTTTTTGGAAAGCAAGTATTCTGGTTTGGGCAACCTCATTAGTCTTTATTTATCGGCAATTTGTTTTGAAGAAAATCTTATTAAAAGAGCTTTTCAGTAAAGCGATTGATGAAGAAATGGAGGTGCCAGAATCTATTTGGAAAAGCCTCAATATTTTATGGTCAAGCGTATATTTTCTATTTGGCTTTCTAAATATTTATATAGCGTATGAATATTCCGAAGCTTTTTGGGTGAAATTTAAACTCTTTGGTTTAATGGGGCTAAATTTAGTTTTACTCGGTTATATCATGTACAAAATATTTCCTTATATGCCTATGGAGTTAGAAGGTGATTCAGATGCAATTGAGCAGGATTCAGAAACAAACAACGCTAATACAAACAAACTAGACGAGAAAAAGAATGACGAATGATACTCCTTTAGGAATTCAACGAATCGAATTGATGACTGAGTGTTTAGAAAAGGCACTCTCCCCTGTTTCACTTTCAATCACTGACGATAGCCATTTACATGCAGGACATGCCGGTGCTCAATCTGGTATGGGTCATTTTAGTTTAGATATTGTTAGTVAATCCTTTGAAGGATTAACAGCCATAAAAAAACATCAGCTTGTTTATCAAGCTCTGGCTGAAATGATGAAAACGGATATTCATGCTCTTTCTATAAAAGCTAATCCGCCAGCCTAATTTAGGTTTCTGAAAACAAACCTTGTTGCAACAAATTAAGTGCATCAATTTTATTTTCAGAAGGCACTAACAATGAAATGTTGTGAGGACTTCCTCCGTAGGAAATCATTCTTACCGGAATACTTTTAAGTGAATAAGTGACTTGAGATACCACGTCTTTATTTTCAATTAAATACTCACCTACCACACAAATAATTGATAAGTCATTATCGACATCTACTTGGCTAAATGAGGATAATTCATTAACAATATTGGATAAGTGTTCAACGTTATCAATGGTAACAGAAACCGCCACTTCCGAAGTTGTAATCATATCAATTGAAGTCTTATTATCTTCAAACACTTCAAATATTTTTCTTAAAAAACCTTGAGCTTCGAGCATTTCACTTGATCGAATTTTTATCGCAGTAATTCCATCCTTTGCAGCAACTGCCTTAACTAATTTCCTCTCACTCTTTTTAGATATTAATGTACCCAAGGCTTCAGGTTGCAACGTATTAAGTAACCTAACTGGTATATTGCTCTTTCTAGCAGGTTTAATACTACTTGGGTGAAGAATTTTAGCTCCGAAATAGGCAAGTTCAGCAGCTTCATCAAAGGAAATATTTCGAATGGTTTTAGTTCCATCAACATAGCGGGGATCGTTATTATGCATGCCATCAATATCAGTCCAAATTTGAAGTTCTTCACCGTCAATCGCTGCTGCAAAAAGAGAAGCTGAATAATCACTACCGCCTCTTTCTAAATTTGAAATTTCTCCATGAATATTTCGACAGATAAACCCTTGAACGACAAATACTTTAACATCAGAATGTAAAGTTAAGCTCTGACTTAACCTTTCTTTTAACAAAGTTGTATTAGGTAAGCCTGATCTATCTAAAGATAAAAAATCCAAAGCGTTTAATCGAACATTTAGAAAATTTAACTCTATCAAAAACAAATGAAATAACTGTGTGGATATTAGCTCACCAATTGAAAGAATTTCAGCTCGGGTCAATCGACTATTCGAATTTAAGCTAGCATCAATTGACTGTATGGTTTCTTCAATAAAATCGTTCGCTTTATCTTCGTTAGAAGTATCAACGAAAAGCTCCTCTGCGAATTTTCGGTAAAATATTTTCAGTTCTGCAACATCTTCTGATGCAAGTTTGAATTGAGTGTTTTCAAAATGATTTGCAATACTGACGAGTTTGTTAGTGGTTCCTGCAACGGCTGATAAAACAACTAAAATTTGTCCGCCAGTTGATGTAAGCAATTGACCTTCGACAATTGCTAATACACTTTTCATTCTATTAGCACTTGCTAGTGAAGTGCCGCCAAATTTTAATACTTTCATTTGATTTCTATCTTACTTTTCGCTTTTAAATCTAGTATTGAGCAACTCGGCGATTTGAATAGCATTTAGAGCGGCGCCTTTCCACAATTGATCGGCAACTACCCAAAGAGACAACCCTTTATCACAGGAAATATCTTCTCTAATTCTGCCAACATAGGTATCCATTTTCTCGCTTGCATCAATGGGTGTTGGGTACCCTCCATTTACACGTTCATCAACCACTTTGATACTGTCTACTTTTGATAATAATTCTCTCGCTGTTGATTCGGTGATCTTATCTTCGGTTTCAATATTAATTGCTTCAGAATGCGCTCGAATAACCGGCACTCGAACACAATTGGCAGTTATTTTAATACTAGAATCATCAAATATCTTCCAAGTTTCATTGACCATTTTCATTTCTTCTTTGGTATATCCATTTTCTTGAAAAACGTCGATATGAGGAATGACGTTAAAAGCAATTTGCTTTGTAAACGCGCTAACTTTTAGGTCTTTTCCTTCGGCGTAATCAGATAATTGTTGATTTAATTCTTGAATCGCCTCCTGGCCTGCTCCTGATACGGCTTGGTAAGTGGATACAACGATCCTTTTAATCTTGGAGTATTGGTGTAAAGGATAAAGCGCAACTACCATTTGGATGGTAGAACAATTTGGATTAGCAATAATACCCATATGTTCATCAACAGCTTGAGGATTAACTTCTGGAACAACTAGCGGCACATTGGGATCTAGCCTAAATGCGCTTGAGTTGTCGATAACAATAGCACCCGCTTCAACTGCGTTAGGTGCATATTTAAGAGCATGCTCGCCACTTGTTGCAAAAAATACGATATTCTGATGTTCAAAATGTTTTATATCGAATGCTTTAATCTCAATTTTGCCAACGGAAGTATCCAGTATTTTACCTACTGAACGCTCTGAAGCGAGTAACGTGAGTGAAGATATGGGGAATTTGCGCAATCCTAATAGCTTAATTAACTCTATGCCAACAGCGCCGGTCGCACCTACGATAGTAATATTCATTTTATTCAATTATGTATTTAATATTAGATAGCTAAATTCTAGCGTTTGTTATCCCTTTATTCCTACTAATTTGTGGTTATATCTACCGTCAACTGTTGCATTTTTTGCAAGTTATTCGTAATTTCAACTAAAATATAACAAAAAGATATAAGATTTAATGGAAATAAAACTTGACCATATTTAATTTAAAATGCTATAAATACAACAACAGCGGAAATATGTGCTCTAAAGGTCAATATTCCGTAACGTAAACAAGATTTTATCGCTAAAATTTAATATAGATAAAAACAGGATATCAAACAAGAAACACTATGAACGCCTACACCAAAACATTTCGCACAACCACAACGTTTATGAGCTATTCGATGCTCATGGCTGTGCGTACTTGGTGTATTTCAATGTTTAAACAAGTCCGCATCTCAATTAGACATTGTAATCGGGTGGTTTCCTGAAGAATCTTTAAATTAAATAGAATTCACGAAAACCTCCCAGCCAAAAGCTCGGAGGTTTTTTTTTGCCATTAGATTATTAGAACAACAATTACAGAAATGACATTAGACGACTTTTAACGACTTTTAACGACTTTTAAATAATTTTAACTTTAAACATTAACGATAAAACAGAGGGTAGGAAAATGAAATTACAGCAACTAAGGTTCATACTAGCAATAGCAGACAATGATTTGAACATCACTCAAGCATCTGAGAGTTTATATACTTCTCAACCCGGAGTGAGCAAGCAATTGCGCCTTTTAGAAGAAGAGCTTGATATCAAAATATTTGAACGTAACGGCAAAAATTTGTCAGGTATTACGCCAGCAGGTCAAGTAGTGCTGGAAAAGGCTAATGCCATCATGGAGCAAATAGAGGGTATTAAACAATACTCCAATGAGCAAAATCCCGATAGACGCCCATTGCCTGTCGCGACAAGAGCTATTGCTTCAAATGTAACGCCTTTTGGATTAGTTGCTGCCTAGTCTACGTTTACTTTAGTTATTCGTAGGTTGCTATTTTAGGACGTTTGGCTCTTTAAAACTAAGTGCGCTTCATATTCATCCCGAGATAAATATTGGAGCTCGCCCTTAGTTTCGGGTTTACCGATTAAGAAGAATTGAGTTATTTTTTTATTTCTTCTGTAGCGATATGCTAATAGCTCGATATTTTTGCTCTTCGGGCATTGATGAACCAATGCCCATGGTGCATCAGGTAAATTAAATCGACCGGTTGCTTTAGGTTTTGCACCAATCGTTAGCGCTATTTTTTGCCAAATAATACCGTGGCCAGTTTCTTTATATAGCTCAAAGGCAATTGCATGKGCAAATTCATGYAATARCGTRTCTTTRACCATTTCTACACYGTTTTGAGTRATATGATGTCGACTTAMAGAAATCTTTTTTCCKTTAAGTTGGCACATRCCTGCCCTTTTCTTGGCATTATCAWAYTCRATCACCCACMGTTTTAAAAACTCATACTCAACAATGAGTTCATCAAAAATCGGTGTCGATACTAATTCTTTAAAATCGTCTAATTTCATTTTTATATTATATTGAATTCAAGTATTCAAACTCGCCTATTTGATTATCCTTGGAACTAATTACTAATAATTTATTTGACCGTGAAAGCTTTTTTATTGAATACTCTCTTTGACTAGCCTCAGAACGATTTTCAAAAAACTCAACATAAAGTATTTCTTTGGGTTTTCTTCCCCTAAAAAACTTAGCGCCTTTTTTAAGATCGCCTGAGTGTTCTTTCCACCTTCGGTCTATATCGGTTGTGATCCCTGTGTATAGGCAGTCGTCACTGCATAAAATGATATATAGAAACCAGTGTTTTAGCTCTTCGTTAATATTTTTATTCCTAAGCGTTTATTTCTAGCCCTAGTACAGCAGGTGAAATTAACCTAGAATAGCGCGTAAATCAAACTAATTTAATTTGTTTCCTGATAAGGGCTTAAAATGAACCAGCAACAATTACCAGATATAAAAATAGATACAACTTCTCTTGTAAAAGAAGATGTATATTCCGATCAAAAAGTCGGTAGTGTGAGAGTTTTAACACCGGTTTTAGCAAATGGTGAAGTTGATTCGAGCAGAGATGTCGCTTATTTTGGACAGACACAAGTGATGACTCAAGGAGGCGCAATCCCACTCAATTTTGAGCTGAAAACAGAAACGCTAGCTGATGCATTTGAAGCCTTTGGCAATGCTGCGAAGGAATCCATGGAACGAACAATGAAGGAAATACAAGAGTATCAAAGAGAACAGGAGTCAAAAATTGTACTACCTGGACAGGGAGCTGGATCTCAAATCCAAATGCCATAAATTAGGATTTAATTACCTCAAATAGAGTGTTTTAAACACTATATTTGAGGTGTTTTTTGTAGGACGGCTATAGTTCTAATCCAACCTCATCCATTCATCATTGGCACCCAACCAATCTTTATATTTATCCTCTCCTCCACGACTCTTCCAATCTGAATCTATGGTTAAATGAGAGCTAATGCCACCACGAGGGTTGCAATTCATCACGAGCCTTAATCGATCAGGAACAAACGTTTCCATTAGCTGATCATAGATAATATTAATTAGTCTTTCATAAGACACTACAATATCTCTGAGTTGATAAACATATTGTTTTAATGCTTTAAGCTCAATAATTTTATCTCCGGGATAAAAAGTTAAAAATATCTGAGCAAAATCAGGCTGATTTCCCACTCCTAAGAATGTGAATTCAGGGATTTTAATTTTAATCTCATAATCTGCGCTAGATGGATTCGGTAAAGCGAGTAATAAACTGGAAGTAATCGCTTCGTAGGTTTTGGTTTTAGTGGTCATAAAGTACTCAAAAGTTGCCTTTTTTTAAATAATAGTCCTAATTCGGAAAATATTCATATCTAGTAACGATTAAAATTAACGAACAAACGTCGATTCCTTGCGTTTTACCCCATAAATATGGTCTTATTCACGGCTAATTCATCGCGCTAGTTTCTCTAAACTGAACGAGTGTGATTGATACAGGATTCTGGCCTTTTGAGGCCTTTAATAACAATACTTACTAGCTATAAGGGAAACCGTATGAAAAAGAAACTCATCGCTGGTGCGATTTGTTTAGCTTTTGTAGGCGCTTGCAGTCAACAAGAWAGCGAYAAWMAATCAGACGCTAAAATCGAAAAACAAGAAGCTCAAATGGCTGAAATGGCTGTTGCCAAGTCAGGCATTGAACTTGAAAATATGGACAATAAGACACGCCCGCAAGACGATTTTTATCGTTTTGTAAATGGTACGTGGCTTGATAATACAGAGATTCCTGCAGACAAGTCGACCTATGGCTCTTTTACTGCGTTAAGAGACAAATCTCGTCGTGATGTTAAAGCGATTATTGAAGAAACCTCTCAATTAGAAAATGTAGAAAATGGTTCAGATGCTCAAAAAGTGGGTGATTTATATAGAAGTTATATGAATACTGATAAATTAAATGAATTAGGCGCTTCACCATTAATACCTGAATTCGCAAAAATTGACGCTATGGCTAGCCATGATGATGTATCCGTTTATTTTGCAGAAACACAGTTAATTGGAACAGATGCACCTTTTGGTTTTTGGGTTAATAATGACTCAAAAGATCCAACCAAATATATTACTTTTTTCACTCAGTCTGGCTTAGGTTTGCCCGATAGAGATTATTACTTTACGCAGGATGAAAAATCAGAAAAACTTCGATCGGATTATGTTGAGCACATTGGTAAAATGTTTAGTTTGGCAGGTATCAATGATTCGGTTAAAGATGCAGAAGCTAATGCAAAGAAAGTTATGGCATTAGAAACAGCAATCGCCGATATGCATTGGACTAAAGTTGAACGTCGTGATCGTGATAAGACCTATAATAAAGTTGAAGTAGCTAAACTATCAGAAATCACATCTGGCTTTAATTGGACAGCATATCTAGAACGTGCTGGCATTTCATCTGAAACAGAGACAGTAATTCGCGAAAAGAGTTATTTTGAAAAATTCTCAAAATTATTTATTGAAACCTCAGTAGATGATTGGAAAATTTATTTCAAATGGACACTAATTAATTCAGCGGCTGGTTTACTAAGTAACGAAATCGACAGTCAAAATTTTGCTTTTTATGGAACCACTTTAAACGGAACGCCAGAGCAAGAAGTACGTTGGAAACGTGCGGTTGGATCGGTCAATGGTTTGTTAGGTGAAGTTGTAGGAAAGATTTACGTTAAAAAACACTTCAAGCCTGAAGCTAAAGCTAGAATGATCACYATGGTTGAAAATCTACGTACAGCCTATGGTCATGCTATCAAAGGTTTAGAATGGATGAGCGAAGAAACTAAAGTTCAAGCTTTAGACAAGTTAGCTAAATTCAAACCAAAAATTGGTTACCCTAATAAATGGCGTGATTATTCAGCATTAGAAATAGACGCTAATGATTTAGCGGGTAATTATAAACGTGCATCAATCTTTAATCATCATAATCAAATCAATAAATTAGGTAAGCCAATTGATAGAGATGAATGGTTTATGTCTCCACAAACGGTTAATGCTTATTACAATCCAAGCATGAACGAAATCGTTTTTCCGGCGGCTATTCTTCAACCTCCATTCTTTAATATGGAAGCTGATGATGCAGTTAATTACGGTGGAATTGGTGGAGTAATTGGACACGAAATGGGACACGGTTTTGATGATCAAGGCGCTAAATCCGATGGCGACGGTGTTTTAAGAAACTGGTGGACAGAGAAAGATCTGAAAGAATTTGAAACACGAACTAAAAAACTTGCAGATCAATATTCTGAATTTGAACCTTTACCAGGCGAGCATATTAATGGTGAGTTGACTTTAGGCGAAAACATTGGTGATTTAGGTGGTTTAACAATCGCTCACCGTGCATATAAATTATCACTTGAAGGAAAAGAGTCTCCGGTACTTGACAAATTTACTGGTGAAGAAAGATTCTTTATGGGATGGGCGCAAGTTTGGGCTTATAAATTCCGTGAAGAAGCTTTACGTAATCGTTTAAAAACAGATCCTCACTCTCCTGCACCTTATCGCGGTAACGGTACACTAATGAATATGCCTGAGTTTATGAAAGCATATGAAGTTAAAGCTAGTGATGGCATGTATAGAGCGCCAGAGGAAAGAGTTAAGATTTGGTAATTTAATAATTTTCATTGGGTGTTAAAAAAGGAAGCTTCGGCTTCCTTTTTTTATTATTGTTATTTGTCCCCTCTCCCGTCAAGGGAGAGGGGATCAGAGCTAGTTTACTAAGAATATTGTTTCTTTAGTTGTGTTAAATGATTGGTCATTTATAACCCGTTTATGCCACACGCAGAATGCATATGTTGTTGACATATGTTTTACGTGTGTTATCTTCAACTAACTTCATTATTAATAATAGAGAAAATTATGGTTCATTTACAAGTTAAAGAAAAATCAGCTAAGCTCTTCTATAATCGAAATAACCAATCGGTCCGCTTTCCTAAAGGATTTGAATTGGATGCGGAAGAGGTTATTATTAGTAAAGATGGTGATAATTTAATCATTAAGCCTAAGCCAAAAAATTGGAATAGTTATTTCCTAAACAGCCAAAAACTATCTAATGACTATCCTGACGTGATTGACGATCTTCCACTTCAAACTAGAGATGAGTTTTAGTGGCTACACAAAAGAAGTCCGCTACAATCAACTATATGTTAGATACCAATCTATGCATCTACATAATGAAAAACCATCCACCTGAAATCAAAGAAATATTGAATGGCTGTCCTATCGGAAGTGTATCGATATCAAGTATTGTGCTTGCCGAGCTAAGTTTTGGGATATCAAAAAGCCAACATAAAGAAAAAAATGAAGTCGCACTAAAGGATTTTTTAAAATATTGCGACGTAAAAAACTGGCCTTATCAAGCCGCAGGAATTTATGGAGAAATCCGAACTGAATTACAATCGAAAGGAAATATTATTGGTGGCAATGATTTGTTAATTGCTGCCCATGCCATTTATGAAGAAGCAACGTTCGTTACTAATAATATAAAGGAATTTGATCGCGTAACAAATTTAGAACTGGAAAATTGGCTTAGTTAAAAAATTAAATTTTAAACAACCAATCTTCCATAGTACAAACATCGAGGATCTACTTTTTAGATCGTCTAGGCTTCCGTTTTCTATCTTTAGAATCACTTCGTCGTCCTCTATCCGAAGCACCATCCCTATCACCTCGATTAGAACCTTTTAATTTATCCATACTAAAATCATCAGCTTTAGTTAGGTTCATTGGCTTGCCACAAATTCTAACTTTCTTTAAATGTGCTAACGCATCTTTAGGTAATTTTCCCGGAAGATCAACCGTAGAAAAATCGTCATATATTTTTATATGACCGATGTATTTGCTTTCTATATCAATTTCATTAGCAATAGCACCAACGACATTTCCCGGTTTAATTCCGGCTTCAAAACCAACCATCATTACGTAACGGCGCATTTCTATTGTTGGGTGATCGGATAGAGACTCTGCATCTTTAGGGAAATCTTTACCTGAACGCCCCTGCCCATCTTGTCCTTTTCGATGTTGTTTTCTCTCTCTACCTCTTGAACGGTCACCGGAGCCAAAATCAGGACGTTCTTTCCGATCTCTTCTTTGCTCTTTTGGCGAAGGTAAATCTTCAACTAATAACGGCGTTTTGTCATGAGCTAAACTTGCCAATGCTGCTGCAATTTGGATACCGGTGATATCGGTTTCCAATTGATAACTTTCCAAAATTTCTAAATAAGGGGCTAGTTCACCGGAGTTTAATTTCTCTGTGATTTTATTTTTAAATCTATCGACTCTTTGGTCGTTTATTTGATCGGTTGTAGGTAATCCAATCCGTTCGATTTTCTTACCGGTTGTTTTCTCGATCAAAAATAACATTCGTTTCTCACGAGGTGTGACAAATAAAATCGCTTTGCCTTCTCGACCGGCTCGACCTGTTCGCCCGATTCGGTGAATATAAGATTCAACATCTTGAGTAATGTCATAGTTGATTACGTGGGAAATTCGCTGAACATCAAGCCCTCTAGCCGCTACGTCAGTTGCTACTAATATATCTAAACGTCCGTTCTTTAAGTTACTAATTGTTTTTTCTCTTGCTGACTGTTGCATATCACCATTGATGGCGGCAGCAGCATATCCTCTCGCAGTTAAACGATCCGCTAATTCAGTGGTTGCGGTTTTGGTTCTAGCAAAAATAATAATCGCGTCAGTCTCTTCAACTTCTAATATTCTTGTTAGAGCATCCACTTTATTATGATGAGATACGGATAAATAAGATTGCTCAATAGTTGGCGCTGTTGCCGTTTTAGTTTTTATACTGACGTGTTGAGGCTTATTTAAAAACCGATCGGCAACACGCTTAATTTCTTTTGGCATAGTGGCAGAAAATAAAGCAATTTGTCTATCATCAGGTGTTTGCTCTAACACCCATTCAACGTCTTCTAAAAATCCCATACGTAACATTTCATCGGCTTCATCTAAAACCATGGTATGCATATGATCCCATTTGATTTTGCCTTTTCTCATATGATCCATCACACGACCGGGTGTACCAACAATGATTTGTGGTCCTCTAGATAATTGCTTTAATTGAACCGGAAAAGATTGACCACCATAGATTGGAACTACTTGTAGCCCTTTCATATATTTTGCATAAGTATTAATCGCTTCAGCAACTTGTATAGCAAGCTCTCTAGTCGGCGCTAAAACTAATGCTTGAGGTTGCCTTAAATTGCAGTCAATTTTTGCAAGTAAAGGCAAAGCAAAAGCGGCCGTTTTTCCTGTACCCGTTTGCGCTTGTCCAACAATGTCCGCGCCACTTTGTAAAAGAGGAATACTTTCAGCTTGAATAGGTGAAGGCTTTTCGTAACCTAACTCATTTATAACTTTTAAAATTTCTTTAGGTAGATTGAGATCATCAAAAGTGATCAGTKTTTCRTTYTCAGACATGATATTTCCAACGCAGCTATGTTAACTCTTTTAAATTCGAGTAAATTGTAGGTTGGATTGAGAAACGAAACCCCAGAAAAAGGGACACGCCGCCCCAACAAAAACGGCGTCTATTAAAACGTAAAAAGCTGGGATTCGTTTCTCGCCCCAGCTTACATCAAACTAATAAAATATTTTCTAACTACATCAAAGCGTCTTGATCCGCGCCTTCTTTTTCAACTTCAACGGGCATTAAGTCTTCTTTGGTTATTCCTAACGAAAGAGCAACATTACTCGCTACATAAATTGAGGAGTAAGTACCAATAAATACTCCCATAATTAATGCCATAGCAAAACCATGTATCAACTCACCGCCTAAATAAAACAAAGAAATCAATACCAGCAAGGTGGTGATCGAAGTCATTAAAGTTCTAGAAAGCGTTTGATTCAAAGAGATATCAACCACTTTACTTGAATCGGATTTTCTTAACTTTAAAAAGTTTTCTCTAATTCGATCAAAAACAACAATCGTATCGTTTAATGAGTACCCTATTACCGCCAATATTGCCGCTAACACAGTTAAATCAAATTCTCGTTGAAGAATTGAAAACATGCCAACTGTTATAATAACGTCATGCGCTAAAGCTGCAACAGATCCAAGCGCAAATTTCCATTCGAACCTTACTGAAACATAGAACATAATGAAGATTAATGCCACTAACATGGCAAGTCCACCCTGCTCTGCTAACTCATCTCCAACGGCTGGACCAACAAACTCTATTCTTCTCATCGTTATTTTTGACGGCGTATCTTCTCTTAACGCGGTTAAAACGCTTGTTCCAATATCACTTGCTTTTTTATCGCCTTGAGGACCTAAACGAATAGTGACATCTTTTGAAGTACCGTAATACTGAACTAATGCTCGATCAAATCCAGATTTGGCTAACTGATTTCTGATTGAATCTAAATTTGCATCATCTTCATACAGGACTTCAATTAAAGTACCACCAGTAAAATCTAAACCAAGGTTTAAACCCTTGATGGAAACCGAGGCAATTGATGCTATTAAAAGAATTGCCGAAAAAATCGTTGCCGGCAAGCGGTATTTATTAAAGTGAATATTTAAGTTTGATTTTAAAATTTGCATTTTTTATTCACCTATTTATATCGATAATTTTTTGATGGACTTGCCACCATAAATTAAATTAACCACAGCTCTAGTACCAACGATAGATGTAAACATCGAAGTTAGTATTCCTATTAACAGTGTTACCGC
Organism: Kangiella sp.; assembly: GCA_002733465.1. GTDB lineage: Bacteria > Pseudomonadota > Gammaproteobacteria > Enterobacterales > Kangiellaceae. The sequence continues at coordinate 18,363 of NVVT01000025.1, forward strand.
AAACCCAGCGATTGGGCCGGTACCAATTCCAAATAAAACCATGGCGGCAATCAACGTTGTTATATTGGCATCCGCAATCGTTGAAAATGCTTTGTCATAACCCGCGTGAATAGCTTTTGCAGGATTGACTCCTTCAGCTAACTCTTCTCGTATTCGTTCAAATATCAATACGTTTGCATCAACAGCCATACCVACDGTTAATACGATACCGGCAATACCMGGAAGCGTTAAAGTBGCTCCAGGAATTARAGACATAATCGCTACGATAAAAATTAAATTAGTCAATAACGCTAGGTTTGCAATTAATCCAAAGAGTTTGTAATAAACCAACATAAAAATTAACACCGCAATAAACCCTACAAGAATAGAATTCAATCCCATTCTAATATTTTCTTCACCAAGACTTGGACCAATCGTTCTTTCTTCAATAATAAAAGTVGGCGCTATTAAYGARCCAGCTCTTARAATTAASGCAAATTCAYKMGCTTCWGMHGGAGTRTARCTACCRGTGACTTGAAAGTTWGMGCCAAARGTTCCATTRATTSWTGGTGCRCTAACRACYTCTTTAATCACWTCYTKTCCRAYAACTTTTAAYTCACCCGATTCAGTTCTTTCATAGATGGCTTTAGTTTCTATCATCACAATAGCCATTTGTTTATAGGTGTTTTTGGTGGTGTTGGCTAACATTTTTGCGCCGCCTTCACCGTCCAACTTAACACTAATCTGAGATTGGCCTGTTTGAGAATCAAAKCCKGRKKTTGCATCAAYAATTTGYGTRCCRYYAACWATCACTTTCTTTCTAACKACCCAYTTAGTRCCATCTTTYTCGCTTAAAATTTCTGTTCCWGCRGGMGCKCGTAAMGCRTAAGGATCTGARCCTTCYTTTACCATTCTAAATTCWAGTGTRGCKGTTTTRCCTAAAATYCTTTTTGCTTGTGCRGARTCTTGTACACCCGGYAATTGAACTAATATTCGGTCACTACCTTGCTTTTGAATTAATGGTTCAGCAACGCCAAGTTCGTTAATTCTATTTCTGAAGGTAGCTATATTTTGGTCAACGGCATAATCTTTTATTTCTTTTATTTTTGACTCTCTAACATCAAGAACCAATTCAAACTTATCACCATTTTCTCTAGTTCTTGTTAAAAACTCAGAGTAAAGTTTTCTAACTTCTATTTCAGCAGTATCTCGATCTTCAACCTTTCTAAATCGAGCAACGATCTGAACTAAACTTTGTTTAGTAACCGATGAATATCGTAATTTATTATCTCTAAATAGTTTTTTGATGTCTTTTGTGTATTGCTCTAATTTAACACCCATCGCAGATTCCATATCGACCTGCATTAAAAATTGAACTCCCCCTCTTAGATCTAAACCTAAATTAAGAGGCGACCCACCCATACTTCTTAACCAATCAGGTGTTGTCGGTGCCAAATTGATAGCCACTACATGATTCAGTAATTTTCTTTCTGCTAAAAATTTGGAAACTTCTGAACTCGCTTTAAACTGATCATCTTTACCATTAAGTCGAACCAACGACTTTCCGAATTCAACTTTGGCTGACTTAACATTAATTTCCTTTTTTAGTAACATCGATTGAATATCTTTAAACAAACTATCCTCAATCACACTTCCATTTTCCTGTGTAATCTGAATCGCAGGATCCGGTGGGTAAATATTTGGCAATGCAAAAATAAACCCTATCACTAACAAAATAACCAGCATGGCATATTTCCATGTTGGATAAGTGTTCATAGGTCTTAAATGTTCTTGAGGTGTAAACATATTAATTCTCTGTTTTTATTAAACTCCCTCTGGGAGCACCCAAAAAGAGGGGCATAGCAAAGGGTTGGGGAGAGGGTTCTCTTAAATATTTCTAACTATTAATTTCTTTAATGGTGCCTTTAGGTAAAGATGCTGTAATGGCATGCTTTTGAAACTTCATTTCAACACCTTGTGCTACGTTTAAAATGACAAAACCATCGGTAATCTTACTGACTTTACCTAAAATACCACCACCTGTGACTACTTCATCTCCTTTTTGAATCGCTTCTAGCATGCCTTTATGTTCTTTTGCTCGTTTACTTTGTGGACGAATGAGTAAAAAGTAAAAAACGGCAGCAAACAACACCATCATTATAATGGTACTCATTCCACTAGCTTGTCCTGAATCTGCACCGGCTTCCGCGGCTTGTACTGTGCTTATAAACATGTAATTTCCTCTTAAAGTTTTTTGTTTTAATTTACGATTAATTCTACAAATATTTTAATTATTCTTAGGGGTCGGAGTCATTTTTATTTAAGTCGGTTACAAATATTTAAAACTCTAATAAAAATGACTCTGACCTCGATTCTACCTAAATTCTTAATTACTATCCAAAGCGGGAACGTCCATTCCTCTCGCTTCATAAAATTCTTGAACAAAGTCGTCGAATGTACCCGTTTCTAGGCTTTTGCGCAATCCTTTCATTAAATCTTGATAATAATGTAAATTATGAATAGTGGCTAACTCTGCGCCAAACATTTCTCCACATTTATCTAAATGATGTAAATAGGCTCGGCTATAGTTTTTACAGGTATAACATTCACAATTTTCGTCAACCGGTCCAGAGTTCTTTTTATTGGGGCTATTTCGCAGTCTTACAATGCCTGTTGAGGTGAAAAGATGTCCGTTACGAGCATTTCGAGTTGGCATTACGCAATCAAACATATCAATTCCGCGTCTGACTGACTCAACCAAATCCTCAGGTTTTCCTACTCCCATTAAATATCTTGGTTTATCTTCGGGCATTTTATAGGCCAAATGATCCAAAATCATGGTCATTTCTAGCTTGCTTTCACCAACCGATAAACCACCAATGGCATAACCATCAAAATCAATTTTATTTAAACCTTCTAACGAAACATCTCTTAACTCTGGGTACATACCACCTTGGATTATGCCAAAGAGTGCTGCCGAGCTATCACCATGCGCTTTCTTAGAACGCTCTGCCCAACGTAAACTGAGTTGCATTGAAGTTTCGGCTTCTTCAAAAGTGGCTGGATAAGGTGTGCATTCATCAAAAATCATCACAATGTCCGATCCAAGATCTTTTTGTACTTGCATCGACTCTTCCGGTCCTAAGAACACCTTGTCGCCGTTAATTGGCGATCGAAAAGTAACGCCCTCTTCTGTAATTTTTCTCAACTCACCTAAACTAAACACCTGAAAACCACCCGAGTCCGTAAGAATAGGCCCGTGCCAATTCATAAAGTCGTGTAAATCACCATGCATTTTGATGATTTCGGTTCCCGGTCTTAACATTAAGTGAAAAGTGTTACCTAACAGAATTTCAGCGCCTGTCTCTTTCACTCGTTCAGGAGACATGCCCTTAACCGTACCGTAAGTTCCAACCGGCATAAACGCAGGCGTTTCAATCGTTCCACGATCAAATTCAAGTTGACCTCGTCTAGCTTTTCCATCTGTTTTTAATAGTTTAAATTTCATTGTATTTCTTAAGTTCTACTTTCCATTAAATTCGGTTTTTTATAAACGGTTTTCGATAAACAGTTTTCCATAAACATAGAATCGCCATAACTAAAGAAGCGATACTCATTCTGTATGGCTTCTTGATAAGCCGTCTTTATAAATTCTTTACCCGCAAAAGCACTAACCAACATCATCAAGGTGGACTCTGACAAGTGAAAGTTGGTAATTAAACCATCCACACTTTGAAACTGATAACCCGGATAAATAAATATATCCGTTTCACCTTGCGCTACGTTTATTGTGCCATCTTTTGATGCTGACTCTAAACACCGTACTGAAGTCGTACCAACAGCAATCACTCGACCGCCATTCTTCTTAGTTCTGTTAACTAATTCGACCACTGACTCCGAAACACTAAACCACTCGGAGTGCATTTTATGATCGTTAATATTATCGACTCGTAACGGTAAAAATGTTCCAGCCCCAACATGTAGCGTTACAAAATCATGTTGAATGCCTTTGTCTTTAATTTTCTTTAGTAAAGCCTCATCAAAATGAAGCCCTGCCGTTGGCGCGGCAACAGCGCCTCGTTCTTTCGCATAAACGGTTTGATATCGCTCTTTATCTATATCTTCTGCTTTTCTTTGAATATAGGGCGGTAAAGGCATATCCCCATATTTTTCAATTAACATCATTAAATCGTCTTCGCTTTTATTTTCTAATACATAAAAGCTATCTTGACGCCCGGTTACTTCTAGCCAAAAGTCATCTGCAATTTTTATTTTCACGCCTGCTTTCGGCGAATTACTGGCTCTAACTTGCGCTAAACAAGTTTGTTTTTGCGTTTTATTAGCACTTTCTCTAGCAAGCCCTATAACGCGCTCAATTAAAACTTCAACTTTTCCGCCTGATTCTCTCATTCCAAACAATCGAGCGGGGATTACTTTGGTATTATTAAATATTAAGCAATCATTAGGTTGTACAAAATCGGTTAACTCATAAAAATGATGATGGTTAATCGATTGTTTATCGGGATTTATAACCAATAAACGACTATCTGTGCGCTTTTCACATGGCGTATAGGCAATGAGATGTTCAGGTAAATCAAATTGAAATTCTTGCTTTAACATCAAATAAAATACATCGTGATTCAAGTAAAGAGCAAATAAATTGAAAAACAGCCAATCCACCCGCAAAATTAAGGCGCGCATTCTATCAGAATTGTAGATTAGTTGCTTATTTTTCTTGTTAATTGCTACGATAAATCCTAAAATCCGCTCATTCAATTAAACCTCATTATTAGGCTCTGTATGTCCGACTCAATCACTTCCTCTAAAGCCACTTCTAATAGCAAAATAAAACACTGCAAATTACTCATTTTAGGTTCAGGCCCTGCAGGATATTCAGCAGCTGTTTACGGTGCTAGAGCCAATCTAAATCCTGTGATTATCACCGGAATAGAAAAAGGTGGGCAACTAACAACAACAACAGACGTAGACAATTGGCCAGGCGATCATGAAGGCGTTCAAGGTCCTGAATTAATGGAAAGAATGGAAAAACACGCATTAAGGTTTGGCACCGAGATCATATTCGATCATATTCACACTACTGATTTAAGCAAACGTCCTTTTACTTTAACTGGTGATCAAGCGGTTTACACAGCGGATGCTTTAATTATTGCAACTGGTGCAACTGCAATGTATTTGGGTTTAGAGTCAGAAGAGGCCTTTAAAGGCAAAGGTGTTTCTGCATGTGCTACCTGCGATGGTTTCTTTTACCGTAACAAACCTGTAGCGGTTATTGGCGGAGGGAATACAGCGGTTGAAGAAGCGCTTTACCTTTCTAATATTGCTTCAGAAGTGCATGTGATTCATCGCCGTGACTCCTTTAGAAGTGAAAAAATCTTGCAAGACCATATTATGGAAAAGGCGAAAAACGGTAACATCACCATCCATTGGGATAATACTTTAGAAGAAGTGGTTGGTGATAATATGGGCGTAACCGGGATTAGAATTAAAAGCACCAAAGATGATTCTATTGCTGAATTAACCGTTGATGGCGTGTTTATTGCGATTGGCCATACGCCAAATACAGGGATATTTGATGGTCAATTAAAAATGAGCAATGGCTATATCGACGTAGTAAGTGGCATTCAAGGTAATGCAACCGCAACAAGTATAGAGGGCATTTATGCTGCCGGTGATGTTGCGGATCAGGTTTATAAACAGGCTATAACATCTGCTGGTGCTGGTTGTATGGCAGCGCTTGATGCTGAGAAGTTTTTAGATAGTCAGTAGTGAGTTGATCGTGTGTCGAGTTTAACTTATGTCTTGTTTAACGTATGAGTTTAACAAGACAACTCGACATACTACTCTATATAACAGTACTGCTTTTGCACTTAACCACTTCTTTTCCATCGCTGAAAAAGGTCACAATTAATTTTTCATGCGATAAAATGACTTTGTAGCCTTTCTCTTTTCCAAAATAATTCTGTTTACATTGGGCACTAAATTCACTAATTGAGGCATCACTAACAGATTTAAGTCGCACATTTTTTGTTTCAATTTCTTTCGTTTTAATTAACATTGCACGAGAAAGCTGAATAGCCTTTACTCGGTTTATCGTTGATTCTTCAAGTTTCAGTTTTTTTCGCGAAGCATAATTCAAACTATCTGGTTTGCTTTGACCACAAACAACTGCATGAGATTTGCTTGTATGAACGGTATGTAAAATTCCTTCCGCTTTAACATGAAATAGATAACCAGGCGTAATCATTTGCATATATTGCATATCTGCTTTAGGGCAACCTAACGCTGAATTTGGCCAATCTCGGCTTTCAACCTTAACAATATCAAATTGGTTGATGGGTGACTTGTGTTGTTTTTGAACAACTATTTTTATTTGTGTTAACAGAGTTTGGCTTAAAGTGCTTTCAAAGTTATTCATAGACTGGCCCAATTTAGAGTTTCCAGCATTCGCGCTTAGAGGCAAAAAACTAATCAAGAGTGAAATTTTAACGATATTTGTAAGCTTAAATATTTGATTTAATCTTACAAATAGCCAGCCTGCTAAAGACCTATTTATGACTAATTGTATTTGTATTGACAGCATGATTTAATTCTTTCCTTAATTTATTGCGTTCAGTCGATAATAGCACCTTTGAGTAAATAAAAAAATTCATCATCATTCGCCAGCTTTAATTCCATGTCAATTTCTGCGTTCTCTCCTTTTTGGGGTCTAGTTTTAAAATAGTAATAAACAGTCCATTTGTAGCGTTTTGGCTTCCCTTTAGTTTGAAACGATTTTTGATATCGGTTGAATTCTAACTCGGATTGTTTAGAAAATTTAAACAGATAAACGGATTTGGCTGGCTCATTGCCAAAAAAAGAGGATAAGGAATTCTTCTTACTTTGTTTTATGTATTTTAATAAATATTGAAACTCTGATTGGCTATCATCTTTATGTTCAAATGATAATACCAATCTAACGTCTTTTGTTTTCAATTCAACAGGTTCAGAAACCGATAGCCTAACTCTAACTTCAGAAGGTCGAATCGCGGAAATATCATCGGCATCCATTGTTGCTACTTTGATCATGCTTGATAATGGAATTGAACTACAAGATGAAATAGTTATCGCGATTATGACTGTTACGTATAACCTAAATAATTTAATTCGCATAATTAATTATCATAGGCCAAATTAGGCGCCAACCATTTTTCTGTTTTCTCAATAGACCAACCTTTTCGTTCTGCATAATCAATCACTTGTTCTTTGGTTATTTTTCCAACACCAAAATAACGCGATTCAGGATGAGAAAAATACCAACCTGAAACGGCGGCAGTTGGATACATAGCAAAACTTTCGGTTAATCTTAAACCAATTTTTTCATCGGGTTTTAACAATTCCCACAACGTCGCTTTTTCAGTATGATCTGGACATGCGGGATAACCTGGCGCGGGTCGAATACCTTGGTATTTTCCTGAAATAATTTCATCGTTTGAAAGTGATTCTTTTGAGGCATAACCCCACAGTTCTTTTCTAACGATTTCATGTAATTTTTCTGCAAAGGCTTCTGCTAAACGATCCGCTAACGCTTTCACCATAATACTAGAATAGTCATCGTTATTATCTTCATGTTCTTTAATTAGTTTGTCAATGCCTACTCCAGCAGTCACCGCAAACCCACCGATATAATCAGTTTTTCCTATTGATTTTGGAGCGATAAAATCTGCGAGAGAATAATTACTCTTGCCTTTCCTCGTTTGTTTTTGCTGTCTTAAAAAGAATAACTTGGCTTTAAGTTGCTCGGTATCATCCTTGCTCGAATAAATTTCCACATCATCACCAACCGAGTTGGCCGGATAAAATCCCAATACGGCTTTTGCGGTTAATTGTTTTTCTTTCACTATTTTATCTAACATATTTTTAGCATCATAAAAAAGATTCCTAGCTTCTTCTCCAACAATTTCATCATTTAAAATTCTTGGGTATTTTCCTGCCAATTGCCAACTTCTAAAAAATGGTGTCCAATCGATACGCTCAACTAATTCACTTAAAGGAAAGTCATCATAGATTTCCTCTCCTAAGAAGCTCGGAATTTTAGCTTGAAACTTACTCCAATCAATTGGTGCGGCGTAATCTCTTGCATTACTCAATGAGGTTAGCTTACTTTCAATATTTCTAGCTTCTCGTTTAACTCTAAGCGTCTCATATTCATTTTTAACATCTTTGGTATAATCACCTTTCAACTCTGAAGAGAGTAAGTTTTGTGCAGCAAAAATTATTCGAGAAGCATCTGATACGTAAATAACCGCATGTTTATATTTAGGCTCTATTTTTATAGCTGTGTGTAATTTAGACGTCGTTGCTCCGCCGATTAATAGTGGTACAGTAACGTTTCTTCTTTGCATTTCCTGCGCAACTAAAACCATTTCATCTAGCGAAGGCGTTATCAAACCAGAGAGTCCAATCAAATCGCAATTTTCTTTTATTGCGGTATCAATAATCCTTTCATTATTAACCATTACACCTAAATCAAGGACTTCATAGCCATTGCATTGCAATACAACGCCAACGATATTTTTGCCGATATCATGCACATCACCTTTAACGGTAGCTAGTAGTATTTTACCTTTTGAACGGTGCTCTAGTCCTAGCTCTTTTTTTTCTTTTTCCATAAATGGCTCTAAATGAGCAACCGCTTTTTTCATCACTCTTGCTGACTTAACAACCTGCGGTAAAAACATTTTACCCGCGCCAAACAAATCGCCCACTTTGTTCATTCCATCCATCAAGGGGCCTTCAATTACGTGTAACGGTCTATCGAATTTTAGCCTCGCTTCCTCAGCGTCATCCACTATAAAGTCTGTAATTCCTTTGACCATTGCGTATGATATTCTTTCATCTACTGACAACTCTCTCCATTTCAATTTCTGTTCATCGGTTTTTTTATTGCCTCCATCTACAGACAAATAAGCCTCAGCAACTGAAACTAAATTTTCGGTCGCATCTTCGCCGTTTTGAGGTTTGCGATTTAAAACCACATCTTCGACCGCTTCTTTTAATTTAGGATCTATTTCACTGTAAATTTCAAGTTGCCCCGCATTCACAATGCCCATATCCATACCGGCTTGAATGGCATAATATAAAAACACCGCATGGATCGCTTCACGGACTGGATTATTGCCTCTAAACGAAAAGGAAACATTAGAAACGCCGCCCGATACTAACGCGCCCGGCAAATTTTGTTTAATCCAACGCGTCGCTTCAATAAAATCGACGGCATAGTTATTGTGTTCTTCTATCCCCGTAGCTATCGCAAAAATATTCGGATCGAAAATAATATCTTCCGGTGTAAAGTCCACTTTATCAATTAATACTCTATAGGCTCTTTCACAAATGTTTATTTTTCTTTTATAAGTATCGGCCTGCCCTTTTTCATCAAAAGCCATCACAATAATGGCTGCACCATAACGTTTAGCAAGATTCGCTTTTTCTATAAAAGCTTGCTCACCTTCTTTTAATGAAATRGAATTAAYAATGSMTTTWCCTTGYRTACATTTTAAWCCWGCTTCAATSAYKTCCCAYTTTGAAGAATCGATCATAATCGGTACACGAGAAATATCGGGCTCTGCTGCAATCAAATTCAAAAAGGTGTGCATGATTTTTTCCGAATCAAGCATGCCTTCATCCATATTAATATCAATTATCTGAGCGCCGTTTTCCACTTGCTGACGAGCAACATCTAGTGCGGTTTCAAAATCATCTGACTTAATCAACTTCAAAAACTTTGCAGATCCAGTCACATTGGTTCGCTCACCGACGTTTACAAACAAACTATCATTATCAATAGCTAAAGATTCTAATCCAGATAAGTGGCACGCCTTTGCAATTGGTTTTATTTTTCTAGGTTTAAAATTCTGAGGTATCGACTGCATGGCTTTGATATGATCTGGCGTAGTGCCACAACAACCACCAACAATGTTTAATAAACCACTTTCAGCCCATTCGGCTAATTCTTTTAACATCATTTCTGGCGTTTCATCATAACCACCAAATTCATTCGGTAAACCAGCGTTGGGATGAGCGGAAACGAAACAATCTGAAATTTGTGATAGCTCAGCGATATAAGTTCTTAGCTCTTTAGCGCCTAAAGCACAATTTAATCCAAAACTAATTGGTTTAGCATGCTTCAAGGAATTGTAAAAACCCGCTGTTGTTTGCCCGGTTAATGTACGACCTGAATTATCCGTAATAGTGCCAGAGATCATCACTGGTTTTATATTGCCACTATCTTCAAAATAACTTTCTACCGCAAAAATAGCGGCTTTGGCATTGAGCGTATCAAACACGGTTTCAATTAAAATTATATCAACACCACCTTTGACCAAAGCTTCTGTTGATTCATAATAAGCGTCTTTCATTTCATCAAAAGTTATCGCTCTAAAACCCGGATCATTCACATCAGGTGATAGACCGCAGGCTTTGTTGGTGGGTCCTAAAACGCCGGCGACAAAACGTGGTTTGTCTTTTGTTGTGTACTTAGCGGTTGCTTGTTTCGCGAGTAAAGCCGCCTGATAATTTATCTCAGCGCTGATGGATTGCATATCATAATCAGCCATCGCCACTGAAGTAGAGTTAAAGGTATTGGTCTCAATAATATCCGAGCCAGCCTCCAAGTACGCTTCGTACACACCCCGAATGGCGTCTGGTTGAGTAATACTTAATAAATCGTTATTACCTTGCAAATCACAATGCCAAGCAGCATATTTTTCACCACGAAAATCTTCTTCTAGAAATTTGTGCGCTTGGATCATCGTTCCCATCGCACCATCCAAAAGTAAGATCCGTTGGTTTAAGATTTCAATTAATTGCTGGGTTACATTATTCATTTCTTTCTCTGTCAATTTCTTAAGAACTTCATTTTCTTTAACTCTGGTCTTTCTTTAATTCGTCATCAGTCGGCAATGGCTGACCAGTGTACGCATGTAAAAAAGCCTCACATAACAGCTCACTGTTTGTCGCGTGTTTCAAATTTCCGATCTGCCGACGAGTTCTTTCATCGGTCAATATTTTTAATACTTTAAACGGAATTGATACCGTGACCTTTTTAACATTTTCTTTTCTATCGCCGTGCTCAACGTAGGGGCTGATTATTTCACCGTTCCATTTTTTCACAAATCATTTTCCTCTCTAAGATTAGAACCATTAGTTATATAAGACGTGTAGACGGCTAAACGTCTTGACTTCTATTGGTGAAAGTCTAACATAAAGCCATATAGACGTCTAAACGTTTATGAACGACTTAAGAATAGTTCTTAATTTAACATTTAGCGAGAAAGGTATTATCATGAGTAGCACTTCAATAGACCAGTTATCAGTGAAGACACAATCCATAGAAACCCTAGCAGTACGTGCTGGAATTGAAACCGACACYCAACACGGCGCCATCACTCCGCCTCTTTACCTTTCTAGCAATTACAGTTTTGCTGATTTTGATCAAAAGCGTCAGTATGATTATTCACGCTCCGGAAATCCAACGCGAGATCTGTTAGGCGATGCTCTTTCGGATCTAGAAGGTGGCGCTGGCGGTGTTATTACTAGTAGCGGTATGTCAGCTATTCTCTCGGTTATTCAACTATTGAACCCAGAAGATACCTTGATTGCACCCCATGATTGTTATGGCGGTTCTTTTCGCTTGTTTAAGACTTATGCGAGTAAAGGATTATTTAAACTACAGTTTATTGATCAAACCGATGAACAAGCCTTTATTAAAGCACTAGAATCAAAGCCAAAGGTTGTATGGATTGAGACACCTAGCAACCCATTACTGCGTGTGGTTGATATCAAACGATTGTCTTCTTTGTCCAAAGAAATTGCCGGTGTCAATACATTAGTTGTTGTTGATAACACCTTTCTATCGCCTATTTTTCAAAAGCCCTTGTCTTTAGGTGCGGACATCGTCGTTCATTCGACCACAAAATATATCAATGGCCACAGTGATGTTGTTGGTGGAGCGGTTATTTCTAAAACGCCAGAGATCCACGAAGACATTAGATGGTGGTCAAATTGCATAGGCGCAACGGGCGCTCCTTTTGATAGCTTTTTAACTTTAAGGGGATTAAGAACATTAGATGTGCGAGTACAAAGACACGCTAAAAACGCTGACAAAATCGTTAATTTCTTAGTCTCCCACCCTCTCGTTGAACATGTTTACTATCCTGGATTAGTAGGGCATCAAGGGCATGAAATTGCTAAAAAACAACAGTCTGGTTTTGGATCAATGCTTTCATTTAAATTAAAGGGTGGTGTTGAATCGGTTAAATCATTCTTAAAAGGGTTAGATATTTTTTCTCTAGCAGAATCTTTAGGAGGCGTAGAAAGTTTGATTTGTCACCCCGCAACAATGACTCACGCGGCCGTATCGCCAGAAGAACAAGAAATTGCAGGCATCACCGATAACTTATTAAGACTTTCTGTTGGTATAGAAAACGTTGACGATCTGCTACAGGATTTACATAATGGTTTTGCAAAAATTAGTAACGTCGATATTCCCTTAAACTCGATTACTAATGAAGAATCCAAGTTAGCTGTTAGCTGTTAGCTGTTAGCTGTTAGCTGTTAGCTGTTAGCTGTTAGCTGTTATTATTTGACATTTATCTTTGGGTTTTACAACTTTTCTTGTACCAACGAATAATTTCTTTTTGATCAGCGGGAATTTTATGCCCTTTATCGAGTTGCTGTTTAGCATGATCAGCAATCATCGATTCAGCCTTACATTCTATTTTTGCAAGAGCGCCCATTAAGACCTTTTTCTCTTCATCAGTAAGAACCCTTTCCAATTCAGTCGTTCGCTCATTAATAGAGTCTTTTAATTGGTAATATAGTGTGGTTCCTTTTTCACTCAAAACTAAATTTTTGACTTTTAAATTATTAAGATCGGGCTCTACAATTACTAACTCAGCTTCTATTAGCTTTTTAACCGCCCTACTCACTGTGTAGGAATCCAAACGGCCAAGATAGGCAATATCTGCAGCTTTGATTGGCATAAAAGTACCAATGTTAAGTAATACTCTAAATTCTCTTGGCTCTAAATCACTAATTTCTTTAATTGAAGCATCTTTATTAAGCTGCAAGAGATTAGTCACTACAGCTAACTGAAATGGCAGGTGGCTATAAAGATCAAGCGGTTCGTCAATCGATTGATTGAGCTTAAACTGGTGCTTTTTATTGGAGGCAACTATTTTAACTTTCACGATGATTTACTTTCACAATTGGCTAATTGTCAGGCTGACTGATTTAGCAAAAAACCATCTTAACAAGTTTTATTATTATTTGTTAGAGGTGTAGCAGAAGATAAGATCTAATTGATTTTAACAAAATCTAATTCATAAGCTCTATCAAGCACCTGCGCCCGGTAGACATTAGTCTTCTCGTTTGTGATCTTACTATAATCTAAAATTTGCTGGACTTTATCTTCACCCACTAAAGGACCAATATAAATACTTTGGATTAATTTAGCTGAGTACTCTACATACATTTCCTCGGGCTTATCTCTATCTAAAATTAAACGCCATTCTTTTTGAGTTCGAAACAATGAGTTTTGTCGGGTTAACGTAGAATCAAAATCCCTAGGAAGCTCTTGACTCATACCGGTTAACAAATCAACAGTGTCTTTAATACGTACTGTGGAGAGTGGTGTTTTAGAATAATCGACGGACATACAGCTTTCTAGCGGGCCGTCTTCTTCATTTTTAAAACGAATGGCGACACCTGAATACTTTTTGCCTTCTGTATACCACAACAAAGAGTCTTCATGGTTTTTGTACAAAGGTAAAATAGCTTTCACTTTTACAAAATCTTGCCATTCTCGATGGATCTGAGTTGCTATGGCATAGGTTTGTTCAACCATCGCAGGTAACAGATTTTCTAAAGACTCTCTAATTTCGGCCTCTGTAGAAAATCGTTGTTCTCCTCTCCAACGAGAAATCGCCTTTTGTAAAGGGTGGTTGGGATTGCCTCTGGGAGCCTCTTTACCAAGAATCGATGCTGTCATTGATTTAACCGAATCTTCAAATAAGTCTTGTTTGCTAAAATTCATGGGTAAATCAGGGGAAGGACAAAAAGGGTCTTTTAAAGATGGCAGGCGGAATAAAGGTAATCGCTTGTGTTTTAGTATCTGTAAAACGCCCGCACAAGTGCCGAAATAGACAAGAGATGTGGGTAAATCATTGTTTTTCAACATTGCTTCCTTTTAGGGCTACTTTTAGGATCAGAGGTACGACCAAAACACCAAATTAACGACTGCTTTTTGACTCTATTTAGTGTAGCTCAATAGTTTCAATATGTTTAAATTTTGCAAGCTTTTTATTGTTTTTTTTAAGTATAAAAATCACCAAATATTCTTTACTTCAACCATTATGACCTATATATTGTGTGTGTCTTGAGAGGATATCCACTAGATATAGTAATCTGTTGTTTTTAAAGGTTTTTTGAAATTTGCTTTTTAAATTCAAATTAGCCTTTATTATTCGATTTTTTATCCACCGATAGTACAGGTTTTATGCATTAGATATTCACCAACCTATTAACAATAGTTGAATAACGATATTTAGTCATTCAATAATAAAATAACAATATTTAATCATTCAATAAAAACAAAAAAGTAACAACTGATTTTTCAGAGGGAAACTGTTAATGGCAGCCAAGTTAAAACACACCGATTCAGACGTATTGAAATCAGGCACAACAAAATTAGGTGTATCTAATTCAAACCTAACCACGCCTGAGAACTTTCAAATCGAATTCCAAGATACTTCTTTTGATATTTGGCAAACCAAATATCAGCTAAAAAGCAAAGATGGCAATGCAGTCGATAATAATATCGATCAAACATACCAACGAGTTGCTCATGCCATTGCTCTAGTAGAGGATGACGATAAGCAAGAAAGCGTACACAAAGACTTTTTATGGGCATTAAGAAATGGCGCGATCCCAGCGGGTCGTATTATGTCTAATGCTGGCGCGTTAGAGCACAAACCTGCTACATCTACAATCAACTGTACAGTTTCTGGCAGTATTCAAGATTCGATGGATGATATTTTAGAAAAAGTCCATGAAGCGGGCTTAACCCTAAAAGCGGGTTGTGGTATTGGTTATGAGTTTTCAACTTTAAGACCTAAAGACGCTTATGTTTCTGGCGCAGGCGCTTATACCTCCGGTCCATTATCTTTTATGGATATCTACGACAAGATGTGTTTTACCGTTTCTTCGGCTGGTGGCCGTCGTGGCGCTCAAATGGCTACTTTTGATATCAGTCACCCCGATGTATTAGAGTTTATCACCGCAAAACGAGAAGATGGTCGATTAAGACAGTTCAATTTATCGTTATTGATCACCGATGAATTTATGCAAGCGGTTATGAACGATCAAGATTGGAAGTTGGTTTTTCCAATGACTGAAAAAGAAGTTAAAACAGACAATATAGACTTACAAGATGAAAGTCTTGTGGTTTGGCGCGAATGGCCAATAACAGACAGCTATGTGTGTAATGAAATTGGGCAAGTTGCTTGTAAAATTCATAAAACGATCAAAGCATCAAAGCTTTGGAACTTAATCATGTCATCAACCTATGATTTTGCAGAACCTGGTTTTATATTAATTGATCAAGTAAATGAAAATAACAATAACTGGTTTTGTGAAAACATTAGAGCGACTAACCCTTGTGGCGAGCAACCTCTTCCACCCTATGGTTCATGTTTGCTTGGATCAATCAACTTAACTCGTTTTGTTAACCAACCTTTTACCGATAATGCCACTTTTGATTGGGATAAGTTTAAAAAGGTGATTGGAATATTCACCCGAATGTTAGATAACGTCGTTGAGATTAACGGTTTGCCTTTAATTGGACAACGAGATGCTATTAATTCAAAGCGTCGACACGGAATGGGTTACTTAGGTTTAGGATCTACCATTACCATGCTTTGTAAAAAATATGGATCACAAGAATCTATCAAATTCACTGAAGAAATTACAAAAGTCCTAGCAATAGAAGGATGGAGAGCTGGGCTTGAACTCAGTAAAGAAAAAGGCGCTGCGCCAATAATGAATGATGAATTTGAAGTCACCGGTGAAATGCTTTTTAAACGCCCAGAGATGAAAAAAGACGGCTATAATGTTGGCGATAAAGTAAAAGGTAAAATTTTACACGCTAGATACAGTCGTTATATGCAAAAAATAGCCGAAGCAGAGCCAGAGTTAGTAGCAGAGCTTTCTAGAATTGGCGCACGATTTACACACCACTCTTCTATCGCTCCAACAGGCACTATTTCATTATCACTTGCCAACAATGCAAGTAACGGAATTGAGCCAAGCTTTGCACATCACTATGCAAGAAACGTGATTAAAGCGGGTAAAAAGACCAAGGRAAAAGTTGATGTTTACTCATTTGAATTATTGGCTTACCGCGCATTAGTTAATCCTAAAGCAATGCCCTATTCAGAAAAAGAGGATGAAAAACTCCCTGATTATTTTATTACTGCAGATAGCGTTACGCCAACTCAGCATGTTGATATTCAGGCGGCATCACAAAAGTGGATTGATTCATCTATTTCTAAAACAGCCAATGTACCAACGGATTTTCCTTTTGAAGAATTTAAAGATATATACACTTATGCTTATAAATCAGGCTTAAAAGGTTGTACAACCTTTAGATTTAATCCTGAAGTATTCCAAGGTGTTTTAGTGAAGGAAGAAGATTTAAAAAACACCACTTACCAATTCACTTTAGAAGATGGCAGTACGGTCGAATATCAAGGTAACGACGAAATCGAATATGATGGCGAAACCCATACCGCAGCTAATCTTTTTGACGCACTTAAAGAAGGTTATTACGGTAAATTTTAAACGCCAAACAAAATAAATAAAAACAAATTCAACCTTGCCTACAAAAGGTTGATAGACAAAACAAGTTTTAGGAATTAGAAATGACAAACAAAATTACGCAACCAATTGTTGGTTACAAAGTAAAAAAAGACGAAGTTGAAGCAGTAAAAGAAGCTAAAGTAGTCGAAACAAAACCAACTGCTGAAATTATTCAAATGCACGAAAGTGTACAACGTCCAGAAATGTTATTAGGTTCAACCTATAAAATAAAGACGCCTCTTTCTGAGCATGCTCTTTATATGACAATTAACGACATCATCCTTAATAAAGGAACCGAGCACGAACAACGTCGTCCCTTTGAAGTATTTGTAAACTCAAAAAACATGGATCATTTCATGTGGGTTCTAGCACTAACTCGCGTTATCTCGGCGGTATTTAGAAAAGGCGGTGATTGCACTTTCCTAGCAGAAGAACTACAAGCAGTGTTCGATCCAAAAGGTGGGTACTTTAAACCCGGCGGAAAATACATGCCTTCATTAGTTGCAGAAATAGGCTATGTCATTGAAAAACATTTCAAAATAATAGGCTTGCTCAAAGACGACGGTTTAGATGAACACCAGCAAAAATTAGTTGATGAGAAACGCGCAGAATATGAAGCAAGAGAAACCGATAATAATTCTCACAGTGTTGGCGACTTTCCTGATACCGCGCAAATGTGTGCTAAGTGTATGACTAAAGCGGCTATTTTAATGGATGGTTGCATGACTTGTTTGAGTTGTGGGGATAGTAAATGTGGTTAGGCTGTTCTAATTAAGATTTAATCTTAAAGGATAACAATCTAAATTCTAAAAATCGAATTTAGATTATGTCAAAAAACTTAGGAACAGTTCCTCTTTTTCAAGAGCCTATAATTACTAGAAGTTATCTAGTTTATTTTTTTAGGTTAAGTTTCACCCTCAACTGTTACAAAATAGAAAACTAAGGAATCAATACTCTTAACGGTAAACTTTCGAAGTGTTTTTTAGTAACTTATTGATATTTTGATATAAATTTATAAAGGTAATCTAAGGAACAATTCCTCAGAATCAACTCTTAAAATTCTATAATTGAAGTAGATATCGCTCTGAAATATCAGATCAAAAATAGAAATTTAGTGTACTGTAAAATGCAGGCCGAAAGATTTTAGTAAAAACTAAATGGAATTTGTTTTGAAAGTTCACAAGGCTCGTGATAACTTGTAAGTTCAAAATAAATTACCAATGCAAACAAAAAAAGCAGTCGTATCATTGACCGATTTTTAACCAGTGCGGGCAGTCGAAAACTAACGCGCTACTTCGCGCGTTAGTTTCGCCTGCCACAGACGTTATTAGAGCGACAAGGAATTCATAATATGAGTACGAAAGACAATATCTTTTTAACTGGATTATTCKMRSYCKKMWTYKYYYTMWTWYYGYYSTWYKTGCTTTTCTTAATTGGCATGTCTTATCTTTCATTGATCTGTTTAAGTTTCCTATTGGTGGAGTTTCCATCTTTAGGTGTTGAGGGTTTTGAAATAGAAATCATCCATATAATTCTATTCGCAATTCTAATTGCAATAATTTTTCGAACTTCCGATAGAATGAGCAAGGAAACCGAGACATGGATTACTTCAAATTTGAATTTACATTTTGATAAAATAGATCAAATAAATGAAAAGCTAGATAGCCTTTACGATATAAAAAAGAGCGGTGAAAATATAGAAATATCGGTAGAGTCCATCAGGGAGCAAGGAAATGTATAACAAGTGTGGGCTAGCGAAAATTTACTGCCGACATCTGACGGTTCCGGCATTAATTTTCGCCAGACACAAACGTTATACGTTTTTAGAAAAAGGAGTTTAATTTGGCCAAATTTTTAAGAGATGAATATCTCGAAAACTTCACTGTAACCGAGCAAATACTGGATCAGATTAATGATTTCTTAACCGAACGTGAAACTGCAACTAACCTGAAGTTAGAACAAGAAGATGCAGGGGATGAGCAATTATTACTTTTAAATTACATCATTCGCTTTGATAACCGTGGTTATAAACCCAATGAATTCTCCGACCTCAAAAAGTATTATGATCAAGCTATTAATGTAGAACGACTTATTTTCACACTTGATTCAACCCAAAGTGTTAGTACTAATCAACTTTATGGAGAAACCCACAGGGTCGCATCTTGTTCTTTGCCTTTGACACATAACAAGATGTGACCCTATGTGTTTAATCACAGCAGTCATTTTCGTAAACTTAAAACGTAAAGGGAATTAAATTAGCATATGAAAAAAATTACGATAGTATTAATGTTGAATTTGTTAATTACAAGTTGCGCTATGACACCAGTACATTCGACGGCTAAATATATAGTTGACTTACCAATTGATTCGTCTTTGGAAATCATCCATAGCAATGCAATAAAATGCTGGCAAAGAGAGTTTAGTTTTTTTGGTGGGGACGCATTTATTGTAGAGAAAAAAGTATTTACTGGAGATGCCGCGTTTGTTACGGTTAGGCGCTCAGCACCCGACATAGGTTTTCAACCGGCTTTTATGATCGTAGTTGTTCGTAAAGTTCATGAAAAAAGTGAAATTGAAGTAAATGAAGGGTCTTGTGCTTACAACTGTGAATTGAATTTTACACCGGATGTGAAACGTTGGTTGAACGGTGACGAGTCATGCCACGATAAAAAGATATGAATATCCAGCTTGAAAAAGTCAACTGCCCTACACGTTTTTTTTACTGTTTCAACTCGGGCTTTAATTACAACATTATAAGAGTTCTCTATGAAAAATAATCGATTAAAATTAATTTCAATGCTATTAGTCGGGACAACATTAAGTAATTATTCATTTTCAAATAACGTTAACTGCGATATTGCCGCAAAAAACACTATAGTGATTTTAAAAAAATGGGTTGAAGAAACTGGAAGCGAAGAACAAAAAATTGTAGCCAAGGAAATTATGAATAGCCAACTTACCAAAAGTGTAAATAAATGCAAGGAAGCCATTAATACCGACGCAGGTAATGCGTACTGGGTATGCAATGAAAAGGCTAAATCATATGCTGAGCTGAAGAGTTGTTTAAAGTAATATCGCGTGCGATCGCAGGGGCACCCATTAGAAATCTCCGGTCAAGTAGATACACGTGTTCCCTCATGTTTGAAACACATAGGGTCGCATCTAGTTATTTGCTTTTAACACATAACAAAATGTGACCCTTGATCTGTCAACACTATTCGGGACACTCAATTACACAACTTTTTGCATAGCTTCATAATCAACGGGTGACCAATAGTCATTAGTTGAGTGAAGTCTTT
>NVVT01000015.1 GCA_002733465.1 Kangiella sp.
ATGCAGGTGCCGAAGACGCCTCCAGCATGGCACCCGGCTGCGGGCGAACAGGGCACCCGGCAAATTACACAAAATGCTACACATAGTCTGTCGACTCATAGGGTGCGGGATGTCAGTATGGGTTTATGAATGATCACAAAATACGAAAAACTTTTGGTGCCAATGTTCGCAAAGAGAGGCTTGCCGCCGGGTGGTCGCAGGAAGAGCTGGCAGCCGAATCGGGACTTCATCGTACTTATATCGGGGCAATCGAAAGAGGCGAGAGAAATGTCACCTTGCTTAAGGTTATTCAAATTGCCAACGCTGTTGGTATCGAGGCAGGAGTATTACTTAAGGGGACACAAAAATGAAAAAGTCTCCATATTTGGGTTTGAACGAGAATGACTGGAAGAAAAAAACGGAAGAGATAGTTCAAGATCACCCAATAAAAATTGATGAGCTTGTCGAAATAATAAAATCATCTTGGGATTCTATTTTTGCATCAACTATTGGTACGCAAAAACTTCAACTCGGTAAGGATATTGTGCTGTCGCCACAGTTTACGGGCAGCATTTTAGGGACACTGATTTCTCACGAATTCTCAACAAGGTATCCAAAAGCATGGAGACCAGAAGCTTCAAAACAGGACAAAGATCTGGTTTACATACCTGACGAAGAGTTATCATGTGAGATTAAAACATCCTCGAGTGCTAGTCGAATTTATGGAAATCGTAGTTACGCTCAGCCTCAATCAGGCAACGCAAGAAAGTCAAAAGATGGTTTCTATATTGGTGTTAATTTTGACAAAATGACCTTAGCCATGAACGCCCTTTCCAAATTGATTCTTACTTTACAGGGCGATGGTGATTACCTTGGTGCTGTCGATTTATTAGCCACAAAAGGAATTATTACCGAGCAATTGGCAAATGATTTGGCTTTACTTGAAAAAGCCAATATTCCTGTTGATATCGTTTTTGAGCAAGGGAAAGAAGTGCTAGGGCTATAGAGGTCAATCAACACTCAAGGGTCGAAGTCGCTGTTAATCGAAGTATGAAATTTACCAGCGAGTCCGACCATATTTTATGGACCCTATTTTATAACTAAATATTTTTAAACAACGCAAAAACCACCATAAACCAAGTCATTCCTACCGCCATACTTTTATCGGCCTCCACACCTACTGTCGATTCTCGCCACTGATTAGCGTTACCAATATCATTTTTATAAAGGTCAAAAATCTCTTCCGCGTTTTTGGCTTCTTTTAAGTCTTGAGCTATCCACTTATTTTGGAAAGCAAATTTAACAGCATCATCTTCTTTGGGAAATTGAGAATGAAGATCGCGAGCGAGAAGTTGTTTTACATAGCCGGAAAATGCCGTATCTAAAAGATTGAATGTCGAAGTGGATTCTGCAGAACTAGCATTGCTATCAGATTGGTTCTTGATGATTTCGCCTTCAAACGATGATAATTTATCAGAATACTTATTTTCCATATCCGAAATGATTTTTAAATCACTAGTGGATAGCTGGCTGACATCGCCTTGAAGTTGGTTGAGCTTTATGGCTAGTTCAGAAAAGATAGACTTATCTTCTTCTGATAATTGACTCATCATTTGGTTAATCAGGGTTTTCATTTTCGTTWWRKKSMTAKRYAGRYWWTYRWKTKTYAACTGWTYYTTCTAGGTTTAACGWGGRGGTTSTACTTTTAATCCYTTATCAGCAAATTCCTGTAAATCTAATCCAAATGCAGTATTTTCAAAAGCTCTTATTATTTTATAAGGTTTTGAGACAGCATCCAATGCCATTTTCGATAAATCGACAATTTTTTCCTTACGAGTTTGCTTATATTCATCCAAAACCAACAAAACCTTAGGTTTTAACTTAGCATTTGGATTTGATGAAACCACAATGCCGACTTCGCCATTTTCCATTTCAACGATTGAACCTGGTGGATAAATACCTCTCCACTCGATAAATTTCATCACTAATGTTTCATCGTAATGTGTCTTTTTTCCTGCCATTAATATTTTATACGCATCTACAACGGACATGGATTTTCGATAAACTTGCGGGGTGGTTAGTGATTCAAAAACATCAACAATGGTAACTAGTCTGACATTATCGGAGATACTTACTTCCTTTAACCCTCGGGGATAGCCCTGCCCTCCTAATCTTTCATGATGATTAGTGGCAATATCTATACAACTAGATGTTAATCCATCTTTACCTTGCAACAGCTGAAATCCATATTGAGGATGTTTGCACATTTCTTTCATTTCATATTGACTGAGCTTGCTCTTCTTTTTTAATAACTTATCGTCAATTTTAACTTGTCCAATATCATGTAACAGTGCTCCCATACCTAAATCTTCTAATTTAGGAACCCCAAAGCCTAAAAATCGACCAAATGCAATCGTTAATAAGCTCACATTTAATGAATGCTCTGCCCTTGAATCATCTTTGCTCTTTAACAAAGTCATCATTAACATCGCATCTTCATTGGCTAAAATTTGTTTAACATTCTCTTTAACCACACTACGCACGCCATGCAAATCAAAATCTTCTCCCAACATGATTCGATCCATAACGCCTTTCATCAAATGTGATTGCTTTCGATATTGGGTAGCAACTGGTTTAAATTGGTTTTGCAAAAATTTGGAAGCCCGACCATCTACATCGGTATTTTTCTTAAGATAGGTTTTTGAACGGGTCGTCGCTACGCGATAAGCTTTAAATTGGTCGTCACTTTTAAAATCAATATAAACGTAGCGACACTGAGCTTGAACTGTTTCTATATCTTCGGGGCTTTCTAAAATAAAACCTTGAAGTAAAAAACTAGATTCGCTCCAGTCTTTATCCAATTCACATACAAACATCCCGATCTGGAGATCGCCTGCAAATACTTTAATCTTTTTAAGATGTTGAAAAGACATAAAACTCTAAATCATCCTTAATTGATATCGAAATGTTTTTCTATTTCTTAGGTTCCACCAGCGAAACAAAAACTTTAAAACAATTAAATAGTGATTGTAACTCTACTTTTACTTGTTTAGCTTTAGATTCATTATAGGTTAATTCTAACTCATCCATATAAGTTCCTTGAGATAATTCTAATTGTAATGAATGGATACCATTTTTTGGATCGCCATATTGCCTAGTGAGATAACCACCTTTAAATCGACCATTTATAACTTTGCTATATCCTTTAGGTTGCCAGTCATCTAACAATTCAGTCAATTCTTCGCTACAACTTAACTGATTATAGTTGCCAAAATTGAAATCGGTTAATTTTCCTTCAAAAAAGCGAGGTACTTCTGATTTTATCGAATGAGCCTCAAATAATAGCGCTATTCCATATTCTTTTTTCATCAAATCTAAGCATCTTTTAACTTCCGAATGATAGGGTTGCCAATAATTGATGACTCGCTCTTTAATTTCTTTATTGGAAGGTTTTTGCAATTTATAAATTGGCTTTTTGTCAAACGTCGTGGTTGGACAAAGCTCTGTAGTATCTTGTCCAGGATAAAGTGTCTCATTATCTTTAGGTCTATTTAAATCAATAACATAACGGCTATATTTTGGATTAATGATCCAAGCCCCTTCGTTAACCGCAAAATCATATAGCTTATCGAGATACCAATCCGTATCAACCATTTTCAGAGCGTCCTCCGTCATCGTCTCAGCAATCGATTCCGGAATTTCCGTACCGTTATGTGGCATGGAAATAAGTATAGGGAGGCTCCCTTTGATTAAACTATATACATTTTTTGTCATTAAATTAGGGCTATTAAAATATTGCTAATAATGAACAATATTACGGTGATTAGAGACAGTTTAAAAGATATAATATTACTTAAGAAATAATGAGCCTAATTGGAACAATCAATGTCTAATAATGATCCCCGTATCGATCGATCTCGCGTTATTAAAGCACCTACAGGTACTAAGCTAAACGCCAAATCTTGGCTCACAGAAGCACCACTTAGGATGTTGATGAATAATCTGGACCCTGAAGTCGCTGAAAACCCTACGGCTTTGGTCGTTTATGGTGGAATTGGGCGCGCGGCAAGAGATTGGCAAAGTTATGACAAAATTGTAGAAACATTAAAACAGTTAGAAAGCGATGAAACTCTTTTAGTGCAATCAGGCAAACCTGTCGGTGTTTTTAAGACCCACGCCGATGCTCCTCGCGTATTGATAGCTAATTCAAATTTGGTTCCTCACTGGGCAAACTGGGAGCATTTCAACGAACTCGATAAAAAGGGATTGATGATGTACGGCCAAATGACGGCTGGTTCTTGGATTTATATTGGGAGCCAAGGGATCGTTCAAGGCACTTATGAGACTTTTGTAGAAGCTGGACGACAGCACTTTAATGGTGAAACCAAAGGCAAATGGGTTTTAACAGGAGGTCTTGGTGGTATGGGCGGCGCTCAACCATTAGCGGCAGCAATGGCTGGCTATTGCATGATTGCCGTTGAGTGTGATGAAACAAGAATTGATTTTAGAATAGAAACTCGCTATTTAGACAAAAAAGCGACCAGCATTGATGAGGCGTTAGAATTGTTAAACAAAGCGCTCGAATCTGGTGAAGCAGTCTCTATAGGTTTACTGGGTAATGCAGCAGAAATATTCCCAGAGTTGTACAAACGTGGCATTCGTCCTGATATGGTAACCGATCAAACTTCAGCTCATGATCCTATCAATGGCTATTTACCGATTGGTTGGAGCGTGAAAGAGTGGCGTAAAGAAATCATCAATAATCCAGATAGGGTCGCTACAGAAGCCAGAAAATCAATGGCTATACAAGTTAAAGCGATGCTAGATTTTCATCATGATGGTATCGCCACCGTTGATTACGGCAATAATATTCGTCAAGAAGCCTATAATGTTGGTGTTGAAAATGCGTTTGATTTTCCAGGATTTGTACCTGCTTATATTCGCCCATTATTTTGTCGTGGCGTGGGGCCATTTCGATGGGTAGCGTTATCTGGCGATCCAGAAGATATTTATAAAACCGATGCCAAAGTCAAAGAAATTATTGCGGATGATAAGCATCTTCATAACTGGTTAGATATGGCAAGAGAGCGCATTAGTTTTCAAGGGTTACCCGCTAGAATATGTTGGGTAGGTTTAGGTTTACGACATAAACTAGGACTAGCGTTTAATGAAATGGTAAGAAATGGCGAATTGAAAGCGCCGGTTGTCATAGGCCGAGATCACTTGGATTCAGGCTCAGTGGCTAGTCCCAATAGAGAAACTGAAAGTATGCAAGATGGCTCCGATGCAGTGTCTGATTGGCCGTTATTAAATGCTATGCTAAATGTCGCCAGTGGCGCAACATGGGTATCTCTGCATCATGGTGGCGGAGTTGGAATGGGTTACTCACAACACTCGGGTATTGTTATTTGTTGCGATGGAACTAAAGAAGCCGATGCCAGGATTGAAAGAGTACTTTGGAATGATCCTGCTACAGGCGTTATGCGTCATGCGGATGCAGGTTATGAAATCGCAAAAAAATGCGCCAAAGAAAACGAACTTAATTTACCAATGATATAACTTATAAAAGATTTTCACCACAGAGGTCACAGAGAAAAAACAAATGACAAACTTCGTTTTAGACATTACAAAAGCTATCTCGTTTGCGTTCTCTGTGTTCTCTGTGTTCTCTGTGGTAAATTATCTTTTCTTTTAAATACTTAGTCTGAGAAAAAATATGTCAAAAATATTTACCATTAAACCCGGTCAACTAAGCCTTAAAGATTGCCGTGAAATTTTTGAAAACGAAGTGAAATTGGAACTTGATCCAAGTTGTTTTGATTTGGTTAATCGCGCTGCGCAAACAGTTCAGCAAGTAATTGATGATAAACGAACCGTTTATGGGATCAATACAGGTTTCGGTTTACTCGCATCAACCAGTATTCCAGATGACAAACTGCAATTATTGCAAGAAAGTTTGGTTTTGTCTCACGCTGCAGGCATTGGTAAAGCAATCAATAAAAATATTGTCAGACTAATTGTTGCGTTAAAAGTCAGTAGTCTTTCCCAAGGGTTTTCTGGAATACGATTATCAACTATTCAATATTTATTAGACTTAATAAACCAAGGTGTTTATCCTGTAATACCTGAGAAAGGCTCTGTTGGAGCTTCTGGCGATCTCGCTCCTCTTGCTCATATGAGTTGTATGCTTTTAGGCGTTGGTGATGTCTTTTTTAACGGTCAAAAAGTTTCAGCTGAATCAGCCTTACAGTCATTAAAAATAGCTCCATTAGAGTTAGCAGCAAAAGAAGGATTAGCATTATTAAACGGTACTCAAGTTTCAACAGCTATTGCTTTAGCCGGATTATTTAAAGCAGAAAACTGTTTTGCTTCCGCAATCGTTTCAGGTTCATTATCAGTTGATGCCGCTAAAGGTAGTATTTCACCTTTTGATGGAAGAATTCATCAAGCGCGAGGTCATGCGGGGCAAATAGCAACGGCAAAAAATTATTTAGAAATGTTAGACGGTAGTGGAATTTTAGAATCTCACCATGATTGCGAAAAAGTTCAAGATCCATATTCATTGCGTTGTCAACCGCAAGTAATGGGGGCGGTGTTAGATCAAATTCGATTTCAAGCTAGTGTTCTACTCACCGAAGTCAATGCAGTCTCGGACAACCCATTAGTCTTTTGTGATTCTTTAGATGATGACTATGATATTAATAATAATGAAGCATTTAAAGGCGATATAATCTCTGGCGGAAACTTTCACGCAGAACCAATAGCCTTAGCGGCTGACTCATTAGCGATTGCTACGTGCGAAATTGGCGCGATAAGTGAACGACGTATTGCCTTGTTGTTAGATCGGCATTTAAGTGCCCTTCCACCATTTTTAGTTAATGATAGCGGTGTTAATTCTGGTTTTATGATAGCTCAAGTAACTGCAGCAGCACTTGCCAGTGAAAATAAAACATTGGCACATCCAGCTTCGGTTGACAGTTTACCCACCTCAGCAAACCAAGAAGATCATGTTAGCATGGCCACCTTTGCGGCTAGAAAATTTGTTGACATTGTAGATAATGTAGCAGGCGTTTTAGCCGTCGAACATTTATGTGCGGCGCAAGGAGTAGAGTTACGAGCACCACTTAAACCATCCAAGAAATGTAAAGAAGCAATTGCGTTGATAAGGACTTGTGCTGATTTTTACGAAAAAGATCGATATATGGCTAGCGATATTGAATCAATCAAAGCACTGATTTTGGACGGCCAATTTAACCGATTTGCTAAAGTTTTAGAACTACCATCACTTTAAATTATCAATTATGAAAAACAACTTTGTCATTTTAATCACTGCATCCCCGCAAAATAGCCAGTCACATTTGACTGCGATTAGATATCTTAATTCGCTAATTAACCGAAAGGAATCAGTTAGTTGCATCTTTTTTTATCAGGATGCTGTTGCTGTTGCAAATATATTTAACCAGCCTCCATCAGATGAACCCGAATTATTAAAAGCTTGGAGAAAGTTTGCAAAAACATCAAAAGTGGAACTAATGACTTGCGTCGCAGCGAGTTTCAGGCGAGGTGTTATAGATAAAGAAGAAGCTTCCAATAGAGAAATTAATAGCGCCAATTTGTCTGAGCATTTTAGCCTTGCTGGTTTAGGCCAATTAAGTGCTGCGCTATCGAATCCGAATGCAAAATTGGTGCATTTCAAGTGAACCAGTCAAAAACTCACAACTCTAATCCAATGATCAATATTGTGATTCACCAAACAGCACTGACCAACGCTAGTTTTAAAGAATCGATTGATTTAGCGCTAGTCTGTGCAGCCTTTGATCAAAAAGTGAATTTAATATTTGTTGATAATGGTGTCTATAACTTAATGACAAAACAAAATTATCAGTCAATAGGCGATAAAAACCATTTAGATATTTTAAAAGGGCTAGAGTTTTATGATATTGAAAATATTTATGTAGAAGAAGAATCCTTAGAGAACAGAAAAATAAGCAAAAACAAACTAATTGAAAGTTGTAAAATTCTATCGATAAATGAAATCAAAAGGCTTCATGAAAAATCAAATCAAGTAGTGAGTCTCTAATGTCTGAAACTAATTTAAAACCGACATTACATTTAATTCAAAAAAATCTATCAAATTCAGAGTTTGATCTTCAAACAAACCGCATGACAAATAATGGCGATCAGCTAGTTTTTATGGGTGATTGTGTTTTTAATTTAACGATTTTAAATCAATCAATTAATCAGTTAGAAGGTTTGACTATTTATGTGATTGATTCAGACTTCAAAGCTCGAGCATTAGATGAAAATTTGACCCAACAGGTTATCATCATCGATTTTGAACAGTTTGTATCGCTAACAATCAACGCAGATAAAGTCATAACCTGGTAATAGACCTTTGCAAGCCCTACCCTCACATATTCAAACAGATAAAAATGGTTATTTATTGGATTCTAGTCAATGGAATATAGAAATCGCTAAAATTATGGCTGAATTAGAAACTATCGATATGACCAACGATCACTGGGAAGTGATTGATTATGTTAGACAATTCTATAATGAATTTCAAAAAAGCCCCTCCATACGGCCTCTCGTCAAATACCTCGCCAAGTCCTTAGGCAAGGAAAAAGGCAATAGTCTATACTTACAAATATTGTTTCCAGAAGGGCCGGCTAAACAAGCAACTAAAATTGCAGGCTTACCAAAACCCGCTCGATGTATTTAATTACTATTTATATTGGTTAATTGACGGTCAGATTAATTAGAGTTTGAACTAGGAGCTTGTCCGAGAATAGAAGCCGTAGCGAGGGAAAGCAATTTTGAATCAGATTTGTTGGTCATTTGAGGCGAATAGCTGGCTTCTTTAACGAAAATGAACGACAAATTTGGCCAAAATAGCTTTTCCGTAGTAGGTTTCCTATTCTCGGATAAGCTCCTAGGTCACATAATTCAGCTAATGTTCAGATTGAATAAGTTATATTCGCCTCAACTAACAACTTATTACATTTAACCAATAGTCAACCTATTTGCCTTTTTGTTAAACTGATTTTTTTAATACCACTTATCAATTACAAAATCGTTTTTGGAATATCATTAAAATGGACAACAAAATGAAAATTTCTTTCATAAAATTTATCGCCTTAATTACTTTATTCAGTTTTTCTTTATCTTCAAATGCTCAATCTACCAGTGCAGATAGTATTAATCCTAGTGCTTACTTAAATGGCGTTGCTAACCAGTTACTTGCAGAAGTAAAAAAGAACCAGAAAGAATTGATTTCTAATACCAAGTTAGCCGAAAAACTAGTTCGAGATAACCTTATACCAGCAATTGATACGACTGGATTTGCAAGAAGGACAATTGGAACAAAAAATTGGAAATCAGCTACAGTAGAACAACGAGAGCGTTTTGAAAAAGCTTTTATTAATTTAGTGATTAATTCCTATGCGAAAGGTCTATCCTTATATAAAGGGCAAACATTTAAGTTTAGCGAACCTCGTTTGTCAAAAAGTGGAAATTCTGCTCAAGTAAGAAGTTCAATGGATCAACCAGGAAGTACACCAATTGTTATTGATTATAAGTTGTCAAATAAATCCGGTAGCTGGAAAATTTACGATCTGACGGTTGAAGGTGTTAGCATGCTCAAAAGTTATAAAAGCCAATTTAGACCGAGCTTAGCAAAATTAGGAATGGAAAAATTCATTCTCGACTTAGAATCTAAAACTTAAAAAATTCATTCATTCAAACGAAAATGGGGAGACTTTTGTCTCCCCATTTTTTTGAATAATATTTCAAACTTAGTTTATTCTATCCAATCAACTCCATTTTCATATAAGGCTTTAACGCTTCGGGAACTCTAATCTTTCCATCTTTAGTTTGGTAGTTTTCGAGAATTGCAACTAATGTTCTGCCAACCGCTAAACCCGATCCATTTAAAGTATGTACTAACTCCGGCTTACCTGTTTCTGGGTTTCTCCAACGCGCTTTCATTCTTCTGGCTTGAAAATCGCCCATATTGCTACAAGACGAAATTTCACGATACGTATTTTGAGCCGGTAACCACACTTCGATATCGTAGGTTTTWGTCGCACCAAAACCAATATCGCCAGTACACAATATAACCGTTCGATGCGGTAACTCTAATAATTGCAGAATTTTTTCCGCATGACCGGTTAGCTCATCCAATGCATCAAATGATGTTTCAGGTTTAACGATTTGTACTAATTCTACTTTTTCAAATTGATGTTGACGAATAAGCCCTTTCACATCTTTGCCATATGAACCAGCTTCGCTTCTAAAACACGGTGTGTGGGCAGTTAATTTCATTGGCAAATCTTTAGCATCGAGAATCTCATCCCTCACCGTGTTAGTCAAAGGTACTTCAGCCGTTGGGATCAAATAAAGTGGTTTACCATCCTGAGTTGTCCCTTGAACAGTAAATGAATCTTCAGCAAATTTAGGTAATTGACCAGTACCGTATAAACATTCAGGACTGACTAAATATGGAACATAAGTTTCTTGATAACCGTGTTCTTCGGTATGCGTATCTAACATTAACTGAATCAAAGACCGATGCATCTTTGCAATTCCTGCTTTCATCACGACGAATCGAGAACCACTTAATTTCGCTGACGTTGCAAAATCAATTCCACCTAATCTTTCACCTAATTTGGTGTGATCTAACGGCTCAAAATCAAACTTAGGCACTTCGCCCCATTTTCGGATTTCAATATTATCATCTTCACTTTTTCCGTTAGGCACTTCATCACAAATTAAATTAGGTAATCCCGCAAATAAATCATCTAGTTGAGTTTGAATTTCATCAAAACTACTTTTAGCTTCATCCAGAGATTTTCCTAAATTTGCAACTTCATCCAATAATGGTTGAGCATCTTCGCCTTTCGCTTTGGCTTGACCAATAGACTTTGATTTAACTTTACGTTCATTTTGTAATTCTTGCGTTTTAATCTGAAGAGATTTTCTCTGCTCTTCAAGCGCTAAATAATGCGCTTTATCAAACGCAAAGCCTCGACGCGATAAGTTTTCAACAACGCTGTCTAAGTCATTTCTGAATAATTTGGGATCGATCATAGGTTATAAGTCGCTATTTAAAAAAGTGTTGATGAGTGAAACATCATGTAAAAAGTCATGAAACGGCGTGTATTCTAGCACCAAGATACGCGCCAACAAACACGAAAATAAGGCATAGGAAACAATTTATAAAGATATTGAGGGCAAATCTAAAAAAATGTTGTTCTTGGAACAATAAAAAGCTATCTAAGGCAAATGCAGAGAATGTCGTAAAAGCGCCTAAAAAACCAACCAAGAAAAACAGCAACCGCCCCTGACTCCATGAATTACCGCTAGAATCAAGCCAAACATAAACTAAACCAGAAAAAAAACACCCTAATACATTCACAAAAAGAGTGGGATAGGGAAATTCAGTGCCAGTAATACTGGGTAAATACTCTCGTACCCAAAACCGCGCACTCGCACCTAATGCGCCACCTAAAGCGACGATTAATGTGGGTAATAATTTTACTAAAATAGATTCCAAGGTGATTTCTCAATAGACCTAAAAAAATAAGTCAAAAACATTCTACCACAGAGGCACAGAGGACACAGAGTTGAGAACGATACTAACAACACGGCAATATCAATTCTTTACCCTCTGTGCTCTCTGTGCTCTCTGTGCTCTCTGTGGTAAATATGTTTTTACTTTTTATCTCTCAAATATGCCATTTTTTCTTTAATTTGCTTTTCTAATCCACGTTCAACAGGTTGATAATAACGCTCTTCCTTTTTGTTTTCAGGAAAATACTTTTGTCCAACCGAAAAAGCATCAGGTTCGTCGTGATCATAACGATAGGCTTTACCAAAATCGAGTAATTTCATTAATTTAGTCGGCGCATTTCTTAAATGGATCGGAACCTCATAACTCGGATCCGATTTAACATCGGCTAAACAAGCATTATAAGCCTTATAGACGGCGTTACTCTTAGGTGCTACCGCAATATATGTAATTGCCTGAGCGATCGCAAGTTCACCTTCTGGACTGCCTAATCTTTGCTGTACATCCCATGCGTTTGTCGCTACTTGTAAAGCTCTAGGATCGGCATTACCAACCTCTTCACTTGCCATTCTAACAACACGCCTTGCAATATAAAGCGCATCACAACCAGCATCTATCATGCGACAAAACCAATAAAGTGCACCATCGGGATTAGAGCCTCTGACTGATTTGTGCAAAGCTGATATTTGATCGTAAAAAATATCACCACCCTGATCAAAGCGTTTCGAGTTTTCACCGATTAACGATTTTATTAATGTTTCACTAATCTGCATTTCACCAGAATCATCAACCGTTGATAAATCAACTGCCATTTCCAATAAATTTAATAATCGACGCGCATCACCATCGACCACTTGGGTCAAAATATTGA
Source organism: Kangiella sp. (assembly GCA_002733465.1). Lineage (GTDB taxonomy): Bacteria > Pseudomonadota > Gammaproteobacteria > Enterobacterales > Kangiellaceae. The sequence goes on from NVVT01000015.1 coordinate 12,420, forward strand.
TGCTATTTTCATTGATGGATATTTTAAAATCACCGTAACCAAATTTCTTATCCGTTATCGCTCGATCTAATACCTTCTCTAAATCGGAAGCCGTAAGTGATTTTAGTACATAGGTTTTAGCACGAGACAATAATGCATTATTAACTTCAAATGATGGATTTTCTGTTGTGGCTCCAATAAAAATAAAGGTACCGTCTTCTACATAGGGTAAAAAGGCATCTTGCTGAGCCTTATTAAAACGGTGGACTTCATCAACAAATAATAATGTTTGAAATCCTTGTTGCTTTTTATATTGTGCTTGTTCCACAGCGGCTCGAATATCTTTCACACTGCCTAAAACGGCTGAAATCGAAATAAAAAAACAATCACAATGATTGGCAATTATTTTTGCCAAAGTAGTTTTCCCTGTTCCCGGAGGCCCCCATAAAAGCATTGAGTGAGGTTTTGATTGAGTAATAGCTTCAAAAAGAGGTTTACCTGATCCAAATAAATGAGTTTGCCCTGCAAATTCAGATAATGACTGAGGTCGCATTCTAGCCGCTAATGGAACGATCTTAGATATGTCCGTTATGGCGGAATCATTCTCACAAGAATTGGTAAATAGATCAGGCATAAAGTGATTAGTCGTCTACAAATTAAAAGCTTTCTCGTGAATCAATTACATCCGTTCCATCAGGTGTTTCGAAAACAAATTCTTTGACGTTAATTTTTTCATTACGAATCACGTTAGAAAATTCAACACTTGTTTTACTACCTAATGCATCAGTCAAAAACAGTTCTGTGATATTTTTATTTTTGATCAAAATATGAACACTTTCAAACAGACTGTTTTCTTTTGGTTTTAATAAAAATAATAACTCATTTACATCCAATGTGTTTTTGATTCTTTGAATATCATAAACCTTGACCAATTCTTCAACACTGCTAGTCAGCAATAAAATTGGCGAGTTTGTTAACACGGCATTTTGATTTTGAATAGTCACTTGTTCTAAATCTGGATCGTAAGTCCAAAGGTGATCACCGTCAGCGATAATAACCTGTTCGTAATCAGTTTTAGTCTGCCATTTAAAATGATTAGGACGATGAATTAAAAAACGCCCAGTGGTCACATCTGGTCCGACAGAATCGTCTCGAAAAACACTTTGTTTAAAATCCGCTTGATAGGTTCTTGTTGCATTTAAAACCTCGACTAATGCTTTAGCATCATCAAGATTGGTTATTGTTTCTTTTACATTAGTTACGACAACCGCACCCTCGTTTTCTTCTGCTTTAGAATATCCTGCTAAGGTTAAAATGTTTAGTAACGCAAAAAGTAAAATAAAACTAAGAGTGGCAATATATTTTTGTATCATGGTTAATCCCAATATAATTTTTTTGTTCAAGCTTTTTTTGTTCAAGCTTTTTTGTTCAAACATTGTGGTTCAGACTACGCAGGTGGCGGTGGTGGCGCTAATACTTCTCGCGAACCATTAGATTGCATAGCAGAAACCACACCTGCGGCTTCCATTGCTTCAATCATTCGAGCAGCTCTATTATAACCAATCTTTAGTCGTCGTTGTACGCCGGAAATCGATGCTTTGCGGGTTTCTGTAACAATTTGTATCGCGTGATCGTACAACTCATCTTGGTCTTCTGCATTTTCGCCGTCCGGTCCACCCATACCAGGAATATCAGTTTCCGGCGCACCAGCGGTAATTGAGTCTTCAAAAACAGGCTCACCTCGTTTTTTCCAGTCAGCAACCACTCGATGCACTTCATCATCATCCACAAAAGCACCATGTACACGAATAGGAATACTGGTACCACCGGGAAGGTATAACATGTCGCCTTGCCCTAATAATTGCTCGGCACCCATTTGATCTAAAATGGTTCGAGAATCAATTTTTGATGATACTTGAAATGCAATTCGTGAAGGAATATTCGCTTTGATTAAACCAGTGATAACATCAACAGAAGGTCTTTGTGTTGCGAGTATAAGATGAATACCAGCGGCTCTTGCTTTTTGAGCAATACGAGCAATTAATTCTTCAACTTTTTTTCCAACAATCATCATCATGTCGGCAAGTTCATCAATCACTATGACTATTTTTGGCAAAGTAGTTAACTCAGGCGTCTCTTCTTCTAATCCATCGGTAGGCTTCCAAATAGGATCTTTGATTGGCTCGCCTTTCTTAATTGCATCAGTAATTTTTTTATTAAAACCAGCTAAATTCCTCACTCCTAAAGCAGACATTAATTGATAACGGCGTTCCATTTCTGCAACCGCCCATCGTAAAGAATTTGCAGCTTCTTTCATATCGGTGACTACAGGCGTCAATAAATGAGGAATGCCTTCATAAACAGAAAGCTCTAGCATTTTTGGATCAATCATGATCATGCGAACTTCTTCTGGTGAAGACTTATATAAAATACTGACTAGCATCGCATTAAGCCCAACTGACTTACCTGAGCCAGTCGTACCCGCCACCAATAAATGAGGCATTTTAATCAAATCAATCACCGTTGGCGCACCAGAAATATCCTTACCTAGCACCATGGTTAAATGTGATTTTGATTGATCAAAAGCTTTACTGGCGATCACTTCTTTTAAGCGAACAATCTCACGGTTTTCGTTAGGGATTTCAATTCCAATATAAGGTTTGCCTGGAATGACTTCAACCACACGTACGCTTGATGTCGACATCGCTCTAGCCATATCTTTCGCAAGTCCCGAAATTTTTGCAACTTTTATTCCGGCGGCTAAATCCAGTTCAAAACGGGTGATAACAGGCCCAGGATGAACTGCAACAACCACCGCAGTTACACCAAAGTCAGCCAATTTTAATTCAACCAAACGTGACATTGCTTCTAACGTTTCGTCCGACAAACTATGTTGAGGCGCTTGAGGTTCGTCCAATAGTCTCACTTGAGGAAGCTCGCCTACCACCGGTTCGTCAAACAAACTACTTTGACGCTCTTTTTCAACTCTTAAACTTGGTTCAATTCGCTTCACTTCTTTTTCAATTTTGACCGGTTTTCTTTTTTCTATTTCTATGCGCTTTCTATGAAACGTTTCATCACGTTTTTCCTGCACGTCTTTTTGAGCTTTATTATCACGATATTTATCCAAACGATCTCGATAGACACTTGCTAACCATGCAAATAAATTTAATGTATTTTTTCCAATCCAGTCCATTAGCTGAAACCAAGAAATACCGGTAAATAAAGTCATGGATGCAAAAAACGATGCTAATAATAATAATGTAGCACCAATAGAATTAAACCAAGAAACTAATAAATCCGATAACAATTTGCCAACGATTCCACCGGATAAATAAGAATCAGCCATATCCGGTTCTACAAAATGAAGAGAAGATATTGCTGCACCTAATAAAAGCGTAAAAACCAATCCAAATAAACGAAAAAACCAAAACATAAAGCTATTGGGTAATGTGTTTTTTCGCTCTCTAAATAATAAGTAACCCGAATAAATCACCATAAAGGGAAAGATAAACGCCAAATAACCAAATAAATGTAAAAAGCGACTAGAAAACCAAGCACCTGCTCTACCACTAGCATTTTCAACTTCTGTTACTGAGGTTGCCAAAGTCCAACCCGGATCATTAGGTGAAAAGCTAAATAGAGAAATAAGAAGAAAAACAGAAATAGCGACAAGCAAAATAAAACTACCTTCTTTAACCCTGATCATAAGAATATCTGCTACAGGATTATTGCTACCTTTCATGTTATTTTGTTTAGATAATTCGTTCATATTTTAGTAAGTAAGGTCTTAGATTAAGTGGTTAAAATGATTTGAATGACAATATTTAGTGTATTAGTTTATTTGCAAAGCTCTTGTTTCTTTAACCTCTTCCATAACCACATAGGTTCTTGATGCACTAACACCAGGTAAGGTTAATAAGGTCTCACCTAATAAAACTCGGTATGAAACCATGTCCGCTACTCTTGCTTTAACTAGGTAGTCAAAATCGCCTGAAACTAAGTGACACTCTAACACTTGAGGTAATTCGATTACAGCCTTTTTGAAATCCTTAAAAACATCTGGCGACGTGTGATTAAGACGAATTTCTACAAAAAGTAATAAAGATGCTTGAAGTTTTTGAGGTGATAAAACAGCTTCGTATCCAGTAATAAAGCCACTAGACTCTAGCCTTTTAACTCTTTCTAAACACGGCGTAGGACTTAAACCAACTCGTCTTGCTAACTCGACATTAGCTAAACGACCATGCACTTGCAACTCTCTAAGTATCGATTTATCGATCCTATCAATTTCTGTATTGTTTTCCGCCACTTAAATTACCACCGTAGAGAGATCGGGATAGAAGCTATTGATTATACATTTATAACTACAAAAATACACATTCACAATATTATATATCGTAAATATGGTTAATAAAGTCGAAATATCTACATAAACCCCTGTAAACTAGCGAATTACTTTGTATCAAATTGTTTACCTTGTACTGTTTTTTAGACTGGAGAATGAAGAAATGTTAATCGGTGTACCTAAAGAAATAAAAAACCACGAATACCGTGTTGGAATGATTCCCGCAAGTGCTAGAGAACTAATTAGCCATGGTCATAAAGTCATTGTTGAAACAAATGCGGGAAATGGTATTGGTTTTGACGACCAAGCATATATCGATGCCGGTGCAGAAATCCGAAATAGCGCAGAGGAAATTTTTGCTCAGGCTGAAATGATTGTCAAAGTAAAAGAACCATTAACGAATGAACGTGCAATGCTTAGAGAAGACCAAATTTTATTCACCTACCTGCATTTAGCACCTGATTTACCACAAACCAAAGATCTAATTGCAAGTAAAGCTGTTTGTATTGCTTATGAAACAGTCACAGCAAATAATGGTAGTTTGCCTTTATTAGCACCAATGTCTGAAGTAGCAGGACGCATGTCAATACAGGCTGGCGCTCAATGTTTAGAAAAATCAAATGCCGGTCTTGGTATGTTGTTAGGCGGTGTTCCAGGTGTGTCACCGGCAAAAGTTGTTATCATCGGTGGCGGTGTAGTTGGTTCAAACGCTGCTCAAATGGCAATTGGAATGGGCGCTAATGTAGTAATTCTTGACCGTTCTATTGATGTATTAAGAAAACTCGATGCTCAATTCGGCGCACAGCTTGAAACCGTTTTCTCTAGTAAAGATGCTTTAGAACAACATGTTTTATCAGCCGATTTAGTGATTGGAAGCGTGCTTATTCCAGGCGCTGCAGCACCAAAATTAGTAACAGAAGATATGATAAAACGTATGAAGCATGGAGCGGCAGTCGTCGATGTGGCGATTGATCAAGGCGGTTGTTTCGCAACATCTAAAGCAACAACCCACGATGATCCTACCTATATTGTTGACGATATTGTACATTATTGTGTRGCRAATATGCCCGGAGCGGTRCCAAGAACATCAACATTCGCKTTAAACAATGCRACTCTTCCTTACATCATTAGTATTGCCAATAACGGTTACAAAGTTGCTCTAGAAAAAGATGCACATTTAATGAATGGTTTGAATGTACATAAAGGTGTTGTGACTTGTCATAGCGTTGCAGATAATCTTGGATTTGACTATGTTGATCCAAATGATGCTATCAATATGTAAAAGATACAAGATACAAGATACAAGATACAAGATACAAGACTTTACCACAGAGGCACAGAGGTTACAGAGGTTACAGAGGTTACAGAGTAAGAGAAAACTTCATCTGATAATTAAGAACGAGAGTGTTATTTAACCTTGTCTTCTCTGTGTCCTCTGTGTCCTCTGTGGTAAATTACTATCTGTTTTTTTCTTTATCTTTAAAGTCATCGAATTTACGAATATAATACGGTTCAATATCCACTAAAATTTTTAAATACAATGTCCTCACTTCAAGATCAATTACTCAAAGCTGGGCTTGTCAGTAAAGACAATGCCACCAAAGCCAAAAGCGCCAAACGTAAACAAGCTAAAATTAATCGTAAGCATAAAATTGAAACGATTGATGAAGATAAGCAAGCTGCAGAAAAGCAAATGGCCGAGCAAGCAGAAAATGCTAGAAATTTGAATCAAGAAAAGAACGCAAAAGCCGAAGCGATTGCGATTCAAGCTCAAATAAAGCAACTTATACAAGTAAACCAGCAAAGGACCGGAAAACCATCCGTTACCTTTAATTTTACCGATGAAAATAAAATCAAAAAAATTGAAGTATCTGAAGAAGTTCACAAACACATCAGCTACGGTTTACTAGCAATCGCACGATTTAACAATGGATTTGTCTTAGTACCTAAAATGGTTGCAATCAAAATTCAACAACGCTCTGACGATATCATTATCCCGTTGAAGTATGAAGAACCAGAAATTGAAGAAGATGATCCTTATGCTGAATATGAAATCCCTGATGATTTAATTTGGTAATCTATGAACCTGAGCATGATATAATCACACTCATAATTTAAGCTAACATTTAAGCATCGATGCCAAACTCTAGTAAATCAATGGATCATAAAACTTACACTGCGCCTAAAGACCTATTAAAAAAGAAAGTCATCTTAATCACAGGTTCAAGCGATGGTATAGGCAAAGCCGTTGCTAAAACTTATGCAGAATACGGCGCGACAGTCATCCTGCACGGACGTAATATACAGAGACTTGAAAACGTTTATGATGAAATAATCAGCGCTGGGTACGCAACACCCGCGATTTTACCACTCGATTTTTCTAAAGCTACGACCTATGACTACCAAAAGTTGAGTGAAACAATTGAAAACGAGTTTGGGAAATTAGATGGGATTGTTCACAATGCTGCAATGGTAAGTGAACTTGCCCCGATTGAGTTTACTGAGCCAGCTAGTTGGCTTGATTTAATGCAGGTTAATATTAATGCTGTTTATTTATTAACTCACAGTTGTTTGCCTTTACTCAAAAAGTCTAATAGCGCTTCTATAATTACGACCTCATCCGGAGTTGGAAAAATTGGTCGAGCCTATTGGGGTCCCTATGCTGTATCAAAGTTCGCTATTGAAGGATTCACCCAAGTATTAGCAGACGAACTTGAAAAAACTAATGTCAGAATTAACGCCATTAATCCTGGTGCTACAGAAACGAAAATGCGCGCTACAGCATACCCGGCCGAAGATAAAAGCAAATTAACAAAACCTTTAGCGTTAATGCCAAGCTATTTATATTTAATGGGTAAAGATAGCAAGCAAGTTAACGGCCTATCGATTAATGCCCAATAAGTATTCATCGTAAACTACCCGTTCAATCATATTTTATTAGTATAAATTGGTTAAAAATGAGTACAATTTGCAACTGTCGAATTATTGACTAAGTACATCAACCACACTCTCAACAATCATAAGTCACTGTTTTTACTTACCTCGCAACGGCTGGCACAAGATTTGCTTGTTATAAAAATACAGTATCAATGACCTAAATATGATATAAATAGCCTTATGGAAACGACATCAGCAGAAAAAGTCATCGGATTAGATGATTACAGAAATAATACCCAGCTAGAAAACCTAGAAGGGATATCTAGACTATCGCTTAAATTACAACAATCCATTGAATTAACCCCTCTRYTACAGACTTTCTGCGAACAAACHGCCGATTTAGTTCCYTGTGATTCAGTCGGCTATAACAATGAAGACATTGAATTTTCTTATCAAGCGGGTCAGCGTGAAAAACACCACTGTAAATATCGCTTAGTATTGGAAGGGGATCAATTAGGTGAATTGCTTTGTACTCGTAAAACGCCTTTTACTATCCGCGAAACTCAGTTACTGGAACGGATCATTTCTTTACTAATTTATCCGTTAAGAAATGCGCTTTTATACCATAATGCCATTGCTCAAGCACACAAGGATCCTTTAACTCAGATCTTTAATCGCGCGGCTTTCGATGAAGCTTTAGATAAAGAATGCCATGCATACCGCAGACATAAAACTGAATTTTCGATAATGATGATCGATATTGATTTCTTTAAAGCGGTAAACGATAACTACGGCCATATCGCCGGTGATAAAATCTTAAAAGCAACTGCAGAAATTATTCGTCAAACGATTCGTCGTTCCGATGAAGTTTATCGATATGGTGGAGAAGAATTTGTTGTGATTCTGAGCAATACTAGTGAAGGTGGTGCTCATTTCATTGCGGAGCGTGTTAGAAAAGAGATTCAAAAACTGAGAGTTAGCTTCAATCGACTCATTAAAGTTACCGCAAGTATAGGAATATGCTCTAGCGAAACAACAAAAGATGTTACTTTACTGTTAGGTAATGCAGATAAAGCACTCTATCATTCTAAGGAAACAGGTCGTAATCGAGTTTCGGTTTACCCATAAAACCTAAGTAACTTATCAAACTAATCTCTGTTAACTAAACTATAACGTTTTTTTGATAGAACGATTTAGCGTTAAAACATCGTTTTTCATGCTTAAATTGCATTGGTCGCCGTCATTTTAGGCCGTATTTCAATTTAACCAGTTGAATCTATTCATTTTTAATTCTTATCTCTTAACTTATTACAGCTTACCCTTATAGTCTAATATATTAACTATCTTCTATTCACTTAGATCCGATTGAAATCATAATACACAAATAATTACATGTATTTGAATTTAAAATAAAACTTTATGGATTTCCTGACGTCATAGCTAATAAGCAAGTAAATATTTTTTAGTTTTCCCCTAGGTTCTTGTCATGGAACCATTAACCGGCCTGATCTGCCAATCTGTCCGGTATTTTTTTGCCTATTTTTTGGACTTTCTAAAAGCATCAACAATATGTTGAGTTTCTTTAGTTAAAAGATCCCACATTTTGTCAAATCTAGTACCTACAAAAGCGTTTTCTCGGATGTTTTTCTCACTCATTATATTAGGATCAGCCTTTAATACCCTTAAACTTTTAGTGGAAGCAATCACCGATGCGACGAGGATTAACTTTTCTTCAGAACAATAGCGTCGATCATGCTGAGATGAAGTATTCACTTCTTTGGTGTAGTAATTAGCATCATATTTGAGCATATCGCTTACTAGTAACGGCTTTATCATTTTTAAAAACTGCTGACGTCTAGCCACACCGACAATAGGTGAGTCTATACCGTTTGACGCCGCAATTTTTCTAACAACATTGGTCTGATTGATTTGATAGTCAACGCCAATTAGATTTAGCAACGATGATATATCTGATCGCTCCTCTTCGAGCTTTAATCCAAAAAAGTCATCTAGTTTTAACATGTTTAGGTTTTATTAAGCTTATTATATTCAAAGTGTAGCATATAAAGGCGTTTCTGAATTATCGTAAATGAATTAATCTAGTCTTTAAATCTAGATTAAACGCAAAATGGAAGAGAGTTTGGTGCAAAATCGGGTTACAATAATTTCTTTATTATCAATAGGAATTCTACTTTATGGCAATCATTAGTTGCCCGTCATGCAATGACAACATTTCAAGTAAAGCTAAAACTTGTTCAAACTGTAATTTTGATTTGATAAACAATCGATCGGTGTCAGGATTAACCGACGAACAAATAGCTTCTAAAAACACATTAGCTAGAATTAAACGTAAATATTCACTGCAAATGCAAGCCACTGGTAGTTTAGTGGTATTCCTACTCGGTGTTTTACTTTGGTATGTTGGTGGAAGAGAAGTTAACAACATTATGGATGCGCTTAAGGTCGGAATGATAGCTGTCGGTTCGGCATGGTATTTATTGACTAGAGTTAGGTTGGTAGCCTTTAAACGGCAATAACATTTACGTTGACGATCGAGTTAAGTGCTTCACGTAACACCAGAAAGTAATGCGAAAGCCTAAAGTGCAGAGTTTTAACTAGCTAATTGAAACAATCAATAATATCCGTAATAAATTTATCTAGCACTCCATTTTAAAATAACAGCATTTTCTGCTTCACCAAGACTTGATTGTTGATAATATTTCTTCCTGATACCTATAGTATGAAATCTGTTTTTTTCGTATAAATTTATCGCCGTTAAATTCGACTCCCTCACTTCCAAAATCACCTGCGTTATCTCAAGCTTAGTCGCCAGAAGCATCAAATAGTCCATCCACTTTTGCCCCAGCCTTTTGCCTTGTTGGCTTGGTAAAATACAAATATTATGTAAATGAAATTCATCAACGACTTTTTGAACAATTAAATGACCTATTATTTTATCGTCAAATACCATCACCAGAAACACATATTTGCTTTCGTTTTCTTTATGTTTAAAAATGTTGAGTTCCAAAGACAAATGCTGATTTAATAAGCAATCCTCAAGCATTTTTTTTGACCATGGAAATTGGTAACACAAGTTTTCATTGTGTAAGATTGAATCTAATTCATTAATTCTTGCTTGTCTAATAAATAGTTTTTGCTCACACATACTTAATAATGACTATCTCTTAAATTCGACTCTAATTAACCTAGAATTAACTAGTTACATGACTTAAATGACTGACCAGAAATTGAATATCTTCATAGGCAAGCGATTTAAGGCGTGGATTAGAAATCAAATCAAAAGGATGATAACTAGCAATTGCTTCAGCGTTTGCATTAAAAGAAAATTTATTTAGACGGCAACGAATACTCTTCACATCACTCGATTTATCGATCAAATTCTCAACCGTCTCGTCACCTAAAACTAAGGAACAATCAGGTTGTTGTTTTTCAAAGTAGGACTCAATTGTTATGCTACTTTCACCTAAACCAGCTGTGGCTAAATGTGCTAGTTGAATATTAATCCGTAAATTAATTTGCAATCCAAATTCAACTAATGTTTTAAGGTAATCTTGCATAAAATTACTTGGGCCTCGCTTACTAGCAAAACTATTAGCAGGTTGGTCTATTTTATGCCGACAGATGATCAGAACATTTTTTNCAATCATCGAGTTATTGTCATTGGAGCCAGTTTGTTGAGGAACCATTTGCATGTACTTAGCACTACTCCATTTCACTAAATTCAAGTACTGCTTTTTTTCGGTTTTGGAGGATGCTGGCTTCAATGGTTCTGGCTTTGAAGCAACTGGATTTGATTCTACTGGCTTTAAGACTTTATCGTTATCTGCAGAATTGTTTACGTTTACTATCTCTTTTATTTTATCTACTGAGCTAACTTGCTTTATGTCTTTTGAGGTTGAGTCGGTTATTTTTTCTTTAGGGAGTTCAAATACCTTATCATTTGCCTCTGCTTGAGCATTTAACACATCGGGGTTGTTATCAGTAACATCTTCGCAAGCTAATTCAGGTAACTTAAATGGCTCTCTTAACTCCCAAGAGGTTATCTGCATCTCAGAAAGGTATTCTAGACGCAATTTTTCCGTCATCATAAGTTCGTTATAGCCTGTTTGATTATTCGTCATAACGTCGAACCACAATATTTACAAAACCCCGCATCCGCATCATGTCCATCTTCACCGCAATTTTCACAAGCTATCCTAGTTATTTCTATACTTTTAAAATCATTAACTTTACTATTTGTCACTACCTTTGCGAGTTCTGCACTATAGATCCCTGTTGGCACGGCAATTATTGCGTAACCTAATATCATAACGGCTGCAGCGATCATCTGACCAAAGTCTGTTCTAGGCACTAAATCGCCATAACCTACGGTAGTCAGAGTAATAATTGCCCAGTATATTGAACGAGGAATACTAGTAAAACCATTCTCCTCTCCTTCAACTAAATACATAACTGAGCCAAAAATCACAACAAAAATAAAGACCGTGTATAAAAATATTGAGATCTTCTTTTGGCTACCTTTAAGTGCTAATACTAACGCATTTGCTTCACCTAAATATTCCGCCAGTTTAAATATTCTAAAAATTCGTAATACTCTTAATATACGGACAACTAATAGAGTTTCGGCGCCAGGATACAGTAAAGCAATAAAACTGGGTAAAATCGACATTAAATCGATGACCCCCAAAAAACTTGTTGCATACAACAATGGTTTTCTAACACTAATTAATCGCAGAATATACTCAAACGCAAATAACCCTGTAAATCCCCATTCTGCAAGTCTTAATAATTCACCATGCTCGCTATGAAAAGAACTCATACTGTCTAACATGACCGCTATTACGCTAAACAAGATAATGACAATCAGCGATATATCGAAGAATTTACCTAGAGGTGTATCCGCTTCAAAAATAACCTCATGGATTTTTTCACGCCAAGCAGGTAAAGCATCACCTTGATTAAAGTGTTTCGCTTTTTTAGAAATACGCGACTTAGGGGCTGAAGGCTTATTATTTTTAGGGAATTTAGCCATTGATGGTTATATCATGTTCCAAAACCATATCTTTAGTTTTAAAAAATATTTAATGGAACATTATACTCAAATTTGATTTTTTAGGAATTAATTCAATCGTTATTGACTGTCTTATTTTTGTACCAGCTTTATCTATTGACACAGTTAGGGTTTCACCTTTTATACCCGCTTCCCTTCAATAGTCAGGAAAACGGCTATAAATCAAAGGTTAATAGGAGCGATTAATACGACCAAGTCATACTATTAAAGGTAGAAAGCTCTAGTTGCACCAAACCACCCCATGCTAACACTCCATACACTATATCTGGGTTTTGAGGGTCAATCATCATTCCTCCCATAGTAATTCTATTTGCATTTCCAAGTGCTCCGTTCATGTTAACACTTCTACGAACACCATAAGCAGATTTAAAAATAGGATCCTGATTACCTTTTGCATCGGCTAGAATAGGCTCTCTCGTACCAACACCTAATTCAACCATTGCATGAGAACCACTATCATTACCTGTCGCCATTATAAAACCACGCCCATCTTTTTCCATATAAACCATTCTTGTATATCCAATACCACTGTATGTTCTATTTTCAAAAGTTTCTAATGAACGAAAACCATCTTCAAGAGCGAATGAATACATATCACCTTTTGATACGCCCAAAATCATTGGTCCGTTCTCTGGGTCATCATGATAGAGCATGCCTTTTACTGGGAACTGTATAAATTTACCTTTCCCAATGTGTTCATAGGCTGGTGCTTTTTTTTGTTTTCCACCTGGATTATGTCCTTTTGCATTTCCCCAAACAGAAATAGGTGTACAAGTTTTAGCATCAGCACTAATTTTCAAGATACCATCTCCTGCGCGTACATCACGCATAGAGAGATAAAATTCATCATCAGGTCCCATTGCAAAAGCTAATGCCATGATTCCTACACTACTCTTCTTCGGATATTTTCCATTTGGACGATAACATTGCCCATATTTCTCATCTGCTTTTGGTGAATATTTAGCATTTTTTGCTTTCCAAACTAGCGAACGAGCACCTGTATCTGGATCAATTTTAATAATTTCACGGCGCTTATCAGTCGACTCACCAGAACCACCTGCTAAAAGATAAATCATACCATCACTACCCCACTTCATAATAGAAGGACCAGTTAGAGGCTGTTTTTTATGACTTTTTTGTATTCCATCTGATAAGTATCCTGAACCATATTCTTTCATTCCTCGGCGCTTATCAGGGTACAGTCCAGATACAACTCGTCTATTTTTAGTGTCTATGTTCCAAGCAACAATAGTCCCTGCTTTTTGATAGTTTGGATTAGTCCATCTTACAACTGAAAAAAACTCACGCGTTTCTGGCCGAAAAATCCCTCCTGTCCATCTTGTAATACCACTTTCTTTGTACCAAACATCAAACTTTGGTCCCTTTCCATATTTTACGGGCCATTTGCTTTTCATCTGTTTATTTGGATTTGCACAGTTCACAATTCCTTCTTCAGGATCAACGTTTTTATCCTTAGGATTTAGATACTTATGACCCGTTCCCGTCACTCGACAACGGCAATCAACCTCAAGATTTGTTTGAAAAAGAATATGCTCCGTGTATGCGCCACAAGCATAGTTGTAATAAGGGCTTTCTACATTAGTCGTTGATCGAATACATTGTGCCTTACCATTGTCTAACCTGTTATCTTGTCTACAGCTTGAACCATATTCACACTGTTCAATTACAGTTTTAGGATCTGACTTAAGCGCTACATAACTATTATTATAGAGTGTTGTACCACCTAAAGGCCCAGGGTAAACACAGCGTGTAGGCTCTGATTTGGGTGATGAATTTGCAAAAGCATTACTAGCGAAAAAAGTCAGAAATGTTAGTAATGTTAGAAAGGTAACGCTTAAAAAGCTTTGTGATAAAACGCTGGTTTTGTGTTTATTCATTTTTATTACTCCTTTATTTAAATGAGTTTCAGTCATCATTTCATAACCTTAAGAAACGAAAAACTAAAACTAAAGCGGAACTATAGTTCAGTATAGTTCCGCTTATCCAATTGTTAAAAATTTATACTAAATGATCTATCAAAACTATGGCTGTTGCTCATTTTCTTCTACAATGATCTTCACAAAACCAGAGTTCAATACACCATTATTATCCCAATCTTTCGCGCCTATAACAAAATGGCTACCTGTTTTTGATGCCGTTATGGCACTATTTATAAGATCACTTTCGGTTAACCCAGCAGTCGGTGTTCCTATGATATCGCCGGATGAGCCATCCACAACGGTCACTGAACCTAATTCATCTAAATCGTCTGGTGACAGAATCACAAAGTTATTGTTAGCTAGTGCAGTAGCGCCAAAGCTTGCAAACTCATTAAAGGCCTGAGCACCTCTTAAAGTGTTAATAACATCTCCATTTAAACCGTTAACTAAAATAGCGGATCCTGCATCCTCTAGTGTTCCGTTGTTATCATCACCGGAAGTGGAAATAACAAAATTACTATTTCCCAATGCGATAACGCCAGCTCGACCGATTCTATCGAAAGCCGTTTGCCCTTCGATTGGTGTGCCGACAATAGTGCCTGTTTTACCATTAAATAAATGAACCATGCCAACATCGTGAATTGAACCCATATGTTTAAAATAGGAAGTGACTACATAATTGCCATTGTCTAACGCAACAGTACCGCCGTTACCAACACGATCGGTATCAATATCCCCTCTGAAAGGCGTACCAATTATTGCACCGGTGTTACCATTAACTAGCATAATTGATCCTGCATCAATCACTGCACCATTATCGTCTAATAACGATGTTACAACAAAATTGTCGTTGCCGATTAATGCTGTTAGGCTAGTTTCGCCCAACCAATCACTAGCATTATCGCCAGACAAAGGCGTACCAATCAATTCCCCTGTTATGCCATTTATTAGCATAATCGATCCAGCGTCAAAAATACCATCAACATCATCACGTCCAGATGCAACAACAAAATTATTGTTATCCAACGCTAAACCTGATTGCCCGATGTTATCATTGGTAGAGTCACCGCGAATTGGAGTACCAATGATACTTCCCGTTGTACCATCCACAAGTGTCACAGAGCCAGCATTTAATATTGCCCCATTGTCAACCCCGGTTGATAAAACGGCATAGTTATTGTTGTTTAATGCAATAGCTCGGTTGCCAAACCTCTCATCGTTTTTGACACCACGTAATGGCGTGCCAATCATTGCGCCAGTGCTACCATTGATTAAAATCGCTGAACCAGAATCCATATTGATACCATCATCATCACGCTCTGTAAGAATGACATAATTATTATTGGGTAACACGGTGATACCGTTATTTCCCATCTGATCAGAAACATCGTCTCCTATTACTGGCGTACCAATAATTGCTCCAGTGTCTCCATTTACAAGTGTGACTGAACCGGCATCCAATATACCACCAGCTAAATCGTCATCTTCTCTAGCCATAACAACATAATTACCGTTTTCCAAAATCGTCACCGCGTTAGCACCATCTCCAAAACGGTCATTCGCTTGATCGCCACGCAAAGGTGTACCGATTATGGCACCTGTCATTCCGTTAACCAAAGTAATTGAACCTGCACCCGAAATTATATTGCCACCATCATCAAAATCATCAAAGCCCGTTAGAATGACAAAATTTCCATTGCTTAACTCTTTAACGCCTTTACTTCCCAATTCATCATTAGCTTGATCACCATACAAACTTGCAATCGGTGTACTTGAGCTAGGGCTGTATAAATGCACCGCTCCATTATTGGGAACAATACTAGAATCGTTAGAGTCAGTAACAACAATATTGCCATTTTCTAAAATCAATACATCTCTACCAAAATTAGAACTTTGACTTGGGTTTGGATCAATTAATTCGAGTGATACGAGAGATGGTTCATTTCGAGTCACTACAACCGTATAAGTCTGGCTTGTTGTAGCATCTTCAGCGGTAACAACCACATTAATACTAGTATCACCAACAGCCAGTGCAATTGATTGACTTGCAGTACCAGAGCCTACCGCAGAACCATTCACCGTTAATGTCGCTTCTGCGTGAGTAGACGTTGCGGTGAGAGTTGTTGACTCTGTTTCGTTGGCTAAAACGATTGTATAGTCAGTAATACTTGAATCAAACGCTGGCTCAAGTAAACCACTTGAAGAAAATGTGATATTAGATAGCGTAGCATCGTCACTGCCCGCTCTTGTTACTTCAACCGTATAAGTTTGCGTGGTGGTTCCATCTTCGGCTGTGACTACAATGTCAAAATTGGCTACACCTACGGCCAGTGAGTACGATTGACTTGCAGAACCTGAACTAATGCTAGAAGATCCAATGCTAATAGATGCATTAGCATTGGTTGACGTTGGTGTGAAAGTTGTGGAATCTACTGAGTTAGCAACATTAACAGTATAGCTTGTTGTACTTGCGCCAAAACTAGGTGACAAATCTCCGGCGGAAACCGTTAAGCCAGACAGAGTAGCATCACTGCTAAGCACTGGTGGAGGTGTTGGATCAGGAGAATCACTTCCCCCTCCACAGCCGGAGAATAAAGAAATAAATATAAATAAGACGAGAAAATTTCGCCCTTTTTGCAATGCAGACATAGGTTTTACCTTTAATTGGTTTTTGCAGATTGAAAACCTATTAAAGCCTAAATATCCAAATCTCGAATCATACTAAAGGATGGTTTTTAGATTAATGTGAAATAATTACTCATACTTAAGGATGTTTTTTTCGAATAAGCACGCATCTTATCCAAATAAAAGTGCTAAAATTTTATTCATCAATTTAATAGACAATTCACCGATAGAAAAATAAAGATTTGAAAATACTTAGCCTATGAAAATACTCAGCTTAGACGACCATCCATTATTTAGTAATGGACTAAAAGAGTCATTAACCTCAAAAAATCCAGATTTTGATATTACGTCCGTTCATAAAGCGGTGGATGCTTTTGCGTTTCTTAAATGTAATACAGACACAGATCTCGTCATACTCGATTTATCCATGCCGGAAATGAGTGGGCTCACTTTTATGAAAGCTTTGATATCAAGAAATATTCACACACCAGTAGTAATAATGTCTGCAAAAGAAGACTTACAAATAATTCAGAAAACTTTGGACTTTGGTGCTTTAGGTTTTTTACCCAAAACTTGGACCGCGGATCAATTGGCTAGTGCATTAATCAAAATAGAAAAAGGCGAAATTGTTATTCCAAAATCGATTGCTTTAGGTTTAAACAAAATATCGAAACACGCAATGAAAAATACGCAAACAATGCTTACTAGTCGACAATTGGAAATACTCAAAGTAGTAACGGCAGGTCTTAGTAATAAAGGCGTTGCTTCTGTTTTATGTATTAGCGAAGCAACGGTAAAATCTCACTTACAATCAATTTTCAAAATTTTAGGTGCAAAAAATAGAATGGATTGTATTCGTAAGGCAGAACACCTTAAAATACTAGAGAAAGAATAATCTGTTCGGTTAAGCAGTTCGGTTAAGAGCTTCTTTGAATCATCATTCTAAGCTGAGCAGGTCTTACCGGTTTATGTAATAAAATATAACCACTGTTAGCCACCTCTTTTAATCGAGATGGTTCCGTATCACCACTAATGATMATGGCTGGTAGTGATTCATTGTTAAGAAATGCCTTAATTTTATTGATCGCCTCAACCCCTGTTTTATTATTTCTTAATCGGTAATCAGCGATAATTAAATTAGGAATAAAACTAGAGTTATCTAACATTTTTAAAGCACCATTTCCTGATTCAGCGGTCATCACCTGACATTCCCACTGTACTAAAAGAGCTTCTAAACCAGCTCTAATACTAGCATCATCATCAATGACTAATACCCTTTTAGCATTTAAACGCAGTYCAACATCTAAATTTTTAATCGACTCAATGGGTTTTACATTATTACTTAATGGAACAACCAGTATAAAATTACTTCCTTGGTTTTCTTTTGAATTTAAAGTCAAAGGTATATTCATTAATTGACATAGCCTTTTAACAATTGAAAGTCCAAGCCCTAACCCTCTTTTTTGATTTCGTTCAGGGTTGTTTAATTGATAAAACTCTTCAAATATTTTATTTTGCTCTTCCTTATTGATACCTGGTCCAGTATCCGAGATCTCTATCATTAAGTGATCCCCTTGAGAGACGCATTTAACTTCAATGGAGCCACTATTTGTGTAGCGAATTGCATTACCTACGATATTATTCAGAACTCTTTGTAATAAAACAGCATCTGCATACAAATGATATTCGGTCATATCTATTGATAGATTCAACCCCTTATCACTTGCTTGCAATTGGAATTGCCGTTTCAAATTATCAAAAATATCATTCAGAGAACAAACATCTTTTTCAACAACTAACGTGTTAGCATCAATTTTAGAAATATCTAATATTGACTCGAGTAATTCGTTAAAGTCATCGGTACATTTTTCTAGTTGGTTAAAAATCCTTTGACCTTTGTCGGTATCTATCTCCGTTTTTAAAACCGACAAAAATAGATTTAAAGCCTGAAGTGGTTGGCGTAAATCATGGCTTGCAGAAGCTAAAAATCGAGTTCGAGAATCCGCAAACTCTTCTGCCTGTTTTTTCTTTTCAGCTAGAGCATTAGCCATTTTTTCATTACGCTTTATTAGCCAAAAATTTTGTGCATTATTTTTATGAAACGTTAAAACAATTTGTATCATAAATGCGAGAAAAGCCATTAAGTAGAGTGCGAGTGAATAATAACTTTCTGGAAAACCGACAAAATATACAACGATGTAAATAAAGAAAACGGTAATATTATAAACTAGGAAATGCTCAAACCAATAGCTCCCAATCCCTACGGTACCAACAGAAAAGCCAAAAACAACCAAAATCAGAAAAACCGACGCCTCAGGGTATTGAGAAAAATCTATTATTAAAACCGTCACTCCCAATAAACAGCCTGATAAAAATGAAAAAAATAAAGAAACAAACTCAAACACCTTAGTTTTACGAGCATCAAAGTCATCTCGATACCAAAAATAATTAACGTATACTCTTAATAACGTGATAATTAGTGTCGCAACAAACCAGGTTATTAGAACGATTGTAGGAAGAAAGGCGTAAAAGATATAACACAATATCAAGGGCAAGGTAGTTTGTACAAATATCGTACTTTTAAAAAGCTGAAGGTATTGCTTGCGATTCTCAGATTGAATTAATGAAAGTTCCTTTTCAGTGTATTCTTCTTTATTAAATATTTTCATGCCAAATGAGTGCTTTAGAAGCCGGCTTCATTATGCGAAAAAGCAGCAGACATAAAAGGGATCAATTTATCAATAATCTGATCAATAGAAACACTTTGCTGAAAGTCACTTTCTGCAATTTCCTGCAATGCTTTATGCCCCGCCAAACTAAAAATAAAAGAACCTAACATAAAATGTAAACGCCAAAACATCTCTGACGGCTCGCAATGTGGGCTAGATATTTGAAGAAATCCAACAAAACGATTAAAAACGTGAGAATACTTGTCCATCGCAAATCGTCTAATATGACCTTGAGTCTCGGCATAAGAACGCCCGAGCAAATTCATAAAAACACCCGCACCATCTGGCCGGAATTTATCCAGATTTTTTATCGGTTGTTTTAACGTTTGTAAAACATCGGCAACCTCAATAGGCTCTTCTTTGAGCGCTAGTTGCTCCATTTCATGGCTAATGTCATTAGTGATTCTATCCATAAATCGCTCAAAAACAGCTTGAATCAGTGTCTTTTTAGAGCCGAAATGGTAATTAACTGAAGCCAAATTAACATCTGCCTTAGCAGTAATCATTCGAAGACTAGTTTCTGCAAACCCTTGTTCAGCGAATAATTTTTCGGCTTCGTTAAGAATTTTTTCCTTTGTTGATATCAAGTTTTATTGTCCTTATTTATGTAATTATAAGCTCAATTTCATGCTCGAAATAAGATTTTAAACCTTATTAAAACCACCAATTCAAACGACTGTTTTAAACATACGTTCTAACCCTTTAAATGTCAAGAAAAGGGACAATTAGTGATTTTATTATCTACCAGAGCAAGTGCTCAATTTGAACCAAGCTTCTAACCATCAAAGCCTATAATTAGTTTAGTAAAAAGAATTACATTTTGCTTGTTGTTACCTATACTCAATATGATTATTGACGATTAATTGTCCAAAATAGGGCATACTCTATCATTCATTCCCTAAAGAGAGCTTAATGAACCATTTAGTTAATCAGGTTACCCTTCTACAGTTAGCGGCCGCACAATTAGCGCTATCTCTAAAAGAAACAGAGCAACCTTTTGATGACCTAAGCAAGTTGTTTATTGAGATTGTTGAGGGGTTTAATGAGATTGAAGCGCTTTTATCTAGTGGGCAGTCTTCTGATATAAAACAAGTTCAATCATTACATTGCTTGACTCAAAACCGAGTGAAAAATGCCATTATCGATTTTCAATTTTATGACCGCATGACCCAACGTCTAAACCATATATTAGGCAATATTCAAGATGCAATAAACTCATTTAGCGATAGTGATAAAAATGACGAGAAGCATTGGGAAGATATATTTTCTAATATAGAAAAGAGTTATACCATGCGTGAGGAAAAAATTCTGTACGAAAGCATTCGCTCGGGGGTTGGTTTCGACCAAGCAGTTAAAGATCTTGTTTCTCAAACGTTTAATAATGATCCATCCGTCACCGATATAGAACTGTTTTGATTTAGAATAGTAATTAGTTTATTCTGCTAATCCTATTAGCGACTGATTCTCATCCCTTACTCCCCAAAGTCTATGAATAAACGACCTGATTCCGCAAACGAAACTTATATTAATCGATTTGGAGAAATTCGAGAAGACTCACAACAAATAAGTGAGTTTTTTCATGATATTTCCTGCAAAATTATCCTTGTATACAAAGGACGTTTTGTATGTGAAAGCTCACAACTCAAATTGTTCCAATCATCTGAAATACAAGAATCATCCTATTTACAAGAATTTAGGCCTTCATTTACTCAAGCCGAGAAAGAAAAACAATTACCCACCAATTCCATTTATTTGGGTAATATTAAATTAGAGCAGATTGAACCTGAAGATAGTAAACCTGAAAATCCAGATTCAAATCATCTGTTTGTTGTTTCATTAGATCACTCAATAACGATCAATGAAAAGGTGGAGTTGATAGACTCTAGGACATTAGCCTTCTCGTCACCACCTTTTGTTTTAGAAACCATATTTTATGCTCAGGGTTTAATCTCATGGCACTTCTCCCATCAGTTTTGTGCTAAGTGCGGTAGCCAAACTCAAATGAGCCACTCAGGCCACAGCCGACAATGTTTATCTAAAAAGTGTGAAAAACAACATTTTCCAAGAATTGAGCCGGCGGTTATATTTTCGATTTGCCGAAAAGCTAACGATGAACAATCTGAAGATAAAATACTATTAGCTAGACAAAGTAGCTGGCCAGAAAAGCGCTATTCAGTCATCGCTGGATTTGCTGAACATGGAGAATCTTTAGAGCAATCTGTCGCTCGCGAAGCTTATGAAGAGGTAGGATTACGAGTTACAAATGTACAATATTATGGTTCTCAGCCTTGGCCGTTCCCAGCATCGCTAATGATTGGCTTTAGTTGTGAAACAACTGACGAAGAAATACGTCTGATAGATAATGAGCTTGAATCCGCAAAATGGTTTAGTGCCAGTGAAATTAAACATCAGATTGAATCCGGCGAGTTATTAGCGCCCTTTTCAATCTCAATTTCTTGGAAAATATTAGAGCATTGGTATCAACAGCAAACTGGACAATCAATAAAGAGCATAAAGAAATTAGATGAATAACAGTGAAAATAAAGATATAGCTCCTAAGCCCGCTAAAAAGAAAAAATCAATCGCTTTAGATTGGGGCATTCAAGCCATAATACTGGTTTCA
Source organism: Kangiella sp. (assembly GCA_002733465.1). Taxonomy (GTDB): domain Bacteria; phylum Pseudomonadota; class Gammaproteobacteria; order Enterobacterales; family Kangiellaceae. The sequence continues at coordinate 34,633 of NVVT01000015.1, forward strand.
ATTTTCTTTGCGATTACTTGGTGGCAACAGAGGAATATGCTTTCAACTGAGCAAGAGCAATTAGCACCAGCGTTTTCATTAATCAGTATGCAAGGTGAACTAGTTCATTTTGACCCAGCAAAACAGTCGAAAAAAACGCTGATTTATTTTTTTGCTCATTGGTGTGGCGTTTGTCATGCGTCAATTGATAATATTGAAGCTATTAAAGAATCTGTAGGAGATTCTGCCAATTTTTATGCGATTGCTTTGGATTGGCAAAMCAARGAAGAAGTTGAAAATTTCTTAACTCAACATGACCTTACCATTCCAGTTCTTCTTGGTAATCAAGAAGTTTGGAAGAACTACCAGATCAGTGGCTTTCCTAGTTATTATGTAATTGACGAAAATGGTAAACTAGCTTCAAAGGATATGGGATATACGACAGAGCTAGGAATGAGGTTTAGGCTAGGTTTATAATTAATGTGTGCATTAACTAACATTGTTTACATCAAACCAATAAAGGAGAGTCGCTGGCCTCCGAATTTAATAAAACAGTATCTCCAGACGTAAAACGCATACAAAACTCTTCAGCTGGGATTGGCGCTGAAAATAAATTACCTTGTCCAAATTCACATCCCGCTCGTTTTAAAAATATTCTCTGCTCATCGGTTTCAATGCCTTCGGCTACGACCATCAATTTTAATTTATGTGCCATAACCACAATCGCTTCACAAAGAGCCAAATCATTTTCTTGTGTCACTGAGTTTTTAGTAAAAGAACGGTCAATTTTAATAAAGTCAAAATCAAAATCTCTTAAATAGGCCAAAGAAGAATAACCTGTTCCAAAATCATCAATAGAAAACGTTACTCCGACATCTTGTAATTCCCGAATTTGATTTCTTAGTCTATCGGAGTCCTCCATTAACAAACTTTCAGTGACTTCAAGTTCTAAATAGCTCGCATTTAAATTAGCATTTTCTAATGCGCTTTTTACTACTTCAACTAAATTTCCACGCCTGAATTGAATTGATGATAAATTAACCGCCACGATAAAATCATTAAGACCTCGTTCTTGGAATTGCTTACATTGTTTGCAAGCTTCCTTTAAAACCCACTCGCCTATTTCTAAAATCAAACCCGTATTTTCAGCAATTGGAATAAAAGAATTTGGGCCGACTATTTCACCGTTTCGATTCCAACGAATAAGTGCTTCAGCTGAAAATATTTTACCGCTATTGAGGTCAACTTTGGGTTGATAATAGAGCTCAAAATCTTCATTTTTGATCGCTTCGCGAATGCTATTAACATTATCAATATGCGCTAACATGTCTTTATTCATTTCTTCGTCATAAAATACCGCGTTATTTTTACCTGACTCCTTCGATTTATACATGGCGGTATCTGCTTTCTTTCGCAATTCATCAAAATCTTCGCCATCACCGGGCGATACAGCAATACCTATAGAGCAAGTCGTTGTTAATTGGTGTTCACTTACAATGATCGGCAATGCAACGTTATGAAGTATTTTGTCGGCTATTTTCGCAATAATGGTTTTATCTTTAATATCTTCCAAGACCACCAAAAACTCATCGCCTCCAATTCGGCAAACCGTATCGCCTTCTCTGACCGATGAAGTTAAACGCTCAGCAATAGTCTTTAATAATCCATCACCAACCGTATGCCCTAAAGAATCATTAACTCTTTTAAAATTATCGAGATCTAAAAACAACATAGCGACTTCAGTGTTGTCTCGATGGGCGTGAGATATTGAGTGGTTAAACCGATCAATTGCGATGACTCTATTGGGTAATCCAGTTAACTGATCTAGTTGGGCAATCTTCTGATATTTTTGTTGAGCAATCACAGCTTCTTGATGTTCATGATCTAAACTTCTAACTAAATCGCGTAAGTCTCCTGTTAAAATCCATATCCCGTAACTAATCACTGAATAAAGAAGCAATAAATCAACCGCAATCATAAAGTCAAAACTCATACCAACAAAGTGCATCCATCCATTTGCATTAGCTAACCCAACAGCTACGATTGTTAATCCAATTGTTAAACATAAACTTAAAAATAATCGTCGGCTTGCCAGCATGGCTGCAAAAACTAAATTTCCCGTATAACCAATAACAATTGGGTTTCTTAAACCTTCATGGTTAAGGATTAACGTTGTTATTCCGGCGTAAATTAGCCAAACAAAAATATAACTGCCTAATTTTAGGTAACCAAATGAAACGACTAGGTAACACAAAGCAACCAAAACCATGAGTGTTTGATAAATAGGGTATGCCGATGGAAAATGAAAGTGGTAGGAATTGATTAAGTAAGCTATAAATATCAGTAGAAAAACGGCAATGAGTAATTGCTTAGTCCGTTTAGCTTGGTTTTTATTATCGGAAATCTCTAGAAAAGAGGGAGGTGCATCTCCTGAACCGTGTTTTTCATCAAAGTAGCTATATTCAAATGAGTCGGTTTTGTTGCTAATTTTACTTTGCCTCATTTAACTTCAAAATTCCGTCTTTTACACCTTAAGCTATAATACTAGCACTATAAAATGGCTAAATACACCTCAGTTTAGAGGCGGAAATCACATATTTTTAATAATTTGGCGATTTTTATAGAGTAAGCGTACAATTGCCTATAACGCTATTTAATAAATCTAGGAAAATCATTTTATAATTCAAGAGTAATTCCTTATGACCCATTTAAAACTGGCAAAATTAACACTATATGTCGCTCTATGCGCCATATTATCCTCCTGTTCTCATTATCCGCTCTCTAATCAACCGGCTACCAATATTATTGAAATGCCTTTTGCTGTCGGAAATAAATTTTTACCAAGACCAATAATCACGCCACCCGAACAAATTCTTAGTTTGTCTAGCGAACATAAAAAAGCTCTTCGAGATTATTTTAACCAAAAAGAAAATCGCTCTATGCTTCCTAACAAACGTCTTGCTCAATATTTAGAAGACTATGTTGAAAATTATTTCTATTTCAATCAAACACTTACCGCAAACCAATCGTTAGCAAAGTCCCAAGGGAATTGTTTATCCTTAGCTATTTTAACCACTGCATTTGCCAACCATTTAGGCATTGATATAGGTTATCAACTAGTTGACTCTACACCCGTTTACCAAGAAGAAAATGGCATCGTTTTGAGTTCAGAGCATGTGAGAAGTTTACTTTACGCTCCAAAGCAAGAGCTTCAAAATGGAATATCATTTTTCAGTCGTTCAGCCATTGCTATCGATTATTTTCCTGAAAGAAACCTTAGAGTGAAACGTCAGGTCAATAAGAATGAATTCTTGGCTATGTTTTATCGTAATAGAGCGGCCGAATCACTTATTCAAAAAAATAATATATTAGCTTATTGGCAATTGCGAAAAGCCTTAGAATTAAAGCCTAACGACCAACACGCAATCAACATGTTTGCTTTAGTGCATGAGTACCATGGTTTAAAAGTACACGCAGAGGCACTTTTTAAATACGGTATTGAGAGAACGGATGATAAATTAAACATTCTAAAAAATTATGAGATCTTTTTGCAAAGAGAAGAGCGATTTAAAGATGCCGCTAAAATTACGCGTCAACTTTCTTCATATAAAACTAAAAATCCATTTGACTGGATTAAACGTGGAAACAATTCATTAGCACAAGGCAGACACTATGAAGCAAAAAGATACTTTAAACGTGCGTTGAAATTGGCTCCTTATGTCCACCAAGCCTATTTTGGCATTGCAAAAAGCGAAACTTATATGGGCAACCATAAGGCGGCAAGAAGAGCTTTAAAAAAAGCAAAAGAAAATGCTTTTGAATTGAAAAATAAAGAACTTTATCAAAATAAATTAATTGCACTTAAGCGAGAGAGTTGATGAGATTCAATTTATAGAAATCTGTTTATTAATTACTATCCTTTAGCACAATTAAATCAATGGCCGAATAGGCCGATAAAATAGCGCCCTCCTGCCAACCTTGAAGAATGCTTAAATGCTCTCCAGCAAAAAATATATTCTGATCTTCTGTTAATAAAATATTAGCCACTGAAGTCCCCCAGCCACCCAATTGAAATGGTATTTTCGGCCAAGAAATACTAACGCCATTAATCACATTACTTTCATACTCTGAATGAATGAGGTTGGCTTGATCAATAGACGTCGTTATTCTTTCAGATGGTGATAAATTTGAAAATCTTGTTCCTTGTCCGCTACCAAAGGTATATGCACCAATAATTATTCCGTCTTCAGACATCACTCCATGACTCGGATACCAAATCTGCGTAATATCTTGATCGGTCCAAGAAATCCCTCCATAAATATTGTGTTCAACTTCCCAAAAACGGTTAGACTGAAATGCAAGTTTCCCTGCATTTGAATATGAAAAACTTTCTATTTCACTTTGATGCTCATTGGAAAAGTCATTCGCTATATCCTTAAGCACCGGTGCGGGTATCGTACAAATACAATAATCCGTTTGAATACTCAACTGATCAGATTGTTCATCAATATAAGTAATATTCACGCCATTACTCGTTTTTCTTATTTCAGTAACTTGCGCTTCAAAAATGATTTGATCAAAGACCTGAAGCTCAAATGCTTTTGCTATATTATCCATTCCACCAACGGGTTGTAACATCGTGGCTTGTTGATTGAGCCCCTTAAAAAAATCGAGTTTAAATTGATTAAATTCGCTTTGAAATAATTCTGATCTAAGAATTGGGGAAGGAAAATTCCCACGCTCTTGGCTACCGCTGTTTTCTTGACCAACAAAACCAGTTCTCTGACTTCCAAAATAAGCATAATTATTGTCTAGTCCAGCAAATTGCTTAAGCAAATTTAACAAATTACTTTTTTCCGATGATGAAACCTCTGAATCAAGTGAGCCACTATTCAGTGCACTAGCTAATAACTCGGCTATATACCCTTGAGTATCATTAACGACTTGCCTATTAAGTAAAGGCTCAGAATTATTGATGCTGTTAGAATGCAATCTCGTAGCGGTATTTTCGTTGACAAATATTTCTAGAGCGACGTTAAATTCCCTACAATAACCAAGTAATAAATCATGATGAGTAGGGATCCTAGCTGCACCTGCGTTAAAATACAGGCTTGGATCATCATCAAAAACGCAAGTTTGACTTGAATCTAACTCTTCAATTACATCGCCATTGCGGATCGTTCTAACGCGACCACCTACACGGCCAGTAGCCTCTAGAATGGTACATTCATATCCTAATTTAGTCATCTCGTAGGCAGAAACCAACCCCGATATACCGGCACCCAAAATAATCACTTTTTTACCTGTGCCAACATCGCCAGGCCAATCTACAGGTCTAGGTGTGGTTTGATTGTTTGACTGATTGTTATTTTGATTAGGAGTAGAGGAAGACTCTGTTGCACTGGACGAGCCACAAGCAGTTGTTAGGTTTGCTAACCCTAATGCGCCAAAGACTCTAATAAGAGTTGACGCGGTTAGTGTATCGGTAGATTGACTCAGAAAATTTCTACGAGTTATCTTGTTTTTATTGAGTTTGTTTTTATTGGCTTTGTTTCTATTAGCGTTATTTTTATTAACTTCGTTTTTATCCATTTTTCACTTACCCTATTAATATAAACGCCTTTTCTAATTTATCATAAATTTCTATTAGATATTCCTGCTGAAATTTTTTCTTACATGTTTATCGATATTTAGGTCAAGCTCAACTCAAAATCACTATCGAAACAATAATTTTCACCTGTATAAGGATCTTTGAAGTGTAAAGATTTTGCCAAAAGTTGCAATGGTTTGGAGAAATCGTGCGTTTCTCTATTTAATAACTTTGGATAAAATACATCATTCACAATTGGAAGACCAACTGATGCCATATGTATCCGCAATTGGTGTTTCTTTCCCGTTTTTGGCGTCAATTTATATAACGCTTGTTGCAATCCAATTTTTATAAGTTCTATTTTACTTTCTGATAATCCCGAATCAGAACCTTCGTAATTTAGTCTCTCTTGCATTAAATAAAAAGGTGTGGATTTTTCAAGATAACTCTTTTTAACTATAGGGAATTTCATATACTCCGAAGGTAAATTAGAAATAGCATGATAAACTTTTGTAATATTTCGTTCTGAAAAAAGCCTGTGGTACTTCGCACGGTATTCTTGTTTTTTGATTACTAGAACTAAACCCGCAGTTTCTCGATCAAGCCGATGACAGAGTTCCAACTCATCTAGTTTTAGTTTATTTCTTAATCGAACAATCAAAGTCTCATGCAAATATTCTCCCGAAGGTGCAACCGGCAAAAAATGAGGTTTATCTACAATTAAAAATCGTTCATTTTCGAATATTACTTTTTCTTCAAATGGTACTTTAATTTCCGAAGGTAACTCACGGTAATAAAATATTTTTACATCTCGTTTGAATGGTGTGTTTGGTGAGATTATACGACCATCTTCAAACCTAACCTCTCCTTGACTAAATCGCAACAGACTTTCTTCATGAGAAATATGAGGAAATGAAGAGCAAAAATATTCGAAGATGGTTTTCCAGTTGCCTTCATTCAAATAAAGGCAACTAGGACTAACGCCTTGCTTAATAGTTAAAGGCGTTTGATGAAGAGATCTTTGGCTTACCATATTTGAAACAATTTTTAAGCTTTTCGATTACTTTACTTCTATGGTCGCTTTTAAAATTTCTATTTTTTCTTTTGTTTTACCTCTACGGCTACCAAAAGATTCGAGTATCTTCAAGGTTTCAAATCCTTCAATCACCTCTCCGAAAATAGTATGTCGACCATCTAAATGAAGCGTAGCATTAAACGTAAGAAAAAACTGGCTTCCATCAGTACCGGCACCTCTATTTGCCATGCTGAGCATGCCAGGTTTACTGTGGGAGAGCTTTGATTCGAATTCACCGTTATATTCATAACCTGGCCCACCCGCTCCCATACCTAAAGGGTCGCCACCTTGTGCCATAAATCCTGGGATAATTCTATGGAATATTATATTGTCATAAAAACCCAGTCGAGTGAGATAAATAGTGCTAGATACATGCATTGGTGATTCTTTCGCTTTCAGTTCAATAACGATATCACCCTTATTTGTTTTCATTTTCCAGAGATATTGATTATTTTCTGAAAAAACTAACAGTGGCGGTTTTTTTAGATTTTGCTTCCAATCGCCTCGAGTTTTGTCGATTTCTTGCGTAGAAATAAACTTATCAATTTGCTCAATCGCTTGATCTTGTTTTGTACAAGCTTGCAATACGAGAGTCATAATAAGCAGGAACACTGATTTTTGGCTATTTTTCATCCGATAAAACCTTAGATTGTTATTATTTAAACAACAGTTTAAAACATTTTTTGAAAATTGAAAATACGCTAAGCTAAGATATTTTAATATAATCAGCGAGAGTTTCTAATAACTTATTGAGATTAATAGGTTTAGCAAGATGAGCATTCATTCCAGCATCTATTCCCATAGAAATATCTCTTTCCATTACGTTAGCAGACAAAGCTATTACTGGCATCTGACTAAATCGTTTACTTTTTCTAATGGCGCGTGTTGCAGTATAACCGTCCATCACAGGCATCTGAACATCCATCAATACGCAATCAAATGGGTGTAATTCTAATTGCTCAAGAGACTCTTTTCCATCTTTAGCCGTTACCACATTCATCCCAGAATTAGTTAACATTTTATTTGCAACCATCAAATTAACTTGATTATCATCAACCAACAAAATATTACGCCCTTTCAATAAAGCTAACCACTTTTCTTTTTTGATATTTTTCTCTCGAATTTGAGCAGTATCATCAAGTTTGTTTTGTTTGCTATAACCTAAATCACACGTGAAATAGAAAGTACTACCTTCTCCAAAAATGCTTTCTACCCAAATTCTTCCATTCATTAATTCAACAAGATTTTTACTAATTGACAAACCCAGACCAGTACCGCCAAATTGGCGTGTAGTTGATGAATCAGCTTGGCTATAATCTTTAAATAGTTTATCTATCTGGGTACCCGTCATACCAATGCCAGTATCCTTCACATAAAACTCTAAGCTCATGACTTTATCTGTATGTTTGTTTGAAGTAATACCTATTTCAATGCTTCCATTTTGAGTGAATTTGGATGCATTATTACAGATATTTAATAACACTTGTCCTAGACGTAAACTATCTCCTATAAACATTTTCGGAAGTGAACTGTCTAATAAATAGGTTACGCAAACGTTAGATTGGGTGAGTGTTATTTCGGTTTGTCTTATTACATTAGTAATAATTTTTTCTAATATAAAAGGCGCATTTTCTAGCACCAACTTTCCCGCTTCTATTTTTGACAGATCTAAAATATCATTGATTAAAATTAACAATGACTTAGCAGATGTATTAAGCGTTTCAATATATTCTTTTTGCTCTGCATCAAGATTAGTATTCTCTAATAGCTGAGACATACCGATAACAGCATTCATCGGTGTACGAATTTCATGACTCATATTAGCCAAAAATTCATCTTTAGTTCGGTTGGCCTTTTCTGCAATATCTTTTGCCTTTTCAGCCAAAGCTTTCGCATCTTTTAGTTTAAGTTCAATTTTTATTCGCTGTTTCACTTCATCCTGTAATCTTTTATTGGAACGAGTAATAAATAGAATAATCAACATGAAAATAGACCCTATGGGTAAAGCCCACTGTGCAATCGTAATCAGGTTAAACCCAACATCTATTTTTAAAGCTAACCAACGATTAACAATAACTTTACTTTCATCTTCTGAAATACTTAACAATGCTTTATTTAAAATAGGAATAAGCGGTTCTAAACCTTTCCTCACTCCAAACGACAATGCATCGTGGTAAGGCGTATAAACGGCTATTTTAAGATCATCTCGATTATTGACTCTTTTTTCATATGTGATGATCGCCAAGTTGTCCACATATCCAAAAACTTCACCATCTTCAACTAAACCTAGTCCTTCTCTAATGTTATTTACCAAACGGAGTTTAATGCGCGGATGGTTATCCTCCAGTTTACTTTGAATAGCATAATTACTAACTACAGCGACTACCTTGTTATCCAAATCATCCATATCTTGAACGTAGTCTGCGTCGTTTCTAGTAACAACAACGTTAGAAAAATCAACATAAGACTCTGTAAAGTTTAAGTATTCTTTGCGACTTTCCGATTGCCCTACTCCAGGCAATAAATCAAGTTCTCTAACTTTGACTTTATCAAGAACTTCAGTCCAAGTATTACCTGATTCAACTTGAATGTTAAGGGATAATTTTTCTGCGACTAAAGACAAATATTCCGCACTAATACCAGAATGATTGCCATCTTTATCAAAAAACTCAAATGGAGCCCACTCGGGATCAATTCCAACAATAAGAGATGAATGCTTAGCAAGATAATCTTGTTCTTTTTGAGTTAGTGTAGAAACTAAAGATGTACGTAGCGTTTCAAAAAATGCGGGTTCGCTAGGCAACCATTTTTTTTCTAGTTTAATAATTTTATCAAGGGGAAGCTTTTTAATCCCTTTGTTTACTATCAATTTTAAATAAGCTTTTCCTTTTGGTATTAAAGCATGCGCGGTATTACTAAAAACAATCTCTTCACTTTGATTGAATGCGCCCATAACACCTAACTTTCCTAACTGGGCATTCATAAATGAAGTTTCTGTTAAAATAGCGTCTACTTGTTTATTAAGTAGCCTATCGATACTATTTTCAATTTTTGCAAAGGCAGAAATTTTAATATCTGGATAATTTTTTCTTAAAAAGCTTTCTTGAAAAGATCCTTTACCAACGCCAACGACTTTACCGGCTAGCTGATTAAGTGATGGGGTGTCTTTATCATCACCATGATAAAAGAGAGTAGTACTATTGCGATCAATCGGTAGAGAAAAGACAGCCCAACTTTCTCTTTCTTCATTGATAAACAGCCCAGCATGAAAATCAACAGTCCCTTCTTTTAACATCTTAATATTTTGAGGGTAATCACCTGGTACAAAAACAATTTCTCGATTAGATACTTCCGCCCAAGCTTTCCATATATCAATATATAAACCTGCAGGTTTACCGTTAGGTAATATCAACGAAAATGGCGGGTTATTTTGCATGACTGCGATGCGCAGTACTTCTTTTTGCTCGTTAGAATTTTGTAATGCTTTATTTCGAACGTCTGGATTCTGTAATACTTGATTTGGTAAGGCTGGATTTGATAGATCTGGCTGATTTTGTTCAGCTGAATTAATCTCTAAAACCTGAAAACAAAATGCAAAAATAATAAGTAGACGAGTAGCATAAAAATGGTCAAATAATCTATTTAACCTATTATTAAACTCTTCTTTAGACACTATTCTCATCAGCAGTTAATTCTTTACTCTTTTCCGGTTCGACACTTCAATATAAGGGAATCATAGGCAATTAAGATGAACGGTTAACATTTTCCCATATGACTCTTAATAATAGTTCAATATCAATCGGTTTGCCTAGGTGCGCATTCATGCCTGAATCCAGCGATTTCTGTCTATCACCTTCCATAACATTGGCTGATAGTGCAATAATGGGTAATGATTCTAGTTTAAGTTGCTTTCTGATTGCTTTAGTTGCTTCATATCCATTCATTATAGGCATTTGAATGTCCATTAAAATAAAATCAAAAGAGTTCTCTGATATCTTTTTAACCGCTTCACGCCCATTAATAGCTGTTTCGACAGAAACGCCTGATTGTATCAATAATTTTTGGGCAACAATTAAATTGACGTCATTATCATCAACTACGAGAGCGCGTAACTTAGCATTTATTATATTTTTACGGACTTCCTTAATATCACTGTAATTGGATTCAACGTCAATAACCTTTTGAGTCCCTATTTTTTCATTATCTTGATTAACATTACCTGCAAAAATAGTGAAATAAAACTGACTCCCTTGCTTTTCTTGACTCGTTACCCAAATCTCCCCGCCCATTAGTTCACATAGATTCTTACTGATCGCTAAACCCAGACCAGTTCCGCCATATTGCCGAGTAGTCGAGCTATCGGCTTGACTATAGGTTTTAAATAACTTTTCAACTTGAGATTGATTCATACCGATACCGTCATCACTGACACAAAACTCGAAAATATATCCATCACTTACTTGAGATACTATTCTCACCGAAAGTGCAATTATCCCTTGAGGGGTGAATTTTATTGAGTTGTTAATCAAATTAAGTAATATTTGATTGAGACGATAATCATCACTTAAAAAATATTTTGGGATTTCATTCGAGACAATAATCTCAAAAGTTATATCTTTATCATTAGTTAATATTTGTATTGAATTATTTAATTTATTAAAGAACATTTTAGATTCAATGTTTCTAATTTCAATTTCAACTTTCCCCGCTTCAACTTTAGATAAATCAAGGATATCATTAAGAAGGATTAATAATGACTTTGCAGAATCCTGCAGTAATTGATTATGTGACTCTTGCTCTTCATTTAAATTCGAATCTGAAAGTATTTGAGAAAGACCTAAAACAGCGTTCATCGGTGTCCTTATTTCATGACTCATATTTGCTAAAAAATCATCTTTTGCTCGATTAGCAGTTTCTGCTTGTTGTTTTGCAATCTTTAAACATTCTTCTACTATCACTCTATTTTTAACTTCACGTTGTAGTATTCTATTTGAACGATATATCCAAAATATAATTAAAAACAACAAAAATAAAGTCGGTAATGCCCAATACAACACTGTTATTAACTGAGTTCCAAAGTTAACTTTTACAGATAACCAACTATTCATTATTTGGTTCTTTTCCTTTTCAGTAATGTTAGTTAGCGCTTTATTTAAAATGGGTATTAATGGTTCTAATCCTTTACGAACCCCCATAGAGATATCTACCTTATAAGGTAAAAAAGCCACAATCTTTAAGTTTTCAAAATCACCTGTATTTAACTGATAAGTTATTGGAGCCAAACCATGTACAAAGGCATCTATTTTTCCTTCTTTCAGCCATTCAAGACCTTCATATACACTACTGACTGATATCATATTTAATTCAGGATGATTGTTTCGAAGAGTTTCTTCAGATGATGAACTTTTCTCTACTCCTACAACTCTATCTATAAGATCGTCTAGCCCCTGAATAAAGTCACTTTTCTTTGAACTCGCAATTACCAAAGGAAAACTAACATAAGGTTTGGTGAAATTAATATAGTTTTCACGTGACTTGGTTCTGACGACTGTTGGTAATATATCGACTTCACCTAATTTCATTTTTTCAATAATTTCATTCCAGCTAACATCTTTAATTGGCACCATATCGATATTTAAGCTAGTACTTATTATTTTAACGAAATCTGCACTAACGCCCCTGTACTTATTATCTTCATCTAACCACTCAATTGGCGTTAAGTTAGGTGAAATACCCAAGCTGAATTTATCATTATTAATTAACCATTTGATCTCCTTCTTTGATAGATTAGCCATAGATACTTTCGTATTAGTAAAAAAGGAACTTTCTCTAGAAAGCCATTTTCTTTCAATATTCCTTAGATCGATAATCGGTATTTGACTTAATCCTGAGTTAACAATGTTCATCAAGTGAACATTGTCTTTTAATACTAGCCCATGAACTTTATTAGCTAGCACGGATTCTTGACTGGCAACGATAACACCAACTAAACCTAAGCGACCCAAATGAGATTGCATAAATGGCGTTTCGGCAAATATTGCTTGAATTTTATTGCTTAATAAAAGATTGGTAATATTACGATCATCAACAAACTCACTTAATTGAATATTTGGAAATTCTTGACGTAAATAATTGGCTTGAAAAGTACCTTTACCTACAGCAATAGTTTTGCCATCAAGTTGATTTAGTGTTGGAAAATCTAAAGCATCTCCATCAAAGAAAAGATTACTATTTATTTTTGCTATAGGTGTTGAAAAAATTGCCCATTTGGATCTTTCATCACTTCTAAACAAACCAGCATGTAAATCGACAACGCCATTTTTTAGATTCGCAACGGATTTTTCATGCGAACTTCCGACAAAAATTACTGGCGTTTTATTGATTTCAGACCAGCGCTTCCATATATCGATATAAAGCCCTGCTGGTTTTCGATTAGGCAGTAGAAAACTAAAAGGCGCATCATCATCATTGAATGCTATTTTTATAGTTTCTTTATTATCTATTTCCGCCAACTTTCTTGCGTTATCGGATTCAGATCCAATGCTAACATTGACTATAAATGCAATATAGAGAGAAAGGGATAACACTAGCCATTTTGTTAATTTAGAACTGAAAAATACCGAGCTGTCACCTGATGAAATCATATAGCTCATAAACCAGAAATTTTATTTTTGATGTTTATTGAAATCATTCTACTATTTTGTAATCCTATTAAAAATTAACTTGATTTTTTCGCTATTGAATCCTTGCTACAAAGATAGCTAAGGAAAGAATAATTGATTAGGTCTAATTCTATTTCGTCAATAACGTCGTTAATTAGATAGCTAATTGTCATAATCTGAAATAAATTAATTCTAGCTTAATTAGCTGGTTTCTGCTGGATGTTTACGCTCAAACTTTAACGAAAATTTATAAAATAACGCACCTACAATAATTAGTATCACGCTCATGGATGCTTCTGTCGGCTTTTCTTTTGCAATATAAAAGATAGTCCAACCGATGAGCGCGAGAAATACCAGCGGTGGAAGTGGGTAGAGCCACGTTCTATATGGCCTGATTAGATTTGGTTGACGATATCTCAAAATAAATATCCCAAATACAGCAAAAAAATTATTTAAGGCTAATGCAAAACCAGAAAAAACTAGAATTGTCTCAAAACTAGATGTAACGACAAAAATGATTGCTATCACCGATTGAAAATATATCGCTCTTGCTGGTATTCTTGATTTATTAACAACTGAAAACCATCGGAATAGTTGAAAATCCTGAGCTATCACTTGAATCACTCTGGGGCCTGCTAAGGTCATAGCACTAACCGTTGAAACCAATAATAACGCCATTACAACACCGGTGAGTTTAGCGCCTAGCTCCCCAAAAATAGACTGCGCTACGATATAACCTATCTCAATTTTTCCTTTTAATAGTTCAATTGGGGTTGAGTATAAAAATATAAAGTTTAAAGCGACGTATACCACTAAGACTGAAAGTGTTCCTATGACTAAAATTTTGGGTAAATTGCGTTGTGGATCTTCTAACTCACCAGTTAAGTAAGTTGCTGCGTTCCAACCATTGTATGCGTAGCTGACATAAATCAACGAAACTGCAAAAACACCACCGGTTAAAATATCAAAATCATCTTCATTTGGCATGAATGAAATTTCTTGGGGAACATCCACCATTATCAAAGCAGCAAAGCAGAATACGACAATTAATAGCAGTTTAATCAGAGTAAATATCCATTGTAAACCAGCACTTTTTTGGTGGGTGCTACTGTGTACGATGGTCAATATAACGATCAATATAATCGCTAATCCGAGTTGAGAAAGTGATGGGAATATAGACGATAAGTATGCGCCAAAGGTAATAGATGCCAATGCGACTGGAGCAGCAAATCCAATCGTTGAAGAAATCCAACCAGAAATGAAACCAGCTATAGGATGATAACATTGACTTAAAAAGTGATATTCACCGCCACTTCTAGGTAGTGCGGCCCCTAATTCAGCATAGGTCAAAGCTCCACATAGAGCGGTGACACCGCCAACGACCCAAAGCATCAAAAGAGAAAACCCTGATTGTATATCTAGTAATTGAAAACCCAAGCTAGTAAATACACCTGTGCCAATCATATTAGCAATGACTACTGCGATAGCCGTTTTGTTATTGAATTTAAAAATGGAAGCCATAAAGTCTTAACATCTCAGACACGTAATATCCAATGAGTTTTTAAAAACTAAGACAACAAAAAAGAGAGCGAACTCTCTTTTTTGTTTCAATTTTAAAAGTATAACTGATTAAAAATCATAACTCATTTGAATTCCATAAGCAGCAGGTCTATCAACAAATCCATAGAATGTATTGGTACCAAAACTATTGATCGATAAAGGAACATTACCAACATAAGTTAATATCTTTTCATCCGTTATATTTTTACCAAATATTGCAATACTAAAGTTTTCTCCCTCTAAAGCAAATCGAACGTCAACTTTGGTATATGAATCCACTTCAAATAACGGGTTTAAATTCACACCAACATTTTGACTTGCTGAATGGTAAAAACCCAAGTTAGAAGTGAAGTAATCAAAAATCCCCAAACTAACAGGTTGGGCATATTGAAAGCCTAAGTTACCTGTAAATTCTGGCGTGTATTGACCTGATTTCCCCGTATAATCACATAGACCGGTTTCAGCATTAAATGACGATGGATCTAGTACTGCTTGAAAACTATAACAGTTACCGTTAGTAAAGTCGGTAAACTCGTGATCTAAAAAGCCCATTGAATAACTCATGGTTAATTCTTCCGATATTAACCAACGACCATCAATTTCTACACCTTGTACTTTCGTTTTCTTCGCATTTCCGACGGTAAATCCAAGGATTCCGTCAAATTGACTCACTTGCAAATTATCGTAATCAGTTGAGTAGAATGCCGCATTAACTTCTAGCGTATTGTCTAATAACGATGTTTTTACACCAAATTCAAAAGATGTTGCTTCTTCTTCTTCAAATTCAAATGAATTTGTATTGTTAGCTCTCGCATCAAATCCACCCGATTTAAATCCAGTGACCGCTGAGCCATAAAACATGATATCGTCAGTCATTTTATATTGTAAGCTTATTAGTGGCGTTACTGATGATTCATCACGACTGCCTGATAAACTGTGGCCACCCGTTTGCTCGCTTTCAATACCAAATGCAGCGAGGAAAACAAATGGAGCGACAGGATCCGTTGTAATATTACCTGAGTCTATTTCTGTAATATTCAACTCTCTAGAACCTGTTTTCTCTTCTGATGTATATCGAACACCAAATGTCATTTCCCATTTGTCATCAATATGCCAATTTCCTTGAAAGAAAACCGCCCATAAATCAGAATCAGAGTCATAATCACGGCTAGCACCTTTACCTAAAATAGGTGCAAGAGCAGGATTTAACGCGCCCAAGATACTAATAGTTGGCACTCGAATTGAATCACTAAAATCAATTTCATTAGTTTGATAGAAGAATCCTCCAACCCAATCAAAAGTGTCATCTAATGGAGAAAGAATCCTTATTTCCTGACTAAACTGATCATATGCTTCAGTACCATAGGCATCAAATACCGGCACCGCAATAAAATCACAATCACAATTTTCAGTGAATTCATAAGACACAATCCCGGTAACAGTGGTTAAGGTATAATCCCCAAGTTCGAAATCACCTGTTAAAGTAATATTAGTTAATTCATTATCACTAAATTCTTCATCTGCACCACTAGCTTGTCGTTCAAAATTTATTTCTGTTTCTGCAATGGCTCCAGGAAGGCCAATTGAAGTAAATATAGTACTTAAATTAACTGGCGCTACAAACGGATCATCTCTGACTACTTCAATAGAACGGCCAATCGCATCAAAGGTGTCTTTTTCTATTTTTAAGGTGATGTCTGTATCATCATTAGGCGTCCAACGTAACGTTAAACGAGCAGCCAGATCATCTCGCGCGGTTTCATCTCTATTTAATGCTGTATTTCGGATATAACCATCTTCAGAATAATTTCTTATCGCTAATCGAGCAGAAATATCTTCTGTAAGACCACCTGATACCATTACCGTCGTTTCCAAAGCACCAAAATCGGGAATATATTGAATCGCTATTTTACCCTCAAAATCTTCTGTCGGCTTAGCAGACACCATATTTAACGCACCAGCGATTGAATTTTTACCGAAAAGAATTGATTGTGGACCTCTTAAAACTTCAACACGTTCCAGATCTAAAAACGGTGCGCGGATCAACTGTTGTCGTCCATAATAAACACCATCGATATACTGACCAACCGATTGTTCAAATCCTTGATTATTGCCTGTACCAACACCTCGAATGTACATTTGCGTGCTGATTCCAGTTTCGGTCATTTGCAAGTTCGGCACTTTATATTGCAAATCTTCAATTTTACTGATTGCACCTTCACGCAGTTGTTCTGAAGATAATACGTTTAGAGAAATTGGAATATCCTGCGCACTTTCTGGACGTTTTTGCGCTGTCACGGTTACAACATTAAGTCCTACAGACTCGTCTTCGTCTTCTGCAATAACATTGGTACCATACAGTGCCGTGCTTACAGCGAGGCTAACTAATAATTTATTATAATTTCTCACGTTTATTCTCCTTGGATGAATTAACCAAAAGTATTTTATTATTATTATTGCTATCTTTGTCTTAAGCCCATCGAGGTTACAACCAATCTTCGACCTGAATATGACTTAGATATCACAGAGAGAATAACTGCGTAATAATATTGCATCAAGCTACTCAGACCTCTTAGCAGTTTCCATCCCCTCTAAAACATAGGATTTAGAACAAGTTCAACACCTAAGCAATTGAAATTTAAACGTTTATTCAGTCTGTAATGATTCATAAATCAACAAATCTAAGCATACATGTCAAAACCGTCATTTATTGCGGAGCAACATAGAGATAAAGACCCATTTCCCGTATGATGTGCCCTTCTATAATTTATTAAAATCAAAGTTTGATTCTACCTTTATGATTAATCTACTTTTTCAAGGCCAAGTCGAATTATTTATCCTAATTCTAATAGCGATCATTATTTCACTATCTTTTCATGAATTTGGTCACGCTTGGGCTGCAAAAAAATTCGGTGATAATACCGCAGAAAGAATGGGTCGATTAACCCTTAATCCTATTGCTCATATTGATCCAATGGGATTGTTAATGGTCGCTACCATTGGAATAGGTTACGCAAAACCGGTACCGACTAATCCAAGAAATTTCAATTCTTATTATGCTTCCGCATGGATTTCCGCAGCAGGTCCAGGAATGAATTTACTACTAGCTTTTATCACTATCAATTTATTAGTTCTTGCTCAAAATATGGGATGGGAATATTTACTGCAGGAAGGGCCGGTCAGGTTTTTGTCTTATATGACTTTTATAAATTTACTGCTGATGCTTTTTAATTTATTACCAATTGGACCTTTAGATGGTCACTATATTTTACCTTATTTTTTATCTAAACAAACTGCCTATAAATATAGTCAGTTGAATGCTAAATATGGTCACTTAGCTTTGTTAAGTTTACTGGTACTCAGTTTTCTAGGCGTTCCTATATTTTCTACTCTAATAGATTTTGCTTCTAAATTGGCCCAATACCTAATTATTTTTTGAGTCTATTTTTTACTAAATGGGTAATTCTTTAAAAAGTACTAAACGGGGTCGGAGTCGCTTTAAATAGAAGTATTACCTTATTGTTTGGAAATTACTTTAATTTTCACATATCATCTATCGTTAATGGCGACTCCGACCCCTGAAAAATAGAAACTAGCTCTCTGATGGGATGAAAGCAAAACGAGGCACAATTTTACCATCTATTTCAACCGCTTCTTTAAACATGCTTATAGGTCTAACCCATAGCCCATGTTCGTTTCCAGAGGCATCAAGATAAAGTGGTTTATAAAGCACCATTGTTTCCATGGTTTCACTATGAGTGACCGTATCAATCACTTGATATTCACCCCCTTTGTAATGACGATACTGACCTAGCTCAATTTTGTCAGACACGATTTGAGCAAAACCAGATTGCGTAAAGCTGGAATCATTCGATACAGTTTTATTTAACGTTTTTTCTTTTGGATCCAATTTCAACTCCTTTATCTCTGGTTAAGGTTAATCAATTTGTCTTAATAAAAACTACAATAAATGTTCATCAAATAATAAATCAATTCTTGTATATTCATCTAACCAACTTGAAGGCTCTCTAAAACCATGCGCTTCTACTGGATAAATCGCGGTTTCAAAGTATTTCGTTTTCTTTAGCTCTATTAGCTTTTGAACTAATCTAACGCTGTCTTTAAAAAATACATTGTCATCTACCATACCATGACAAATCAATAACGGTTTATTTAATCCAGAAGCAAACTCAATAGGCGAACTTCTTTCATACGCATCAGGATCAACTTGTGGCGTATTCAATATATTTGATGTGTAGCCATGGTTATAGTGAACCCAGTCAGTCACTGGTCTTAGAGCCGCACCCGCAGCAAATAAATCTGGCTCTTTAAATAACGCCATAAAAGTCATAAAGCCACCATAGGAACCGCCATAAACACCTATTTTTTTAGCATCAACATTCATATTGTCGACTAACCATTTTGCACCATCTTTTAAGTCTTGTAATTCTGGTGTTCCCATTTGTTGATAAATGGCTGTACGCCAATCTCGTCCATATCCTTTAGATGCACGATAATCCATATCTAGCACAACATAGCCTTTACTAGTTAAATAGTTATGAAACATAAACTCTCTAAAGTAACCTGACCAACCTTGGTGAGAGTTTTGCAAGTAMCCTGCRCCATGTACRAACATAACSGCWGGACGTTTCCCMGWYTGACTATCWGWRTTRKTRTTRTTGSCYYGRYTGRTTGRTKGGYTGATTGGTTGRTAAAGYCTAGARTAAATWGGYKGYTYWACYTCACTWGATTYRATRGCWATAATTTCRGGKSYTTGCCATGGTTTRCTTAAAAATTCWCGACTCATTGTATAGGTTAATTGYTTSGGYTCYTYAGTAAGATCCGYYARAGATTTCARAAACARCTCWGGCATTTTRGTAAGACTTGAATGACTGATGATGATTTGKTTTTCATCMGGCGATAARACATAATCRTTTTTMCCACCTAAGTTAGTAATCGCTTCRYTAGAACGAGTGCTAAGATCAGCTACATAAATTTCATGAATGCCGGGATGTATTTTATTGGCACGATAGTAGATTTTTTTACCATTTTGACTAACCTTAAGATCACTGACTTCAAATTGACCTTTAGTCACTTGTCTTGCTCTGCGTTTCCCATTTTTAATGTACAGATGCGAATAACCATCCTCCTCAGATAAATAATAAAGCGTTTGGTTATCCGGTAACCAACCAAATTCATTGAAAGTCCAGTCATTGACCCATGCTTCATCAGACAGCCAATGAGCGGTATTTAATTGTTTCTTTTTAATATCAAAAGAAACAATCCATCGGTCTTTGTTATCATAAGAAAATAACATTATGGCTGCTTTTGTACTATCTTTACTCCACTCAACACCATGTTCAGTAGTCCAATCATAAGCATAAACAGCTCTATTGCCTTTTAACGGTTCAAATTTATATCCTATTTTTTTAGCCGCTTTTTTTCTTAATTTTGCTAGTGGATCATCATTGATTCCCGGAAGCTTTGCTAAATCCATTTTTGTTTTTTTATGATTTACAAAGTCAATCAAGAAGAAGGTTTCAGTTAATAGCTCATCTGTACCTACTAGTGTACGAACTTTACGATTATTAACATAACCAGACTCTGTCACAAACTCAGGCATGTTATCGCTCATTCCATCTAATTCTTTATCAACTAAACCTAAAACCAGCCAGTTGGCATCGGGCGAAAGTCTAAAAGTTTCTATTGTTTTGTTTTTACCTAAATACCATTGAATATTTTTATTAATTTGTTGTTCTTTAGTACGTTGCTTTTGAAATGATTTTTCAGTTTGCTGATTAGAAATATACTCTAACAAACGCGGTTGAGACTGTTGTAAGTAATCTTCTTTTTCTTTTTTATCTGGATCTTCAGACAAGTTAAAACTTGCCAATTGCGTTGATATACCTGTCTTGGTATCTATCAGATAAATATTGTGTTCGATAAAATAGCTGATTGTATGGTCATTGACAAAACTAGCGCTCGATTGCTTAACATAATCCCTAGTCAAAGGCTTAATTTTTTCACTTTGTAAATGAATGAGATAAATATCTCCTTGATATTCAAACACGCCTCTTTTTCTATTTGGACTGAGTTCTGCACCGGTACTCGCGACTCTCAGAAGAGCTTCTGCGCTTTCCAACAAAACACTTTTCTGCATTTTTGAATCGGTTTGACTCAAATCCAGTTTAAGCGTATTTCGATGACTATGACTTTTTGATTTTTGTTGATAATAGATTGTTTGGCTATTTAATGACCAACTGGGATTTTGTGGGCTAGCGCCCATCCAGTCAGGATCTGACATGATTTTTTCTAATGCAAAGTCTGTCGATAGTTTTTCTTGCAAGGCTATTTTACTGGCATCGGTCGCAGGATCAGAATCTGCAAATACAAAATTRGRYRRSAYYAMYAARSWYMMRMYWACWMWWRCTRAKRSWTWTAYWAAWMRYKWKTSMAWWAMKTTMAWWKWWTTRTYYCTAAATTTAACTCTATCATTAAATATAACAAATCAGTATTCCTGTAGATTTGATAACTTTTGACAGAATACCACTTAACGCCTTTATAGCTCAATAGACAGTTATAGCCCGTATCATATCGCTTGTTCAACAAAGCTACTTGGACATTGGTTTTATTTAGAATTAGAATAGCGGTCTCATCAATATAAAACGAATGGAATTGATTTGTCCGAGCATTTACCTAACCCTGAACGACCGACACAAAATGACAGCTATCCTATTGATATTAATAGAGTTAATGCGCAACAAGGGGTCAAATGGTTACAACAAGCATTTAAACTTTTCACCAGTCAAATAAAGAGTTGGTTAGTTATTGTTAGTTTTTTATTCATCCTTTTACTTATTCCCGGTATTAATCAAATTATTGGTCTGCTATTGCCCATCCCGATTGCCGGAATTATGTTGGGCTGTAGCCAGATAACGGCCAAAAGCCCATTGTCCTTTGACCATTTGTTTTGTGCTCTAAAAACCCATACAAAACCACTTATTTATCTTTGCGCCATTTATGGGGCTTTATCTCTTATAATCACATTTTTGACTTACATGCTTATGCAATTTCTGGGTTATGACATTATTAATGTGCTTCCTGATAACCTTAGTGGAATGTCCACGAATGAAATGATGCAGTGGATCGCTAGTGCGGAAGGAACTGAAGTCACAAGAGTTTATTTATTGACCTTTTTAATCTATTTAGTCTTGTTACTACCGGTTATGATGGCTTATTGGTTTGCACCTCCATTAATTGTTTTAAATAATTGCTCACCTATCAATGCTTTAAAATTGAGCTATCGCGCATGTAAAATAAATTTGATTCCATTTACTATTTATGGATTAGTTGGAATGCTTTATATTCTGCTGACATTTTCACTTATTTCTATTATTTCAGCCATCATTCCATTGCTGGCCATTCCTTTAGTTCTATTCTTTTTCCTTAGCGTATTTGCCATTTCTATTGCCAGTATTTATACCAGTTATATTCAAATCTTTTCGACAAGCAATCAAATGGATGAAGAAGAGAAAAAATATCCTGGTAGCATGATAGCGTAAATGAAAATGTTAAAAATAATAATTAGAAAAAATGAGCGGTGGTTAAAATGCCATTGCACAAAGAACATAAAAAACAAAAATTATATTTTTCTTAGTCTTATGATTGTTTTTACGACAATCATAAGTTCATTACCCATTCAAGCTGCACAATTTATAGACGCAGTGCCTGCTGAACTAAATGGTCATTGGACGATTTGTCAGTTTGCTAATAAACCAACCACGTCAACGTTAAATAAATTGGCGTTGAATAAACCTAATGCAAATATGCCTAAATGCCATATAAGCGACAGCGTTAACATTGACAATCTATTTTCTTATAAACAAATAAATAATWATGATACAAARMAAATCATCKCTAACAATACCGATTTAATYGGACAAAACTACACTATTTAYTCAAARCAATTYATTCTCAGCGGTGAATTACAGTCATCAACGCTCGCCATTTATACAGGTGCAATTGATGAAACCGATGAAGTTCGAGTTAATGACTATTTAATTGGAAAAACAGGGAGTTTTCCACCTTTTTTCCAAGGGGCTTATAGACAAAATCGGTTTTATTTAATTCCAGCATATGCTTTAAAATTTAATCAGTTTAATTCCTTAGAAATAAAAACATTTAATGCGATCAATCGACCAGGATTAAATCGCAAAGCTGTTTCAATTAATCAGTATTTCACATTAGCACATGATCAACAACAAACAAATTACTTGTATGTTGCTGCTATCGCTATCCTTTTATTATTATCGCTTCATCAAATATTTCATTATTTTGTTGTTAAAGGTAGTAACGAAACACTTTATTTAGCAGCTTTTCTGATAATTATGGCACTAGTAACTTATGTTCGCTCTCAAGCACCTTTGCATATTGGTTTTGATTTAAATGCTGTTTATAAAGTAGAAATGTTTTTAATTTGTATGAGTTTGATCTCTATCTCTTTCTTTCTTTTTCATTTTTTTGATCTGGAAATAAGAAAAAATTATGTGATTGGGTTTGTTTTAATGGGGCTAATTGGTATTCTAAATTTAATTTGGCCTGCTCCATATAGCATCCGTCTAATCGCTGAATTTAGCTATTGGTTACTTATTATTTTGACATTTTTAACCGGTGGAAGCGCTCTTGTTATTGCCTATATTAAAAAAAGAGAATATTCATCTATTATTGGTGGATTAAACTGTTGCTCTTTAACTGCTCTTATATTTGATTCTCTAATGCAGTCTCAATTCCTTATTTATTCACAGTTACCTAACAATCCATTTATTTTGCCTCTTGCCGCGGTTGCAATTGGTATTGGTATGTCGCTCACGGTCACTCATAAATACTGGCAGTTTTTTAAAGGTGCTACTTATGATCACTTAACCGGGACACTATTAAGACCAGCTTTTTTTCAACGTCTTTCAGAAGAGTTACAAAGAAGCCAACGAGAGCAAAGCTTATTACTAGTCGCAGTCATACATATTAGCCAATTTAAAACATTAAGTGCTGATTATGGATTTTCTGTTGGCAATAACCTCTTGCTGAAAGTGAGTGAAACATTAACTCGTGTTCTAAAACCATTCGATCTGATTTGTCATTTGAGTGAGGATGAGTTTTGTATCGCCGCCACATCTGAGAGCCGAGAAATAGCTAAACAAACAATAGAGCAAATGCACAATGATATTATCGCAATTGAACACCAGATAGATAAAGACTCTAAAGTTTTTGTCGATGTTAAAATTGGAGGAATCATTTATAATCCAGATCATCATTTGTCGGTCTCTCAGCTTTTACAAGATGCTAATTACGGTTTAGCCAAAGTTAAAAATCAGAATAAGAGCGATTATATTTTATTAAATAACCCAACCATTAGAGTATAAGATTTGGTTCTTTTAAACTTTAGGCATGTCTCTTTTGAATTTAAAGACCTTAAAGGTTAATATTAAAACATGCCTGTATTAGATAATTTCGAAAAAGAACATAGTAGCGAACGATTGCATCAGCTTAATGATGCGATTGAGCGTGGCATGTTTCTACAGGTCAGATTAATGTTGAATCAGCTTCCTCCTGCTGATATAGCTCATATGCTTGAATCAACGCCGCCTAAAGAAAGAAAAATTCTGTGGAAATTAGTCGACAAAGAGCTTGAAGGTGAAGTACTTCAATTTTTAAATGACGATTTGCTTTTAGCTTTTGCAGATGAAATGGAACCCGGTGAATTAGCTGAGATTACAAAAAAACTTGATACCGACGATATAGCTGATATTTTAGGTGATTTGCCCGATACCGTCGCCAAAGAAGTATTAGCATCAATGAGTTTTCAAGATCGAACCCGAATTGAACACGCCCTCAGTTACCCCGAAGATACGGCTGGTGGATTGATGAATACCGATACCATCACCATTAGGCCCGCCGTTACCATTGAAGTGGTACTCAGATATCTAAGGATGCAAAAAGATATTCCTAAAAGTACCGATAGTATTTATGTAGTTGATACCAATGATATTTTAATTGGCACTATTCACCTATCAACATTAATCACCAGTCAACCAGAGCAAATGGTTGATGAGGTTTTTGAAAAAGAAATTGAAGGCATACCCGCAGCTTTGCCTGATACCGGTGTCGCCAGTCTATTTGAACGACATGATTTAATATCTGCCCCTGTTGTAGATGAAAATGGCAAGCTTTTAGGGCGGATCACTATTGATGATGTGCTAGATGTCATCATTGAAGATGCGGATCACTCTCTAATGAGCATGGCCGGGCTTGATGAAAATGATGATACATTCGCCCCGATATTTACTAGTGCTAAACGCCGTGCTTTATGGCTTGGTATCAATCTTATCACCGCGGTGTTAGCAGCCTCATTCATTGGTATATTTGATGACAACATTAGTGCGGTCGCAGCTCTTGCCGTTCTGCTACCCATAGTTCCTAGTATGGGCGGAATTGCCGGGATGCAGTCTTTAACCCTTGTAATTAGAGGGATGAGTATTGGTCATATCAGCGATAATAATTTTAAATGGTTATTATTTAAAGAGTTCGGAGTGAGTTTGTTAAATGGTTTTGTTTGGGCGCTAGTGATCGGTTTTGCCATATTCTTTTGGTATAACAATAGCCCTGGCTATCAAAATTTTGCTGCAGGACTTGGGATTTCGGTTGGAGGTGCAATGATGATAAACCTCGTAACAGGTGCTGTTTTTGGTGCATTATTGCCGATGATACTAACCAAAATGGATATTGATCCGGCATTATCTGGTGGTGTTATTTTGACCACGGTAACGGAGATTGTTGGCTTTATTTCATTTTTAGGATTGGCGAGTATTTTTGTTGTTTGATTCATCCGTCATGCTAAAAATCTAACGAAAAGTATTTATTCTCATCTCCATACAGCTGAAGCCGTTTTTCATAATTAAATCCTAATTTGCCAAGTAACTTTTCAGATGATTGATTGCCTACTTTAGTAATCGCTACCACTCGATTTAAATTAAATTGTTTTTTCGCCGTTTCTAATACCACTTTAGCTGACTCTTCCGCATATCCCTTCCCACAATAATTAGGTAAAAACGCATAGCCGAGATCAACATCCTCTAACTCTTCACGTTTGAGTAATCCGCACATTCCTATAGGAATAGGATTTCTTTTTGAATGAGCTTCAGGTAATAACTCAACCAACCATAATCCAAAACTAAATTTCTTATAACTAGCAATCGGTCCATCATTTAAATATTTAATGGCATCTTGTTGGTTTTTGATTCCCTTATCAGCAATGTTTTCTATGAAAGAAGGTTCATTCAGTAATTTAATAATAAATTCAGCATCTTCGTGGTTAAATTCTCGTATGACTAATCTAGTACTTTTAATTAAATTCATATTCAAAAACGCCATGTACCACTAATTTCCAGTAATGGAAAATGACTAGTGCTACTAGAGCTAGCAACATCATTACCATAGTAACTAACATCATTTATCATGTTCCACGAAAAACCATATTTAATTGAGGTTTGGCGAGAGAACCAATATTGCTGTAAAAAAGACAAGGATGTAAAGTCATCTCTAAATTGCGATTTTCCATTCTGGTGTAAAAGCCCTATCGTTACCCCATTATTTTTAGATGTGTAATAAGTTGAATAAATTTTTGCCGTAAGATAGTCACCCGATGTTGATATGGAAACCTTATTATCCCAACCTATATTGTTTTCAATTTGAGTATATCTAGTTTGTATGAATACAACATTTTCACTAGAGTTTTCCGAATTAATATAACTGGTACTATCTTCAAGCTCTTGTCGATATTCACTATTTTCAGAAATCCGTCTTATTCCAAATCCTAGTTGAAAATCTTTATTTATTTGATAGTTTAACGCTGTATCGATATATAAATCACTATTTTTTGATGTAGTGTTTGATGAGCGGTAAGTCTGTGACTCATATATTAAATCGTATTCTAAGCTCCATTGGTCATTGATATAATAGTGACCGCCTATATTGGGAGCAAGTTCAGTAAATAAATTGAAATCCAAAGATGCCCAGGAAACCCTGTCTAAATCACTTTGGATGGCATATGGTTTATTCGAATCCTTAAGCGGTTCAAAATAGTATTTATAACTTAAACCAATAAGAGGAAATTCTGAATAATCTAAATCAACCCATTGTAATGACACCAAATTGATCAAACCATAATTTATTTCATGTTGAGACGATTTATCTTCTGCGGTACATATTGTTGAAATGACAGCACAAGATATTATTGCTAGTTTTTTTATCAAGATAAATATCCTTATTTAGTTATGTTTGTATTTGTTCTTTTAAGTTGGCGATACTACTTTATGGCCTATGAATGCTAGCTGAATAACTATTTTGCATATTTTATGTTTTTCTCGCCCGCAAAATAACTACTTGCATAAGTAGTTATTTTAGCTATACTTTATATCCCCCCTGCAAAAAATAATCTCTCAATTAGCCATATTAAGGCTAATTGATGCTATCAATTCGCAGGTTTATGTATGCCATCATTACTATCACTCTCTACGCCCTTCTTGCCAGAGAACCCCTCGCTGGAAGAAACTTGTACACCGTTAAAAAACACTGCTCCGTCAATTTTAAAGACTCATTCAAACCTAGTTTCACTTGATAATCTGTTAAAACGCTCCGATATTTGGCAAGCATCTCAACAAAACACGCAACAGACTGCTCAACAACACGCCATATCAACCGGTTATGCCAAATTGGACGCTATTTTACATTATCGTGGATGGCCATTAAATGCTTTAACTGAAATTTTAGTGGCACAACAACATATCGGAGAAATCGCTTTAATATTACCAAGCATTGCTAAAAAAATGAAATCCGGTGGTGCTCTATATTTAATTGAGCCTCCTTTTAATCCTTACGCGCCTGCATGGCTCAATGCGGGAATTGATATTAATCAAATGTTCATTATCAAATCTTGTCAAGAACAAGACTGGCTGTGGGCGTCTGAACAAGTGATGGGCAATAAGGGTGTTGCTTGCTGTCTATTTTGGCCCCCTAAAGATCATCTATCTAATAAAATATTAAAACGCTTACAACTAGCCTCTAAACAAGGAAGCCCCCTTAATTTTATATTTCGCCAATCATCGGTTACCAATCAATCATCACCTGCTAGTTTAAGGTTGATGCTTAGAGCAAGTTCAAAATTGGAAATAGAAGTAATAAAACAACAAGGCGGATGGAGTGGACAATGTACTTCTATTCACTTCTCAAAAAATAAATATGGTGATGAAAAATGAAGCAAGCACTCACAAAAAAGCTATACGAAAAACTATCCAAAAAGCTTTGGTTATCGCTTTATTTTTATCAATTACCTCTCGAGGCATTTACTTTAGGCAAGTACCTTAATGAAGATAATGAAGAGCAAAAGTCGCCTTTTGTGGTAATAGAAAAAAGTAAATTACTCTACTGTAATCAAACAGCTCAAGCTTATGGATTAACTAACAATATGAAAGTAGCAACCGCCTATGCTTTATGTGCTGATTTAAAAATAAAAGAACGAAACCCATCATTAGAGTCTGTCTGTCTATTAGAGTTAGCCAATGTTGCTTATAAGTTTAGCTCACAAGTTTGTTTGTACAATAACAAAACAATCCTATTAGAAGTCAGTGGAAGCTGTAGACTTTTTTCAGATTTGAGTAATCTATTAAAACAACTTAATGACAAAATAAGTTTAATCGATATTAGCTTTTATATGGCGATAGCTGAAACGCCAAAACAATCTTTTTTGTTGTCAATTTATAATCAAGAAAATCTAGATATTAACACTCAAAACAATGACCATCTAGAAAATAATCGTCAACTTCAAAGAATGCCAATAGGCTTTATCGCTCAAGATTCTTTCACTCAAACTAAGAAACAAGATAGCTTAAAGAAAATTGCACTTAAAATAAAACGAATGGGGATCAATACACTAGGCGATTTATTTATATTGCCCGATGCTACATTAGGTAGACGTTTCGGTCGTGATTTTTTGACTTATCTTTATCGTTTAAAAGGTCAAGTGGAAGATCCTTTAGAGCTATATTCCACTGCTGATTCATTTTCCATTCAGCGCTGTTTTCTGTCAGGACTTGATACGATTGAGCAAATACTATTTCCGGCAAGACCCATGCTAGAGAGTTTAGTCTGTTTTCTATCATCTAGAAGAAAAATGGCTAGCAAAATCACATGGCGTTTTGAATGTTTTAATGGTGAACAATTAACCATAGATATTTTACTATCCTCACACGTTCAATCGACTCAACAGCTGATGGAGTTAACTCGTTTAAAATTACAACAATTTTATATAAAAGATAAAATTGAAATGGTCTTTTTGGAAGCTGGTAATTTTTCATGCAAAAATGAAAAACAAACAGTCTTAGAACTATCCTCTTTTTCTAACGTTAGACAGGAGGATTTAAATGATAATCAAAAAGAAGCCCTAGAACATCTAAAAGATCGAATAACCGCACGCCTAAAAAAAGAAAATTATTTTAAACTACTCATCCATGATGAATACTTACCAGAAAAACAATCAACGCTTGGATTCATTCAAGAACACAAAGCAAACAAACCCTCAACCTATTCCCATAAAGAACACCGTCGTGATAAACAGAAGCAACTGCCTTTATGGCTAATGCAGAAAGTGGAGAGAATTACTCTCTATTCAAACAATCAGAATCAACAACTCAATTACAAAGGCCTATTAACGATTGAGCCCACAGCAGAAAGAATAGAAAACCGTTGGTGGAGCCAAGATAACAGCACTCATCATCTGGATAAAAACAGTCTAATACAAAGCACTTGTCGAGATTATTTTATCGCTAAAAACAAACAAGGGAACGGTTATTGGATCTTTTTTGACCAACATCAAAGTCAGTGGTTTGTGCATGGTATCTTTTAACCTAGAAACACCTGTTGAAATAAACGATCAACCAATAGCTTATTCGGAACTTGCTTACTCCGAATTACATTGCCTAAGTAATTACTCTTTTTTACGTGGGGCATCTCATCCGCACGAGTTAGTGATTGAAGCAAAACGTCAAGGTTATCATTCTATTGCAATAACCGATGAATGTTCATTTTCAGGTATTGTAAAGGCTTGGACAGAAGCTAAAAACCAATCCATAAAACTGATTATAGGAAGTGAGTTTTTAGTCACTATAAAGACTGAGTTAAAAAAAGAACAAAGTATAAAATTGATTCTTTTGGCTAAAAATAGAAAAGGCTATCAACAAATATCAGCTTTAATATCCCTAGCTCGAAGACAGTCTGAAAAAGGTTCTTATTTATTAGAGAGCGATAATCTAATAGGAATGGATATAACTCAATGTGTCTCAATTATAAAAGTTGAGAATATGGAAACTCAACCCTTATCCTGTTTTTTAGAGAATTCAATAGTTCCGTCAATGTGGTTAGGCGTTAGTCTTTTGCAAGATGGTAACGATGAATTAATATTGACCCTAGCGACTCAATTATCCAGAAAATATGATTTGCCAATAGTAGCCTGTGGTAACGTCCATATGCACAAAAACCAACGGAAGCCATTACAAGATTTATTAACCTCCATCCGAATAAAAAAAACCATTCAGAATTCAGGCAGAAATCTTCTTAAAAATGCTGAGAATCATTTACGCTCCCTTAGCGTCTTAAAAAGCATTTATCCTTTGGAGTTAATTAAACAAACCCAAGTGATCGCCAATTGTTGTCATTTTGATTTATCTGAGATCCGTTATAACTATCCTAAAGAATTAGTTCCTAAAAGTGAGTCACCTGCAAATTATTTAAAACGACTCTGTTATCAAGGTGCCAAAGTGCGCTGGCTAAAAGGTATTCCTGAACACGTGGAAACATTACTTAATAAAGAACTAGATATTATCAAAACGCTAGAGTACGAATATTATTTTTTAACCGTATTTGATATTGTYGCATTCGCTAARAAGAAAMAAATACTTTGCCAAGGACGAGGWTCRGCRGCTAAYTCAGTWGYYTGYTTTTGYYTAATGATYACSGAAGTTGATCCYGTAAAAAGTGAAATGTTATTTGAGCGTTTTATCTCCATCGAGCGAAATGAGCCACCGGATATTGATGTTGACTTTGAACATGAACGGCGCGAAGAAGTTATCCAATATATTTATAAAAAATATTCCAGAGAACGAGCAGCACTGGCTGCAACCGTCATCACGTACCGCTCTAAAAGCGCTATTAGAGATGTTGGTAAAGCGCTTGATCTCGATCCGTTTTTAATTGAGAAATTAACTTCATCGATGGCATGGTGGGATTCCCGTAGTGAATTRGTTAAACGRTTTTCAGAAGCGAAARTTGAATCACATAATCATATGGCGTGTTTGTTTTTGRATTTAATCAACCAACTGATTGGTTTTCCYCGTCAYCTMTCTCAGCATGTTGGTGGTTTTATTATTACCGACTCGCCTATCAGTCATTTAGTCCCTATAGAAAATGCCTCGATGCCTGACCGCACCATTATTCAATGGGATAAATATGATATTGAAGCCCTGGGTTTGTTGAAAATCGATATTCTCGCTCTTGGCATGCTAACGGCGATCAGAAAAGCGATGGATCTGGTCAACGCCTATACTGACTCGCCGTTAACATTAGCTAATATCCCAGCAGAAGATCCTAAAACCTATTCGATGTTGTGTCGAGGCGATAGCATTGGCGTATTTCAAGTCGAATCACGCGCACAAATATCCATGCTTCCTCGTTTAAAACCCAGATGTTTTTATGATCTAGTGATTGAAGTGGCGATTGTTCGTCCAGGCCCTATTCAAGGAGACATGGTTCATCCGTATTTAAAACGAAGAGAAGGTGTCGAGGTTTTTGATTACCCTAATGAAACGGTCAAATCGGTATTAGAACGCACACTCGGAGTCCCTATTTTTCAAGAGCAAGTGATCAAACTCGCCATGGTGGCGGCAGGTTTTTCTGGAGGTGAAGCCGATCAATTGCGCAGAGCAATGGCAGCATGGAAAAAAACGGGCGAATTAGAGCAGTTTAGAGATAGACTCATTAACGGTATGTTAGAACGAGGTCATCCGCGAGAATTTGCCGAACGACTTTTTAAGCAAATGCAAGGCTTTGGCGAATACGGATTTCCAGAATCCCACGCTGCCAGTTTTGCACTGTTAGTTTATTHTTCTGCATGGCTTAAATGCCACTACCCCGCTGCATTTTATTGTGCCTTATTAAATAGCCAGCCAATGGGGTTTTATACGCCATCTCAACTCATACAAGATGCTAAAAGACACAACATCACTATTTTTGAAATTGATATTCGTTATAGCTTTTGGGATAGCTCGTTAGAGCATCATAAAAATAAATCTTATTTATTAGAAAGCCAACCCGATCTTCGTTTAGGCTTAGCTCAAATAAAAGGCTTTTCCAAAGCTAGCGCAGAAAGAATCATTGAAGCTCGTACAATTTTAAATAAAGAAAAAATGCACTTTATCAACCTACAAGATTTAGCGCATAGAGCAAAACTGGATAAGGGAGATTTGGATAAACTAATCGGAGCCAACGCTTGCAAATACCTCACTAAAAACAGGCATCAAGGATTATGGCAAGCGGCAGCCATTGAATCTCCCAAACCACTTTTGGCCTCATATGAAAACCAACATCAATCATTTTTAACCGATCAAATAGAAATGTCCGCTCCCAAAGTTCAAGAAAATATGCTCGCAGATTATGCTACAACAGGGTTAACATTGGGTGTTCATCCAATGGGTTTATTAAGAAGCAAAGCGCCTTTTAATCGTTGTAAAACGGCCGAAAGCTTACCCTATTTACAAGCATCCAGTTATATACAAGTTGCCGGATTAGTCACCTGCAGACAAAGACCAGCAACCGCAACCGGCGTTTTATTTTTAACCTTAGAAGATGAAACAGGTAATATTAATATCGTCATTTGGGAAGCCTTACAAAAACGCTTTCGCCAAGCTCTACTCAAAAGCCAAATATTGCTAATCAAAGGAAAAATGGAAAGAAAAAACAGCGTGGTTCATATCATTGCTGGTTATATTGAAGATCAAAGTCACGCGATTGAACAGTTGAATAATCCGAGTCGTGATTTTCATTAAAAATAATTGATTCAGTCTAATTACAACAAAAAATGTCGCCTCTTAGTGGGCAGATGAATCCCATGATTTGTATGATCTTAAAGTGGATCGCTACAACTATTTTGGGAGTTTGATAGCAACTAAAAAAAACCGCTAAGATCTAAAAATGCGCGTTGCAATTGCCTGAACCGTATTCTTCATTATCAATTCTTCGATCTTTTTATTTGTAATTCTCTCTTAGATTTAGTAAAAAATAAGCAATATCTCGCTCTTTGCGTTGTGAAATCCAACTAATCAGATAACTTTATGTCAGGTTTACTTGACACTATCATAAGTTCGTGACAATATGTAATGCATACCTTACATATAGTAAGGTAAATCATTCATTAATGAATTACTGCCCTCCACAATAAAGGCATTAATTTTAGGAGAATACTATGAAAGACTCTACACCCGAGAAAATATTTGTTAAACACTTTATGACCGCCATGTTGGTTTTTCTCATCCTCATTGCGGTGCAAACCTTTACTTTAGAACTATTGAACATGCCTATTTGGCTACAAGTTATGGTTACACTTCTGCCAGTACTACCGTTAATTTGGGCATTTTTTATTTTTCGAGTGCAATATCGAGCGCTTGATGAATACATGAAAGCATTAACGGGCGAAGCATTTTTATGGATAATTGGTATACTCTGCTTTTCATCATTTATATACGGCATGTTAGCCATGAAGTTTGCTATGCCTCCGGTGGAATTAGCGTTAATTACGCCAATCGTATTCGCTGGTCACGGCCTTATATTACGATTGTTAATTTGGAAAGACGATGAATAATCGAATTAAGGTACTACGCGCAGAGCGAGATTGGTCACAACAAGTTCTGGCCGATAGGCTTGGTGTTTCTCGTCAAGCGGTCAATGCTATAGAAAGACGTAAGCATGACCCTTCTCTGCAGTTAGCATTCAATATCGCTGCACAATTTGGACATCAGATCGAAGATGTATTTTTCCCAGA
The DNA here is from genome assembly GCA_002733465.1 of Kangiella sp. Lineage (GTDB taxonomy): Bacteria > Pseudomonadota > Gammaproteobacteria > Enterobacterales > Kangiellaceae. The sequence continues at coordinate 68,640 of NVVT01000015.1, forward strand.
GACGCAATCAAATTTAGAAGATGGTTAATAAATCAATCTTTACTGATTAGGAGTTATTATGAATTTTAAAAAATTACACCATGGCTATTAAGCATAATGTTAATTACGCATGCCTTTTTATTTAGCACCGATAGCATCGCTAACAATCAGCCTAGTATAACCGACGGTATTGGTGATTGGCATGGAGTGTTAAAAACACCGAACGAAAATTTAACACTATGGTTATCTGTAATATCCATTAATAATTTTTAATTTAATTACTTGCTTTAAAAACAAGCATCCATCATATCTTTATTAAGCTCTTCAACTTTGTCTTTACTATTAGATAAATCATTTAGCCCCTCATTATAATACCTTGTAGCTCTATCACATAAAGTTTTACTCCTAATGTATGATTGATCTTTTTGATGCTGAATCATTCCACCTATTCCATTGTATTCAGTTCTATCTGACGGTTTCCGATCTTTTTGGTAAGCCGATGGTATAGTTGCACCGCATGAACTTAATCCAAAAACGATAATCAATATCGATAGACGATAAAACATGATGTAATCCTTTATTATTGAACTTATAAAATCTTTGTGAAAACAAATGACCTATTTAATCCTTCAAGTAGGATTACTTCTTCGCCAGTGTTGAAGATTAACGCCTTTAATTAAAAGCCATAACGGTAAAACGATTTCGCCGATAAAAGTAAACTCACTAAAGCCAAACTTAAGTTCTGGAAAAACGAGCCAATTAAAAACATCCACTATATATCCCAGACCTGCTATCACCATCATCAATCCGATGGTCTTAGGTAAAAATCCAGAATCGATGATCAACCGCCCCATTGGCAATAACCACAGACCCCAAAATATCTGGGCAATGATCACACCACTTTCATGTAAATCGAGAAATAGTTGAATCAAAACTATATACTGTTCTGATCCGTTGCCTGCTAACAGTTCAGTTTTAGTTAATATAAGAATGGCACAATAATTCAACTCATTCAGCATTGCGATAGGTACCGCAAGCAAACTAAAAATAACCATTAGCACAGCATAATTTCGATTGACTGGTTTTAGTAGTTTATAAAGGGTTAATACAAGGAAGATATTAACTAGTTGAGCAATTAACGCATTCACAATACTTAAGCGAAAAAGCATGTTATTGTCGTTAATTTTAGCAATTGTCGCTACCGTATCACCTGGGACTACCAGTATATTAGGAACATAAAGGATCCCAAAAATACCTAATGGGATCAGCAACAAATATAGTAGTCCTGATATCCTTGCAATGTTCTGGGGCTTATTTGTATTAACTAATGTCATTATATTTCTCACTTTGCTAAAATATTTCATTGGCTTATTTAGTTTCGGTGTATTCTAGAGTTAGAAACGATATCATTCTTGATAATATGTGCTATTGAGATTGAAGGTCTTCAACATTGTGGATCTTCAACATTTTGGATCTTCAACATTGTTGCTCTACATTACTTGCTAATTTAAAAACTTAGTTCAGAATATAAAACTCAATAACGTAGGAACGTTAGATTCATGCAAAATAATTTAATAATGATTCAAGGATTGGTCGATCATATTGAAGAAAATCTATCTGAAGATGTCAATATAGTTAGCCTCGCAAAATCCCTCAATCTATCACCTTGGCATTTTCAGCGAGTATTTAAAAGTTTAATAGGCGACACTTTAGGCGGATATGTCAGGGGTAGAAGATTAACTCGGGCAGCTCAATTATTATTATCCTCTGACTTTGGTATCTTAGATATTGCTTTTGATGTGGGTTTTACTTCCCATGAAGCCTTTACCCGCTCATTTAAATCATATTATAAGGTTACGCCCAAATCATTTAAAAAAGACAAACCGGTTGTGACACTTAATAGGAAACCGATATTAACCACTGACCTATATATTCATTTGACCAAGTATATGGTTCAAGAACCTTTTATAGATATAAGAAAAGCACAAACGATTGTTGGCGTACCAACAAAGATACCTTCGCCCTTTGTTGCAGATGAACAACATTGTGACTTACTCTTCCCGACATGGATAAAACTGTTTGATCGTCAATCAGAAATTGCCAATCGTATCAAAAATAAGCACTACTCAGTCAGCATCAGTCCTTCAGGAAATTTTACTGAAGCTACGGTAGATTATATCGCAGCAGTTCCAGTCACTAAATTGAGTGACATTCCGGAAGACCTAACATCTTACACATTCCCTAAACAACTAGTGGCCATTTTTGATATAGCCATTATTGAAAAAGACACTATCGATAAAACCATCGACTATATCTATGGCTATTGGCTACCAAATTCTCCTTATACACGAGCAAAAGGAGAAGACTACGAATCGTTTGATAACTTTAGCTTGGATGGCGATCCGCTCAATAAATCGCAATACATATTGCCTCTTCAATTAAAAGAATAGTCGCAGTCCTCATTGTAAAATCTATACTTCTTTAATGCCTATTTAAAGAGGCCTGTCATTGGTGATTTTATCGTTAATGCTCAATTGTTTTTATTCAATTAATACCTACAGCACTAATTATCAAGAAATGAAATCCTCTATCTATAAAATGTAATCAAATCTAACTAGGTTGCTAAAACTTACAGCGCCTTTGTCTATTTCAAAAACATTTAATATAGAGGAATTAACTATGTATTATTCAAAACAACTGCTTCTAAGCAGCTTAATGGCTGCCTCACTATTTATCCTACAGGGTTGTGGCTCCTGTAGTTCAACGACACCTCCTCCCCCACCTGTAGAGCCAATTATTATTGACTATCAAACGGTCATCAATGACCTAATATCGGCAGAAATTCCAGGCATTGTACTTTTAGTAGACTCACCAACGTCTCAGTTTTTGGGCAGCGCTGGAGTTTCTAACCTAGAAACCCAGCAAGCGATGCAAGTTTCCGATGTCATGCCCACCGCCAGTACCGGTAAAAAAATGATCGCTCTGCTTGCTGTTCAGTTAGCTGATGAAGGTTTACTTAATCTTGATGACACGCTAGATATTTGGCTCAGCGAAGATATTTTATCGCGTATTCCTAATAGTCAGCAGATGACAATGCRTCAATTATTAAACCATACCAGTGGCGTATTTAATTACGACGAAATTGATGATGGCGAAGCTTACTCCAATTTGTTTCTTGCTGAACCGGAAGTACTGAAAACCGACATCGACTTTCTCGAATTAATATTTGATCATCCTGGTTATTTTTTACCTGGTGAAGGTTATGAATATTCGAGTTCAGGCTATTCGTTAGCGGCGCTCATTATGGATCAAGTGTTGGGAGAGCACCATTCTGTTGCCATGCGAAATCGCTTTTTTGACCCGCTCGGCATGACGTCAACTTATTACAAAGGAAGTGAAGCCTTTATGGGGAACTTTATCTCCGGCTATGTGACTACCGGTGAAGGCGATTTCATTGATACTAAAGAGTTTTTAGTTAATACCAGTAAGGCTGATTCACCTGTTGTGTCAAGTGTTGAAGACATGGCTACATTTCTTAAGGCGTTAATAGCCGATGACAGTTTTGCGAATGATGCAGTGAAAAATATCATGCTCGGCGAAGATAATAGGGGTGAGGAAGCTTTTGGCATTGGTGTGGAAATATTTAATGGGCATACGATCTACCTTCATTATGGTCGCACCTTTGGGTATTCTGCGCAAAGTATTTACATTGAAGATACTGATACCAGTATCGTCCTTTTCTTTAATTGTGGTGGCGACGACATTTGTGAAATCACTCACGATGAATTAATTTTTACGATTTTACAAAACGAACTCTAAATTAAAACTGAGGCTCTAACAAAATAGAATCAAGCCTCATTTAGCACCATTGACTAACAGGATTAATATTATGATTAAGATACTACTAGCAACACTTTTATTCACCGTCACTTTTGCGTCTTTAGCAAACTCATCAAGCTTTCACTTTAGTCAAATGAGCTATAATGAAATTGAGTTTGATGATGTAGATAAAGACTTAAATGGCTTTGATTTTAAAATGAATTATGAAATAAATGATAATTTTTACCTGAATTGGGAAAACTTAGAATCTAACAACAGTGATGTTGATTTCAATATGCGAAATATTGGTTTTGGCTTTCATTCAAATATTAGCAAGGGAATAGAAGGATATACCCAACTAGATTGGACTAGAATAAAAACCAGTGATGCCAATTTGAACCAGGGAAGCAATGAAGATGGTTATCGTCTTAGTTTGGGGATAAGGCGTCAAAGGTCAGAGAACGTTGACATAAGAATAGCGTTCGAATATACGGATATTAACAATGACACCATTAACATTTTTGTTTTTGAAGCAGCGTATAGATTTACGAATAGATTATCCATCTTCGCAATCCACAAAAAACAAACAAACTCTGATTTTAGTCAATATGGTATAGGCCTACGATACGATATAAAATGACTATTTTCTGGTTTTTTTCAAAATAAAGAACTCGGTTGTAAACCGAGTTCACGTCTAAATCGCTATGAATCTTTAGAGTTAGAACTAGGCATATCATCACAAACCTCACAACGGATCCCTTTACGAGACTGATAAATTCTCGATCCAACAAGAGCGCCACTTGCCAATCCTGACCAGATATGCAACAACTAGGCGGTCAAGCCGATTTTACAACACTAGGGATCAACACAAGTTTTGTTACCAAACTTCCATGACATTGTAAAATCGGCTTGCCCCCTCCATGATCCAAGATGATACACGCTATATTTCTACAAAAAATAAACCATATTTAATTAAGGTAATTTAACCAAACAGGAAGTCAATTTTTCAGCTTTAGACGAGAATTTTTTGTCAAAAGTATAAAGTACCTTATATTGTTGGTAATGAGCTAAATGTAGAGCATCCGAAAAATCTAAACCAAGCTTATGCCACTCTATTGCTTGAAAAATAAACCTCGGATTTGTCAAGTGGACGTTCTTTAATCCGAATAGATTAATAAACGCAAGGCAAATATCTTTCGGTAAAAATTCATAAGCATATTTTAAAACCCATTCAGTTTCTAAAATCACAGTATCAGAAATAAAAACCTCATTTGAGTTGAAAATTGAAAACGCTTTGTTGTATTGCAGTTCATCATCACGAGTTAAAAACCGAATAATAATATTTGTATCGACACCGATCATTGATATTTTTCTCCAATCCCTTTTTTAATGGCTAGTTCCATATCTTCTATAGAAATTGCCTTACCGCCATATTTCAAGCAAGACGCAACATTCTCAATATCCGTCACGACAAATACCGTCTTAGGTTTTAACAAAACTCCATCGCCAAAATCAACAACAATCAGCTCCTGTCCGACGTCCCAATTATGAGCAAGCCTTAAAGGTTTTGGTATAATAACTTGCCCTTTACTAGATAATTTTGTCGTATTCACCGCTAAACCCAATAAGTAAGATTAATGTAAGAATTATAGTGCGACACTCGATTATTGTCAATTTCCAGATTCTTATAGGTAGATTCACATATATGGGTATAGAGCCCTCAACAAACATTTACAGCAAAAATTATTCGCGTATACTTGCGCTCCAGTAGGATATTGCCTATAACGTTATTAAACAATCTGAGTTGCAACTTATCTATCAATTCTAATATTGATGGTTATTTGGCTAATTACACCTTCCGCATTTCGAKAATGAAATAGCWGGAAATYGATTATCGAGGAAAAAACATGCAAGCATTATTAACCATTGCCGTTAGAGCGGCTCGTAAAGCCGGTGATTTTGTTCTTCGCGAATCTAACCATATAAAAGCCATAGATAGTAAGTCAACTCACGATTACGTTACCAATGTTGATACYGCCGCCGAACAACTAATYATWGAWACCATTTCAGACTCCTATCCAGCCCATAGCTTCCTTGGTGAAGAATCTGGACAAACCGGTGATAGTGAATACCAATGGGTTATCGATCCAATTGATGGCACTACTAATTTCATCCGAAAAATTCCTCATTGGGCTATTTCTATTGCGTGCAAGCATAAAGGTAAAACTCAAGTAGGCGTTGTATTCGATCCGAGTAAAAACGAGTTATTTACAGCGGTTAGAGGCCGAGGCGCTCAAGTTGATGGTAAAAAAATGCGGGTTAGTAATACTAAAGGACTAGAACACGCCCTACTCGCCACCGGCTTTCCATTCCGTAATGAATCCAAATTAGAAAAATACTTAGAAATATTCGGCAAATTATTCCCTCACTGCTCAGATATGAGACGAGCCGGCTCTGCTGCACTTGACTTAGCCTATGTTGCAGCAGGTCGAATGGACGGTTTTTGGGAATATGGTTTAAGCCCTTGGGACACCGCGGCAGGCGCTTTATTAGTACAAGAATCTGGCGGTATGATTTCCGATCTGCAAGGCAATCCTAAATTTGAAGAAGCTAACTCTATTTTAGCAGCTAATCCAAAAGCATTTAAAACTATGTTGAAGATCATCAATAGTTAAGGGTTTTAATCGTTAGCCACGTCTTCCAAACGTTTAATCTAGATTGATCCAAAGCAATCTAGATTAAACGCTAAACTTGTATTCTATCCACAATAAAATGTTCTAACTTGCCTGAATCTATTACTTGACTAAATTACTTGGTTATACGAAAATAACGCCATTCAAAAGACGACGATCTTTTAAGAGAGCGGGTTAATCAAATGAGACTAACAACTAAAGGCCGATACGCCGTTACAGCGGTACTCGATTTAACCTTAAACTGCGATAACAAACCTGTCAATCTAGGCGATATTTCAGAACGCCAATCGATTAGTTTGTCTTATTTGGAACAATTATTTGCCAAACTGCGTAAAAACAATATTGTAAAAAGTGTAAGAGGCCCCGGCGGAGGTTATTTGCTGAATGGAGATCCAAACTCAATCAGCGTTGCCAGTGTGATCAATGCGGTTAATGAAACTATCGAATTATCCCGCTGTGATGGAAGAGCAAACTGTTATGACGGTCGGCAATGTTTAACTCACAATTTATGGGTCGATCTCAGTGATAGAATTAATGATTTTTTAGATAATATTAGTTTAGGCGAATTAATTGAGCAAAATAGAAACCAACCTCACCTAATGAGTCATAAACATTTTGATTCACAAATCCGTATTCAAACTAAATAATTTTAACAACAGGTTAAATATAAAATGTTAGAAGACAATTCCAACCAACTCGTCAAAGAAATCGTWAAAAAYGAWTACGAGGCAGGTTTCGTTACGGATGTAGARTCAGAAACMATTGCGCCCGGTTTAAGTGAAGATGTGATCCGTTTTATTTCTGCAAAAAAAGATGAACCGCAATGGCTACTCGATTGGCGTTTAAAAGCCTACGAAACTTGGAAAAGTATGCCRGAGCCAGATTGGGCTCARCTTAAATTTCCAMGAATAGATTTARACAAAGTCTCATTTTATTCCGCGCCAAAAAGCATGGACGAYGCCCCCAAAAGTTTAGATGAAGTTGATCCKGAACTAATCGCAACTTATAACAAACTCGGTATCCCTCTACATGAACAAGCCGCGTTAGCCGGTGTYGCAGTGGATATCGTTTTTGATTCGGTCTCTATYGTAACCACATTCAAAGATAAGTTAGCTGAAGCGGGTGTTATTTTTTGCCCTATTTCTGAAGCTGTACATAAATATCCTGAATTAATTAAAAAATATCTAGGTTCTGTGGTTCCACAAAAAGATAACTATTTTGCAACACTAAATTGCGCAGTTTTTAGTGATGGCTCTTTTGTTTATATCCCTAAAGGGGTTAGATGCCCAATGGAATTGTCTACCTACTTCAGAATCAATGAAGCTAATACAGGTCAATTTGAACGGACCTTAATTATTGCTGAAGAAGGCAGTCATGTTAGTTATCTTGAAGGGTGTACTGCACCGATGCGAGATGAAAATCAATTACATGCCGCCGTAGTAGAATTAGTAGCTTTAGATGATGCCGAAATTAAATATTCAACCGTACAAAATTGGTATCCCGGCGATGAAAATGGTGTTGGTGGAATTTATAATTTTGTTACTAAACGTGGTGTTTGTCATAAAAATGCCAAAATATCTTGGACTCAAGTAGAAACAGGCTCAGCGATTACATGGAAATATCCATCGGTTATTTTAAGAGGTGATAATAGCGTAGGTGAATTTTATTCAGTTGCCCTCACCCGTAATTATCAGCAAGCCGATACTGGCACAAAAATGATCCACTTAGGTAAAAACACGAAATCTACAATTATCTCTAAAGGGATCTCTGCCGGAAAAAGTCAGAATTCCTATCGTGGCTTAGTACGCATGGGACCTCGCGCAGATGGCGCAAGAAACTTTACCCAATGCGATTCGTTATTACTTGGCGATCAATGTGGTGCACATACTTTTCCTTACATAGAAAGCAAGCATCCCAATGCCGTTATCGAACATGAAGCAACCACCTCTAAAGTAAGTGAAGATCAATTGTTTTTATGTTTACAGCGAGGCATTGATACTGAAAAAGCAATCTCCATGATAGTCAATGGATTCTGCAAAGAAGTGTTCAAAGAATTACCCATGGAATTTGCGGTTGAAGCGGGTAAATTGTTAGAAGTTAGTTTAGAAGGCGCTGTAGGTTAATTATTTAGACGCGGTGATACCAATTTAGTTTATTTAAAGATTGAATTAAAAAAATAGAGAAAAAGTTAATGTTAAAAATAGAAAACTTGCACGCAGAAGTTGAAGGTAAAGAAATACTAAAAGGCTTAAATCTTGAAATAAAACCAGGTGAAGTCCATGCAATTATGGGACCGAATGGTGCCGGGAAAAGCACGCTGGGTTATGTACTCGCAGGCAGAGAAGGTTATGAAGTCACTGAAGGAAATGCCAAGCTCAAAGATGAAGATATTTTAGATTTAGAAGCCGATGAAAGAGCCAAAAAAGGTTTATTCTTAGCATTTCAATACCCAGTAGAAATCCCTGGCATTAGCAATATGGAATTTTTAAAAACCAGTGTGGATACGGTAAGAGAATATCAAGGTAAAGAAGCACTATCCACGGTTGAATTTATGAAGCTTGCCAGAGAAAAAAGTAAAGAGGTTGATCTCGATCAAAATTTTTTAAAGCGTGGCGTCAATGAAGGTTTTTCTGGTGGAGAGAAAAAGCGCAATGAGATAATGCAGATGATGTTATTAGAACCCAGCTTATGTATTCTTGATGAGACAGATTCGGGATTAGATATCGATGCACTTAAAGTAGTTGCAGAGGGTGTTAACGCGAGCAGAGATCCTAACCGCTCTTTTTTAATCATTACCCATTATCAAAGATTACTCGATTTTATTGTTCCCGATTTTGTTCACGTTTTATCAGACGGAAAAATCATCAAAAGTGGTGGCAAAGAGTTAGCATTAGAGCTTGAAGAAAAAGGCTACGGCTGGATAGGTCAGGAATAGTTAAAATGACTGACGCAAATTTGAATCTAGTGAAAACTCTAATCGAAGAACGAGTCGAAGAACTGCCTAACACACCATTTTATATGGCAGATATCATTGGCACAAAACTTCCAACTCGAAAAACTGAGGATTGGAAATATAATGATGTGTTTTTCTTAAAGAACGAACAATTTCAACTGAATAATCATCCAATTAATATTGAAGAAATTAAAGAAACTATTCAAGATCAAAAAAACAGCAGTCATGATTATCTAGCAGAAAAAAACCTGCTTGTATTTATTGATGGTAATTTCTGTGACACTCTTTCCCAAATTTCAGAAAAAGACAAATTGGCAGTTACGCCTTCAAACAAATTGACCAGCGATCAAATTAACGAAATAAGAAGCATAGAAAATCTATATGGGATTGAAAAAAATCCCTTAGTTTCTTTGGTTAGTCTAAATTATCAAAAAACAAGCTATATAAAGATTGAAGAGAATAGTAAGTTGGAAAACCCACTTTACATTCTTCATTATGCAACCACGGCTAGTGAAGCGACAGAAAAGAGTTTCTTATCAATCAATAAATTGATATTAGATTTATCCAAAGGAAGTGAGTCTACTATCATTGAAATTTTTATTTCTGAAGAATCTAAAGATACTAACCATCAAACACAGCTTGCGCTACAAGCCACTCTAGTCAATCTTAATGAAAATGCTAACACAAACCATCATCGATTTAATTTGGAATCAGAGTCGCACAAACAAATTAGCAATCTATCCCATTTACTTAATAAGAATTCAACTTTAAATTCTTTCCTCTATTCGAATGGTAGTTTGCTCAATAAAACCGATGTAAAGATAATAAATATTGGAAGTGGTGCTAACAGTCAAACAACCGGTATTTATTTACCATCTGGTCAACAAAATATCGATTATCATACTTGTATTGAACATCGTGTACCGCATTGTAATAGTAGAGAAATCTTTAGAGGTATTATTACGGATAAAGCTAAAGCGACCTTTAATGGAAAAATACATATTTTTAAAGATGCACAAAAATCGGATGCGCAATTAAGTAATAAAAATCTATTACTAACTAATACGGCAGAAATAAACACAAAACCCGAACTAGAAATATACGCCCACGATGTAATTTGTGCTCATGGTGCAACGGTTGCAAAAATTGATGATGCTTCAATATTTTATTTRAAATCAAGAGGTATATCCGATTCAAAAGCACGCGCCATGATTAGTATCGGGTTTATCAACGAGTTGTTAAGTTATGTCAAGAATGACTCAATTAATAACATGTTGACTCAATTAATACAAAATAGACTCTCTTTGCTCTGATCAAAGTCTATAATTTAGATTTACAATACGTTCAATTAAATGACCATTCACACTATGACAAATATGAATAATAGCGCATTAGTTCAAACAACTGAAAAGCCAATATTAAGAGCTTTTGATATTAAAAAAATCAGAGGCGACTTTCCTATTTTGTCGACCAAGGTTAATGGAAAACCATTGGTTTATTTAGATAACGGGGCAACGGGTCAAAAGCCTGGCTATGTCATTAATGCGGTCAGTCATTATTATAAAACGACTAATTCTAATGTTCACAGAGGCGCTCATTATTTAAGTGACAAAGCCACACAAGAATTTGAACAATCACGCACCACAATGCAAAAGTTCATCAACGCTGAACACCGTGAAGAAATATTGTGGACTCGTGGCACTACAGAATCGATTAATTTAGTAGCCCAATCTTGGGGACAAAGAAATATCGGTCCCGGCGATGAAATTATTCTATCGACACTTGCTCATCATTCAAACATTGTTCCTTGGCAACTACTCAGCGAACAAACTGGCGCCACCATTAAAGTCATCAACATTAAAGATAATGGTGAACTAGATATTGAGCAATATAAAAGTTTGCTTGGTAACAAAACAAAGCTAGTTGCAATAGGACATATTTCAAATGCCCTAGGCGTCATAAATCCAATCAAAGAAATGATCAAGCTCGCCCATGAAGTACACGCAAAAGTGCTTATTGATGGTGCTCAAGCGGTTTCTCATATCCAGGTTGATGTTCAAGATTTAGACTGTGACTTTTATGCATTTTCAGGACACAAAATGTTTGCGCCAATGGGAATAGGCATTTTGTATGGAAAGAAAGATTTATTAGAAAAAATGCCCCCTTGGCAAGGTGGTGGAGAAATGATTGAAAAGGTCACTTTTGAAAAAACCACCTTTAATAAACTGCCCTACAAATTTGAAGCGGGTACTCCAAACGTTTCTGGAGCAATTGGCATTGCTGCTGCAGCTGATTATCTAAACAGTTTTGACCGTAAAATGCTAAGTGATTACGAGTCTTATTTATTAGACTACGCAACAACATCATTAGAAAAAATCAATGGTCTTAAAGTTGTTGGAAGAGATTGCCACAAAGCATCTGTGATCAGTTTTAATATCGACGGCTGCCATGCACAAGATATTGGAATGATGTTGGATCAGCAAGGTATAGCAGTAAGAACGGGGCATCATTGCGCAATGCCACTCATGCAAGCACTAAATATTGATGGTACCGTTAGAGCGTCATTATGTTTTTACAATACGACCAAAGAAATTGATCAGTTATGTAAGGCGATAGGTGTCGCTTTAGGTATGCTGTTATAAATCTAATGTTGATGGAAACCTAAAGTTGCTTTGAACTGAATTAGTTAGAAATTGAAAAAAGAGAATTAAAATGTCCGTAGAAAAATTCAACCCTGATACACGCCAACCTGTTACCGTTACAGAATCTGCGATATCACATTTACAAAAACAAGTGGCAAGTAAAAATGCAGTAGGTGTTATTTTTAACGTTAAAGAAAGTGGTTGTTCGGGTTATAAATATTTATTAGAACTACTATTAGAAAAAAATGATGACGCTATAAAATTTGAATTAAGTGATACTCTAAATCTTTTTGTTTTACCCTCAACACTTCCTTTAATTCAAGGCACTGTCATTGATTTAACTAAAAAGGGTGTTAATTATCAGTTAGAATTTTCAAACCCAAATGCAACGGCGAGTTGTGGTTGTGGCGAAAGTTTTTCAGTGGCGGCTCAATAATGTCTACCAGTAGAAAAATGGTCGTTGCGTTACGCGACTGCCCTGCTCGTCTTGTTCCTGTAGGCACCAAAATAACCATTAAAAAAGACACCTTTGTCACTATAACTCAAGATCTCGGCGGAAACTATACCGTTGTAGTGAACGGAAATATGGCAAGAGTCGATGGAACCGATGCCGGAGCTTTAGGATTAAAAGCTGAAGTACTTGAGTTTCCAAAAGTTGAGACTAATCAAATTTTAGAAGAGCATGTTTGGACAGCGTTAAAGAGTATTTTTGATCCAGAAATCCCAGTGAACCTTGTCGACTTAGGCCTGATTTACAAAGTTTCGATTGAGCAGTCAACAGGTAAAATTGATGTACTTATGACATTGACCGCTCCCGGTTGCGGAATGGGTCCGGTATTAGTCGGAGATGTAGAATATCGAGTGGCAACAGTCCCTAATGTGAAAGAGGTTGAAGTTGAACTGGTATTTGATCCGCCATGGAGCAGAGAGATGATGAGTGACGAAGCAAAATTGGAAACTGGAATGTTTTTTTAAAATGAATCTCTCTGACGAAATAGTAGACACACTCAGTTTTTTTGATAGTTGGGAAGATCGCTATCGTTATATGATAGATCTAGGTAAAGAGTTACCTGTAATGGATCAATCTTTAAGAACCGACAATCGAATTGTGCCAGGCTGTCAAAGTCAGGTTTGGATTGATTATAAAATTGAATCTGATAAATTAATTTTTCAAGTTGATAGCGATGCATTAATCGTTAAAGGCTTACTTGCTATTGTCATGGCTGCATATAACAATAAAACAAAACAGGAAATTCGAAATTTTGATATTGAAAATTATTTTTTAAAGCTCGATTTAATTAAACACCTTAGCCCAACGCGTGGTAATGGTTTAATGGCAATGGTTGAAAAAATAAGGATACTAGCAAATTAAAAAAACAAGTCGTAGCACTTATTTATACTATGCTACGACTACTTGTATTTAACTACTTACAAGAAACTTCAACTGTTTTGGGATACCAAATTGGAGCGACAAGATTAACTGCACCACCAGCAATTCCATTGACAAACGTCGTCTCTGTTTTGACAGAAGACCACTTCATATCCCGGCATTCGCTATTTAAGTCTACAGCAGGAGAACCTTCATAAAGTGCTAAAGCAAAATTATGATGCCATTCTTGAGTCACTTTCTTAGCGGTAACTTGTTCCCCTCTGTCAAAATGTATGGTTGAGCAACCTGAAACTGCCATTATTAAGATAGCACCTATTAATTTAACTTTATTCATTTCGACTCCTCCGTTGGACACCATACTTTAGCAGTATGTGGAGCATAAATTCCTAAAGTAATTAATCCTAATATACCGTCACCAAAAGTCTGTTGAGACTGCATCTGTAACGGCTCTTTATCATTACAAACTTTAAGAACATCTATATGGTGTTCGCCTGATAAACCCCAAAAATAGAAAGGTTTAGACTCCTCATAAGTTGGCTTACCACTTAGTTTACCGCCCCCTTCTGGGCTAATGGTAATAGTTGAGCAAGCAGATAAACCCAATGCAAGCAAAGCTACAATCATCTTATTTCTTTTCATGTTAACTCCTCATTTCCCTTTAAATAATTATTCATTTCACCGAATGCGAAAAAATAAAATTGTGCGAAAAAATAAACTATTCAATCAAATTAATAATTTCACACCTTTAAAACGAACTTATTACTTATATATTCCAAGCACCAAATAAATAATTTTTAATCTTTATTTATAGGCCTTATTAAGAGAAGCAACACGGGTAGCAAAGTCAAATTAGCAATCAATGCAACAAGCATCGCTAAACTTGTAAATATACCAAAATAAATTGAAGGCATAAAATTCGATAACATTAGCACTGAAAAGCCAGCAATAATGGTAATCGAAGTGAAATACATAGCCCGTGCAATAGTGTCATGGCAGGTATACATGGCTTTCGTGTAATCACCGCATTTAGCAAACTCTGTTTTAAACCTATGTATATAATGAATGGTATTATCAACTGAAATGCCAATACTAATTGCCGCAATAGTAATTGTCATCATATCTAATGGAATTCCTGACCAGCCCATCAATCCTAAAACAAAACAAGCACCTATGAGATTTGGCAACATTCCAATCAAGGCTAATTGGAAGGATCTAAATAAAATAATAAACATTAGTAAAATTATTCCAAACACGACGCCTAGTGTAAGAATTTGAGATTCAAATAAACTTTCTAACATGTTGTTATACAAAATTAACATGCCAGTAAAATGAAAATGTTCTTCTGATATTTTCATTTCTTCGGTCATAAATTTAGAGATGTCAGCTAACAATTTATTTCTATTCAAATCAGGATTAGACTCTTCAACTCGGATTAAGAATCTTATCTCATCATTTTCTCGGTCGTAAAATGGAGACATCACTTGATCTCTTAAATCCTTAGGTATCTTCTTTTCAAGCAGTGATAATTCGAAGTCATCAAGTCTTTGGTTATTATTAATTTGCTCAACTATTTGCAAACCGGCGGCTAATGATAGAACTTTTCCAGTAACAGGTAATTCTTCTAAAAAATCTTGAATCTTATGTAGTTTATCAATGCCATATGAAGTCAACCAAAGCTTAGGCGATTCTTTAGGTGATACTTCAGCAAAACCATCACCATCTTCAAACTCATCATCGCCGAACTCATCGTCTTCATCATCTTCATTAAGAAATGCAAAATCAGCTTCAATTGCACCTCTTTCAATAATGATTTCCAATGGTGTTGTTCCACCCAGCTCGGTATCAATGACCTTCATGCCTTGATAAATTTCGGTATCCGTTTTGAAATAATCAATAAAACGATTATCGACCGATAAATAACCAATTCCCCAAGCACTTGCACCAGCCATAACTAGCGATAGAACCGCCACTTGCCAACGCCATTGATCACTTATTTTGGCTAATAAATTAGTAAAAGCAAAAAAAGCACCTTCTTTACGTTCATCAACTGTCTTTTTCTTTTTAATTAGCATTAACAGAGGAAACAAAATAAAGGCAATCACAAAGGCTAAACTTACCCCCATAATCATCATTTTACCAAAATCAGCCACGGGGCGAATATCGCTTACCATTAAAGATCCGAATGCTACAATCGTAGTTAACGTCGTATAACCACAAGGAACAAACATCGACTTTACTGTTTCTATAATTTTTTCATCGTAGCTTAGTTCACAAAACTCTCTCTCTACTTGCCTATAACGTACAATTAAGTGAATCATTAATGACATGGTTATAATCAGAAGCAAGGCAACAAAGTTAGATGAAATAACGGTCACAGGCCAGTCTAACCAGCCTAATATCCCAATGGCAGTAATAGCGGTCACAAAACAACAACCTAATGTAATAATGACCCATCTAACTTTTCTAAATATAAAGGATTGTATTAAAATGAGTAATAGAAATACGCCGACGCCAAAGACGATAAGATCACTTTTAACAAACTCGACCATATCATGTGCAATCATAGGAATTCCGCCTAAATGCACTTCAGCAATGCCTGAATAAGTTGCCTTAAACGAACGGATCGTTTTAATCACTTTCTCATTACGTTTAGATAGTTCGTCAGACAACAACCTTAATTCTGATTTAAGGTTTTTCATCACTGCAATTTCATAAGGCGTCAAAGACTGCTTTTGAAATTTTTTCAATTGTAGAGCTTGTAACTCATCATTTAATTTGAAGTAATTTTTGTTACCTCTTAAGTTGGCTTGAATAGCGGTTGTTTTACCATCTTCACTGATTAACAAATTCCTATACAACTTAATAGCCATCAAGTCCTTTTTAGCTTGTGCAAGATCGACCCCCTCATCCTTAATAAAGTAAATATCATCAACAATAGTCGCTAAGCTGATGGTTTTTTCATTAAAGAGTGGCGCATCGATTAGGGAGATAACTGTTTCTACTTCTGGGATTGAAGCGATTTGTTCTTTCAGAGCGGTTAATTGCTTTATTGACCCTTCAGAAAATAACTCTTTATAAGGCGAAAATGTAATAAAAAGGTAATCGTCGGTCCCATACTTCTTTTTCACTTCACGGTAATATTCTAGCGATCGATCATTTTCCAACACAAGCGAATCTGCCGACGCGTCCATCCTAAAAGAAGACATATGAGATGCAACAATAATTATGATCACAGAAACAATTAAAAACGTAATTGTCGTGTGTTTAACAATAAAATTTTGATAAAAACGTACTAACCAAGTTGGCATAATATTCCCATTTAATCCTTTAAAGATTCAAGTAACAATGTAAGTAATATAACGGTAAGAGCTAACAGCCCCATAAAACTTGTACCTTTTAATCACGGCAAAGGTAAAAGCAAAATTAATAAAATGCATTTTACTCTTATTCTTAGTGTTCTAAAAGTCGCGATAGCAAAAAAAGCCGATGATAATGACTCAAAGATGAATATTAACTGAATCCATTAGTTGAATTTTCACAAGAAATCATATTTATACCCATCCCACCTCAAGATGCAAAGGCATTTGCTCWGATGAAAGGATTTTCTATTTTGATACGATTATGCCGACAACTTAGGTTAACTTGATCTATGTCAAGTCGTTAATGATGTTAGATCAGTTACCATTCTCAGTTGTCTTATTTAGGGATTTAAAAAAATAATCACTTAATAACCCTATAAATATTTAGCTCCAAAATTGCTGAATTCAATACCTTAATCAACATATTTTAAGACACTTAAAATCATAAATAATGGGATATAGCATGTCTGAACTTAATACCAAGACAAAAGAAGTCTTGACCTATAATTATAAAGTCATCAAACAATTCTCGATTATGACCATAGTCTGGGGAATCATTGGGATGTTGGTTGGCGTCATTATCGCCGCTCAACTATTTTTCCCTGATCTTACCTATGGCATAGAATTCCTTAGTTACGGACGATTAAGACCATTACACACCAATGCCGTAATTTTTGCATTTGGTGGCTCAGCGTTAATCGGTACATCATTATATGTTGTTCAAAGAACCTGCCAAGCACCATTAATTAGTAATGGTTTAGCGGCCTTCGTCTTTTGGGGATGGCAACTTGTCATTGTTTTAGCGGTGATTAGTTTGCCTATGGGATTCACTAGCTCAAAAGAATATGCCGAACTAGAATGGCCAATTGATATTTTACTTGGTGTTGTCTGGATAGCCTACGGAGTTTTATATTTTGGCACAATAATGAAGCGAAAGACCTCACATATTTATGTCGCAAATTGGTTTTACGGAGCATTTATTATTACTGTCGCTGTACTGCATATAGTCAATAGCGCAGCGATCCCAGTCACTCTGACTAAATCCTACTCGGCTTATGGTGGCGCCATCGATGCGATGGTTCAATGGTGGTATGGTCACAATGCCGTTGGATTCTTTTTAACCGCCGGTTTTTTAGGAATGATGTATTACTTTGTTCCTAAACAAGCGGAACGCCCAGTTTACTCTTACCGATTATCAATTGTGCATTTTTGGGCTTTAATCGCCACTTATATGTGGGCCGGTCCTCATCATTTGCATTACACAGCTCTACCGGATTGGACTCAAACAGTCGGAATGGTGTTTTCTATAATATTGTTAGCACCCTCGTGGGGTGGCATGATCAATGGAATCATGACTTTGTCAGGGGCTTGGCATAAGCTGAGAACCGATCCTATTTTAAAATTCTTGATTGTATCTTTGTCTTTTTACGGTATGTCTACTTTTGAAGGGTCAATGATGGCAATCAAAACAGTTAATGCACTCTCGCATTATACCGACTGGACAGTTGGTCATGTACATTCAGGTGCGCTTGGATGGGTGGCATTCATCACTATTGGCTCTATGTATTACTTAATTCCAAAACTTTACGGCCGTAAACAAATGATAAGTGTCGATCTAATTAACATTCACTTTTGGGTATCAACGATTGGTGTAGTTTTGTATATATCAGCGATGTGGATTGCGGGGATCATGCAAGGTCTTATGTGGAGAGCCGTCAACACAGATGGAACTTTAACTTATAGCTTTATTGAGTCTGTAACAGTGACTTATCCCTTTTACGCCATTCGCCTAGTTGGCGGTATTTTATTCCTGAGCGGTATGCTTATCATGGCTTACAATATATTTAAAACAATTCAAGCTGGCCCTGATCGATCGAAGAGTCATTCAGACAATCAAATTGAAGCATCCACACAAAACTAAGAGGGCGATACCATGCAACATGACAAAATAGAAAAAAATATCGGCCTAATGGGAGTGTTGATTTTCATCGTTATTAGTTTTGGTGGATTAGCAGAAATTGTTCCTTTGTTTTTTATCGACGATACCACCAAGCCGTTAAAAGGCATGAAACCACACACAGCATTAGCTTTAGAAGGCCGAGATGTATACATACGCGAAGGTTGCAATAACTGTCACTCACAAATGATTCGTCCATTTAGAGCCGAAACTGAGCGATACGGTCACTACTCAGTTGCAGGTGAGCATGTTTGGGAACACCCATTTTTGTGGGGCTCTAAGCGAACCGGACCTGATTTAGCCCGAGTGGGAGGTCGATACAGTGATGATTGGCATCGCGTACATTTACTTAATCCAAGAGATGTTGTACCTGAATCCAATATGCCCGCTTATACTTGGTTAGAAGACGCTGTGTTAACCGGTGATATCACCGGCAGAAAAATGGCTGCATTAAGGATTGTTGGTGTACCTTACACCGACGAAGATATCGCTAATGCGAAACAAGCGGTTAACGGTAAAACCGAACTCGACGCGGTTGTTTTTTATTTGCAATCGCTTGGCTTAATTCTTAAAGATAAACGGTAAGCGAGGTCATCATGGATATTAATTTAATTAGAATATTGCAAACCGTTTTTTTATTCGCTCTTTTTTTAGGATTAGTTTATCTACTCTACCGAAAAACAGATCAAAAAACCTTTGAAGAAGCCGCTAATCTCCCTTTTCTAGGTGATGAAACGTCTAATATTATTGAAAAAAGACAAAATAGAGGTGAAAACCATGAGTGAATTCTGGAGCTGGTGGATTATCATCATTACTGTTGTCAACGTTTTAGGTTGTTGGGTGCTGTTGTTTTGGTCGCGAAGAMTWAARGGCACAATTGAAGAGAATGAAACAACAGGACACGTATATGATGGCATAGAAGAATACAACAACCCACTGCCTAAATGGTGGTTAAATATGTTTAATATCTCCCTTGTCTTTGGTGTTGTTTATCTCATTTTGTACCCTGGTTTAGGAAATTTTGCTGGCGTGTTAGGTTGGACACAAACTGGTCAGCATATTGAAGAAGAGGCTAAAGCCAAAGAAACCTACGCACCTCTTTTTGCAAAATACGCCAACATATCCATTGAAGAACTTAGCCATGTAAAACAAGCAACACAAATGGGAAAAAGAATTTTTGTTAACACTTGTTCAGGATGTCATGGCTCAGATGCTCGTGGCAACACCGGATATCCTAATTTAACCGATAGAAACTGGTTATACGGCGGTTCTGTAGCCAATATCGAATACAGTATTAATTATGGTCGAAAAGGCATAATGCCGGGTTATGACAGCTCTCTCAACGCAGAACAAATTGATGGTTTAGTTCAATATGTAGGAAAAATAGCGGGGCATTCGGTTAATGAATCTAAAGCCAGCATAGGTAAAACAATTTTTGATCAGCAGTGTTTTGTGTGCCATGGTGCCGACGCTAAAGGTAACATAGCAATGGGTGCTCCCAATCTCACCGATAACATTTGGCTTTATGGTGGTTCAGCAACGAATATTGCAAAAAGCATAAAAAAGGGACGTCAGGGTGAAATGCCTGCGCACCTAGACCTTCTAGGCAAAGAAAGATCACATTTAGTCACGGCGTACATTTATAGCTTATCAAACTAACAAAATATTCAGTTGCCGTTTTTTAAATCAACTCTCTTCATTGATCGGTTTTAATTGATGATTGAAGAGAGCCATCATCGCCAGTAGTAACAATTTAGCGACGACTGTTTATTATTTGTTATATCACTATCGGGAACACCGCATGTTTTCAAAAGATTCCAATGATGAAGTATATCGAGATCTCTATGTATCACCCGACAAAATATACCCTCGTCAAATTAATGGTTTTTTCTCAAGACTACGTGTTTTTACGGTCATATTACTGCTAGGTCTTTACTATATTTTCCCTTGGATATTATGGAATGGTGAACAAGCCATTCTTTTGGATCTGCCCGCTAGACAATTCCGTTATTTTGGCATCACTTTTTGGCCACAAGATTTTATTTACCTCACTTTACTGTTAATTGTTGCAGCCGTTGGCCTGTTTCTATTTACCACCCTTGCTGGTCGAGTTTGGTGTGGATATGCCTGCCCACAAACGGTTTGGACAGAAACCTTTTTATGGATAGAGGAGTTAGTTGAAGGCAATCGTAATAAACGTATAAAATTAGATAATAGTCCTTGGAATTTGAATAAAATCACACGAAAAACAACCAAACATTTTCTTTGGGTGACTTTTGCTCTATTCACTGGTTTTACTTTTGTCGGTTATTTTTCGCCAATTAGAGAGTTATCTACTGGCATTATAGAAATGACTCTAGGTTCATGGGAATGGTTTTGGGTATTATTTTATTCACTTGCAACCTATGGCAATGCTGGTTGGTTAAGAGAGCAAGTTTGTTTACATATGTGCCCTTACGCTAGATTTCAAAGTTCCATGTTTGACAAAGATACCTTGATTGTTTCCTATGATAAAAATCGTGGTGAAAATCGCGGTAAACGCAAAAAGGACTCAGATTATCAACTAAAAGGTCTGGGCGATTGCATTGAATGTGAACAATGTGTTCAAGTTTGCCCTACCGGAATTGATATTAGAGAAGGCCTTCAATATGAATGTATCGCTTGTGCGGCTTGTATAGATGTTTGTGATAACGTGATGGATAAAATGGGCTATGATCAAGGGCTGATAAAATATACCACCGAAGTAACAGAATTATCAAATGGTAAAGAAAAGACAAAATTCTTACGCCCTAAAACCATTTACTACTCTAGTATATTTATCGTAGTAATCATTGCTTTTATCTATCTCATATCTAATCGAGTTCCAATGGATATGAACGTTATTAGGGATAGAAACAATCTTTTCAGTGAAACATTTTCAGGCGAAATAGAAAACACCTATACGTTAAAAATATTAAATATGTCACAAGCATCACAAAACTACGAATTAACCGCAACCGGCTTTGATTCAATTCTGCTAATGGGAAAACAACACTTTACCGTAGACTCAGGTGAAGTCTATCTACTACCAATAAGATTACGTATTTCTGCAGAAGAGCTACCTAAACGATCAAATGATATACAATTTGTGCTTCAAGCTTTAAATGGTCACAAACAAAAAATGAAGTCTAACGCTAAGTTTTTAGGACCTAAAAAGTAACTCATATTAAATCTGGATAGTAAAATCATGAATCAATCAACTAACAACTTAAGCGCTAATTCAAATCAAGGACTAGACACTGAACCTTGGTATAAACAAGGATGGCCTTGGGCATTAATAGCGATCCCAATATTGACTATGATTGGTGTTGTAACGACCATCATTATCGCCAGCAATACTACTGATACACTTGTTCATGATGATTATTACAAAAAGGGCTTAGCGATTAATAGCCGTTTAGAACGATTGGAGTTAGCGCAATCAATGTCGATAATTGCCAAAATAGATATCGATAGTTCATCTAACTTAATATCGATTAAATTAAGCTCAGATAACAACAATTCAACTCAGTTCTCAGAAGAAATGAGCATTAATTTTTTTCACCCCACTTTAAAAACGAAAGATCAAAGTTTTAAACTCAACCGACTATCAAAAAATGACTATGTTGCTGAAATTATCAATTTAGAGCCAGCCTATTGGCATATTCAAATTGAAGATAACACCCAAACCTGGTTACTTAAAGCTCGCTGGTTGTATCCCGATAAAACCAAGCTTATAATAAGAGCTAATGAACCAACAATGTAAGTACTCTAATTTAAGTATCAATTATACTTATGACATCAAATTGCTTTCACTGTGGACTACCGAACCCACCCTCGGAAAAAATAAAATCCAAAATTCTAGGTGAACAGCGATACTTCTGTTGTTTAGGATGTTTAGCTATTGCTGAAACATTAATGGAAAATGGTCTTACCGATTTTTACAAATTTAGAAGTGGATTAAACATCACGGCTGACGAACTCATACCGAGTGAACTAGACTCCATTGAAGCCTTTGACTCTCCAGATATACTAAAACAAATAAGCCAATTAGATAATGATGGAAAAAGCCGAACGATAGAATTAGGGATCGAGGGAATAACCTGCGCAGCTTGTGGATGGCTTATTGAAAAAAGTGTTGGTCAATTAGAATCAGTTGTGAAAATTAATGTCAACGTATCTACCCAAAGAGCTAGTTTGACATGGATACAACCAACTAACGAACAAAGCAACTCAAATAGTCTTAAATCAACTAGCGCTAAATCAATTTCTCTCAGCAATATCATAAAAGCATTTAATCGGATTGGATTTAAAGCTTATCCATTTAGTGAAGACGAAAGGATTGCTTCATTTAAACGAACCAATCAACAATTCATTAAACGCTTAGTCGTAGCGTCAATCGGTATGATGCAAGTAATGACTTATGCGCTGTCAGTTTATATTGGCGATGCACAGGATATATCACCTAACCACCGTTCGTTTATGCACTGGCTTAGCTTTATAGTCGCTACACCGGTTGTTTTTTATTCGGCTATACCCTTTTTTAAAAGTGCATGGAATAATTTAAAAGCGAAGCGCCTAGGCATGAACTTTCCGGTTAGTCTCGCTATACTCAGCGCCTATTTTTCCAGTATTTATTCATTACTGTCTGATAAAAATGATTTCTATTTTGACTCGGTGGTCATGTTCACCTTCTTTTTGTTAATCGGACGTTTTTTAGAACACCGAGCTAGATATTTATCTGTTTTAAAACAAACCAACTTCCAACAATTAATTCCTATTTCGGTTAAAAAAATCGTTGATAATCAATCAATTAATATTTCTGTTTCTGACGTGGAATATGGCGACAAATTAATTATTCCAGCCGGAGCTATTATTCCTGTCGATGGCGTACTTTTAGAAAATCCGGCTGAAATCAATGAAGCGATTATGACAGGTGAATTTCTGCCCGTAAGCAAACAACCAAATGATGAATTAATTAGTGGTTCAACAAACCAATCAGCGTCATTAACGATGTTAGTCAGTAAAAATTTTTCTCGTAGTAAAATAAGTCAACTAATTGATCTACAGAGAAAAGCCGAAAATTTAAAACCAAATTCAGTTTCTATCGCCGATAAAATTTCTCACTGGTACGTTGTTGTTTTACTAATAATATTATTCGCTGTATCAATCGCTTGGTGGTTTATTGATAGCACACAAGTGTTTAGTATTGCTTTATCCATATTAGTAGTCAGTTGTCCTTGCGCGCTGTCTTTAGCAACACCGGCAGCTCTAGCAGCCGCTACTTCACAATTAACTGATTTAGGTTTTATGATCCGTAATTCTGCAACGCTCACTGAGTTAATTAGAGTTGACCATATCTTTTTTGATAAAACCGGGACGTTAACCGAAGGAAAAATATCAGTCGATAAAGTAGAAAACTATTCAGATTATACCGAACAACAGTTAATCAATTTTGCTTCATTACTAGAAAACATTTCTAGTCACCCAATCGCAGAAGCATTTAAATACTATTTAGAGGATGCTCCTGCTAATCCTGACAAGCTGAACTCTGATATGCTTAGTTCTGACATGCTTAGTTCTGAAAAAATAGTTTTAACCAACCATCAGGAAATTATCGGCAAAGGTGTAATAGCAAACATCAATAAAAAACGCTACCTCTTAGGGAAAGTAAATTTTTTGATCAATGACAATAAAAAGATCTTTGCAAAAGACTACGTCAATAAAGAACAACATGAAGAAGAAATTCAAGAGTTAAAAACAGCTTATCGAAAACATAAAGGAATGGCTATTTTTCTTTCAGAAGATGGAAAGTTAATAGCTAAATTTCATTTAACGGACAAAATAAAACCTTCTGCTTTAAGTTGTATTGCTGAACTCAAAAAGAGCGTTAATGTAAGTTTACTCACCGGTGATTCCGGTCAGTCCGCCACAAATACTTGTATAGTTTTAAAGATTAAAGATATTGTTGCAAACGCTTCTCCTGAAATTAAGTTAAAGACCATCCAACGAGCCCAGCAAAAAGGGTATTCTGTAATGATGGTAGGAGATGGCTTTAATGATTTAGGTGCTTTAGCTAGTGCCAATGTAAGTATTAGCCTAGCAAGCAGCCCCGATTTATCTAAATCAAAGAGTGATGTGGTTTTAGTATCAGAAGATTTAACAGTGATCCCAACAGCAATTGAACTGTCAAAGAAGGTTCAAATGATTATTAAACAAAACTTGGGATGGGCGATTGCTTATAATTTACTTGCAATCCCATTTGCGGCACTTGGTTATATTCCAGCATGGCTTGCTGCAATAGGCATGAGCTTGAGCTCTTTGGTGGTTGTGTTGAATGCGCTTAGATTGAGGAAATAGCACCAATTGATTTTCTATTTAGGCAAGTGCTCAATCGGAATATTACATCGACTAATATACTCATCTCTGGCATCGCGATTTAAATTGTTAGCTAAAAATATCGTTCTAAACACAATTCGTTTAGCTCCAATCGCCGTCAACATTTTAAGACAATCGGTACAGGGCTCATGGCTACAATAAATAGTGGCTCCTTCTAACGAAATACCCTTTTTAGCCGCATAGGCAATCAGGTTAGTTTCAGCGTGTAACTCATGCAATTTTGTCCACGGATTATGTTCATCACAATTTTCTTTAAACACTTCATCACAATTATCAAATCCCGGGGGCGTACCATTCACACCGGTTAATATTTCACGTTTATCAAGAACAGCGATACAACCAACATGCTTAGAAACACAGTGTGATTGTTTACCAGCGTGGATTGCGCGTTCTAAAAAATAGGAATCATCAAATGCCATAGTTTATTTTCAATCGGTTTTACAATATTGGATTATATACTTAAAGGAATTTTACCACAGAGGCACAGAGAGCACAGAGAAAGAAAATAGTAATATCTAGATTACTTTCAATAATATTTTTTAATTTAACTCTGTGTCCTCTGTGGTGAAAATTATCTTATCTTTTTATTCTTTAGGTTTCCAAGTGGCTATATCAATAGCTCCAGTCCCTTTCGAAAAGTCTTTGCTTAGCTTTGAAAGATGCGCCACTAAGTTTCTAGCAATACTGCGATAACTAAGGCTTATTTCACTTTCAGGATCGACTGCTAACGCCGGTGTGCCTTCATCTAATTGTTTTCGAATACTCATCGTCAAGGGCAATTGTCCAAGCAATGGAATTTGATACTCTGAAGATAAACTTTCACCACCTCCCTCTCCAAAAATAGCCTCTTGATGCCCACATTCACTACATACATGAGTCGACATATTCTCGATAACACCCATAACCGGAATTTTAACTTTATCGAACATGGTGATCGCTTTTTTGGCATCCGCTAAAGCCAAATCTTGAGGCGTAGTGACAATTACCGCAGCTGTGACAGGGATTTTTTGAGCCATGGTTAATTGGATATCACCCGTTCCTGGTGGCAAATCGACAATTAAATAATCCAGTGCCCCGTTCTTTTGAGTTCCCCATTTTGTATCACGTACAATCTGCTGAAGCGCTGAAGAAGCCATTGGACCACGCCAAACCATGGCTTGTTTTTCATCCACTAAAAAGCCAATCGACATGGCTTCTATGTTATGAGCATTTAACGGCAGAATCGTTTTTTTATCTTCAGAAACTGGTTTTGCATCGGCAATCCCTAACATAATAGGAATACTTGGGCCGTAAATATCAGCATCTAAAATACCGACCGTTGCGCCTTCTTTTTGCAATGCCAACGCTAAATTTACGCTGGTAGTTGATTTTCCAACACCACCTTTTCCACTGGCAATCGCGATGACATTCTTAACATTCTTAATCGCATCAACACCCGCCTTTGTTTCATAAGCAACTAAGTTTTGTTTAATCGCAATATCAAAAATTAAATCGGGCCATTCAGCCTTAAAACAATCTTGCAGTTCATTATTTAGCGATGAAATAATGCCGTCAGCCGGAAAAGGCAATCGAATTTCAACTTTAGCTAAGTTCTTATCAATGGAAGCTTTATGAATAAAATCAGCTATCTTAAGATTGCTCGGGAAATTGATAAACGAATGGCTTTTTAACAAATTATCCAGTGATTCTTTTTCAAACATATTTAGTTTCTTCTTCAAAAATTAGCGAGAGATTATACCTTAAGAATTTCACAGAATAACTAGTTAATTCGTGCGGTTATTGTAATAAAGCGTTCAACTCAAATAAATCATTTCCAGATAAACTGCCTACAGCTTGCTTCAAGCGGAGTGTATTTAAAATAAATTCATATTTTGTACGTGAAAGCTCTTGTTGCAACTCATATAACTGCTCAGTTTGATCTAAAACATCAATTAAGTCACGAGTCCCTTGTTTTAACCCTAACTCAGTTGCGTTTAATGATTCTTGCGAAGAGATTAAAGCTTTCTCAAGCGCTTTAGCAGAACCTAAATTAGCGTTTATCGCAGAAAATGCATTTCTAGTCTCTTGATTAGCATTTCTACGCACAACTTCTAATTCATATGAGCTTTTACGGTGCAAAAACTTAGCCTGCTTAACTTGAGAGCTATGATTACCACCAGTATATAAAGGTAAATTAAAATTAACCCCAACGGATGTTTCACCAAAATCATTTTGTGAACGATATAACGGGCTGGAACTGTCTAGGATACGACTGGAATCGGCTGATTGACTATAATTGAGTGAAAATTCAATGGTGGGATATTGCTCGCCTCTTGAAAGCGATATGTTATTTTTCGCGAGACTTAACTCAATGTTTGCAACCTTCAAATTCAAATTATTTGAGTTTGAACGATCTACCCAAGATTGAACATTATTCGGATTTGGTGCGCTCAAAGTAACATCATTTTTAAGGCTTGATAAATCGTAATGATATTTTCCAGTAATCCAATGTAAAGCCTCAAATGCCACTTGCAAGTTGTCTTCTAAAGCTATTTCTTCTGCAATGGTTCGATCATAAGCTTGTTGTGCTTCATAAACCTGCGTAATCAACTCGCCACGGTAATACTCAAACTCATCTTTATCTTCATAGTCATTAATAGATATTGATTTAAGCTGTTTTCTACTAGTAGCCAATTTTTGTTTTATAGACAAAATCTGAGCATTAGAAAAAGCAACACTGTCTTTTGCCACTAAAACTTCAAAATAGCTATCGGCCAACCTTATGATTAATTCCTGCTTTACCCGCTGGTTTTCAATATCAGCTCTTAATGCTTCTTTCTCTGAGATTTTAAGGCTGATTAGATTGCTATGATTGTAAATTTGTTGAGATAAACTAATGCTATAGGACGTAAAAGTAGTAGCGCTTTCACTATTAAACACTGGGGAACTACTTTGGTCAGTAAAATCAGAATCCAAACGACTGTAATTGTAATTTAAATCAATTTGAGGAAGTAACCGAGAGAAGCTCTGCTTAACATCTTCCTTATTGGCTAATAGCTCCATTTTACTGGCTTGGTAGGTAGGATCTGAATCAATTGCTATTAAATAGATATCGGATAAACTTTCACAATGAAGGTTGAATGGCAGTAGCGCTAAACCAAGACCTAGACAAAGTTTTAAGCCCCCAAATTTAATGATTCTCAATGGTAAAACTCCACAAAACTAACACAAAAACGTCCTTATTTGAGGACTTTCACCTTAGCTTAACACTTTGTTGCAAAGTTCTTGGTTAAATTTGATTTAATATCACTTAACCACTGGCAAAATAAGACAAAATCGGGTAAAAATGCATCCCTAATTTACAATCTTCAATCATCTACACGTTGTTTTGTGTAATAGATAATAAAAAAGTAGCTTAACTATGTCCTCAGAAGCGTCTCTACAAGATAAATTTTCACTGTTAAAACAGAATCTTAGCCAAGAAATCATTGGGCAAGAAAGACTCATAGAACGCATTATTATTGCATTGTTAGCCGATGGTCATTTGATTGTAGAAGGTGCACCTGGACTCGCAAAGACTAGAGCTATCAACGCATTGTCTAAAAGTGTAGAAGGTAACTTCCATAGAATTCAGTTTACACCCGATTTATTACCTGCTGATTTAACTGGTACAGAAATATATCGTGCTCAAGATGGCACTTTTAAATTTGAAAAAGGCCCTTTATTCCATAACCTAATTTTAGCAGATGAAATTAATCGAGCGCCCGCAAAAGTACAATCAGCATTATTAGAAGCTATGGCGGAAAGGCAAGTAACTGTCGGTAGTCAAACTTACCAATTAGATCGACTATTTTTAGTCATGGCTACTCAAAACCCTATTGAGCAAGAAGGTACTTACCCGCTTCCAGAAGCGCAACTTGACCGATTTTTAATGCACGTTAAAGTTGATTACCCCAACGCAGAAGCCGAAGCGAAAATATTGGCATTAACCAGAGCTGAAGCTCACAAAAATTTTCAAACCGTAGAAACAGAAGATTTAATGCAGGACGATCTTTTTACCGCAAGAGATCAAGTATTAGATGTTCATATGGCAGATGAATTACAAGCCTATATTATTCAATTAATTATCAATACCCGTGATACCCAAGTTCTAGATAAAAACTTAGATCGTTGGTTAGATTATGGTGCTAGTCCAAGAGCAACCATGGCACTTGATCGATGTGCCAGAGCTTCCGCATGGCTTGATAATCGTGATTACGTCACTCCGGAAGATATTCAAAGCATGGCATACGATGTATTAAGACATCGTTTAATTCTGACCTATGAAGCAGAAGCGGAAGGCGTTGATAGTGACAGTGTGATAGAGCGTTTAATTTCTATTACGCCTCTTGCATAAAACGTCACATAAACACCTTTAAAGTTTTTATAAATTATGTCTAACTGGTCTAATCAACAGCATCATTTTGCTTCCGCAAAAGCAGACTTCGAGGATCCCGATTTTCGCCCGGGACTTGATCTTACGCTCAATCAATTATTGGAAACTCGAGTAAAGCCAGTGATTCAATGGCAAGAGTTTGATTCCAGAGTCAAAACAAACCGTGTTGGTGGTTTTAGATCACGCTTTAAAGGCCGAGGCATGGATTTTGATGAAAGCCGGATTTACCAAATTGGCGATGACATTAGAAATATTGACTGGCGAGTGACCGCTCGAACCGGCGAAACCCATACCAAAATATTTAAAGAAGAAAGAGAAAGACCTGTTTTTGTTTTGCTGGATCAAATGCCAAGTATGTTTTTTGGAACTGCAAAAGTATTTAAATCTATTTTGGCTTCGCATATTACCGCTCAATTAATGTGGTCAACGTTAGCCGACGGTGATCGTTTTGGCGCCCTACTTTATGGGCAAGACATGCTAGGTCAGGACAAGCATTTTGAAATGAAACCTTCAAGTAATCGACGAAATTGTATGCGTCTATTAAATCAAATTGTGCAAAACCATCAATCAACATTAACCGATTGTTTTAATCCAAAGCGACAAAGTAGTTTAGACGAGTTATCAATTTCTAAAGAAAGCCCGTTAAGATCTTCGCTAAGACGTCTAAAACATTTGGCAAAACCTGGGAGTGTCATTCACATAATTAGCGACTTCAATGATTTTGATGAAGATTGCGAGAGACAATTAAGCAGAATTACCCAACATACTGACTTACATTGTATTTTAATTAATGATCCGATTGAATCAACTCTGCCCCCTGCTGGCCTTTATGGAATTAGTAATGGCTTTGATGATGGGATCTTAGATACGAACTCAAATATTAGCAGACAAGAATACCAACAAAATTTCATTAATAAAAAAAATAAAATTCAAGACTTTGTGATAAAACATAAAGGATTATTTAATAGCATTGATACAAATTATTTACAGCATAATCTGAGCGATACAATGCGTTCGAAAACATCTCGTTCAAAATCATCAGGTTCGAAAGCATCTAGCATTAAAGGTAATCGCTAATGTTTATGTCTTTGCTTAATGCTCCGGTGAACGCGCAACAAGCTCCTCCTGTGAACAGCGCGCCTGCGCAATCTTCTCCTTTAGACAATCTACGAGATATCCATTTACCTGAAAATATCGACCAATTTCCTTCAGCGATTGGCTGGTGGGTTTTATTAGGTATATTAATTTATATCATAGGATTCATAATTTTTAAGACTATCAAAAAACATCGTGCATTAAGGTATTTGAGAACGGCAAAGCTGGAATTAATTTCACTTTCCGAGCAACCAGCGAACAACGTGTCGCTATCACAATTATCCGCACTTTTAAAGCGAGTGTGTCTTATCTACTATCCGTCAAATAGTGTGGCTTCACTGAGCGGTCATGCATGGTGGGATTTTGTGAATAATGAAGCGGGGCAAAAGATTTATAACGAAGATGATATAAAACAATTGAGTCAGTCTCGTTATCAAAAGGATAGCGCCATCGATAAAACAGAATATACAAAGCTGATTGAAAAAACAGAAAAGTGTATTGGTTTAATCGTTCGTCAATCTATAAAGAAAAAAGGCAAAAAGCAAACGAAAGAACAAAATGATAATTTCTCAAATGGAGTAGCACAATGATTCAAATTGTCTATCCAATGATTTTACTATTTATTCCTTTACCGATTATTCTTTGGTTAATTAGTAAAGCGAAGAAGCCTAAGCTAGCATCAATCAGAACACCTCTTTTTGCAAATTGGAGTGCCTTTCAAGAAAATCAAAGCAAGCATTCCAAAAAGAGTTGGTTAGGATTACTACTTAACTTAACGATATGGACAGCTTTATTATTAGCTATCGCAAGACCTCAATGGATAGATGACCCAATTGAGCTTCCAACAAGTGGTCGAGATTTATTATTAAGCATTGATATTTCGGGCAGTATGGAAGAAGAAGATCTCAAACTTCAAGGTCGCCACGTTAATCGTTTAGTGGTAGTGAAATCAATATTGAATGAGTTCATTGAAAAGCGAGAAGGCGACCGAATTGGATTAGTCCTTTTTGGTGAAAAAGCCTATTTGCAAACTCCACTCACTTTCGACCTAACCACCGTAAGACATATGTTAGACGAAACTGAAATTGGTCTTGCCGGCGCATCAAGAACCGCGATAGGTGATGGCATTGGATTATCAATAAAACGTTTACAAGAACGCCCTGCGGAAAATCGTGTGCTTATTTTACTGACTGATGGTAGAAATAATTCTGGTGCACTCGATCCGATTGAAGCCGCCAAATTGGCTAAACACGCGGGCATAAAAATTTACACTATCGGCGTAGGAGCAGATAAACAAATAAGACGCTCATTACTTTTTGGTACGCAAACCTTTAATCCATCAGCAGAACTAGACGAAGTGACGTTAAAAGCTGTTGCAAAACACACAGGCGGTCAATATTTTAGAGCTCGCAGTAGTGAAGAGCTTGCTCAAATTTATACTCTTTTAGATACATTAGAACCCGTTGAAGATGAACCTGAAATATATCGTCCGATTCAAGCGCTTTATTATTACCCATTACTGTTAGCATTAGCACTAATGATGTTACCAATTATTTTTAATTTGATAAGAAATATCATTCGATTATTAAAACAAAGTGAAAACAATGATATTTCTGGAAATCAAAGTCAGTTAGACGAGAAACCATTAGGTGGTCGCTATGCTAGCTGAATTAAACCAATTAGATTTTTCACTATTTCATTTTCTTAGACCTGAATTACTTTGGTTGATTATTTTATTAGCTTTCATTCTATTTGGCGTTAAACAAATATCAAATCGAGAATCATCTTGGCAACAAGTGATATCACCTCACTTAATCAAATTTTTAATGGTATCTGGAAAAACTAAAGCGACTAAAAATAGTCTATGGCTAACGGGATTGATTGCGTTTTTGATGAGCATAGCCGTAAGTGGTCCGGCAATAAGAGAAAAGAATGTTCCGGTATTTCAAACCGAAGATTCACGAGTGATTCTTTTAGATCTATCCTTATCAATGGACGCAACCGATATCAAACCTTCGCGTATTGATAGAGCACGATTTAAAATAATGGATATTTTAGAGCAAACTAAAGAAGGAACCATCGGGTTAGTGGTATACGCGGGTGATGCCTTTATAATCAGCCCTTTAACTTCTGATTCAAATACTATTGCGTCGATGATTTCAACTCTCTCTACAGGCATCATGCCTATACTTGGCAGTCGTCCCGATATTGCGATTAAAAAAGCAATCGAATTATTGCATAACGCAAAACAATCTCGCGGTCAAATTATTTGGATCACTGATGGCGTTGAAGATGAGTTTATAGATGGTGTCACGGATGCTCTTGCTAACACTAAGCATTTACTTTCTGTGTTAGCCGTTGGTACTGAACAAGGTGCTCCAATTCCATTACCAGATGGCAATGGTTTTTTAAAAGACAATAGCGGAAATATTATTTTACCTAAATTAAATACTTCAAGTTTAAAGTCAATTGTATCGGAGGCAAATGGTCAATATGTTGAATTAACCGCTAGTAATGATGACGTTGATTTCATCATGGAGATCCTCGCACAAAAAAAAGAATTTGATAAAAATAATGATGATAGTTTAAATGCTAATGAGTCAGACAAACGAATTAGTCGATGGATAGATGATGGTTATTGGTTAAGCTGGATTATAGGTGTTTTATTTTTAATACGTTTATTAAAAAATAGCTTTTCTCCAAAATCGAATCAGTTCAACTCAAGTTTTGGCTTAATTTTTATCTTGTTGACCGCAAGTGGTTTCACTTCCTTTAATGCGAAAGCAGAAGGATGGGATAGCATTTGGAATGATCTATGGAAAACTAAAGATCAACAAGCTCAACGAGCTTTCGAACAAAAAGATTACAAAAGATCCGCATCATTGTTTGAAAATGATGACTGGAAAGCTTCTGCCAATTATAAATCAGACAATTTTAAATCAGCGATTGCTGGTTTTTCTAAAGGTTCGAATGCAGATTCCTTTTATAACCGCGCCAACGCACTAGCGAAATCTAAAAAGCTAGAAGAAGCAATTGTATCTTATGACAGTACTTTAGCGCTAGAACCCGAACATGAAGATGCCATTTTTAATAAAAAAATCGTCGAAGAAATGTTAAAACAACAGCAGGAACAAGATAAAAAAGACCAAGAGAAAAAAGATAAAGAAAATCAGGATAAAAAGGACGAAGAAAAACAAGACGAAAATAATGACCAGTCAGATTCCGACTCAGAATCAAAGTCCGATGAAGAAAAGGAAGATGGCGAGAAATCTGAAGAAGAAAAGCAGCAGGAACAAAAAGAACGAGAGCAACAGGAAAAAGAAGCCGAGATTAGCGAAGATGAACGAGATAAAAAGGAAAAGGACCAAGCATTAAAGCATTGGTTAGAGAAAATTCCTGATGATCCAGGCGGTTTATTGCGAAGAAAAATGTATCGCGAATATCAGCGTCGAGGCCGAGAACAAAAAGAAGAGAAGGTTTGGTAAAACTATGAACATTAAAACAAACAATCTGAACCACTCAATTAGTAGAGGTTCTTTTCTAATCACAAATAAAATAGCACTCCTATTTTTGTGTGTTTTGACTTATCTTTTTTCTAACGCTTTACGTGCAGAACTAACTCAATCAATTGATAGAACCAATATTCATGCCGGAGAAACCTTTGTTTTAACTTTACAAATTAATGAAGAAATTGATGAACAACCAGACCTATCCTTAATACCCAAAGAATTTACAGTTCTTTCAAATAGCCAGTACCAACAGTCTAGTTACGTTAACGGAAGAGGAAGTACAGTAAAGGGTTGGAAAATAAAACTGAGCACGTTAAAAACAGGCAATATCACTATTCCCTCTATTGCGGTTGGTCATTTAAAATCAACACCTATCAAATTATTTATAAAAGATACGAGTGACCGAGTGACATTAGGCGGACAGAAAAAAGCCATCTTTTTAGAGAGTGAAGTCGATAACAAAAGTGTTTATGTACAACAGCAGATCATTTATACCGTCAGGCTTTTCAGAGCAGTCAATACACATTATGCAAGATTGTCCGAACCATATGCTGGAGACAGTATTATAGAAAAACTGGGCGAAGATGTGCAATATAATAAGACAATTGATAATACTCGTTACCTAGTGACTGAAAGACGCTATGCGATTTTCCCACAAAATAGCGGTAGCTTAAAAATAGATTCGGTTAATTTTACCGCCGATGTTAACGATCCGAACCAACGTAATCGAAATCGTTTTTTAAACACCACACGCCCTATCAGTGTGAATAGCAAAGAAAAAATGATTACCGTAAAACCACAACCGGCAAAGTCATCTAATCCATGGATACCCGCAAAATCGGTTGTACTAGCGGATAAATGGACGCCCCAAACACAAGAGTTAACCGTCGGCGAACCTATCACTTGGACATTATTACTCACGGCACAAGGATTAAGTGAAGCACAATTACCCGCTATAGAATTGCCAAAAGTGGCTGGTTTGCAATGGTATCCTGACACGCCACAAAAAGAACGCCAAGTGAATGAAAACGGATTACTAGCTCAACGTATAGAAAAGTTAGCAGTGATCCCATCGAAAGAAGGAACACTCACTATCCCGGAAATAAAAGTGAGTTGGTGGGATGTTAAAACGGACTCTCAAAAAACAGCTAGCATTCCAGCAAGAACATTTAATGTAAAAGCATCTATACAAGACGTTTCAACATCTAACAAAATACCCACCATGATTAGCCCAGTAAACTCGACTCAGAACCAAGGCAACAATTCTAACATTAGTCTTTGGCAAAACATCAGTGGTGCGCTTTTTATATTATGGCTTATTACTTTAACGGCGTACTTTTTTAAAAGCGGTAGTTCTCAGAATATCAAAAATAAAAATATGAAAAATCCAAACAAAGAGACTCCTATCAGTTTGAATGAGAAATCGAGTCTTTCGTCATTAAATAAAAGCATTAAATCAAACAACGCTAACGATATAGAAAAAGATCTTATTGTTTGGATTAACTGCTTGTCGGATAAAAATATTTTTTCAATTGGTGATTTATTAAAGAGTATTTCAGATTCAAATCTCAAACAAAAGCTAAACGATATAGAACAACAACGGTACGCAAAAAAAGGTAACGCCAACTCAGATTATCAGTGCAATCTTAATAAAGATGATCTTAGTCATATTAGACATTCATTGACATCATCAGTAAATAAATCAGACTCGAGCGAAATCCCTTCTCTTTATTAAATAACGTAAAATACTACTTAGAAGAACAACAAGAAGTTACCCCTTGTTGAATCGGTGGACAAGGAACTGTTGCGTAAGAGCAGTAAACACAACAATCGCCTTTCAATGGCTTGAGTAGTTCACCGCATGATTTACATTCATAGAACCATTGGCAAGCGTTAGTTGGCATAGTTTCAGTTTCTTCATGGGCACATTTTGGACAAGTTATTTTAGAATCTGGAATGATATTTTTGTTCATATTTTCACCTCAAAGACATTATTCTTCAAATCTCGGATAATCGCTCGTCTAAAGAAAATTCCTAAAATTAAACTTAACATTAATAACTTTGGCAAACTGCCACCACCAGATGACTCTGAAGGTGGAGCTGCTTTAGTTGTTGAAACAAAACTAGTGGTGTAAGTTCCTACCGTCATGCTTGTTGTAACGTTAGCAGAAAAACCACTTGAACTATTATGCCTTAAACAAATCGTTTGGCCTTCTGATATTTGAATCGTAGAGGTTGAATAAGTACCGTTGCAAGCCAGCGAATACTCACCACCGGATACGCTCAAATTAACGTCGACTGCAATTCCTGTAACCGTAATAGTTTCTGAGATTTGCGCTGTTGAAACTTCTACATTAGAAACTGAAGCGAATGTAAAGTCGTCAGGCGTTCTATCAGGTTCTGTTGTGGAAACAAAATCTGCCGTAACGCCATTCACATTTAAAATCGTAATCGTTTCAGTCACGTACTGCTCCGATGCGCTATGTTTTAAACAAACCGTTTGATCGGGAGAGATTTCGCCAGCCGTGCTAGTAAATGTATTAGTACACCCAATTGAATATTCTCCATTGGATACGCTGATCGGAATATCCACTTGGAAACCTGTTATGCTAATCGTATCCGAAGTAACATCAGTTCCTATTGTGATTTCATCTTGAGTAGCAAAAGTAAAATCATCAGGCGTAGTATCTGGTAATGTTGTTGAAGTAAAAGATTGAGTGGTATCACCTATAGTCACATCTGTAGTTACCGAAACAAAGTGAGCATCTGATGCATTGTGACGAATACACACGGTATCATCTAACGCTATTACTCCGCTACTTGATACAAATGTATCGGTACAACCAATTGAATATTCACCGTTAATAATAGAAATATCCACTTCAAAACTAATCCCCGTTACAGACACCGTATTTGATATTTGTTCACTCGCCAACTCAACATCAATCGTTGATGTAAAATCAAATGCATCTGGGTTAACGTCAGGAATTGTTTTAGACATAAAATCAAATGTAGAACTTCCGATAGTTACTTGAGTTAATGTTTCTAAATAGAAATCATCTGCTGAAGTGTGCCTTAAGCAAATAGTATCCTCGTCGTTAGCAACGCCATCGTCACTAGTGAAATTTCCATCACAACCGAGTGAATATTCTCCATCTACAATGGTCACATCAACGGGAATACCTATCCCAGTAATAGTTTTTTCTTGTGTTTCTAACACCGTAGAAAAAGCCACATCTAATTGAGAGTCAAAAATAATAGTATTAGGCGTTGTTTGATTTAACGTGGCTCGGTATACACCACGACCATGAGTTGCAGCATAAAGCGTTTCATCACCGAACCAAACTAATTCATCTACGGATACATTTGCGGGTCCGTCATTGGCTAATCCCCAACTCGCTCCGCCGTCATCACTTGTAAACACGCCAACTTCTGTTCCAACATAAAGTTGGTTGCTATCAGAGGGACGAATAACCATTGTACGGATAGGCGCAGGAGGAATGTTAGTAGGAGCCGTTCCAACTGAGGATGACCAACTAACACCAGCGTCACTAGATTTCCAAAGATTATCTGCCTCGTAACCACTAAAAGCCAAATAAACTATATCGCTATTATTTGCATCAATTGTTATACGCAATAATCGTCGTTGCGGTAAATTAGCATCATCAATAACAGCCCAAGTAGGCACATCAGCAGTTGCATCCTCACTTTTATATAAAGAGCCATCTCGATGTCCAATATAAACTAAATCGCTATTTCCGGATGCAACTGCAATCGAATTAATGGGTGATGCTGATCCGATTGAATCTTTTTTGCTGGTCCAACTGGGTGTACCTGCTTTTACATCATCTGTAACCCAAAGCTTTAACGCGCCACCTAACATTCTATTTTCATTGTTAGGATCAAGAATAAAAGGTGCTATAAATAAAGGCCCATCCGCTTCCATCGCAGAGTCAAAAATATAAGAAGAGCTATTGGCCAATCCTCCGCTGGTACTTCGATGAATTTGTAAATAAACGTATTCACCATAAACATAATTAGAATCAGTAGGATCCGCCGCAGAAAAACCGCCATCGCCACCAAAAGTCTCCACCCAATCTTCACTATCACCTTTGTAAACTAATGTGCCGTTATCTTGAGTGCCAGCTACAACGGTTCCATTTGGACTAACGCCCATCCCATAAAATTGAGTAATTGATAGTTGGTTATTCAATTCTTGCCAGCCGGTACTGCCAACGGCGATGCTGACATCTTCAGCAACATAAACACCTCCATCATTTGCAAAATAAACTCGCTGATTGTCCACCCCATCATAATCAGGATCTTCGATAATGAAATGATGATCGGCATGAGCAGAACTTGGTGACTGCCACCAGACGCTTATCTTACTTAAACTGACACCCGCATCAGTACTTCTCCATAAATCGATCCCGCCTACAATGACATGATCTGGGTCGAGAGGATCAACCCATAAGGCATTATCATACCAACCTTGTTGGCCAAGGTAGTTAGTTCCAGTATTCACCAAGGTATAAGATTGACCTCCATCGGCGCTTTTATATAACTCTCCCATATTAAAATATATTGACGCATAAACTATGTCTGGAGAAGAAGTCGAATATGCAATTTCTACTCTTTCATTATTAATTGATTCAAGACCAGTAGCACTTGTCCAAGAAAGACCACCATCTTCAGAATAAAGAGCGCCTCCCCAAGTACCTAAGACGAGCTTAGTATCATCTGTTGGGTGAACACTGACATCATTGCTGCGCCCAGCGTGAGATCGAGACCAAGAGATTCCATCATCATCCGAAGTCCAAACACCCGTATGAGTTGCTGCGACTAAACGACTACCGTCATTCAACAATGTCAAACGGTTCACCCAATAGAAATCAAAATCATTTTGCGTGGAATCTAAAGGAGACCATGACTGACCTTTATCGCTTGAACGAAATATTCCCATACCTCGCACATAATCAGCATTAAAGGTTCCTTCACCAGTACCTGCGTAAATAACTTGGCTATCGGAAGGATCAAATATGACCGTTGTTACCGATAAATTCCCCATAAAATCATCCGTTGGAGCCCAAGATGCGCCACTATCTTCCGTCAACCAAACGCCTCCAGCCACTGCGCCTGCATATATTCGTGTTGAATCATCTGGATCAAATGCCAAGCTTCTTATTCTGCCTCCAATATTGCCAGGACCCAAATTTTCCCAAGAGTCCGAACTAATACCCGCCCCTTTATTTCGGTTCGACTTTTTTAGATTCGCCTTCATGCTTTTGACTTGTTCGCGGGCTACTTTCCAGTTTTTTACGTTTAATTGTTTATTTTCGCTTAATAAATGCTGATATCTAAAAGCAGCCGCTACACCCGGATGATCGGGTTTAGGGCTATCTAATTTTCCCAGCGCTTTTTGTAGGTAAATGGTTGGCATTTCACAAATATCGCTTTGACTGACACTGCGATATCTTTGCAGCTTTATAGCAATATCAGAAGTGATCGAATTGATTAAATTACGGCTCTCTAGGTCAAAGATCACACCGCAATGTTTTGTATTGAAAGGGTTAAAAAATAAAACAGCGGGGATAACAACAAAAGAAATGGCTAAAATAGCTTTATTAATAAAATTCATAGCGTTGCCTAAAAGGTTGTTCTTGCAAATACCCCCTAACTATAAACCTGTTCTCAAAGGGTTATTTCACAATAATAGTGACTGTTTGCATCATTATAGAGCCCTGAGCGCTAGAAGGATGTGAACCAAGTTTGACTTGGTATGTACCAATTTTAGTAAACAGAATGGATTTTTGAGAATTATTTTCATATTTGTCGATTATAGCTAATTTAAAATCACGCTTTCCCAATGAAATCTGCCATTTTTTTGATTTATCACTGTGATTTATTATGATAGATTCGTTAACCTTAATAAGGTGATTGATTGAACCATTATTCATCAAACTTTCAAAACTAAGCAAAGTCGGATCGTTTTCTTGTTGAATTTTAAGTCCATCGCAAGCGGAAATAACAAAAAGAATGACCAATAAATAATATTTCATCGTTTATTTACCTATGTATTTTACAATTTCAATTTTAATCTGTTGCAATTCAAAAGAATCAAACTCATTTACTTGAATACTAACTGATAGACAAGTGATAGTCCTACCGTTATTCTACCTCTTAACCATTGGGTAAATTATTATACGAATTAAAGTTAACATCAATGAACCTAAACAAATATAAAACAAAAGAAAACTTCATCCTCCTTAGTACCCTCTTGGTCACCATTAGCTTTGCCGCTTGGTTGGCTTTACTAAATAACTTTGTAGTCGATAAAGCGGATTTTACCGGCGTAGAAATTGGAATTTTACAAAGTTTTAGAGAGATCCCMGGCTTTTTAGCTTTTACAGCAATATTTATTTTAATGGCAATAAAAGAGCAAACTTTTATTATCGTTGCATTATGTATCATGGCTATTGGCGTTGCCATTACGGGGCTATTTCCATTTGAATACGGGTTATATGCCACGACCGTTTTGATGTCTATTGGTTACCACTACACAGAAACCATCAATACCTCCCTTACCATGCAGTGGATAGATAAAAGCAAAACACCAGAGTTTTTAGGCCGACTGATATCCATAAAATCCATGACATCATTAATTACCTACGGGATCGTTTGGATTTTATTTACCTTCACAGCCATTAATTACGCTAATACTTATTTGATTTTTGGCTCATTCGCTTTTATTTTAGTTATCGGATTATGGATGATTTTTCCAGAGTTTGAACGAGAGCATGAACAACATAAGAAAATCATTTTAAGAAAACGTTATTGGCTCTACTATTTACTTACTTTTTTCAGTGGTGCAAGGCGGCAAATATTTATGGTATTTGCGGGCTTCATGATGGTTGAAAAATTTGGCTATCAGGCACAAGATATCGCACTTTTATTTATTGTGAATCACCTACTTAACCTTTTTATTGCACCTATTATTGGTCGATGGATTGGTAGAGTTGGTGAGAGACGAGCGTTAACGATTGAATATTCCGGTTTAATTTTTGTATTTATTGGCTATGCCTTAGTCGAAAACTCTCAAATCGCTGCAGGGCTTTACATTATCGACCATTTATTTTTTGCCATGGCAATTGCACTTAAAACGTTTTTCCAAAAAATAGCCGAGCCAAAAGATATAGCATCGACTGCTGGCGTATCTTTTACTATTAATCATATAGCTGCTGTGGTGATCCCCGTTCTA
The DNA here is from genome assembly GCA_002733465.1 of Kangiella sp. Classification (GTDB taxonomy): domain Bacteria; phylum Pseudomonadota; class Gammaproteobacteria; order Enterobacterales; family Kangiellaceae. The sequence continues at coordinate 110,125 of NVVT01000015.1, forward strand.
TTTGGTATGCTTTGGATTATTGATCATTCATTAGTATTTTATTCCGGCGCGGTGATAGCGGTTGCGTCATTGATTTTTTGTCAAAAAATTGATGATGAATTGACAAAACTCAATACTTGATTTAAAAAACATCACTTTAATTAGACTTAATTCCATTCAACATTATTTCACTAACAGAGAAAGCCAACTCTTTTATATCAACAGATAAAGATATAGTTTCTTCTATTTGACCGCTAATAAATAATATTGATAGACCGTGAATAGTGGACCACGCTGTTAGCGCTAATAATTCTACATTTCCGGCTTTAAAAACGCCTTTAGATTGACCAGCTTCAATAATTATCTTTAAACCATTAAATGCAAACTCTCCAGAACTTTGGAGTTCAGGATAAGCTTCATGGCAAGGAAGGATATTACCAAACATTAATTGCATGCATTGAGGATTCTTCATTGCTAATTTCATGTATTCATAACCTGCTTCTTGTAGCTGAGCTACTGGATCATCTGGATACATTGAAACAGCTTCCAACATTTTAGAAGCTAACTCGTTGAATCCAACAGCAGCAATACCTGCAAGTAAACTCTCTTTATCTTTAAAGTGCCTGTAAGGAGCAGAATGACTCACCCCCACTTTTTTTGCCACAGCTCTTAAACTTAGTGAGGCAACATTATTTTGCTCTAACAGTTCTCGTGCTGCGCATATGAGTTTTTGCTGAAGATCTCCATGATGATAAGGTTTAGATTCATCAGATTGAAAATCTTCATTGGAAGCTTGTTTCGTTTTCATAATGCGATAATACCTACTTATGTTGACAATGACAACATAAATGTATACATTGTCTACATCAATCTATTAATATGATGTAAACCCAATACCAAATGAAAAATCTTTACATTTCTAAGAAGAACGCCTGCTCTATCTTTAAGCTAGCGTTACTATCAGCACTAATTTTAATCAAACCTTTATTGATCGACATTAAAGCTGCCGATATCTCAAATCAAAATTCTTTATTATCGGTTGCATCCAAACCTTTGACTGATGCTATTGCGGTAACGGTGGTAAATGTTAAACAAGAACGGCGCAATCAAATCATCAGAAATAGCGGTAGAATTAGCTACAAAAATGAAATGCATTTATCTTTTAAAACTGCTGGATTATTAAAACAGATTAAAGTTGAAGAAGGTGATGAGGTTATTCAAAATCAAATACTGGCGATGCTCGATCTCGAAGAAATTGATGCTCAGCAAAAGAGAGCAGCATCTAATTTTGATAAAGTTTCAGCGGATTTAAATAGGTTTATCAAACTTTATGATGATGAACTCGTTTCATTACAGGTTAAGCAAAATTCCCAATCAGCTTTCGATGCGGCTCAAGCAGAATTACAAATTGCTAATTTCAACAAGAAGCTATCTGTGATCCGAGCTCCGGTCAATGGACGCATACTTAAACGATACGTTGAATCAAATGAATTATTACAACCTGGACAATCCGTTTTTTTACTAGCCTCTCACAAACAAGGCACCGTTGTTAGAATCGGTTTAATCGATCAAGATATTGTCAAAGTAGAAGTTAACGATTCGGCTACTATTACGTTAGATGCATACCCTGGCAGAGTATTTAACGGAAAAGTATCTGAAGTTGCTTTGAGTACCGAATCTACTTCGGGCACTTTTGAAGTAGAAGTTTTGATACAAAGTGAACAACTCGCATTACGTTCAGGATTAATAGCAAGAGTTGAAATTACACCGGCATTATCTGAATTACAATTTTATATTCCGATAGAGTCTGTATTCAAAGCAGATAACGGAATGGCTACAGTTTTCTTACTTGATGAAGACAAAAAATTGGCTAAAGCGATTGAGGTTAAAATTATCGCTTTTGTGTCAAACGAAGTTGCTGTACTTGGCGCACTAAATCCTACTGATAAAATTATAAAACTTGGCACACCTTATTTGATTGATGGCCGTCGAGTAAAAGTAGTTACTGACAGTTCATTTAGTAGGGAGTAATGACTATGAAGTTACCTTTGCATGCTATTCAAAATCACCAATTTACTTTGATTCTTGTCGCCTTGTTGACGCTCCTTGGTATTTTGTCTTTTCAAACGATGCCTCGCTCCGAAGATCCTCAATTTTCTTTTCCTATGGCAGATATTACCGTTTCTTATCCCGGAACTAGTCCGATCGATATGGAAAAATTAGTTGTTGATCCTATAGAAAAAGAACTTAATCAACTAGAAGATATCAAGGAAATAAAAACTCGAATTACAGATGGTCTGGCATCCGTGCATATTGAGTTTAATTATGGTGTTGACTCTGATAAAAAATACGATGATGTTGTACAGTCTATATCAAAGGTTCGCTCCCAACTGCCAAGTGAGATTCAAGATATCGATATAAGGCAAGTCTCCCCAACGGACGTTAATGTGCTACAGGTCGCTCTATTATCTGAAACCGCCACTTACAATAAAATGCGCTATCAAGCCGAGCGCCTAGAGAAAATATTTACTCGTGTTTCTGGCGTTAAACGAGCATTAGCACAAGCTTATCCTCAACAACAAGTTCAAATAACTGCTGACTTAATTGTAATGCGCGAATTGGGACTTACTCTATCAGCTCTTAGAAATAATTTAATCGGAGCTGCAGCCAATATACCCGGAGGTTTTATTGATGCGGGTAGTAAGCGTTTTTCAGTAAAGACTAGTGGTGATTTTCAATCGTTAGAAGATATTCGACGTTCTGTTTTAAAACTACCCGATGGTTCAATCATTCATCTTGAAGATATTGCTAAGGTCGCGTTAGTTGATGCTGAACCTACCTATCTAGCATTACATAATGGTAGGCGAGCAGTATTTATAACGGTTCAACAAAGAGAAAGTACGAATATTTTTGCTGTGTTAGATGGCCTAAAAACAGAATTGAAAAATTTTAGTGAAAATCTCCCCAAAGAAATGCAATTAGAGATTGTTTTTGATCAATCAATTAGCGTAAAAAAGCAGGTCAATGGCTTTTTCATTAACCTACTTCAAGGATTAATATTAGTCGGGCTAATTATCCTTTTTTCACTTGGAATTAGAGCGGCTAGCATCATTCTATTTGCAATACCCGTATCTATTTTTATCGGTATCGCGGGCTTAGATTATTTTGGTTTTGGTTTGCAACAAATGTCAATTGTAGGATTGGTCATTGCGTTAGGGCTACTAGTAGATAATGCTATTGTAGTCACTGAATCTATTGGCCAAAAGCTACGGCTAGGTCAACATCCGCGGGATGCTGCAGCTGCGGGAACTCAACAGGTTTCTTGGGCGATAGCGAGCGGTACAGCGACTACAGTTTTAGCATTTGTTCCAATGTTAATGATGCAAACAGATGTCGGAACATTCATGCGTTCAATGCCTGTCACCGTTGTATTAGTATTGATTGCCTCATTTTTTATCGCCATTACACTAACGCCTTTGATGGCAAGTCGAATGTTTACGCAACACAAACTCGGAGAGTCTGATAAAGGCCGTAATATAGTGCAAAAGAAACTAGAAGCGCTTTCAAGTTTACATTATAAACCAGCATTAGATGCAACACTTAAACGGCCTTGGAGAGTGATTACTATTTCGGTTTTTTTGTTTATCATCAGTTTGGGATTGTTTCCTCAAGTCGGTGTTAGCCTTTTTCCTAAAGCTGAAAAACCGCTACTCTTAGTTAACATTGAACTACCAGAGAGTAGTAGTTTTTACGCTACAAAAAAACTCACTGAACAAATTGATACAAAAATCCGCGGTTACTCTCAGGTTAAAGCCGTGGCGGCTAATATAGGAAGAGATAATCCCAGCATTTACTATAACGAATTTCCTGGTGGAGAATCACCTAATATTTCTCAGTTATTTATTATTTTAAATAAAATAAATTATGCTGAACTACAGCAACTGATTAAAAAATTACGTTTTGATTTTTCGTTAATTGCAGGAGCAAAAATTCAGGTAAAAGAATTTCAGCAAGGACCGCCATTAGAAGCTCCAATCGCAATCCGACTATTCGGAAATAACATCGAAGAATTAAAAACAACTGCTGGCAGAATAGAAAAATTGATTACGACAACAGACGGTACTGTTAATGTAAAAAATCCAATGGGAAAACCTAAAATGGATCTAGAGATCAATATTAACCGTGACAAAGCAGCATTATTAAATGTAGAGATAGCCAATATTGATAATACGATTAGGACGAGCCTAGTGGGTAACGTTTTAGGAAGATATAGAGATAAAAATGGGGATGATTACAATATTGTGCTTCGTCTAAATAATTCTAAAACACCACAAATCGATAATTTATATAAATTGCAGGTGATGTCAAATTCGGGGGCATTCGTTCCGCTTAAACAATTAATTACAGCAAGGTTACAAAGTGTTCCATCACATCTGCGTCATTATTATCTTGAACGAAGTACAATATTAACCGCCGATACACAAGCTGGATATCTAACCGCCGACGTTACCAAACAAATAATTGAGAAACTAAAAAAGTTATCGTTACCTGTCGATATCAGGTACACGATCGCCGGAGAGCAAAAGTCTAGAAATAATTCCTTCGCGGGGTTAATCAAAGCATTAATCATTTCATTGCTCGGCATATTCGCAGTACTAGTTTTACAGTTCCGTTCATTTGCACAACCTGCAATCGTTTTTGCCTCTATACCTTTTGCCTTTACGGGGGCAATTTTGGCTCTACTAGCCTTTAACTATTCATTCTCCGTTATGGCCTTTGTTGCCTTAACTAGTTTGATGGGAATTGTAGTTAATAATTCTATTATTTTGGTTGATACGGCTAACCAACTAGTACTTAAAGGTGAAAAAATTAGTGAAGCTATTTCCAATGCAGCGCAAACCCGTTTGACTCCTATTGTGCTAACCACTTTAACCACCATTGGTGGCCTATTACCATTAACAATGAAAAATAGTACAATGTGGACTCCTCTAGGATTGGTCATTATTGGCGGAATGTTAGTTTCAACCGTTGTGACCTTATTTATTGTACCGGCATTGTATTTATTAATAACTAAAGAGATAGAGGCGAGTAAGTAATATGGTTGCATAACCGAATGATTAAGAATAAAACCCACCTATACCCAATATCAATAATTAAATTCAAACTATTTAAGCTTGTTCTACGACATATAGAGCAAGCACAAATAATACCAATCAAAAAGAGAACATGATGTTCCAAATTAACAAAGATGAAACATTAATAGACAAAGCGTTAGGAGGCTCTGAAAGAAGCTGGGTAGGCCTAGTTAAACGCTATGAGGGCTTAGTCTATAACTATTGTTTACGAATGACATTTAACTCTTCAGATGCGATGGATTTGATGCAAGAGGTCTTTTTAGCCGTGTATAGAAATTTACCAAGTTACCGAGGTCAAGGGCAATTTAAAGGCTGGATGATGAGAATAGCAGCGAATAAAACAACTGATTTTTTACGTTCAAGAGGACGAAATCCATTACATAGAGCGGGTGAAGTCACCGATGATAGTTTTGACAATGATGGACTATTCCAGTCCCGCGCATCGTCACACACCATAGACCCGGCCTCTCATCTAGCTCAAACAAACAAAAATCAGCAAATTAAAGAAGTATTAAACAAGCTTTCAGATGACCATAAACAAGTGGTTGAACTTAAATTTTTTCAACATTTCACATTTGAAGAAATTAGTCAGCAAACAGGCGTTTCAGTTAATACTTTAAAAACTCGCTTATATACAGCACTAAATAAATTGAAAGGTTTTTCGGAGATTCAAAATGCACTGTAATCACCAATTAGTCATAGAACATATTGATAGCTATATCGAAGGTAATTTATCCCCTGAGGTAAAACGTGAAATTGATCATATGCTAGATAATTGTAAAGAGTGTCATTCCACTCATCAGCAATATCTCGAAATGCATCAATTATCTCACCAGTGGCAAGAACAAGATACTCCGGACTGGCATCGTGTTAAATATGCCGTTAGACCGCCGGTTAAACAAAGTAATTGGTTAAATTGGGGAGCAATGGCAACGTCTACAATGGCAATATTGATGGTTGTATTTCAATTAGAAATTGTTAGCGCAGATCGTGGGCTGACTATTAGTTTTGGTGGTAGTCAAACTGAAGAGAAGATCGCAAATTTAGTAGACTCACAACTCGCTTCTTATAAACAAGCACTCGATGTTTCATTTGAAAGCAAATTAAACGTTGCATTAGAAAGACAAGATAATTTATCCAAAATTCGTCATGCGAATTGGATTGAAAAAAATCGAAGTGAACGACAGCAAGATATTAAATTCGTTATGACAGGCTGGCAATCACAGAGGTATGAAGACCAAAAGCAAGTTGATCAACAATTATCTTATATAGCAGATAATCAGATTGAGAACAATCAAGCAATCAATCAACTATTCCAGTCAGTCTCGAATGGTAGAGGAAGAAAAGCTAACTCCTCACTTCGTCCTAACAAACTTTAACTCAAATAGTTTATTAACTATTAATAAGTAGCAGGTAATTAATTATGAATATTTATCAAACATTTAAAATGTCAGCAATTGCTAGTTGTTTAGCACTTACTTCACAAATCGCCATCGCGGCTGATTACTCCCGAGCAGAAAAAGAACTAAGGATCATGAGTAAGATTTTTGATACCTCAATAAGTGAATCAAAATCACAAAATAACCGCCACCGATTCCCTGGTTCAACTAGAACAACTAACTCAACCTATTTAGCAAAACAAGGCATGGTATTTACCTTTGGATTTAGTCAATCTAGATTTGGAGATGCCAGTGACTGGCAGGCTTTTGGTGAAGGAATAGGTCAATTAGTGGGCTCAATTACTTCAGAGATAGCCCACTCATTTTCTGATGTTGAAGCTCCTGTAGCTCCTGTAGCTCCAATAAATATTTTTTCGGACCATGGTTGGGAAAATCAAGTTGAAGCATATGAAGAGTTTCAGGAAAGTATGGAAAACATGCGTGATGAACAACGTGATAAACGTGAAGAAGTTCGAGATATCCAACGCTCAATTAGAGATATGGAAAGACGAGCTAGGCGTGAAGAAGTTGATACTAAAAAGCTAGCAAAAACTAAAACAAAGCTCGAAGAAAAAATGAAHHTGTTAAATAAAAAAATGGAACAATACGAAAAGTMGAHGAAHRVVTAWHGCAATAAAAAAATTGCTAAAGTAAAGCAGTCAAACAAGAAGAAATCTGACTTAATTATTTCGACACTATGCGATTATGGCGCAACACTTCGTTCATTAGAAAATGGTGAGCATGTAACTTTGATTTTTTCTAAGTTTGAAAATAATAAAGATCAAATTTATGTGTTTAATTACAAAGATGTGAAATCTTGCTCTAGTAAAGATAAATTAATCAAGAAAGCAGTTAGTTACCAGATGTAAAGGATTAAGGTATACTCAGTGTACTAGTTCAAACTGGGCTCGTAGATATTAGTATTCGTTCTAGAATTAATACTAGAATTAAGAATACGAGCCCAAAAGCACCTGAGAGACCCTAATGAAATCATTTGTTTACCCGATCCTAATTTTGACGCTATTCGCTTGTAGTTCAATTCCTAACCCACCTGTATCTGATCAATCTGCTAAAAATGAAAAACCGGTTGAGCTATCTGAAAAACAAGAATGGCAAAACTGGGTTAACAAACATTCGGAAGGCCGAAGTTCAAAAAATGGTTGGTTATCGTTAGCAGGATTGTACTGGTTAAACGAAGGTGACAACACACTCGGAACAGACAAAAGTAATCTTCATTTATTTCCAGAGGGAACCCCTAGTTTTTTTGGTCTGGTGAATATTGAAAAAGAAGTCGTGACTTTTACCCGAAAAAACTCAGAAATTAAAATTGATGATAAAGACATTGAAAGCCAAGTTTTAGTTTTAAATAAAACAATTGTTTCGTTAAATTCTTATTCTTTTTATATTATCAAACGAGAACGTGGTTTCGCTGTACGATTAAAAAACACTGAAAATCCAAGTATTGCAAAATACGACGGAGTTCATTTTTTACCCTATTCAGAAGAATATGCGATCCCCGCTAGACTGATTCAACACAAAACGCCTCAAACAATTCAAATAGCGACTGTATATGATACGGTGAGAGAGAATGATTCGGCAGGTTGGTTAGAATTTGAATTTAACGGGCAAAAGCATCGACTACAAGCAATCTCTTATGGAAAAGATGGCCCTATGTCTCTCATGTTTGCTGATGAAACTGGGCAAGAAACGACCTATGGCGCAGGAAGATATTTGGATGTCGATTGGCCTAAAGACGGTAGTGATATGACCGTTATCAATTTCAATTATGCATATAACCCACCTTGTGCGATAACTCCTTTTGCAACCTGTCCTTTACCTCCTAGAGGCAACCGACTAGATTTTAATATTGAAGCTGGTGAATTGTATTCAAATACTTATACAGATGCAGATACAAAACATTAGGCAGAAATAATAAAATGTGTGGCCGGTTTAATATAGTTGACGATCCATTAGTTAAATTTACTAGTGACTTGTTAGGGCTGGAATTTAATACAAGTTCTAATTCAAATGTGTGTCCTAGCGATTCTATCGCGACGGTTACTTCAATTGATAATCAGCTGGTTCAAATTAATGCTAACTGGGGAATAAAACCGTCTTGGTCTAAAAAACTCTTGATCAATGCTCAATCTGAAACGGTAGACTCAAAAAAGACGTTTCAAGATGCTTATAAACATCACCGATGTGTGATCCCTTTTTCTGGTTGGTATGAATGGAAAGTTAAAATTCCAGAATCAGACACAGATACAAAAGTAGCCGTAAATAAAAAGAGTAAACAAAAATACTTATTTGAAAAGAAAGGTCAACCGCTCTTTATGGCGGCGATTTTATTTAAACAACCATCTGAAATTTCTAACGAATTTGAATTAGTCAGTTTAACCACCGCAGCAAATGAAGAATGCAAACCAATACATAACCGTATGCCATTGCTAATTAATCACTCAAATATAGTTGATTGGCTGACAAAAGAGCCTGAAGAAATAAATAACCTTTTATTTTCAATCACTTCAAATATCAATATAAATAAAGTTACTTAGAGATAAAAGACTCAATTAACTATTGGCACGACCTTCTTGACAAATATCATAAGCTTTTTTAACGTAATATTTTCTAAAATCTTTAATTAATTGGTTTCGATATTTTTGACCTGAATTTAGGTTTAACAGTGCCGGCCAGTATTCATTTTCTCTTCCAGTGAGCCACATCATATAATACTCGTTGAGATTTAATAATCCTTGTGGCTGACCTATTTTAGGTAGCATAACCATGGTTGCAAAGTCACCTTTATATTGTTCCACAAATTTTTTAGTTTTTGTGCTAGGTAAAGGTAGTTGATGACCGTCAATCCACTTCCTGACAGTTTCTATCGTATGTGGTTGAGGCATATGAAGATAACCAATTTCTAAGAATTTAAGTGGCGCGTTCTCAAGATCTCGAAGCAATTCAATAATTGAGCTTTCTAACGATCCCGGTAATTCAACAACATTTTTTTTATGGATCCTAGAAGTAGAATTGGTTAGTCCATACAGCCCTGTTACAGCACTAAATTGATTGTAACCATTGTCATTCCATGTCCCTTGATTTTCACGCGATTTATAATCTGTTTCTTTTATTCTACTTGAAAGATTACCTGTTGTGCCTCCTTGCATGCTATCGCTTCCAGCAGGAATTCCTGCCAGTAACACGGCGGCTTCACCGCCAACTTCAGGGTCAATGAATAACGGAACAAGACTAGCAACTAACTCTAAACGAGAATGTTGTTGCAAAAAGGTTAACGCCTCGGGGCGCAAATGAATTCGAGAAAAACCTCGATAATGTGCTGTTGGCGCGCCGATCTTATTTGTTGTCCACTCACCCTTTTGACTCATATTTAACATCAAAGGTTTAGGTAAATCTCGAAACTCTGATTGAATTTTACAAAGGGCATCAACTAAAGATTCATTTGAAAGAACTTTTGTCGGTTTTCCATACAAAGGTAATTTTTCTTCATTATTCTCATGACTCTCATTACAGCCAGCAAGAATAAAAATTAACACAAGCACACTAGTTTTTACAAATTGAGTTGGCTTCATATATACGCTCGTAAATAGTTACTATATTTTAGAGAATTAAATCCCATCTAACGGATTTTCAGGATCAATACCTTGCATAAATAACTTCTTCGGGTTTTTATCTGTCAATCGATAAACCAATCCAAGCCAATTATTATAAATTGATAACGCCGTATCTCTCCAAGTATTATCCAGTTGCCGATAGATTAATTCATTTTCCCAATGTGGAAACTCTTGCTTGTTAGACTTTGCATGAGTGACTTTCTGTTTGAAATCCAATAACAATTCTTGCAGTACCCTATTAAAATAATTTTCCGGGTATGGAGGGTAATCTTGGCGCTCATCCTCAAACCATCGATTAACTTCCCTTTGATATTCTTTGAACAAACTTAAATCATCGTATTCTGGATGCCCCTGAAAAAAAACAAATCTAAATCCATCTGGGCTCACCGCTAAATGTAAATCAGCCTGTTCACTCAATGCGAGTGGAATCAATCCTTTTTCCTTTATCTGTTCACTAGCCAGCTGATTATATCGAGAATGGGGAACATCAAAACGCGTATTCATGTGTCTAACCAGCGGATGTTGTTTATTGGTTAAACGATGTTCAAAAACACCCCACTTCTTTTCAGACAAAGGCGTTCGTTTAATATCGTACAAATATTGCACGACAGCGTGGGTCGCTAAGCAAGCGCACAGAACCGAGGTGACATTTTCCTTAGCCCAGTCAATCACTTCTGTTAATCCGGGCCAAAAAACTTCCTCACTCAACTCATTACTGATTGGATTTGCGCCAGAAATGATTAACGCATCTAGACCGTGAGTTTTAATTGATTCGAAATCTTCATAATATTCGTCAATCCATTCTTGAGTAGAGCTAGACCGTTCTATGTCTGGAATAGTGAACAAATGAACATAAAACTGAACAATCTGATTACAATCGCCGACAAGTCGCATAAATTGACGTTCAGTCGCCTTTAACGAGGCATCTGGCATCATGTTTAACAAACCTATATGGAGCTCTCTAATGTCCTGTTGTTGCGCCTTATCAATATTCAGAACATCATGATGTTCTGAATGAAGGCGTTCAAAGGTAGGTAATTTTGTAAAAGCAACTAATGGCATTTAGACACATATTGATAAACTAAAAACATCACCTTTATAGAAGTATTCCATATTAATTGGAACGATTTTTTAGCAATAAGCCAACTATTTATCGGACTTATCTTCTATTTTACGTTTTTGGGTCGCTCGGATAATATCTCCAAAATATATCGCATTAGCAAACACTCTACTAGTGCCTAACCAAAAACCACGAAAATTCATATCATCACTAAAGGCTATTACTTTTCCTTTGCCAATACCTTGCACCAAAATACTGGTTTTTTCCGATAAATTTTTCTGATTCGCCTCTGATATATAACCCGCTAAAAGTGGCTTTTTATCAAACCGAGCGATTGAAACAAATGCTTCCTTTGGTTCTGTTAACGCGAACTGGCTTCGTTTAAAGACCGCAAGCTTTGAATTATCTAAGCCGAAAGCTAATGGGTGACTTAAATCAATGTTCAGCTGAGCAATAGCACCACCAATGTAGTGCTGAGCATTATCCTCACTCATTTTTGCATAGTTTTGATGAGTATCTTGTGCAATATCTAATTTTGCTTCTACACTAGAAATCCAGTCTCGCTCGGCAATCCACTGACTAGCTCTTGATTGACTGATTAAAATCCCTCCAGCCCGAAGCCATTTATTTAGCTTCGTCACGAGTTTTTCATCAGTCGGATATTTTCCATCGACTAAAATAACATGGGTGTATTCGGCTAAGTGGTTATTCACTAATTTTTTAAAGGTCATCATAGTTAAGGGTTGTTCTAATCTTTGATCCATCAGATGCCATACTTCACCAGCTTGATATTGATTAACTCCGTACCCTATCACAAGCACTGGTTTTATTTTTTTCACTTCGGGAATACTAGGGCTTCCAAAATCATTACCTGAAACCGCTAATCCTGAGTAAATAAAATTCAGTTGTATTTTCATCTCTTGAATCTTTGGCAAAAGAAATTGATATAGTTCTGTTCTTGAAAGAGATTGATTGTTTAACTGAATTAACAAGTCCCCGTGTGACAAATTTATTTGGCTATTTTTGCCTTTGAAAACTGATTTTTGAGTAACACTTCTTACTTTAATATCATTTTGCAAACATAAAGAAAGTAGTTTAGCCGTAGCATAATTTTTCCAAGGTAAAGAAATGGCAACTACGCTATTTTCGGGCTCTTCAAAGATGATGTTATTTTCAACCATTTTTTCAGAGTATAAATCCAAATCAAAGTCTGAACGTGTAAGTGCGGTGAAATCAAACCCGAAAGCTAATGGCATCGTCCAACTAGACACATCGTAAAAAGTATTATCTATAAATCGTGTTCGCTTCTCAAACATTGCAGTAATTAACGATGACTGAGACTGCCTTAAAGGAATAATAAAAGAATTTTCGGGCTGGTACTCCACTCCATCAACTTCAACTATTTTCTTTAACGGATAAGTATCAATTTTATGCCTTTCCAATATTTTGTTAAATTCGCTCAACCGATAGTCATCTTGACTTGAGTAGATATAAGCACGAATTTTTTGTGTTCTCGCATGCAATTTAGATTTTTTYACAAAATYACTTTGGTATTGAAGTARCGCYTTTCTATTTTCTTGAACRGCYTTTAACGTRGACAATGAWGTGGTTAGGTGATTCTTAATAGCAAAAGGAAATGAAACCAATCCGTGCTTTGACTCTTGAATATGTCCACGAGCGGAAGCCTGCTCAAATAATATTCCTATTGCGCCATTAATGTCTGGGTAGGTCGATCCTTTACCATAATAAAAATCATCAAAATTCTCTTTGCTATAATAAAGACTACCAATTTGATCTAAAGCTTGTGCATGATAAGTGGCAATTTTCTTGGTCAAGTTGAAATTCTGTTTAGATGTTAATGGGTTTTGACGAGACTCTACACCTGGCTGAAAAAAATAAGTGCTATTCGTTCCCATTTCATGAAAATCTGTAACGACGTTAGGTTTCCAATGATGAAACATCTTTACTCTTCCCTGCGACTCTGGATGTTGCAATAATAACCAGTCCCGATTTAGATCAAACCAATAATGATTGGTACGTCCTTGAGGCCAGTTTTCAGTGTGTTCTTGAGTATTGGGATCACTATTAGGAATTTTACTTTTATACATATTAGCCCAATGCGCAAACCGAGCTAATCCATCGGGATTTAACATGGGATCTATAATAATAATTTGATCATCTAATTGTGACAGTGTTTCTTTATCAGTCGCTGCAACTAATTTATACGCAAATAACATCGATGCATTACTTCCGCTCGCTTCATTACCATGCACGCTATAACCCATCCATGTAATGGCAGGACGATTGGTGTCTTTTTCCATTTTCAGATGTTTCTTACGAATGCTCTCGAGGTTTCTGATATTTTCTGGCGAAGATATATACGCCAAAAATAATGGACGTTGTTCATGGCTATAGGCATAGACTTCAATTTTTATACGATCAGATTGCTTTGCTAACTCATAAAAATATCGTTCAATTTGTTCGGGTCTAGCATGCCACTCACCAACTTGATAATTAAGAATTTGTTCTGGCGTTGAAATCTCTTTTATAAATTGATAGTTATCGGCTAAATAATAATCTAATGCGGGTGCTTGTTTAGCTATTACCTGAGTGCTTGTTGCCAATAAAATTATTACTGCGCTAAAAAACTTGAACGATAAATATCTCATAGAATTTTTCTCATTAAACAATGGCATCATTTTTTATTTTTCGATTTCAGGTCTATATTTGATATTTTTGAAAGTTTAGACTCTGATAAGTAGGGGACTTTTCCAGAGGGAACCGTGCCAGCAGCTCTATCCAAATGAATATCTTGATCATCAAAAAATATATGAGGTCTAAACGCGTTTAAAATTTTTGTTTTATCAAGCCCGCCCATAAAAAAAGCTTCATCAATATAAACTCCCCATCGCCTTAAGGTTTTGATGACTCGCATTTCCGCGGGGCTACTTCTCGCGGTTACTAATGCTATTCTAATAGGTGAGTACTCAATACGCATTGGTAAACGTTCTTGTAGTTTCGATAACTTAATTAAAAGTTTCGCGTAAGGCCCCGCTTTTAGTGGAATATCTTTTTTACGATCTTCTTGGCTTTGAAACTCGGTTAAACCTTCGGTTTTGTATAAGAGTTCGCTTTCATCATCAAATAAAACGGCGTCGCCATCAAATGCTATTCTAACCTGCCCTTCGGGTCTAGTGGTTTCATTTTTAGGTGGAGCCTTCACCACCGCGGCAGCACAGGCTTTTGAATCGATCACCTTTTGCGCATCATCAACGTTTGTGGTTAAAAATAGATCAACATCAAACGCTTCTATATAATCAACTACTGACTCGCCAGCGGTAAATGCCGAACGAGAAATAGCCAGTTTGTTTTCACGAATAGTATTTAAAACTCTGACGCCAGTATCGGGGCTATTGCGTGACATCACCACCACTTCAACCAATGGAGAGTCTGAATCTTCTTGATAGCGATTTAAACCGAGTAATGCCTCAACAATGGGATAACCCGTTCCAGGTTCAAGTGCAATATCTTCATGCTTAAGCATATAGTTTCGATACGACTCAATGGCAGTATCGGGATCATTATCTTTAGAATCTAAAAAAATACGATCCGATTCATCCATATTAAATAGAGCCGTTGCCGAGATACCAACAACCAGTGTCTTTTTTAAATTCTTTGGTATGTTCATCTAAACCTTATTTGACTTTATCTCTACACATGCTCTAGCTTATGCTATCTATACATAGATTGTAGGATCTTTTTTGATTGCTTTCTCAAAAGCGTCTTTTCGAATGATACAAGAATCGCACTCGCCACAAGCTGCACCCTTTTCATCGGCTTTATAGCAGGAAACAGTTTCCGCATAATTGACACCTAAAGAGTATCCCTTACGAATAATTTCAACTTTACTGAGGTCAATTAACGGCGTTTCTAACTTAACACCTTTACCTTCAATTCCAGCCTTAGTTGCAAGATCCGCCATCGCTTGAAAGGCTTTAATATATTCAGGTCTGCAATCAGGGTATCCAGAATAATCGACTGCATTCACGCCTGCAATAATTACGTCAGCCTCTAATACTTCTGCCCAAGCAAGTGCGATAGAAAAGAAAATGGTATTTCGCGCCGGCACATAAGTGATAGGTATATTAGTTTCTAAAGTTGAATTCTCTGAAACAATCGGTACATCAATGGAATCATCAGTTAACGCCGATCCACCAAAACTAGCTAGATCTAAATCAATGATTTTGTGTGCTTTCACATTAGACGATTTAGCAATGCGCTTTGCAGCATCTAACTCAGAAGAATGCTTTTGACCATAAGAAAAACTTAGCGCATAACAATCATATTTTTGTGACTTAGCAATCGCTAAGCAAGTAGTAGAATCCAATCCACCAGAAAATAAAATAATCGCTTTTTTAGCCATACTGAATTCAACTTTTTAATACTTAAACATTAAAGACTAAAAGATTATTTTACCACAGAGGCACAGAGGACTCAGAGAAAGATAAAACATTTATCCACGAGATCGAATTTCACAGGATAACTTTATCTTTTCTAAGTTTTTTACTCCGTGCCCTCTGTGCCTCTGTGGTGAAATATCTTGTCTTTTATCTTTTATCTTTTGTCTTTTATCTTTTATCTTTTATCTTTTATCTTTTATCTTTTATGAATAAATCAATGGCCTTTAGCATCGTTCCATAATATTTTATGCATTTGTATTTGGAATCTTACTGGTAAATTATCTTCTATAATCCATTCCGCTAATTGGCGTTCATCTATCTCGCCAAAACAAGGAGAAATAATAACATTTGTTTTTACAGATAATTGATATTGATCAATTTGCATCTTTGTCCAATCGTAATCTTTTCTACTCATGACTACAAATTTCACTTCATCCGTTTTATCAAGGTATTGAATATTTTTATAATGATTCTTTGCCATTTCACCTGAATCAGGTGCTTTCAGATCCATGACTTTCGTTACTCGGGAGTCAACCTCTTTAAGATCGATGGAGCCACTGGTTTCTAGCGATACACTGTATCCTAACTCGCACAATCTAAACATTAATTTTTGACAGGGATCTTTTTGAGCCATTGGCTCTCCGCCGGTAATACAAATATTTTGTGGAGAATAACTGACTATTTTTTCAATCAAGTCGTCAAACGCCCAATAATCGCCTCCGGTAAAGGCATATTCGGTATCGCACCAAACACATCGAAGCGGACAACCAGTAAGGCGAACAAAAAGAGTGGGTTTACCAATGGAGGACGACTCACCTTGAAGCGAATAAAAGATTTCAGAAATTCGAAGGCGTGTCACAATAAATCTTCTAGGTCAGATTTTAAAAAAGTTGAAACTGGCTACTAAAACTTAATAGCCTGCTTCACGTATCTTTTGTAAACCATTTTTGGCGAGCTGTTGCTTAGCACCCGTATAGTTTTCAGCCACACGATTATAATAAGCTTTTGCTGAAGTCCACTTTTTTTGCTTAACGTAGATATCACCTAATTTTAACATTGCATTAGCCGTTTTAGTTGAATTTGGAAATTCAGAAGTTAAAAGAGCAAATTGTTCAGCTGCATTATCAAGCGAATTTTGTACTAAATAAACTTGTCCCATCCAGTATCTTGCATTGGCGGAATAGCTAGTTGCAGGGTGATTTTTTAGAAACGCCTTAAAGGCTAAAATAGAGGCTTTGTATTTCTTGCTTCGAACTAATTGAAATGCTCTCTCAAATTCTCTTCGAGCTAAAGAGGTATTTTGAGTTTTGCTGCCATTGTTAGTTATATCTGCATCATTTGCATTGGTCGCATCCGCAAGCGGTTTAACTTCATTATCTTTAAGAGGCGCTAATTTTACACTTCCTGAAGACGACAAATTTGATAACCGATATTCAATGTCTCTATACAAATCTCGCTGACGATCTTGGATTTGGTTGAGCTTAAAATCATGCTCTTCAATTTGACCGGTTAATTCTCGAATTTGTCTCTGAATGTCATTGAACTGATAACTTAAATCAGCCTGCAATTTATTTTGAGATTGCGCACGCAATTCTAGATAAGTGACTCTTTCATGTAACGTCATTGCTGGAATTTCAGCAGAAACGATGTTCGAAAAAAGACCTATTAGAACGGCAAAAGTAAAAGGCAAAAAATCGGTGGCAAAAGCCACCGATTTTGTTAAAACCTTTTCCTTATTTTTTAAAGGGTGCTTATTCCGCATAATCTAGAACAGCACGACGATTTTGTGACCATGCTGACTCATCATGTCCTTCAACCGCTGGCATTTCTTCACCATGGCTCACTGTTTTAACTTGAGAGCTTGATACACCATAAGACATAAGGATTTGAGCAACAGCTTGTGCACGACGTTCGCCCAATGCTAAGTTATACGCAGGCGTTCCACGTTCGTCACAATGTCCATCAACAGAAACGATAGTTCCAGAGTTTTCAGCACGAGCTAAAAACCAAGCATGTGCTTCAAGAGTTGCTCGTCCTGCAGAATTAACAACATCTTCATCTAATTCAAAATAAACCGTGCTAGCTTCATCACGCGCTGCTTTATTTTGCTCTAATGCAATCTCATCCGCTGTTTTTTCTGGTGGAGCTTCAACTACTTCTGTTTCCTCTACTTCAGTTACGCCTTCACCAGCGCCATCCTTATCAGAACCCGCACATGCAAACAAAAAAGTTGCAGATGCTACGATGATAAAAGTTTTACCCATTTTTACTATAGACATTGGTATCTCCCGTTAATCTATTTTAATATTATTAATATTGACGTTTTCTATCTAAAATTCTTGAATTTACAAAATAAATAAGCACGTTATTCGCTATTAAACTTAGTTATTCACTCACTAAGTATATTTGGTGTGTATTATCAACGAAGTCTCAACCTACAATCAAGGACTGATCGTCAATCTCTTAGTGATTTTTCGAATAAACTAGCGCTTTTTCACACTTTTGACCCTTTTAGCCGATTTTTGTTACTTTACTCTCTGTTTTATTCGCCTTTAACCTGTAAAACAATAACTCAGAATATTCCGCCAAATTAGTCAGTATTGGTAATTAACTTATTGATTAATTTAAAAATGGCGACCAAACAGGGGCTTTAACTTCTCCTTTTTTAGAGGGTAATCTGGCTTTAAAGCGACCATCGGTAGAAACCACTGATAAAACTTGCCTACCTCGATAAACCGTCGCATAAATGACCATACTGCCATTTGGCGCCAAACTGGGCGACTCATCTAAGCGAGTTTCCGTAATTATTTGCATATTGCCGGTTTCAACATCTTGAACCGCTATATGAAAAACGCCGTTAGTCCGGTTAACAATCACCATCGTTCGTCCATCAGGCGTAAATGAAGAACTTGCATTGTAGTCACCGTCATAAGTCATTCTTCGTGCTTTACCACCAAAAAGGTTTTTACGATAAATTTGCGGCCGCCCCCCTCTATCAGAGGTGAAGGTTAAAGATTGTCCATCAGGCGTCCAATTTGGCTCTGTATCAATGGCATAATGAGTGGTGATACGCGAAAATCGTTGGGTCGTTAAATCTAAAACATAAATTTCAGGATTTCCGTCTCTTGATAAAGTCAGGGCTAATCGACGACCATCTGGCGAAAAAGAGGGTGCACTATTTATACCTTTAAAAGCAGCCACTTTTCTACGGCTATTACTTTTATAAATATCTTGGATAAAAACTTCTGATCGACCGTTTTCAAATGAAACATAAGCTAGTTGCTGAGCATCGGGCGACCAAGCGGGTGACATGATTGACTGATAACTAGCAAATAACATTTGTGGTGCCCAACCATCGGAATCAGCAACCATTAAACGGAACTTTTTTTCTTGCGTTTTATCAACCGATACGTAAGCGATTCTTGTGGCAAAAGCGCCTTTTTCACCGGTCAGTTTTTCGTAAATCCTATCGGCAATACGATGCGAATGAAATCTTAAGTCCTTTGCTTGAATAAAGGCAGAGTAACTATCCAATTTATTCCGATCGACTTCGTAGAGTTTTCCATTCCTAACTTCTTGAGTCTTTCTAAAAACATCAATTAATTCGTAGGCAATTTTAAGACGCCCATCTGGAATTTGAGTAATTCGCCCAACCACGACAGCCTCTATTCCCTTTTCTCGCCAAAGTTTCAAATTAATATCTTCGTAATTATCAATAGATTGAACTTGTTCATGACGTGGCATAGGAGCAAATCGTCCACTACGCCTTAAATCCGAAGCGATGACTGCACCCGCATCTTCCTTTGCTTTAGCATCAACACCTTTCCATGAAAACGGAAGCACGGCTACAGGTCTTGCGTTATCTGCTCCTCCTGAAATAATAAAATCAAATTCTTCTGCAACAACATTGAAATTCAATAACAAAAAAACGCTTATAAAATATTTCTTAATTGTCTTAACTTTCATTCTACTCATCATCCGAATTCTTTAATTGAAAATAACTATCTTTAAGTTCCGCAAAAACATCTGGATCACTCGATACAGGCAACGGCTCAGATTTATAAACCGCTCTTTGCCCTGTTTCACAATGTAGTTGATCTCCAGATACACTGATTACATTTAGGACTAAACCTCCGGGTGCTAATTTCATCCTAAAATTACAAAACCCCTTACCTTCAGGTTCAATCCAGTTTCTTTGAATTTTGTTTTCTATCAACAAACGATATTTATCAACTTCTGTCATTACTTGTTGTCTATGAGCCGCATTCAATTCTTCAGTTTCAGCAGCCATTTGTAAATCCATTTCTCTTTCCATGGCAGCCTGCTCTTCGGCTTCTTTTCGTTTTCTTTCATCTTCTAATTTTTTCTTTCTCTTTTTTTCAGCTTCAGCCTTTTCTTTTGCTTTGCGTTTTTTCTCTGCTTCCGCGGCTTTACGTTTTTCTTCTTTTTTCTTTTTTTCTAACGCAATTTTTTTATTGTGCGCTTTTTCATCTGCAATTCGTTTCTTTTTATTATCTG
The DNA here is from genome assembly GCA_002733465.1 of Kangiella sp. Classification (GTDB taxonomy): domain Bacteria; phylum Pseudomonadota; class Gammaproteobacteria; order Enterobacterales; family Kangiellaceae. Next base: position 130,348 of record NVVT01000015.1, read on the forward strand.
CTGCAATTTTTTTCTTATTTTTTTTCTCGTCTTCGGCTTGAATTTTTCTTCTTTTTTTATCTTCGGCCTTTTTTTCTTGTTCAAGTTTCTTTTTTCGCTCATCTTCTTTTTTTAATCTTGTTTTTCGAAGGCGTTCAATTTCTCTATTTTTCTTATCTATGTCTTTTTGCTTAATATTTTTTAGCAAGTTTTTCACTGATGCTGCGTTAACCGCAGTTGCATTCATTTGCCGATGATTATTAGATGCCTTTGGTTTTATTTTAGAAAAATGAAAATTAAACGCCAAAAGTGCAATCAAAAACAAATGAGCAACTATAGAAATAACAATGGCTTTATWTAACTTCATAATTAATAGTTTTTAGGCTTAAACCTAAAAATAGTTAACCTTCAGGCTCAGTCATTAAACCAACGGACTCTACACCTGCTTGTGTTTGTAGCAGGTTCATCAGTTGCACTACTTTGTTATAGGCAATCTCTCTATGCCCGTTGATCATAATTTGAGATTGAGGATTTCGTTCTCGATGGGCGATCACTAACTCAATCAATTCATGTAACTCTAAAGTTTGATCAGACGAATCACCAACCGATAAATAGTAATTACCACTTTCATCTATAGAAGCGATTAAAGGAGGTTCTGCATCAGCAGACATTGGCTCAGCATTCACCTGCGGTAAATCGACTTTAACCCCAGCGGTAATTAGAGGTGCGGTGATCATGAAAATAACTAACAGAACTAACATTACATCGATATAAGGTACGACATTAATTTCACAAACTGGTTTGCGTTTGTTTTTTCTTAGGCTTGGTTGCTGATTCATTTAGATGGGCAACTATCTTGGAGCAACATATTGTTTAGGAGAATTTGCATTTTGTCCTGGGCTTTGTGATGAACTGTGCGCTTTACGATGCAAAATACCAGAAAATTCTTCAACAAAATTTTCATAGAGAATTTCAATTTTGTTCACTTTATGAGTAAATCGGTTATAAGCGATTACCGCAGGTATCGCAGCGAACAATCCCATAGCCGTTGCAATCAATGCCTCTGCAATACCCGGTGCAACCATTGATAATGTCGCTTGTTTAACAGAACCTAATGCGATAAAAGAATTCATAATGCCCCAAACAGTCCCCAAAAGACCAACATAAGGCGTAGTTGAGCCAACCGTCGCTAAAAAAGATAGATGTACTTCTGTTTTGTCTATTTCCCGAGAATAAGCCACTCGCATCGCTCGATGAGTACCGTCCATTACTGCTTGTGGTCCCGTTCCTTGCTGTTTTCTCAAACGTGCAAACTCTTTATATCCAGAAACAAATAACAACTCCATTCCGCTTGGTATTTTATTTCTAGAGGTTAGATCTGAAAAAAGTTTACCTAAATCGACGCCTGACCAAAAACGTTGCTCAAATAAGTTGCCTGTTTTTAACGCCTTGGTTAAAGCACGGCTTCTGCTTAATATCATTCCCCAAGAAATAACCGATAATGCCATTAAAGACACCATAATTAGTTGCACAAAAATACTTGCGTTTAGGAATAATCCTAAAATTGACATATCAGCTGACACGCTGAAGCTCCTCTTTTACTTGAATGGGAATTCGGCAGGGAATAAAACTTTCAATATTCAAACACGCCACTTTAATTTTTACCTTATTGATTAATTCAGGCTCAAAACCTGATTTAATAATCGAAATTTGTTGTTCAAAATCAATACTAACCGCTTTTAAACGCTTAATACGAGTAATGATTTGTAAGCTATCATTTAACCGTGCTGGCTTTATATAATCAATCTCTGCCTTTCTAACCACAAAGGCTACCTTTTCACTCAATAGTAGTGGCTGGTCGATATTTAAAGCATTCAGCCACTCCGAGCGCGCTCTTTCATAAAATTTGAGATAATTGGCGTAATAAACAACACCACCCGCGTCTGTATCTTCGTAATAGACCCTAATTGGCCAGATAAATTCGCTGTTCATATTAAAGTTCTCGAAACTTTACAATTGAAACATATCCATTCAAACGAGCCAATTGAAGACTATAATTGCTTAATCGCTTTTATTAACTTTGCACTATAACCAATTGAAAAGCATAAATTAACTGTAAATAGGTAAAAACCATGGTTTTTTGTGACTTTATTAAGCAAATTGTGATCTGATGAGCTTTTCCGTGGCTAAATAGGCTGTTTTAGCTTTTTCGCCGTCTTAGAATAGGTAATATTTATCTGGTTTTATAGGTTTGAAGTCTGCTACCCTCGCCAGCTGTTTTTTACCGCTAAACATGGCTAATTTGACATATGATTAACCCGATTTATGACTAAAGTTTCTATCAGTTTACTTTTTATTCTTAGCGGATTTAGTTGTTCGCCCATGGTGTGGTGCGCAACAGATACAGAAAAAAACAAGATCACCGATGATCAAAATGAACAACGGATCATCATTATTAATAGAAAATCACCTCTCGACGGATTAACCCCTACCACTCAGTCAACATTTAAAATCAATCCAGAAAAATTGCCTAAAATAGTTAGCAGTTTAACCGAGCTAATTGAAGGGACGCCCGGCGTTGCGGAAAATAGTCAACCAGGCTTATTTCAAGTGGTTTCTATTAGAGGTGTCTCTAGGCAAAGAGTTTTAACTTTATTAGATGGCGTTCGATTAAGTAGCGAAAGAAGAGCCGGAACCTCTGCTTCATTTATTGACCCATCACTTTTTCAAGGCATTACAATTATCCGAGGGCCAGCATCAACTTACTATGGTTCTGGCGCGATGGGTGGTGTTATACAACTGGACTTAAAGAAAATTTTGGGTCGTGAATTTTCTGCTGGTTTCGACACAGTTGGCGAAGAAAATTACCAAAACTTTTCTTGGGGGTTAGAAAGTGAATTAAGCGAAAACCATTTTTCGGTGGTTAGAAGACAAGCGAGTAATAGTGAAGATATTAACCAAAATACATTAAACACTCATTTTGAACAATTGTCTGGATTAATTCAAAACTCTTTTGAGATTCAAGAGCTAGGAAAGTTTTCTTTACTCAATCATTCAAAAATTGACACTTGGTTTTTCACTTCCAAAGGGTCCGATTTGGGTCGCTCTAATGCTCGCTTTCCAAATCGCATTGTCAATATCCCCGACGAAAAACACCGTATAATAAAGACATCAATCACTAGCCTAAATGAATGGTCTGCCGATTTTTATATGCACGACCAAATAATTACAACACAAACGATTAGGCCGAATCAATCCATTATTGATGTCACTAATGAATCTCAAGATTTCGGTGTTAATTGGCAAATGGGATGGCGTGGAAAAAATAGTCCTAGTCATAAACAGCCTGAATTCGGATCATCATCGAGCTTATTTGGAATTGATTTTTACGCTCGAAAAAATGTTAATAGTAATGAGTCTAAAAATGACTTAATCAATCAAATGCTTTCTAACAGTCAAACTCTAGTAAATGCCAATAAAGAAGAGTTAGCGACTTTTTATAGTTATCATTTACAATTTGATAAATTACGAATTCAAGCAGGTGGGCGTTTCACTTCTGAGCACTCTAAAAATGCATTATCAAGTTCTCAATCAAATACTGCGCTAACCGCATTTGCAGGTGTTGCCTATGATATTTTAAAACAAGAAAACAAGGATCAACATTTTGAAATAAACGCCAATATTGGCAACGCCTTTCGATTCCCAAGTTTAACTGAACTTTATTTTAGTGGTACAACCGCTCGAGGTGAAATAAATGGTAACGAAAACCTTGATGCAGAAGAATCAATTAATATTGAATTCGGATTTAATTGGAGCAATGAATCTAGTCTTTTGAAAATGACTTTTTTTAGAAATGCTTTTGACGAATATATAGAGCGAATAATAATTGGCACTAACTCTCAAGGCGATGATATTTTAACCTTTGTTAATCAGCAAAATGGAACGATTAAAGGAATAGAAACAGAATATCAATTTAAGATTTCTAAGAATCTTGAAGTGAACTTTGTCGCTACCTTGATAGACGGTAAAAATAGGCAAAGACAAGCTTTAGCCGATATCCCCAGTGATAGAGCAAATCTATCATTGAACTATCATCACAATGATTGGAACGCACAAGTTAGACTACAACATCGTCGCTCAAAGAACGATTYTGCGAGGGGTGAATTACCTACACAGTCTGCTAATCTTTTTTCCGCCAGTTACCAATATCAACTAAATCCAAATTGGCTATTTAAAGTGGTGGGTGAGAATTTGTTAGATGAGGAATATGTCGGTTCTTCCGATGATTTAGCTACATTGATGCCGGGTAGAAGTATTGGTTTTAATGTTGTTTGGTCTAATGATTAAACTGAAAGATTAGACTTAAATAATTAAGAATAGAAATCACTTTCAGTCTAATGATAATCGACTGATTCATCTCCCAACGCTTTTTTAACCGCAATCTTTCTATTTTTACCAAATAGTATTTTCCATTGATTAAAAGTTTCAGACGCTAATATAGAACCTTGTTTCGAACACCAAATTTTATGATACATTTTTTTAATTCGTTTATTAGTATCAGGTGAACGTTCTTTTAGTTTATTCGCTAGTTCCATTGCAACCGCCATTGGATCGCTATCTATTTGGGAAATTAAATTTACTTTTAGCGCATGTTCTGCATTGATGATATCCGCTGTCATCGCCAAATTCATGGCATGATCGAGGGGTAAGTTTTCTAATAGTGCTGGCGTTCCGCCCATATCAGGAATAAGTCCCCACTTGGCTTCCATTATTGAAAAAGAAGTCTTCGGGCAGGCAATTCGATAATCCCCACCCAAGGCGATTTGCATCCCACCACCCCAGCATTTTCCTTTTAATACCATAATAACTGGTACGTTTAATTGCCTCCAACCGATAGTCACAATTTGCGCCAAATTGGGACTGAAAGGGCACCATTTCCACAGTAATTTAATTCCATTAAACGGACTATGCATGACTGACTTTAGATCTAGACCAGAACAAAAACTCTCACCTTCACCTTGTACAATAACAACACGCACAGTTTTATCCTTTTTGAGTTGTTTTATGCATCTTCGGATTGCGTAAAACATTGGCATATCTAACGCATTATGTTTTTCAGGTCGATTTAAACTAACCAAGGCTATTTGATTTTCAATTTTTACGGCGATTCTATTTTTTTCAGACATGGTTCTTTTCTATCATAGGAGGTATGTTTTACTATTCTTGTTTTTTAAGCCAAGATAATAGAATCGGATTAAACTTATGAGGCACTTCCATACTAGGCACATGACCCGCACCATCAATAATTTCATAATTAAGATCAGGCATTAATTCTAATAATTTATCCGCATTTTTAATCGGAATGGTTTTATCTTCACTACCCCAAATAAGCAGTTTAGGCATTTTAGTTTTAGCTAGTTGTCTATATTCAAAATCATAATCATTAGTCGCCATATACCTCAACGCAGATAACATTGCTTTCCTAAAACCTTCATATTCAGCTTGCTCCAAATATTTATCGCCATAGTTTTCAAAAACGCTACCTTTACCTGTTTTATTAACATGACCTTCTATATTTCTAGGCATCATGAAAACATTAAAAATATATTCACCAACAAAGGGGGTATTCAAAGGGAATATTCTCTTTGCACCTATTTTGTGTACTAGAGGATCTTGCAGTATTAAAGATTTTAGTTTTTCAGGAAATCGATGTGCATAACCAGCAACTACMGAGCCACCCATCGATAAGCCTAATAAGTGAAATGGTTTTTCGATTTTAAGTTTTACAACTAATTCATTRATTTGTTGTGCAAACAATTCGATACCATAAATAGCATCAGGTCTATCGCTATAGCCGTGTCCGTATAGATCGAGATTCAGTACTCGATAGCCTTGCTCAAGCAAAAACTTAAAAGTGGGTTGCCATACATAAGATGAGACGCCATAGCCATGCACTAAGACAATGGTCTCGGCGTTTTCAGGACCTTCTAATTGGTAACGAGTGGTTCCATGCGACAAGTTGATAAAATTCGCATCCAATTGCTGTCGAACATTCTCATCCAAAGTCTTACTTTCAACATCTTGAAAAGCATAATACACCCATCCTAGAGCGATAATGGCAATAACAATCCAGCCGATTATTTTCAGGAATCTCATCTTTTTTATTCACCCTTTTAATACTTTTTATAGAAGTTAAATGCTTTTTCTTATATTCACCACTATTTTGCCACAATTTGCAGTGACTTTCTTAATTCAAATCAGCTAATATGCCTTTTTATCTAAACGTAGTTAGTTTTGGAGCCAATGTGCCATTTTTAAAAAGCCTAATATGTATTGAAGGTCAGGATAACGGTCGAAGATTTTTGGCAATATCTGCTGTATGTTATTTGCTTTTATTAGCATTTTTACCTATTTATGCAAGAGCAGGCATACTCGTATTTATGCTCTTAATTGTAACAACACCAATATTACTTGCTTCATCTATAAGACGTCTTCACGACGCTAGTTTTATGACCCACTTGGCGGTAATTCCTGTAACGATTTTCTGGATCAATGTTTTTGCTTTAACTTATATCGATCATTCTRCAAAATGGACTTTGYTATTAGTAGGCATAATATCCACACTARTTATTTCGACGATTAGCAATATAAGAGTACGCCATGAGCACCAATATCAACTTGGTTATCACGGTCCTGTGAACTCGAATGAATCCAATCACAAAAACAATTTTGACAGAGTAGAGCCTACTCTAGCAACYARCGTTTTTGAAAGYTTGAAACAAAGCGATCTAGAAGACCATCTGTTAGAYTCYAATCCTAATAAAMAATCAAAAATTCCAAGTCAAARTAAGGWTAGTTTAAGTGAAACTAATCATACTTTTAAGGAACAGTTTACCCATTGGTTTAAATTAAATAAAAACTTATCTTTAGCAGGACTTGCGATTAGCCTATTACTTGTCATTATTATTTTATTCAACCCTAATGATGTAGACGATGAAGATTTAATTAAATTGGAAAAAAACACACAACAACAATCGGCCGAGAACATTAGCAAGAAAAGACTACACAAGTTAGAAATGCCCGATAGTTTTTGGTTAATGCTCGATCAAAATAATGCGTTGACCATCGGCTGGGAAGGAGACTTTAAAAAAGATGGAAGTTATTGGTCATCAACCACAGGTATCGGCGATAAAACCTGTACTGAACTGCACTTTAGTTTAGGTGATAACATTAGAACCATTGAAGTGACAATAAAAGCATCAGAAGATTATTATGCCGATTTTTCTCCCGTTGATACCAAGTTAATTATCAAGTCAATCGCTGATAAAGATCGATTTAAACTTTGTGGATATGAGTTTGTTTTAAAAGGAACACGATCGCTATTGCGAAAGCATGAGTTTTATAGAGAGTACTTAGATATTGGATTTAAAATCTGATATCTAATATCTAACCATTAGTAAAAGACAACGAATAAAAGTCACTCGATTACGTCAAAATATTCTCCTAATTCGCGAGGCATAAACAGTGGATGCATTTACGTCTAATCAAGACGACAAAACAGAATTAAGATCCCACCCTTGGACGAGTATGGAGTCGGATGAATCGAGCATTTATATCGACTTCAAGAAAAATCCTAAACTTATACGAAGCTCACTAGAAGATTTCTTGCCATTTAAGAAATGGGCATTTGTAGAATCTTTTTATTCGCTTGTCGAATGGATTAATACTTCCTCGTCTTTGTTAGAAAGTAATGACTGCACTTTCAATCTAGTGGAAGACAATGACGATACTCAATATCCTTACACTAAAAAATGCAGTGCTCGATTAATGATCCTATTCCGCGATATTCCAGAGAACTGTCAGCAGAGAAGCATCGACTGGCTAATGCAAAAATTACTTGAATCGGTTGCGAGTTCTAAACTTGGGTTTAAGGCGGGCGCTATTTGCTTATCACAATCAGCCACTTGCTATATTGAACTTGGAGATGGACCCGACACCGGAGGAATAGGCAATCAAATCGTTCTCACCTTTTTTGCTTATGGTAAAAATGAACGTCGTTGTTATGAAAATATGCAACAGGTAGTTGATCATGCTCACCAATGTTTAAAACTGGTCAATAAAAAAATTAAGAATGGTGAGCTGGATGAGCTTTATCGCTAGGTTTATAGTTAGGTTTATAGTTAGTTTGCTTGATTATTTAAAAGGTTAGCTTGGTTCGGGGCTACATTTTTCTCTATATTTTGCTCGACAATATGATCTACAGTATCGCTACAGTATAAAGAACAGCCCAGTCCGACTAATATTTTTTCAAACTCTTCTCCCATTGATGCAGACAATTTAATTAATTCACCCGTAACGGGATGTTCAAAACTCATCTCCTTGGCGACAAGTAATAAACGATTTAAACTAAACCGCTCTCTAAACATCGTGTTATGTTTACCATCACCATGGGTGGTGTCACCAACAATAGGGTGAAATATATGCTTCAAATGACGCCTTAACTGATGCTTTCGACCGGTTTCCGGGCTTAATGAAATTAACGAATATCGGGCAGTGGGATAACGCCCAACGGCAAAAGGTACTTCAACCTGCCACAGCGTTTTATAATGAGTAACAGCCTCTTGTGCAGGTTTATCTTGTTGTGCTTTTTTGTCAGTCATTTTATCCAGCACTTCTTTCAACGCATAATCAATCGTGCCTTCAGCCAAAGTAAATCCTCTAACCAAAGCAATATATTTTTTAGTGATTATTTTTTGAGTGAATTGCTGACTAAGTTTAGTGGCTATTTCAGAAGATAAAGCCATCACCAATACTCCCGATGTTGGTTTATCTAAACGGTGTACAGGATAGACATACTGACCAATTTGATCTCTGGTCATTTGCAACGCAAAACGTGTTTCGTGCTTATCAATCATTGAACGATGGACCAATAATCCCGAAGGTTTATCAATAACGACAATGTATTCATCTCGGTAAAGTATGGGTAACATCAATTTTTCCACATCAATTTCTAGTATTGCTTGAATTCAGTTTATTTTTCAAAGTTGTATTCTTCAAAGCTTATTCTTCAAACTTTATCTCATAAGTTTAAAGGAATTAACGGACTCAAATCAAAGGGGTATGTCATTTACTCTTATGGCGCTGATTCTGCCCCTCTGATAGCTCCTTGAGTATGGCTTTGCTTCAACTGGCTAATGGTGATTTGGAATATGAATAAACTCATTGCATTTTACACATCGTTCATCGCTTCAACAGCTCTGTATTGGTTGGATATTCTTCAAGTAACTCAAGTAGTTTTCTAGCGCCCTCTTCCGGTTTAAGATTGGTTAAAGCCCTGCGCAATTTTTTGACATTTTCGATATCTTTTGGGTGGTAGAGAAGTTCTTCACGACGAGTGCTAGTTTTAGCAATATCCAGCGCGGGAAAAATTCGTTGATTAGCAGCCTCTCGTGATAAAACGATTTCCATATTACCAGTCCCCTTAAACTCTTCAAATATAACTTGGTCCATCCGGCTTCCGGTATCAACCAGTACCGTCGCCAAAATGGTAAGGGAACCACCATTTTCAATTTTTCTAGCGGCGCCGAACAGTTTTCGCGGTATTTCCATAGCTCTTGCGTCAACCCCGCCCGACATAGTGCGACCGCTGCTCTTTGTTGTTGCATTATGAACTCTTGCGAGCCTTGTGAGTGAATCAATCACAATCATTACATTGTGACCTTCACCAGCTTGCTTGCGGGCAATGTTAAGCAGGTTATTAGCAACACGTATATGTTGGTCATAAGTTTCATCCGAGGTTGAAGCGTGGACTTGCGCCGGCACGCTGCGCTTAAAGTCAGTCACCTCTTCCGGCCTTTCATCAATCAGTAACGCATAGAGTTTTATCTCTGGGTAAGCTTCCCCCACCGCCTGGCAAATATGTTTTAACATGGTTGTTTTACCGGAGCCCGGCGGAGCCACAATCAAACATCGCTGTCCCATGCCAATCGGCGCGAACAAATCTATCGCTCGCGCGCACAATTGCTGAGAGTCTGATTGCTGAGAACCCAACTCCAATTGAATGCGTTCAAAAGGATTAATGGCAACGCCATTTGAGAATTGTTTTAGCGGGTCAACTTTTTTCGAATTGTTTTTTTTCGGCTCTCTCTTATCTATGCCAATCTGAGAGCCATTTTTAACCACACCTTCGATTTGTTTGATGGTTTTATTTCGTTTCAATTTCAAACTTAATGTTTTTTTCGTCATGATTTCGGTTTATAACTCTAGATAATTAAATGTATTCGAGTGATTACGCCAGTCTAACAAAACTCGCCTGACTAAGGGGGGAAATACAACTATTTGTACCGTAAAACACATGCCCGTTATCTTTTCTATTCTATTCTTTATTAAGGTATTCCATCGACGCCATTTCTATTAATCGACTTTTCGTTCGTTCAAATTCAAACATTAATGTTCCGCTATTATAAAGCTGACTTTGTGGGACATAGGCTGTTATCAATAAATTCAGGTTACAATCGTAACATTCATCAACTAGGGCAATGAATCTCCTAACAGCGTCGTCCATAGGCGCTAATACGACTTCGCGCTCACCGGTTTTACCCGCTGAAACATTAATGTTAGAACCATTATCTTCCGTGCCTCTGGCTTTTATTCTTTCATAAGCTTGTCCACTCATAGCGGGAACATTAAACAATAATATGATACTAAATTTYYTAGCTAATTCTACGTARTCAAAATGGCTGCGAGGTCCTTGGMATAACGCTGAAAAATCAAAACAAATCGCTCTGTTTCCTTCTTCAGTATTTTTGGCTATGTAGTTAATTTTTCGACCTAGAATACTAATTCTATTATCTGAGGTATTTATCGATTTGTGCTTAGCTTGTTCTGATTTAGTTTGACCATTCTTAGTTTGACCACTCTTAATTTCAAGATCGGGCTTCAAATTAAATCGACTTAACAACCTCTGATGCAAAGCATTTTGTTGGTCTTCGCAATGGGGTAACTCAAAGTAGTTTTGAGCATTAGTTAACGCACGGTGCCTATGATCATGTTCCCCATCTAAATGTAACTGTTGGGTATGTTGTTCAATTGCCGCAATGGCTGGCAGAAATCTCTCACGTTGCAATCCATTTCTGTATAAATCATTGACTGCACAATTACTGGTACTTACCACCACAATATTCAGTTCAAACATAAATTGCAGCAAATTACCTAACAACATCGCATCACCGATGTCAGATACAAAAAACTCATCAAAACATAATACACGATACTGCTGACTAAATTTTTGAGCGATATGTTTTAAGGGGGCTGGCTTGCCAGAAAATTCTTTAAGCAGGCGATGTACATCCTGCATAAAATGATGAAAATGTTGCCGTTTACAGTATGAGTTAGGCAAACAATTCACAAATAAGTCCATTAAAAATGTTTTTCCACGGCCTACTTTACCCCATAAGTAGATGCCTCTAATTGCCGCGCTTTGTTTTTTGTTATTTGCTTTTGTTGATTGCAAATTTAAATATAATTGTTGCAACAGTTCAACGGCTTGTTGTTGAGAGGCGTCAAAGCTTATTTGATTTGAACTGACTAAGCCTTGATATTGATGGAGCGGTGATTTATTTGGCATTGCTTCTAAAGGTAGTTAATAACAGAGGGATTCTAACCTAAAAGTGGAGTTGACGTCAGTCATTGAAATTTATCTTTTACCTATAAGTTGCTAGTTACAGACCGATTTAAGTTTACTACTGATACACAAAATTAATAGTTAGGTTGGTCAAACCTCGTTTGAATAAGTGTTTTTATAATACAATTTACATGACCCCTTTTCTTTATAGTGATATCAAACGCGATAGTCATCATGACAGCATTGGTTGCCTTAAACTGGCTTTTTTGCTGCCAAAAACAACCTTCTAAGGCTCAAAATCAAGAGATAATTAACGTGGAGGACATATATTTTCTGACTTTTTTGTGGTCCGACCCTATGCAGGGCCTATGCAGGGCCTAGGCTGGAATATCAATCTCAAGACAAATCAATGAGTTGTCATATAGTCTATTACCTTTCAAAATAAGATTTGCTTTAAGACATGCCGTAGACCAATGTTGTCCAAAAGTTGAGCGTGGATTTTGTTCACTAGCTTCAAAGCAATCTTGAGGCTCTAAATCATTTATATCAAAATAATATTGAGCTTGTTCGAGCCCTTCTTCAGCAAGATATTCTGGAACATCACCTATTGAGTATGCTGTTAGTTCGATTCCCATAATTGTTGCCCCTAGATAGTAAATCAATAATAAAAGGTTATTCCTTCAGTGTTTTTTATTATATGATTTTTCGCATGAGGCTGCGACGGACTATGAGTCACATAATGAAAATTGAACACTAGCCTTTTACTACTGACCACAATCAAACTATTGGGTATTCACGTGATGATTATCATTTAGACATTGTAAAACTTACTTGAACATCCCGCTTGAAATTTCAAGTTTTTTGACYWWTWWTMTTRSMRWWWTWNAGATWYWMKAWWMWMWMWMWTMYYTYWWSRWKYWAKWWRTWCTGGTCCAGTACGCTTTGTTGGGTTGTAAGCCAACCTAGATATTGAAATGCTTAGAGCGAGAGTTCCCCCCTTATGCTCATTGAGGAATTACACTGACCGAAGTAACTCGTTAGTTAGCTCAGTCATTTTATCACCTTTTAAATAATTTTTTATCACCAGCATAGGGTCTGTGTAATAACAATAAATGGGTTCAAAATCATTGATGAAGATATGGCTTTCATCAGTACTTTTTTGTCTACTCCTGACTCTAGCTTCTTTTAAGTTTCCATCAATACCGGGGAATACAAATACATTTTTAATAGATGCATCAGCATCCAATGTCTTTAATGCTTTCTCATAGAACAATTGTTTAACTATATCTCCCCACCCTGGTGCATTTCCGACATTAGAAGCGGCATAATACTTTGCATCAGCAATAGTATATTTATTTTTATGTTCATCATGCAAAATAATATCTGTTCTCATACCCTTTTTATTTGCAGTAAGTACCCTACCATCTATGTCTATATACGCTGGTGCGGGTAATTTACTATTAAGGTTTACAGTGCATTTTAAAACTTTACCCAACATATGCTCCCAACAGAAATGAAACTTCTCAAGACCTGCTATAAAAGTTGATGATTCTTTACCACTGTCAGCTTGAAGATATTGAATAAGTAATTTTAATAGTCTGATGTCACGGTCTGAATAGTAAGCGTCTAAGGAAAGACACCTAGCTTTTAAATGGTGTCTTCTAATTCCACATTCCAAGGCATTAAGTATTCAAGATTG
>NVVT01000026.1 GCA_002733465.1 Kangiella sp.
TCATTTGAAGCTCTCGTCATGATTAATTAGTTGTGTGGTAACTCCTATTTGATCATGATTTGAGCTTTATTTCAATTTCTTAAGATCCTACCTATGACACGGATGTAGGAAGTRCAGATTATGCAYGGAGCATTCATCTGYCMGYCCATCCGTGGGCATAACCGCACCGGCATCCATGCCTCTTTGCGGAATACGACCTACATGGATGTAGGAAGTGCAGATTATGCACGGAGCATTCATCTGTCAGCCCATCCGTGGGCATAACCGCACCGGCATCCATGCCTCTTTGCGGAATACCGCCCATCCGTGGGCATAAAAAAAGCCTATTTGTTTCCAAATAAGCTCTTTTACTTCATTTTTTTAGCTTTTAGTTACATTTAACTGCAACTAACAGCCTTCAAAAATTAAAGTGCAGTGATGTTTTCTGCTTGAGGTCCTTTTTGACCTTGAGTTACTGTGAACTCAACTTTTTGGCCTTCAGCAAGAGTTTTGAATCCAGAACCAGAAATAGCGCTGAAATGTGCAAAAACGTCAGGGCCATTTTCTTGCTCAATAAAACCAAAACCTTTAGATTCGTTGAACCATTTTACTGTACCAGTAGTCGTATCAGACATGTGTGTATCCTATTTTAAAAAAGTAATTATTGCTCTCAATCAACACMAAAGCGTATTGAYCATAAAGCGGGTTTGCTGGAAATTTGTGCGATTACTTATGAAAAACAGAACGAAGGACCAAAGGTGAATCATTGAAATTTTGTGCATAAATATAAAACGTACTTTCTAGCTGTGCAAATTATAACGACTACCACTGAATAATCAAATTTTTTTCCTTATAAAACCGATATTTAACGCTCTTTATGGCTTTTTCTCGCTTTTAAATGCAAATAATCAATTTAATAGGAGAATATCCTGGTTTTGCTAAGCTTTATATTTAGTTAATTTCCTTTCAAACGCTTAACATCAGCGTAAATATCCCATAGAGCAACTAACGCAATAACCCCCAAAATGATTAGTATATTAATGTTCGAGTATTCTACTATTTTTTGCCAATTAAAGTTGGCTAATTCAGATGATTCAATAACCAAATACTGCTCAAAACTAGCAATAAATGCTAAAACTACAATGCTCACTAGATTATTCGAAATGTTTACCCATGTTGACCATGTATTTTTATGTCCCTTTAGAAAATGATAGGCATTCAATAATAGACTCGCACCAACCAAAAAGTTAATAATCCAATGCACACTTTGCCATTCCGCTGATATCGAAATATTTTGCATTATTTCATTCCCCATAAATGACGACTCAATAAGAATTTGCTCTGAGAAAAATAAATGATTCCAAAAGACCAAAAACAACCCTTCAAACATCATTTCAAAAAATCGATTAAAGCGACTTAAAGGTACTTTTTTTCCACTACTGGTTAAGTCCTTTGGTGACCAAGAATACAATTTGCTTAAATCATAGTTACTTTTTTGTAATAGATAAAAAATTAGAGTGACTACCACAAATACATCAAGACTCGCTTCTAGCACTCGCCAAAACACATCAAATACAAAGCCAATAATTGATAAGTCTTCAAAATTGAGACGAATGCTTGTTAATAAAACAATGATCGAAAAAATAATCAAAGAAACTTCAAGTGCTTTTTTATAAGCAGGAAAATAGTCTTTATTAATCAATTCCTGATTCGGTAAATAGCCTGATGCGACTCGCATTGGATGCCCGAGTTTTAATAAATAGCTTTCTTGTTCTTGTTGCGAAAGATCTCGACCTAAACTCTCTTGCATATCCTCAAGCTCTTCATAAATTAATGACTCCAACTCAGCACGCACTTCATCTTTACTATCTTCTGGTAAATAGTTCTCAAAACTATTTAAGTAGTTGTTTATCATTTTCATAATTCTCTCCTTTAATACATTTTCTAATTAGTCATTTAACTTAGTCTTTCAACTTATTATGTTATTCAACGTTGTTTGAGTTTGTTGCCATTCTGCTGTCAACTTCTCAAGCACTTCTTTGCCAACATCAGATAACTGATAAAAACGCTTTTTGCGTTTATTTTCTTCGCGCCACTCGCTAGTTAATAAATTCTGTTTCTCTAAACGTCTGATCAATGGATAGAGCGTCCCTTCGTCAATTTCTAACCCCTGTGATGCTAGGTTCTTACGTAATGAATAGCCGTAATGCTCTTCTCGCAGTTCTGCTAACACAGCCAAAATGAGCACACCTCGGCGTAGCTCCAATTTCAATTTTTGATAGTGTTCAATTTCAGTCATTATTTAACCCGTTAGTGAAACAGTCGGCGTGTTTTTACTGTGTAACGTACAGTAATTGATTTATACTGTATATAAAACAGTATGTATGATCAAGTATTATTTTTGATATTTTAGAAAATGAGGTAGTATTAGGAATAATTGAATAGAATCCAGGAAATAGCATGATTAAATTTGAGGACTTAGAGATCAAAAATAAATTTAGCGACTATCCCACTGAAATTAGAACAAGAATGCTCTATTTACGCTCATTGATTATAGATACATATAAGCAGAATAATGAGAAAAAGAAGAATAAGAACACATTTCAAGAATGTTTAAAATGGGGCGAACCCAGCTATCTTTTTAAATTTGGTAGCACCATTAGAATTGATTGGAAATTTAAAAATCCAAAATTTTTAAATATTTATTTTAACTGTCAATCTTTACTCGTTGAAACTTTTAGAGAGGTTTACGGTGAAGAATTAACGTTTGAAAAGAATCGAGCCATTTTAATTAATGTTGATAAGAAATTTCCAGAAAAAATTTTAGCTCATTGCTTTGAATTAACAATGAACTATCACAAAATTAAACATTTACCACTGTTGGGTGTCTAACATCTAACTCTTACAAACAACTAGTTCGTCCGCCATCAACTGGTAGACTGACACCTGTTATGTAACCTGCAGACGGAGAAGCTAAAAAGGCACAGGCATTAGCAAACTCTTCTGCTTCACCAAAACGTCGCATGGGAATAATGGATTTTTCTTCCTCGATTGTTTCAGCAATAGTTAGCCCCATCTTAACGGCTTTATTTTTGATAATGGCATCTAAACGAGTTGTATTAGTTGCGCCAGGCAAAACATTGTTAACCGTAATTCCAAATGGCCCCAATTCATTCGCCATAGTTTTCGCCCAACTAGCAACAGCACCACGAACGGTGTTTGAAACGCCCAAATTAGGCAACGGTTGTTTAACGCTAGTTGAAATAACATTAATAATTCTACCGTAACCGGCTTCTTTCATGCCACCAATAACTCGTTGAGCAATTTGGTGATTGTTGATTAAATGTTGATTGAAGGCTGCTAGAAAAGCCGAGCTTTCAGAGGTGTTTGCGGGACCTGGAGCTGGGCCACCGGTATTATTAATTAGAATTTCAAACTGAGGAACAACCGTTAAATGATCATCTAATGCTCTGCTGACTTCATCAGGATCACTAAAATCCGCGCAAATAGCAAAATGTTCTTGTGAGCCATTATTTGCAAGCTCGGCTTTCACCGCATTCAATTTCTCTAAGTTACGAGCAAATAAGGTCACATTTGCTCCCATTTTAGCAAGCTCTAATGCGATTGCTTTTCCCATTCCCTGTGAACTTCCACAGACTAGTGCATTTTTGTTTTCTAAGTTTAAATTCATTTAAGTTTCCTATATATTTTTCTTAACGCTATTTTTAAAACCAATCTTCCTGCATATTCAAACAAGTATCATCCAACGTCATTAACAAATCAGCATCGTGATGAATGCTTGGTAATTCCCAGCGAATAAAATATTGAGCCGCTTGAATTTTTCCTTGATAGAACGATTGTTCTGATTTATTTAACTCATTTGTAAGTGCTTTTTCGGCAACAATAGATTGTCTTAACCACATCCAACTAAATACTAATTTTCCCATCATTGATAAATAACATCCTGCGTTGGCGAGTGTTTTATCTGCTCCGTTACTGGCCATTGAAGCACCTAAATGTTGAGTCACTTTATTGCAGAGCTCTAATGCTTTTCCGATGGTTGATGCAAACTCTTCTGATTTCTCAAAACCTTTACTCTCGGCAATATCCGTTAAAATATTTTTAGCCAATAACTGCAATCCCGCACTATTATTCAGCCATACTTTCCGACCTAATAAATCTAAAGCTTGTATGCCGTTAGTTCCTTCATGAATTGGATTAAGACGATTATCACGGTAACATTGCTCAACCGGGTATTCATGGGTATAACCTGAACCACCTAATATTTGAATGGCTAAATCATTTGCCAATAAACCGTAATCTGAATTGCATGCTTTAACTATTGGCATTAGTAAATCAAGCAAAAGAGCAGCATTTACTTTTTCTTCACCTTCTGCCGTTTCTGCAATATCCACTAAGTTTCCTGAATAAAAACAAAGAGAAACACCGCCTTCTACGAAAGATTTTTGTGCTAAAAGCATTCGTCTTACATCGGCGTGTTCTATGATATTAATTTGCGGACTGGTCGGATTTTTTTCTGTTGGATTTCTTCCTTGGGGTCTTTCTTTTGCATAATCTAGCGATGCTAAATAACCGCGATATCCAATCATAATTGCGCCAAAACCAACCCAGAGCCTTGCTTCATTCATCATTTGGAACATGTATTTTAAACCGTGATGCTCCTGCCCAATTAAATACCCCGTACAGTCATCATTTTCACCAAAACTTAAAGCCGTAGAAGTCGTTCCTCTGTAACCCATTTTATGAAATAGCCCAGCCAAATTAACGTCATTAGCTTCCGCAGGATCACCTTGATCATTAAGTCTATATTTAGGCACGACAAATAACGAAATTCCTTTTACTCCTACTGGTCCGCCTTTTATTTTGGCTAAAACTAAATGAATAATATTATCTGTTAATTGATGGTCGCCACCTGAAATAAAGATTTTTTGGCCTTTGATTTTATAAGTAGCATCATCCTGTGGAGTAGCTTGGGTGGTAATATCTGAAAGGGAAGAGCCGGCTGATGGTTCCGTTAATGCCATCGTACCAGAAAATTCTCCGGTGAGCATTTTAGCTAAAAATTTTTCTTTTTGCTCGTCATTACCGAATGCTCGAATCAAATTGGCAGAACCCGCAGTAAGAAAACCATAGCCGGTGGTTGAAGGGTTCGCCGACATAAAATAAGCTGAAGCCGCCAATGAAATAGTAAACGGCAGTTGCATTCCGCCCAGATCAAAATCCATACCTGAAGCAATAAATCCTGCTTCTCTGTAGGCATCAAAAGCTTCCTTTACTTCAGGGATCATTTCCACTTTGCCATCAATAAATTGTGGCTCGTTTTGATCGGCTTTATGATTATGATTTAAAAAATATTTTGTTGCTATTTTTTCAGCCGTTTCTAATACCGCATCAAACGTTTCCTTGTTGTGCTCAGAAAACTTTTCCGCTTGTGTTAATTTTTCTGTTGCTAAAACTTCATACAATTGAAATTCTAAATCACGGTTGTTAATTAATTGGTTCATTTACTTACCTTTGGTTTCGCTATACCAACTTTCATACTATTTTTAGAATTTGATTTTTGATGCCATTAACATCCAACTGACACAATTCAAATAAATCAATCGGATCACCATGCTCAATAAATTCATCAGGAATACCGATATGCTTGACTGGAATCAGAATGTTCTGAGACGATAAAAAYTCACTCACKGCACTACCAGCRCCRCCMGCTATYGCATTTTCTTCTAACGTAACAATTTGAGTATGGTTCTTACATATTTCCAGAATAAGTGCTTTATCTAACGGTTTTACAAAACGCATATCAACAACCGTCGCATTCATGTCTTCGCCAACAATTAACGCATTGGTCACTAAGCTACCAAACGCGAGTAACGCAATTTTCTCACCTTGGTGTCTAACGACTCCTTTTCCAATTTCAATACTTTGCAAATCATTKCCAGCATCAATGCCTGTKCCGGYACCTCTAGGATAACGCACRGCGACGCTACCYTCATATTCAAAACCMGTKGTTARCATTAARCGGCATTCTTTTTCATYACTGGGAGCCATGATRATTAAGTTWGGAATRCAMCGTAAAAAACTTAAATCATARCTACCATGATGAGTAGCTCCATCACCWCCGACTAAACCACTTCGATCAATGGCAAACAGCACATCAAGCTTTTGTAAAACAACATCRTGGATCAATTGATCATAACCACGTTGTAAAAAGGTACTGTAAATAGCGCATACCGGTTTGGCTCCTTCACATGCCATTCCCGCCGCAATAGTGACCGCATGTTGCTCAGCAATTCCCACATCAAAATAGCGATCTTTAAATTTGCGTGAAAAAGCAATTAAATCAGATCCTTCTCTCATAGCCGGTGTAATAGCCATTAGTTTTTCATTTTTTTCGGCCATATCGCATAGCCATTTTCCAAACACATTGGAATAGGTTATTTTCTTTTTGCTGKGCGGTAATTTAGATTCTTTTGGRTTAAATGTAGGCACMGCATGGTAGGCAATAGGATCGTCTTCTGCGGGGCTGTAACCTTTYCCTTTTTTGGTGACTATATGAAGAATTTGAGGTCCGGTTAATTTTTTGATATTACCAATGATCGATAATAAAGACTCTAAATCATGGCCATCAATGGGGCCTATATAATTGAAGCCTAATTCTTCAAATARAGTRCCTGGCATYACCATGCCTTTTAAATGTTCTTCTACACGATGCGCCCAKCGGGAAATYTTTGGCATATTTTTAACRACTTTTTTRCCGCTTTCTTTAAAACCCGAATAAAAYTTRCCTGATAAAATTTTTGCCAAATAATTTCTAAAACCACCGACATTTTCGGAGATAGACATATCATTGTCATTAAGTATMACYGTTAGGTTAACRTCAAGAGATGCYGCGTGATTAAGCGCTTCAAAAGCCATTCCTGCAGTCATCGCGCCATCTCCAATCACTGCAACAAACCGCCTATCATCACCTTTCGCTTTTGCAGCAACGGCCATTCCTAACGCGGCACTAATCGAGGTACTAGAATGACCAACACCAAAAGCATCATATTCACTTTCAAAACGACTGGGAAAAGGGTGTAAACCATTGGTTTGCCTTATCGATCTCAGGTTCTCTTTTCTACCGGTTAAAACTTTATGCGGGTAAGCCTGATGACCCACATCCCAAATAATTTTATCGTTAGGTGTATCAAATAAATAATGTAATGCAATGGTTAATTCAACCGTTCCAAGACCAGCAGCAAAATGCCCACCACAATGCGCAATACTGTTAATTAAAAATTCTCGCAATTCATCATTAGCTTGCTGTAAATCAGAACGCTCTAAACGCCTTAAATCTTCAGGTTTATTTATATTTGCCAGTAAAGGATATTGTTTGGGATCGCACAACATTAATATTTTGCTCTTTAGTTTGTTTGGCTTAACTATTTATTACGTTTCTTTTTTTTAATACAATTGGTTTATCTAATACAATTGGTTTACTTAATACAATTAGTTTATTTATTACGGCTAATAATATAACAGGCAAAATCAGCTAGTTTCTCACTTTGATACGGTAGTCTTTCAAGCGCTCCAAGTGAAGCATCTATTAACTCTTGCGCCCTATTTTTTGCGCCTTGCATTCCCAGTATTGCTGGAAATGTTAATTTATTTTTTTCCAGATCTGAACCTTGGGGTTTTCCCAGTGTTTTTGTGTCACTTTCAATATCTAAAATATCATCTTTAATTTGAAAAGCTAACCCTAAGTTTTCACTATAAGTTCGTAAATTAGAAAGCGCTACCTGATCTTCACATTCGCTTGCTATAAATCCTAGTTCAACGCTAGCACTTATCAAAGCACCCGTTTTCATACGATGCATAGATTCTAGTATATCGATTTCGGTTCTATTTCTAGTTTCATTCGCGTTTCCACTATTTGTACTATTTGGGTTATTTGTTCTAATGGCGTTATCGGTCATAAGTAAGTCAATCGCTTGACCACCTCCCATACCAATGGAGCCACTCGCTTTACACAGTAGATTTAACATTTGTAACCGCTTTTGATCGGATACATTCAGCTCGGTAGCGCAGGTTAAAACCTCAAATGCCAAAGTTTGCAAAGCATCTCCGGCAAGCACGGCAGTTGCTTCATCAAATTTAATATGGCAAGTGGGAATACCTCGTCTTAAATCATCATCATCCATGCACGGTAAATCATCATGAATTAAGGAGTACGCATGAATCAATTCAACAGATACGGCTGGAACATCGAGAATATCTTGTTCAACATTAAACATTTCACCGGTTGCATAAACAAGTGCCGGCCTAATTCGTTTACCCGGTGTTAACGCTGAATAACGCATGGCTGTATGCAGTCTCTGTGGCGTTAGTGTTTCTGCTGGCAACATTGATTCCAGACAATTCTGTATACGATGTTGAGTGTTTTTTAGGAATTCTTTGTGGGACATTCTTTATGGGATTCTTTAGGCCGATTTATTTGTCATTTCTATTAATTAAGTTTTATTGTTTTGTTTATTATACTATTCATCGTTTAGATTGGCTTCGACCAATGAGCCATTAGTTAATATAGAAACTTTTTGCTCTGCAGTATTGAGAATGGATTGGCAGTCTTTTGTTAGTACAACGCCCTTCTCAAACTGAGATAGCGACTCTTCTAAGGTCAAATCACCTGTTTCCAAATCTTGTACTATCGTTTCAAGCGCTTCTAATTGTTTTTCAAAAGATGCAGTCTCTGATTTTTTAGTCGCCATTCTATTGTTTTATTTTCAATTAAAGTGAGATATTTCGCTATTGTCTCGCATTTTTGAATACAAGGGAATGAAATGCTGACGAAACAACCATTTTTAGAACTATTTCCCAAGTTTATTTTTCGATTCACTGGAATAGTTGTAAATATTAGCTAATCTTTTAGTAAGGATTAATTTTAGTCAACTCAACTATTAGAGAGTTGTCACAGTTAAGGTAAACACGTTGGATATTGGAACTCTGGTTGGACTTTTAGGCGCGATCGCAATGGTCGTCATGGCAATGGTGCTAGGTGGTTCTATTATCACCTTTATTGACGCTCCTTCGATATTGATTGTTGTAGTGGGCACACACTTTGTCGTTATGATGACTTATTCACTTAGTGATTTTTTAGCCGCATCAAAAGCCGGAATGAAAGTTTTGACATTTAAAAGTGTTAACAATGAAGAATTGATTACTCAAATAGTTGAATTAGCTGATATGGCGCGAAAAAGCGGATTATTAGCATTAGAAGGAGCGACGATTGAGCAAGATTTTCTTAAGAAAGGGATTGGTTTATTAGTGGATGGTCATGACGGCGACGTCGTTAGAGGAATTCTAGAAAAAGATGTCACTATGGCTTCAACTCGTCACAAACATGCTGCGACCCTATTTAAAGCAATGGCAGATGTCGCACCAGCTATGGGTATGATTGGAACGCTAGTAGGCTTAGTGGCAATGCTTTCCAATATGGATGATCCTAAATCAATTGGCCCAGCAATGGCAGTTGCCCTGTTAACAACCTTATACGGAGCCATTATGGCAAATATGGTCGGAATACCTATTGCCGCTAAGCTCGGATTTCGTGATGATGAAGAAAAAGTAACTAAATCCCTAATGATCGACGGTCTGCTGGGTATACAGGCAGGTCAAAATCCTCGAGTTATTGAACAAGTTCTTCATGGATACTTGCAAGAAGGCAAGCGTCCAACAGCGGAAGAATAAGCATGAGTGACGAAGAAGAATGCGACTGTCCCCCAGAAGGACTGCCCGCCTACATGGGTACTTTTGCCGATCTGATGGCATTATTGATGTGCTTTTTCGTATTATTACTCTCATTTGCAGAAATGGATGTTTTAAAGTTTAAACAAATAGCAGGCTCCATGAAAATGGCGTTTGGTGTGCAAAATGAAGTGCATGTAAGAGATATTCCTAAAGGCACAAGCATCATTGCTCTAGAATTTTCACCCGGAAAGCCTCAACCTACGGTAATAAAAGCCGTCATGCAACAAACTATTGACGTCACCCGTGAAACCCTTGATTTTGATGAAGCCGAAGAAGAAGAAAATGAAGGCAAAGGTAAAGACGAACAACAAGGTGAAGGTCCAGGAACCGATAAAGCAACAGCAAAAGAAGATGCTAGTAAAGATGATAGCGTAAAAGAACCTAAACAAAGTATTGAAGAAATTTTAAAAGAAGTACAAGCAGCAAAAGATGCCGCAACAAAAGCGGCTGAAGAAGCGGAAGCCTTAGCGCAAGAAATTGCTGTAAAAATGTCAAAGGAGATTTTAGAAGGTCAAGTTGAACTGTTAGCTAAAGGTGCTTATGTTGTCATTAGAATTCGTGAAAAAGGTTCTTTTGGTTCAGCATCAGATACCATCGAACGAAAATTTTTACCTGTCATCAAAAAAATATCAGACATTCTAACGGAAACAGACGGTGAAGTTAGAGTCGCTGGCCATACCGACAGCCTTCCTATCAATGACGAATATTTTCGTTCAAACTGGGAATTGTCCGGTGGACGCGCGGCTAGTGTGACACGAGAATTATTAAAAAACAGAAAGCTTAAAAGAGACCGGTTTGTCATTAATGGTTACGCCGACACTAAACCTATTGCCGATAATTTAACGTCGGAAGGTCGTGCGACTAATCGACGAGTTGAAGTCATCATTGTTCAAGGTGAGCAACCCGATGGAAAAATCGTTGGTGTAGGAATTAATAGCAAAGCCCCTCCAACAAAATAAACCTTTCAGCACATTAGTTGAATGGGTCACTCCCCTAGCATCGTGCACAAGAAGCACTTTCAAACAAAGTCTATCTAACAATCTTTATTGTTAGCATTTTCTTGTTTTTCGTAAGGAAGCTGTTTTTCCAATCATATCTTCACACATATAGTATTTACATGTAATACTTTTCTGTATTTTCATTGACTTAATGTGAACACTTGGTTAAAGTATCTAATATAAATACATTTACGTATTAGGTTTATGCAAACCTGTTATCAATAAAGATAGCGAGTAAATATATTAATCGAGAATGCTATGAAAAACCCTTTCAAATTTGATATTGAGGTTGCCGGAGATTTCTTTTGTGGAAGAAGGCATGAAATTGACGAGCTTGTGGATTATATCCATAACGAAACCAATATTATTATGTTCGCCAAACGTCGAATAGGCAAGTCTTCACTACTTAAAGAGATCTTTGAAAATCATTTAGATCAGACTATTTTACATACTCATATCGATATCTATTCTATTTCAAATGTTCGAGAACTCTACGAGCGTTTAGTCACTGGTATCGAGGAAAGCTTGATAGGCCATGAGACCAATTTAAATAAACTTTCACGTTTAGTGGATACTATTCAGAACTATTTTTCTCATGCTAAAGTAAGTTTTATTGTCAGTGGAAAACCTCAAATAAAAATAGAAACTATCGATAAAGACTATTATTCTGCAATAGAAAAGCTATTTTTGGGTTATTTTGCATTTTTAGAGGCTCAAAATTTACAGGCCGTTATTGCCATTGATGAGTTTCAAAAAATAGTTTCGCTAAGTGATGCAGAAAAAATTGAAGCGCTTTTAAGAACAATTGCTAACAAGCGGAAAAATAGCTCTTTCGTTTTTACCGGTTCAAAAAGAAACATTCTACTCGGTATGTTTAATGATTCAGCCAGAGCCTTTTTTAAATTGGGTACAGAATTCGAGTTACCGCCTATTAATCGTAATGAGTTCTACGTGTGGGTGCGTGAAAGATTTAATAAAAAATCAATTCATCTAGATTTTTCTGCATTTGAATCTCTTTACAACCAAGCGGATGGCGAAACACGGTTTATTCAACAAATTTGCCATGAAGCCTTTAGAACCTTGAAGAGTGGCTCCATATTATCCATTAATGAAATTACCAATATTGTTGATCGAGTGATTAGAAAGAAAACCTATAATGCACAATTACTTAACCGTTATACTTCTGTTCAGCAAAATACGCTAAAAATTATTGCGGTTAAAAATGGCTATAATATCTATTCAAATGAAACTTTAATGGCTAACTCACTCTCAAAAGCATCGGCACAGTCAGCGGTTAAGGCACTAGTGAAAGAAGGAATTATTTTTCAAGAGCTAGATGGCAAACTAACTTTTGAAGATGTAGAATTTAAGTTATGGCTAACTTATGAGACCTATGTTCGGTAAACGTATGAAAATAAACACGAAATATCATAAACAAGAGATGGGACAATGAGAATTTGGGGACGAGTGATTGGCGGAATTATTGGTTTCGCGATCGGTAATATATTTGGGTTATTTATTGGCATATGGATTGGTAATTCTTTTGATCGAGGTTTGAGTCAAAATTTTTCTGGCGTTTTCACCCACACTGATCCTGCTTTAATTCAAAAAATATTCTTTAAAACCACTTTTTCCGTCATGGGACATATTGCAAAGGCCGATGGCGTTGTCAGTCAAAAAGAAATTGAAGCCGCAGAGCAAGTTATGGCTCAGCTAGGACTTGATTCAATAAAGAGAAAGGAGGCAATGCTAGCATTTAGTCAAGGAAAAGAAGCTGATTTTGATCTTAACGCAAATCTAAGCGAGTTTATTACTAACGCCATTAGACAGCCAAGCCTTATCCAGATGTTTTTGGAAATACAAATTTTAGCGGCCACTGCGGATGGTTCTGTACACACCGCAGAAAGACAGATTTTATACCAAATTGGGCAAGTGTTTCGGTTACCACCTACTCAAATTGATCGATTAGTTGAAATGGTGATAGCTCAGCAATCTTTTCATCAAGGAGGYTCATCCGCTMGATCTCGCAAYCARTCAGGWCCWACTTTAGAKCAAGCTTWTAAAGTTATTGGWRTRWCSKCWAATKCWASYAMACAAGAAATAAAACGAGCATACCGAAAACTCATGTCTCAACACCACCCCGATAAATTGGTGGCTAAAGGGATGCCTGAAGAAATGATAAAGGTCGCAACAGAAAAATCACAAGATATCCAAGCGGCATATGAAATGATAAAACACCAGCAAATGTAAAATAATGCAAATGATTAAACATTGAGAAATCAGACGGTTATCTCAATGTTAAATTCATTTTGTGCTATTATTAACCTAACAGTGTCCGAAAGAATCAATCTTAAAACATAGACAATCATGCCTACTTTCCTACCTTCATTCCAAAATACCCACATTCTCGTTGTTGGTGATTTAATGCTTGATAAGTATTGGTACGGAGGCTCATCTAAAATATCACCCGAAGCACCCGTCCAAGTCTTAAAAGTCGGTCAGATGGAAGAACGACCCGGAGGCGCTGGCAATGTCGCTTTAAATATTGTTAGTTTAGGCGGTCAAGCTACCCTTGTAGGCATTACTGGCAATGATGAAGAAGCTCAACATTTAAAGAGCAAACTGACCGCGGCTAAAGTGAACTGCGATTTTGAGATGATTGACGAACTTCAAACCATTACAAAATTAAGAGTCATTAGTCGACAACAGCAATTGATTAGACTAGATTTTGAGGAGCCACTCGATGGTCGAGGCATTGAAAGTATTCCAAATAAATTAAAAATGTATTTGCCAAACTCCGGAGCCGTTATATTTTCAGATTATGCCAAAGGCACGTTAGAAGACATACAAAATTTAATAAAAATAGCAAAAAAAGAACAACTTCCCATTCTAGTTGACCCCAAAGGAAGTGATTTTACCAAATACAAAGGAGCAACTTTAGTTACACCCAATTTACTTGAGTTTGAGGGCGTTGTAGGAGCTTGTCAAACCGAAAAACAGTTAATTGAACGAGGGCAGGCGTTATTAAAATCTCATGACTGGCAAGCATTATTGATCACCAGAGGTGAGCATGGGATGACGCTTTTGCGCGCCGATCAAGCGGAATTACATTTACCGGCAATCTCCAGAGAAGTTTTTGATGTTACCGGTGCAGGTGATACGGTAATTRGTACTTTAGCGGCTTCTCTTGCTGCCGGAACTAGTATAGAAGATGCCGTCACTTACGCCAATGCGGCGGCTGGTATTGTCGTTGGAAAATTAGGCACAGCCACCGTAGGTGCCCATGAATTAAGAAGAAGATTACGGACTATGGGAAATGCTGGCTCAGGTAGTATGACCAAAGAACAGCTATTAACTGTGGTAGAAGAATCAAAAGCTCATGGAGAAAAAATAGTGATGACCAATGGCTGTTTTGATATTCTTCATGCGGGACATGTCAATTATTTACAACAAGCAAAAAAGATGGGCGATCGACTAATTGTCGCCGTAAATAGTGATGAATCAGTTACATCTTTAAAAGGTGAAGGTCGACCGGTAAATTCTTTAGAAAGACGCATGTCTGTTTTAGCGGCTCTTGGTTCAGTGGATTGGGTTGTTTCTTTTTCAGAAGACACACCAAAATCACTTATATGTGATATTTTGCCTGATGTTTTAGTAAAAGGTGGCGATTATAAAGTAGAACAAATTGCCGGTGCGGACTGTGTATTAGAATATGGTGGTAGTGTGGAAGTTGTAGAGTTTATTGACGGAGTGTCCACTAGCAAAATTATCGAATCTATTCACTCTTCAAAAACAGCCTCGTAAAATATTTGTTTATGCGCAGGGAGGTCTAGTATTAATCGTTTTAGCATTAATTGTGTTAATAACAAAATCTTAAAACGACTAGTTAATGTATCGTTATTGCTCCTATTAAATACCTCATCTTTATCCGCAAAAAACCTTCCCTCTGAAAAAAACGCCTCTGAAGGCTTTTCCTCTGAAGAGTCACCCGCTAAAAAGCAAGAAATTATTTTACCGCTTGAAGAATTACAAACATTTAGCGAAGTATTTCATCATATAAAAACCAGCTATCATAAAAATATTTCTGATAAAGAATTAATTAACGCAGCTATATCTGGTATGTTAAATAAGCTAGGCGAACATACGCGTTATTATTCGCAAGAAGAATTTTCTAAATTTAATGTCGCAAGTAATGGCGAGCGTACAGGCATTCTTTTACCCAGCGTAATATCTGAAGGTTTACCTTCTCCAGTTGGCTACATTGCAATTAATCAATTCACGAAGAAAACCCCCTCAGAAGTTATTGCTCACCTAAATCAATTAATCCAAGATCACGATACCAGTAGACTGATCATTGATTTGAGAAACAATCTGGGTGGCGTACTTGATGCTAGCGTAGATGTTGCTAATTTGTTCTTAGACAAAGGTGTAATCTATTCTTCAAAAGGAAAATCTATCGAATCTAATAGAAAAGTAATCGCTGAAAGCCCAGCAATTTTTAAAGATATCACCCTCCTAATAATCATGAATAGAGATTCTGCATCTTCTAGCGAAATTTTGGCGGGCGCTTTACAAGATAACAAAAGAGCGATTATTCTAGGCGAAATTTCCTATGGCAAAGGAACGATTCAAACGGTTTTTGCACTTAGAAGTGGAGCTGGAATAAAAATGACCACTTCAGAATACTTCACTCCAAATGGCAATAAAATTCAAGGGAAAGGTATCGCGCCAGATATAGAACTAGAAACCAAAACCTTAACTCCCGACTTAGAACTTTCTATTTTTAATGACTTAGCAATTTATCAAGCGTATCTTCTACTAACGACTAAAGTTAAAACAACAAAATAATAAATGCCTATTTTAAAACTAATAATTTTGGCGCTAATATCAACCTCTTGCATAATGAACGTTGAAGCAGAAGATAGCTTATTAAATCTTGATCAAAAACCAAAAATAGCCATTGTAATAGACGACCTCGGTGATAATCTAATCATCGCTAAAAAAATAATAGCTCTTCAAGCAAAACTAACTCTTGGTATTCTACCGCAAACCCCTCAATCAAAAGAAATTGCTGAGTTAGCATATAAACAAGGGCATGAAATCATTTTGCATCTTCCAATGGAA
Source organism: Kangiella sp. (assembly GCA_002733465.1). Lineage (GTDB taxonomy): Bacteria > Pseudomonadota > Gammaproteobacteria > Enterobacterales > Kangiellaceae. Next base: position 15,912 of record NVVT01000026.1, read on the forward strand.
GCATATTCTAGACCCGATTTACTTGGTCCTGGTGCTCTTTATGCAAATATGAGTTTTGAAACATTCCAAAAAGTACTTCGCGAAGATATTGAATCAATACCTCATTTGTCGGGATTTAATAATCATATGGGAAGTTTACTGACTGAAGGTGAGGAAAAGATGAAATGGGTGATGGAAGAAGCTAAAAACTACTCGCTTTATTTTTTAGATTCTAGAACTTCAAAAAAATCAATTGCAGAACGTATTGCTATTCAAAAGGGTGTTCCATCTATAGCTAGAGATATATTTTTAGATCATAACGTCAAATCAAACGACATGATGTTACAACTTAAACACTTAAAGTTTATTGCAAAAAAAAATGGTAAAGCGGTTGTTATTTGTCATCCTTATCCTGAGACTTTGGCTTTTTTAAAGGCTGCATTAGAATCTCTAAATAACGAGTTTGAACTCGTCACCATAAGTGAAATTTTATAGTAACATCTTATTTAGTAGCTTCAATTTAACTTTAAAAATTTTATTTTCCTCATCATCTTTAGACATTACATATCCGTTAGTAGAATATAACCAGACATTAAATGTCGTATTTTCTTTTACAGTTATTTCAAAGTCAAAATTGGGAAGTCTCTTCAATTTAACTTCTATTCGCTCATCTAGCGCTTTTTGTAACACAGAAATTTCATTTACTTCAATTACCTTAGTGCCATTGATGCTCTTTACACTCCAAAGCTCATCGACAACCTCAGAACTTTGGTTTTTTATGTCTTCTTTAACACCTTCATTTTTACAACCGTCACTCATCATAATTAAAAATAATAACGATAACCCTTTTATTAATTGGTTCAAAAACATCCCCCCTGAACTATAAAGATTTTTGATTTGTTAACCAATTATTCTCCTTATAATTTCAATTATTAACCTTTTCTAAGCCTTCTTATTAATAAAAGTCCGAGCACTGAAAATAACGGAATGCTACCACCGCCACTACTGCCTCCACCACTGCCACCACCACTTTCAGGTATATCATTTACTGTAATTGTAACGTCAGCACTGCTTGTCTCACCTGAAGGGTCAGTAACCGTTAATCTAAACGATAGCTGAATAGAGCTAGAGACAGAAGGTGCCGTAAAAGTGCTCGTTGCACTAGTTGCACTATTTAAAGTCACGCTAGGGCCTGATAACTGAGACCAATCATAAGTCAATGTATCACCATCGGGATCACTGCTTGTAGAACCATTAAGACTGACATTCGCTCCCTCATTCACGCTAGTAGCGGTCATTTGAATTGTGGCTGTTGGAGCTTGATTCGGAGCGTTTACAGTAACGTTTACTGTTGCTGTATCCGTTGCGCCTGCAGTATCAGTGACTGTCACTTCAAAGCTCAACTCTCCAACAGTCAAATCAGAAATACTTAGTATAGAACTAGTTGCACCAGATAAAGTAGCGCTAGTTCCTGAAGTTTGAACCCAAGAATAAGTGATGTCATCACCATCGGGATCACTACTTGAGCCAGCATCAAGGTTGACTACTTCACCCTCCGTTGCGACTATATTATTGCTTGCAACGGAAGCGATTGGCGCATTATTACCATTTATATCAGCAACGTTAACCTCGACAGATGCTGTATCAAACGCTCCTTTATCGTCGCTAACTGTCACTTCAAAGATTAATGTTTCCTTGACTACAACACTAGGGGTATCGAAATTCGCTTGTGCGCTTGTAGGATTGTTAATAGTAACTGTAGATCCTGATGTTTGAGTCCAACTAAAAGTAATGGGATCTCCATTAGAATCATTACTCGGAGTCGCGTCAATAATGACATTATCTCCTTCTGTTGCGTCTATTACAGAATTAACAACCAATGCATCTGGGGCACTATTTGCGTTACAAATAGCTGGTGACGTAGAAATTACAGACCAACTATTTAATGTTCCTAAATCTACTGCACCGCTATCAACTAATTTCAAAGACCAAACACCATTATGATCTTCGTTATCAAAAGCTGACAGACTGTTTGCGGGAGCTAAAGTTGTTGGATAAATACCAATGATGTCAGCAGCACTGTCGTTACTAGAAGTTTGCACAATAACACTAGTACCAGCTGGTGAGGTTAAGGTCAAAGTCATATCCCCTCGGTAAGTATGAGTAATATTCATATCTACAGATATGCTACTTCCAGAAATTGCACCACTTAAAGTTAATTCATCCGTGACACCGGTTGTATTATTATCAGGAATAGCCAATGCTGGTGACGATGTCTGACTCACATCGCTTCCTAACCCAACGGGAATACTGAAATCAATATTCGAAGTTTGAGCCGAACCATCAGTATAGTTGGTCACTAAACTGAAATTAAGATCAACACCACAAACATGATCACCTGGAACACTAAATTCATAAGGGGAAGTGTTTGTCTGACTCTCTGACGCGTTCATGTCAGAATAAACCCCGTTTGCCGTTCCAATTGTTACTCCATTTGTAGATGACGAAAGTGTGCTAGAAACTCCTGTTAAAGTAGTTCCACCGCTATTTTTTAACGCTATATTAAGAGTGACTGTTTCTCCGGGATCAACGACTGTATTCGAACCTGCTACAACAACATTAACTACATCAATGCTCAAGCTTTCACCTAATATTTCCATTAATTTAAAGTTACGGTCAAAAACAGAAGCGTGAGAACCCGCAGGAAATAATTCCACAGCTGTACTAACAATAGAAGCAGCCATATCTGGCATTTTTATACCTGAACCCAAACCAAACTGAGCTTCCAATATAATTTGATCAACGTCAGATCTGGAAACACCCGCATCGAGTAATTCAAGTAAAGACTCAGCCAAAGGCGTAGACCATAGTTCATCTCCTGCAACTCCAGCAATAACTACATGAGCGCCATAAGTTTGTGAAGAATCATAACGAAATGATGTTTGATTGAGTAAACGACCATTCCAACAGGCATTGTGACCGTCCCAAGAAAAAGCCCATTCAGGATGGACTATTCGCCCATTTGGGGTGCTATAACTGTAAGAAGCCGCCCAGTAATCACCGAAACCTTCTCCCATCGCTCCTGTATCACCACCAGACCAATTGGAGTTTATTGAAGTGTTAATGGCATGACCATATTCATGTAAAATAACATCAACATCTTCATTATCATCAACGCAACCGTGACCAAAAGCCAGTTGATTTGCTCCAGGTGAGTAATACGAATTATCGTCACCATTAGCACCATCAGTATCAACTCTTATAGAAGCAAATTGAATTCCTGTTGCATCAACGAAGCCTAAAGATTGCATATAACGTTGATTTTGATCGATGTGGAAATAAGTCATCGCATCATTAAAAGAATTATCACCTCGTTTTGCATTCCAATTACCATCAGTAGTGGTACTTGGAGCAGTTGTAGGGCTATCAAAATCTGCAATGGTCACCCATGGCCCTTCTAAACTATAGATACCATTATTTAACGTTACATCTAATAGAGTTCTCGTGAAATAGGCCGCATCAAAGTCAGTAGCTGAAGAGGTATCTTCTAACGTGTCATTATTTAATGTCGTTACAGGATCTGGGTCAAAAACTAACGCAGTCGCATCTGCTTTATTAGATTGGCTCACATCATTTTTCTTATTCTCTGATTGAACTAATGACAAAACGCTCTGGTAATTTTTATGATATTTTTTCTTGGCAAATGCTTTCCATTTTCCAAAATGGCTTTCAGAATTTGCATTTTTTGATATGGGTAGATCGATTCTTTTCGCATTGATTACATTGCCTGTAATTGCGTCTAAATAAAACTCCCAGTCTCCGAAGGGCTGAGTTACGATCATATTAACTTTATAGGCAAGTTTGAAATTTGAACCAATGTTTAAATAAATTAATTTAGACTTAGGAGTGGCTTGCAATTTTCCTGACACTTGTAAAAAGTCCCACACTTTTTCTTCGGCAAGATCTTTTCCCATTAACTTTTTTGATGTTTTGGTAATGTTTTTAACAACAGGATAAGTATTGTTAAATACTCGAGTGATACGATTATCTTTATTAATAGAAACTATAATTTCAGCTTTATCGACTTTAATATCATTTAAATATTGTTGGAAATGATAGTGATTGCCYATCAAACTAGATTTTATTTTCGCTAGCTTTAAAGTTCTATAAACATTTTCCAGTCCATAGCGCTGTTTGTTCAAAGCCAAAAAATCTAATGCTAGAGCATCATCTGTAAGTTTTACTTTATTGTAATAAGACGGTTTTAAATCTAGCTTGGAAGTAGTTCTGTAATCATTATGATACGTTCCTTCTGCAAGCCCAGATATCGAATGTGTAGAAAAACTAATAGCGATAGTAAGCGCTATAATAGACTTCTTCATTTGGCTGTTTAACATCATAGTTTTCCTCAATATATATCAAAATAGCGACATAATTCTTCAATTAAAATTTTCGATCTTCGAAAAGGCGATGAAACGAATTGTACAGATAACTATAGGTAAAACTGTGCAAAACTACCAACTTACTCCTTATTTATCTCAAAAAGTGAAATTGGTAACATTTTTAATCAATTTAATTCTCTAGTAAACATTAATTTAGCAGTATTTCTTCCATACCAATATACGATTATTAGCAGGCATTCCGTAATCTTGAAGTAATTTCATTCCATTTTCCTCCGCTAAATGATTAACGGCCTCATAATCCCTAATCCCTCTTTCAATATCAAACTCCTTCAACCACTGCTCAAACCTTTCATTACTATCACTAGTAAATTTTCCATCATAATTAAAAGGACCATAGAGGATAAATAGTCCTCCATCATTTAATGTTTCACCAACGCCTTGGAAAAAAGCCTCTACTGCGCGCCAAGACATAATGTGTGCGGTATTTGCAGAGTAAATAGCATCATAACTTTGCTTAAGCCATTGATAATTTAAGACATCTATTTCAATAGGTCGTTCTATATTTTTCGACCCTTGTTGAAACGAAGCATCATCAATCCACAGATTGATCCCTTCATGATTCTCCTTCATATCACTAGTTTGCCAATGTATATGTGGCAATCTTTCAGAGAAATAAACCGCATGTTGTCCAGTACCGCTACCAACTTCTAATAGATTATTTTTGTCTTTTAATAAGGGAGTGATTACCGATAATATTGCGTCTTTATTATTTTCACAAGCTTGAGAGAATGGTTTCATAAAATACCTTATCCTTTTATTTAAATGATCTCGCAGTATCGTCATCCATAGACATAAAAAAGGCTCCCGAAGGAGCCTTTCTTAAACAAAATGGTTGATGTAATTTACATCATACCAGGCATTCCGCCCATACCACCCATTCCGCCCATTCCGCCCATATCAGGAGCGCCACCAGCAGCATCAGCAGGCATATCAGCAACCATTGCTTCTGTAGTAATCATTAATCCAGAAACTGAAGCCGCATGTTGTAATGCGCTACGAGTCACTTTAGTTGGATCAAGAATTCCCATTGCAATCATATCGCCGTATTCACCTGTTGCAGCATTGTAACCATAGTTACCTTCGCCTTGAGCTACGTTATTTAAAACAACAGAAGCTTCGTCACCAGCATTTGCTACTATCTGACGTAATGGCTCATTAACCGCTCTAAGTAAAATATGAATTCCAGCTGTCTGGTCATCATTTTCACCGGTTAACTTTTCGATTTTAGAAGCAGCTCTTACTAGCGCAACACCGCCGCCAGGAACAACACCTTCTTCAACTGCAGCGCGAGTTGCGTGAAGTGCATCTTCAACTCTTGCTTTCTTTTCTTTCATTTCGATTTCAGTCGCCGCGCCTACTTTAATAACTGCAACGCCGCCTGCTAATTTAGCAACACGCTCTTGTAATTTTTCACGATCATAATCAGAAGAAGTTTCTTCGATTTGACGACGAATCGCTTCAACACGTGATTGAATTAGGTCGCTTTCGCCAGCACCATCAATTAAAGTGGTATTTTCTTTAGTGATAGAAACTTTCTTAGCGGTTCCTAAATCTTCAAGTGTTGCATTTTCTAAAGTAAGACCAACTTCTTCAGAAATAACAGTCGCTCCCGTTAAGATTGCGATATCTTCAAGCATTGCTTTACGACGGTCACCAAAACCAGGTGCTTTAACAGCGGTTACTTTAACGATACCACGAATATTGTTAACCACTAATGTTGCTAATGCTTCGCCATCTACATCTTCAGCAATAATCATTAAAGGCTTGCCAGCTTTAGCTACATTTTCAAGAACAGGTAACATTTCACGRATGTTAGADATTTTCTTATCAACGATTAGGATHAATGGTGCATCCATTTCAACCGACATACTGTCTTGGTTGTTAATRAARTAAGGWGATAAATAACCACGGTCAAACTGCATACCTTCDACAACATCTAGTTCGTTTTCTAAACCAGTTCCTTCTTCAACTGTGATAACGCCTTCTTTGCCTACTTTGCCCATTGCATTTGCAATGATTTCGCCGACATCTTTATCAGAGTTTGCAGAAATAGTBCCAACTTGAGCAATCGCTTTATCATCTTCACAAGCAACCGAAAAGCCTTTTAATTCTTCAACAATTGCCTTAGTTGCTTGATCAATTCCGCGTTTAAGATCCATTGGATTCATGCCCGCAGCCACAGATTTTAAGCCTTCATTCAAAATTGACTGAGCTAATACTGTTGCAGTAGTTGTTCCGTCACCAGCCACATCAGAAGTTTGTGAAGCCACTTCTTTAAGCATTTGTGCGCCCATGTTTTCAAATTTATTTTCTAATTCAATTTCTTTAGCAACAGAAACACCATCTTTAGTCACTGTAGGTGCGCCGAATGAACGATCTAAAACAACATTACGTCCTTTAGGACCCAAAGTGATTTTTACTGCGTTAGCTAAAATATTGACACCGTTCACCATGAGTGCACGTGCGTCGTCTCCAAATCTTACGTCTTTTGCTGACATATTAAATTCCTCTTAAAATTTTATTTGTTTTGTTTACTAAATGGTTTTAGATTGAATTAATCAATAATTCCAACGATGTCGTCTTCACGCATAATTAATAGCTCTTCGCCATCAACCTTTACTTCGTTACCAGCATATTTACCAAAAAGAACTTTATCGCCTACTTTTACTTCAAGCGCGCGTACATCACCATTATCTAATTGCTTGCCATTACCGGCAGCAATCACTTCGCCACGGCTTGGCTTTTCTTTAGCGTTATCTGGAATGATAATTCCGCCAGCGCTAGTTGTTTCATCTTCCATACGTCTTACTAATACACGGTCATGCAAAGGACGAATACTCATCGATTTTGTCTCCTAATTGGTTTTGCTAAATAGCTTTAATCCGATTCTATTAAGTTTGATTTTATTAATAGGTCAGTTATTTGAGTTAATTAAAATTCTTTGGTTATATGGGGGTGATTTTTTAGCACTCAACCCCTTAGAGTGCTAATTAATAGATAAATTGATATTAATTCAAGGATTTACTGTTAAACACTTGACCCTAAAGTACACTATAGGGTTTATAATCCCAGAATCAGCAATATAAAAAGAATTACTGGGTTTTAGTAGGTTATGGATAAATTGTTAAAAATAGGAGAAGTCGCCAAGCAAGCGAATATTACCGTTGAAACATTGCGATTTTACCAATCAGAACAACTACTCATTCCAAAAATGAGCAATCAATCTGGTTACCGTTTGTATTCTGTGCAAGATCAACAAAAACTGAATTTTATACTTCATTCTAAGAAAGTAGGGTTCTCTTTATCGGAAATTAAGCAGTTACTTTCACTCAGAACCGATAAAGATCAACATACCTGCGAAGAAGTGAAAAACTATACTGGTGATAAAATTGATGAAATTGAATCTAAAATACACGATCTACAGAAAATGAGCCTAGCATTGAGCAATTTACACAATGCCTGTTGTGGCGGGTCAGAAAGTGCCAAACAATGTACTATTTTGAATAGTTTGGATGATCCCGAACTCTTCGCAAATTCAAATAATAAAACTTTAGGCAAAAACCATGACTGACTATCTACTCAACTTTATTGATCTATTCACTGAATCTGCACCGTGGTTACTACTCGGTCTTTTGATTGCAGGATTTATGAAATGGTTGGTTCCTATGGAATTGTTACAGAAACATATGGGGGATAACCGTCTAAGTTCCATTTTAAAAGCAACATTTATTGGTGCTCCATTACCCTTGTGCTCTTGTGGTGTCATTCCGGCGGCAATAGGACTAAGACGTGCAGGCGCTTCAAAGTCTGCTACGGTTTCATTTTTAGTATCAACACCAGAGACGGGAGTAGATTCAATATCTGTCTCTTACGCTCTTTTAGGGCCATTTTTTGCGATAATACGACCAATATCAGCCATTTTTACAGCCATTTATGCCGGACTGATGGTTAAATTTTTTGCTTTAAATGAGAACAAAGCTAAAGCAAACGAAGTACATGGTGAAATAGACTCTAAAGAATCATGTTGTAGTATTAAAGAAAAAGAACTCGAAATAGCTAAATCTTGTTGCGATAAACCGGTAAAAACTGAAAAAACTGAAAAAACCAGCTGTTGCGCGGGTAATGTTAAAGAAGAAGCAAAACCAGCACTCTTTCAGTTGTTTAAACAATCTCTTGAATTCTCAAGCGGAAAATTGTTATCGGACATCACCAAATGGTTATTAATTGGCTTGCTAATGGCTGCAGCTATCAAAACATGGGTATCAACAGACTTCTTAACTCAATGGGGCGATGGCTTGATGGCAATGGTTATTATGGCGCTAATTGGCATACCAATGTATATATGTGCGACAGCGTCAACTCCCTTAGCCGCTGGATTCTTAGCTGCGGGTCTTTCGCCCGGCGCAATTTTAGTTTTCATGTTGGCAGGACCAGCTACTAACATTGCGACAATGGGCATGATTAAACAAGAAATGGGTACATCCGTATTAGTAGCTTACTTATTTAGCCTATTTACCGCCAGCATTGGTTTTGGTTACTTAACTAATTGGTTGATCGAGTTTTATCAGATCACAATCCCGACTATCGCTGGAAATGAGCATGTAATGAATACTTCAATAATCTACATTCTTTCTGCCCTATTACTTTTAGCTTTAATGATCAGAAATTTAATCCAAAAGAATTAGCATTTAGTAATAACATCCCTTAAATCAATGGGCCTTTAACTGGTTTGTCCATTACAAGCTCCAATATGTTCTAAAATCCTCTATTGAACTAAATTGTTGCTTTGTTGCCCAATAAACACTAGTTATGTGGGCATCGTCTATAAAACAGTTTCTTTTTTTGATTTGCTTGAAGATTATTCGTTAAATCATAGACTTGTATCTAGTTAGCATTTTTTAGGAATATAGACGAAAAAAGTCTCAATTTAAGTTAAACTGGATGAAGTTAGCTTAAAACAAATATTAATTGAATAATTAGGGCATAAGTTTTTGAAAATACTACTAATCAATGGTCCCAATCTCAATATGTTAGGCACAAGAGAGCCTGAGATATACGGTTCATTGACGCTTGCTCAAATAGAAGCGAAGTTAACCGAAATTGCGCAAGATAACTCAATTGAACTTAGTTGCTTTCAATCCAATGCCGAACATAAAATTATTGACCAAGTTCAATCTTGTAAAGAGCAATCAATTGACTTCATTTTAATCAATCCAGCGGCATTTACTCATACAAGTGTTGCGATCAGAGATGCTTTTGCTAGTGTAAAAATACCCTTTATCGAAATACATCTCTCCAATCCCCATGCTCGTGAACCGTTCAGAAAGCATTCCTATTTTTCTGATCTGGCCGTTGGGGTTATTGCTGGTTTTGGTGTTGATAGTTATATAATGGCGTTGAATTCGGCCATAAAACAGTTACAACGATAGATAATTAATAAACGAAATTTAAAACAATTAGAACTTAAAGGTAGAAAATTATGGATATTCGAAAAGTAAAAAAATTAATCGAATTATTAGAAGAATCAGGTGTTGCTGAAATCGAAATTAAAGAAGGCGAAGAGTCCGTTCGCATTACTCGAGCAGTTGCTCCAATGATGGCCCCTATGACTGCGCCCATGCAATATGCAGCTCCGATGGCTCCACAAGCCATGCCTGGCGTCGCTCCAGCTCCAATGGCTGAAGTTGCTCCTGTTCCAGAAGTCACCGGTCATCAAGTTAAATCACCAATGGTTGGAACGATGTACCATGCTCCATCACCTGGCGCGAGTAACTTCGTTGATGTTGGAAGTAAAGTCAACGTTGGCGATACGCTTTGTATTATAGAAGCAATGAAAATGATGAATCAAATTGATGCTGATAAAGCAGGAACCATTAAAGCCATTTTAATATCAGACGGCGAACCTGTTGAGTTTGATGAGCCTCTTTATATAATCGAATAGGCTTATAATTGAATAAATCTATTGTTAAAAAAGCTGCGTTTATTTATTAGACCGCAAGTTTATAGACTCTTTTAAGTCAACTTAAAGAGTCTCAATCGAATCTAGCGGTTGTTTATTGTCATATTGATGGCTTTAGACAACGCAGAAAAACTGGAAAGAAAAATGCTTGATAAAGTGGTTATTGCAAATCGTGGAGAAATTGCTCTACGTATACTAAGAGCTTGTAGAGAGCTTGGTATTAAAACGGTGGCTGTTCATTCAACCGCTGATGCGAGTTTAATGCATGTTCGGTTAGCCGATGAATCTGTTTGTATTGGTCCTCCGTCTGCGCTAGAAAGTTATCTAAATATTCCAGCCATTATTGCAGCGGCTGAAGTCACAGATGCAGTCGCTATTCACCCGGGATATGGTTTTTTGGCTGAAAGTGCTGATTTTGCCGAGCAAGTTGAGCGTAGTGGTTTTGAGTTTATAGGACCTACTGCTGCGGCTATTCGATTAATGGGTGATAAAGTATCTGCCATTGCGGCTATGAAAAAAGCTGGCGTACCTTGTGTACCTGGTTCTGATGGAGCATTAGGTACAGATGAAAAAACAAATTTAGCGATTGGTAAACGCATTGCATATCCTGTGATCATAAAAGCATCTGGTGGTGGTGGTGGACGCGGTATGCGTGTTGTACACCATGAAAAAGATTTAATTGACTCGATTGCTCTCACTAAAGCAGAAGCAAAAGCCGCGTTTAACAACGATGTTGTTTATATGGAAAAATTCTTAACAACACCTCGTCATGTTGAAATTCAAATTATGGCAGACAAGCACGGTAACGCTATTTATTTAGGTGAACGTGATTGCTCTATGCAACGCCGCCATCAAAAAGTGGTAGAAGAAGCTCCAGCACCAGGAATGACAGAAGAAAAACGTCGTTTTATTGGTGAACGTTGTGTTCAAGCTTGTATTGATATGGGCTATCGCGGTGCAGGAACGTTTGAGTTTTTATATGAAAAAGGTGAGTTTTATTTCATAGAAATGAATACTCGTGTTCAAGTTGAACATCCCGTATCGGAGCTGATTACAGGCGTTGATATTATAAAAGAACAACTCCGTGTTGCTGAAGGTCAGCCGCTTTCTTATCGTCAAGAAGATATTCAAATTCGTGGACATTCCATTGAATGCCGTATTAATGCAGAAGATCCTGTCACTTTTATTCCTTCACCAGGTACTATTACTCGTTATCATGCGCCAGGTGGACCGGGTGTACGTTGGGATTCTCACATTTACTCAGGCTACAAAGTGCCACCATATTATGATTCTATGATTGGAAAATTAATCACTTACGGCGAAACCCGTGAAGTGGCTATGGCAAGAATGCAAATGGCATTAGATGAAGTGGTGATTGATGGTATAAAAACTAATATTGAATTACAGCGTCGCATAATGGCTGATGAAAATTTCCAAAAAGGTGGAACCAACATCCATTACCTTGAGCATAAATTAGAGTTAGAAGCTCAATAACGGGTCCATCCATGGCTCTTTACTGCATACCGTCCATCCATGGACATAAAAAAGCCCGCAAAAGCGGGCAATAGGGATATAACTAACATTTCAAACATGAACTAACTAACATTTTCAACCAACTCTTTATTTTGAAACTTAGTAAAGAGAAACTACCTTCAGACTGAAACTACCTACATACTGGAATATCCATCATATTGAAAACAAGATAAATAATATGTGATTTAGTTATCAAAAATCCATCTTTAATTCAAAAGTGTTAATTTTCACGTTTTCTCAACTGTTCAAAACTAAGTGGTTTTGGGTGTTCTGGTAATTCTATTTTTAGCTGTGACGCAACCAATACATCCGTATTTATTTTGTTGATTGGCGAATTATAATTGTTAACGGCTCCCACTTTTCGTCTTACTGTGTGCAATAAATTAAACGTTAACGGCGCACTTTTTATCATCAGCTTATCAGTGTTATCCAATACCGCAAAACTAGCCGTATGTGTCCCGTACACGACCTTTAAAACAGTCACGTCCATTCCAGAAATAGATGCTTCCACTTGTGAGCCATCAATGTAAAAAACGATATGATCCGCCTCACTCAACTGAGGCAAAACATTAAGCACAAACAAAGCCACCCCGCCATTATTACGGATAACGCCATCATTTTCAGGTTGTAAAAATGAAACTGAAACGTAGCCATTCGTCTGCTGATTACTATCGTTATTTGAGTCATTGGTGGAGGAATGAAATACGATTTTTGGTGGTTTCATGTTAATGGACTGCCCTTCACTCATTGGTATCTCTGTCGAATTAGAAGAAGGCTTATCGGAATAGGTGACATTCCCATTTTCATCAATGCTTTTATACAAAACTTTTTTATCTTCTGCGATTGCTAGATTTAAAATGCTGATAAAAAGCATTCCTAAAAAGACCTGTAACGATTTGATTTTCATACTATTTGCTATTGTTTTACGAGGGTTCTAGTAACAAATTAGCAGATACTATCAATGATGCCCAGTATTTTGTCTCATTAATTAGATATTCGTCTTATAAATTACAAAACAATTCTCAAATTTTCGATCTTTACACTTAACAAAATTCTCTTGAATTAAATAAGACTACCTGTACAAGTAGCTTTTTGTAGCAAAATCGTTTAATATTCATTCACCCCTGATATTTAAACATTCCACCAATGCTTCTCTCTATTGATATTCGTAATTTTGCCATTATTCAATCTTTACAATTAGATTGGCATTCTGGTATGAGTGTAATCACCGGAGAAACGGGGGCTGGTAAATCAATTGTTATAGATGCTCTTGGTTTAACCTTAGGTGAAAAAGCCGATCAAAGTGTGATCACTAGCGGTGCTAAACAAACCGAAATAAGCGCTTTATATGAAGTTGACCACCAAAGTGAAGCTTTCCAATGGTTAAAAGATAATGACTTACTTGATGACGAAATTTTAGATAATATTGCAAACGTTTCACCACTGACAGAGCCTAAAACTGAATGTATATTGCGTCGAGTCATTGTAAAAGAAGGTCGATCTAAATGTTATATCAATGGACGTAATACTACCCAATCCCAACTTAAACAGCTCGGCAGTTTATTAGTTGATATTCATGGTCAACATGCACACCAATCACTATTAAAAAACAAAGAACAACTTAACCTACTCGATCGTTATGCTGGTCATTCAAAACTTCTCAAAAATGTGAAAATTGCTTATTTACAGCTAAAAAATATTGAGCAACGCAAAAAAACGCTATTACAAGATAAACGAGAGAGAGACGCCAAGCGAGAACTATTGAGCTATCAGGTAGAAGAGCTGACAGCGGCAAATCCAGAGCAATCGGTACTAAATAATTTAGAAAGAGAACATAAACAAGCCGCAACGTCTAACGACAGACTCTCATTGGCACAAAATGCGTTAGTGGACATTGTTGAAAATGAAAACTCCTCTTGTTTAAACCGTTTAAATTCATCCATTAGCCATCTTAAAGCATTAGCAGCGCTTGATAATAACGTAACAGGTCTATTAGAGACATTAACCGACGCTGAGTCATTAATTCAAGAAGCGCATTTTGAACTAGCGGACTATCGCGATCAATTGGAGTGTGATCCTGAGCGCTTAGAGAGTCTCGATAAACAGCTTGCAAGGTTTCATGATTTAGCTCGAAAACATCACGTTAATTTGCAAGAACTTCCAAATTATTTTATGCGCTTACAAAATGAACTCAAGCAACTTCACGCAGATGATAACGAACTAGAAGAAGTCGAAAATGAATTAGAACGGTGTATAAAAGAATATATCAATCACGCTAAATTACTGACCATTAGCCGCAAAAGAATCGCCAAAAAACTCTCACAATTAGTCACTGATAAAATTCAACCCTTGGCAATGGAAGACGGAAAATTTTCAATCAAACTAATCGATAGAGAATCTCATTATTCTGCTTTAGGGATGGAAGAAATTGAGTTTTTAGTATCAGCCAATCCAGGACAACCATTACAAGCACTTACCAAGGTTGCATCCGGTGGAGAGCTATCAAGAATTAGTTTAGCTATAGCGGTAATTACATCGGAGCAACAACTGGTTCCATGCATTATATTTGATGAGGTAGATGTTGGCATTGGTGGAGCAACGGCGGAAACAGTAGGGAAATTGTTAAGACTGTTAGCTAAAGATAGACAAGTCTTATGTGTTACTCACCAACCTCAAGTCGCGTCTTGTGGACACCATCATCTAATAGCAAGTAAAACAAAACTAAAGCAGTCTACAACGACTCAAGTCTTTCAATTAAATAAAGAACAAAGAGTCGATGAAATCGCTAGAATGTTAGGTGGTAAAATTATATCTGACAAAACCTTATCCCATGCAAAAGAAATGCTAAATATCATTTAATAAAATTCAAAGAAATAGACCTTAATTAACTCGCCGTTAACACTCGACTAATAAACCCTTTAATATATCGAGTTTCAGGTATCGCAGGATGAATTGGATGATCTTGTCCCTGATGACATTGCTCTATAATCTGTAAGCCTTTTTCTAAATGACGACTTCCTGCTAATAAAGCATTTTCTAATTCATCTGTTTTTAAATGCATTGAACAGGAGGCTGATAATAAAATACCATCTTTGTTTAATAAACGCATAGCGGCTTCATTCACTTTTCTATAGGCTTTTAAACCTGGCTTTTGATCTTTCTTCTTTTTAATGAATGCTGGTGGGTCAACAATAATGACGTCAAATTTTTCACCTTGTTGTTTCAATTCACTCATTGCTGTAAATGCATCACCTTCTAAACAAGTCACTTTATCCTCAACTTTATTAAGCACCGCATTTTGATGTAACTCGTCCAGCGCTTTACCTGAAATATCAATACACCAAACATCACTAGCACCGGCATTTGCCATTTGTAGACCAAACGCGCCAATGTAACTGAATACATCTAATACTCGTTGTCCTTCAACATATTTTGCAATTTGCTGTCGACTAACTCTATGGTCATAAAACCAACCTGTTTTTTGTCCGGTAAAAGGATGAATTAAAAACTGTGTACTATTTTCTTCAATTTGAATAGTCTCTGGCGTAATCCCTAAAGCTTGTTCAATATCCCTATGCAAGGCTTCGGCTTTACGAGAATTAGAATCATTTCTTAGTAAAATAGATTCTGGTTTAAATACCTTGGTTAACGCATCAACAATATTTTCCTTTTGTTGTTCCATTCCTGCAGTGGTGATTTGTACGACTAAGTGTTCTCCAAAACGATCAACAATTAACCCGGGTAAACCATCGCTTTCACCAAAGATTGCACGGTAATAAGGTTTATCAAAAATGCGTTGCCTTAGTGACAATGCAATATTTATTTTATGCACAAATAAAGAACGGTCAATACATCCAGTGTAATCACGCGTAATAATTCTAACGCACAATAAATTATTTGGGTTGATATAGCCTAAACCCAGAGGTTTGCCATGGCTGTCTTCAACTATAACGGTTTGACCCACTTCAAACGACTTGATAGGCGTGACTTTGTTGTCTATTTCATTACTATAGATCCAAAGGTGACCATTTTTAATCCGTTTTTCTTCAAATTTTCTGAGTCGTACCGAAGCGAGATTCATGTTGTGCCTCTAAAGCAAATTAATGACGAGATTTGAGAGAATTATAACAGAGCGCATGCAAACTACTTCATTAACATTAAATATTCTTAATCATTGTTGTGTTGCGTTTCACCGCAAGATCTCTAACAATAAGCTAACATTAGTTAGTATATCTCGCGTCTTTAATGCTTTTAACATCAGCTGGACGTTTCAAATAGGCATTATTATGAAGATTTTAGTTATCGAAGACGATGTAAAGGTTGCTCAATACATCGAAAAAGGACTGCTTGAAGCAGGTCATAATGTTCATACTGAATTTGATGGTAAAGAAGGCTTTATGAAGGCCTCTTCTGAACATTGGGATGTCTTAGTTGTTGATAGAATGCTTCCGTCAATGGAAGGACTTAATATCATTAAATCTCTTCGTAGCGCCGAAAACTACACGCCAGCGATCATTTTAAGCGCTTTAGGCGAGGTTAAACACCGAGTTGAAGGATTGCGGGCGGGTAGCGATGACTATCTTGCCAAACCCTTCGCTTTTTCCGAATTGTTAGCACGCATTGATGTGATAACCCGCCGCTCCATTCAGCCAGAAGAAACCACACAATTAACCGTAGGTGATTTAGAGTTGAATTTATTATCCCGAAAAGTCACTCGCGATGGCAGAAATATAAAACTATTGCAAAAAGAGTTTGCCTTGCTAGAATATATGATGCGCCATGCAGATCAAGTTGTTACCCGCACCATGTTGTTAGAAGCGGTTTGGAATTATAATTTTGATCCGCAAACTAATGTGGTAGACGTGCATATTAGTCGGTTAAGAAATAAGATCGATAAAGATTCAGAAGTTAAATTGATTCAAACGATTAGAGGTGCAGGCTACGTGATTAGGTTAGAAAAAGAGATCGTACAGTAAAATGAAAATGACTCGCACATTTTGGTTTTCGTTTCTAACCGTTATTAGTTTATGGCTTATTTTTGTCCTATCGCTTTATGTCATTAAGATAAACCTAGAAGGTCACCTTTATCAACTTGCAGTCAATGAAGTTAAAGAGAATATACAAAACGGTATTGATTCAATTCGATATGAAATTGAGGAACGAAACGAAAAACTCGCAGGTAATCAAAATGATGATGAAGAAAATAAAGTTATAGATATTCATCAAAGCAATCCCTCTATAGAAGTTGATCCTTTAATCGCTCACAAAGATTACACTGCCGACGCTATGTTATGGGCACTTGAAGAAATAGGAGTCACTGGAAGCGACTACCATTGTGCTTATATCAAAAATAGTAACAATAAGATTATTTTTAATACTTTTGCTAACTATACCTTACTAACAAAACTATCAGAGTATCCAAAATTTCACATCTACCAACATAATAATGACAATCTACTAAACGAAGAATACTCTCCCGATTATTGTATATTAACTGAGCAAGCATTATTCCAAAATAGTGTGCTTGGTATGGGCGTTGAGTTTTCAGATCAATTTAAACTGATAAAAAACATCGATTTAATATCAAAGGTTTCTCTTGTCATCAGTGGTTGCTTCGCAATAATATTTGGCTTTATTATTGGCAGAAATTCAAACAAAAGATTACTCCCAATCAATTCTCTTTGCGAAGGTGTTCAGCAAGGTGATTTGAATACACGAATCCCCGTTATAGCCGTTAAAGATGAATTTGATCGGCTAGCGGTTAATGTCAATTTAATGCTAGATCAACTTGCACAACACGTTCAAAGTGTCAGACATATATCAGACAATATAGCCCATGATTTAAGAACACCAGTGACCAGGTTACGAGGTCAACTTGATTTGTTATTAAGAATGGATAAAAAAGATGATGCGCTTATCGAGGGAATTATAGAAGAATCCGATTTACTAATTTCAATATTTAACGCATTGCTTCGAATTGCACAATTAGAAAGTAATTCATTTGAGGAAAACTTTAAACCTTTGAATATAGATTCTGTTTTATTAGATGCCGTTGACCTTTATGAGCCAATGTTTGAAGAAAAACATATTTTAGTTAAAACAGATATAGACAAAGAGCTGATTATTAACGGTGACTCCGATTTATGGATCCAAGCATTTTCAAATATACTCGATAATGCATTCAAGTATTCTGAACCTAATGGCGAAATAAAAATAGCGGCTCACAAAACTAGTGCTGGTATATCAATTACCATACATGATTGTGGTAAAGGTATACCCAGAACTGAACAAGACAGAGTTTTCCAGCGCTTCTATCGACTATCTAAACATAGAGCGAGCCAGGGTAGTGGATTAGGTTTGAGTCTCGTTGGCGCTGTATGTCGACAACATAAAGCCAAAATTAATTTAAGTAATAATAATGGATTAGTGGTTAAGATTGATATTCCGTTTAAATAGATCTTATTCTAAAAATCAATCGGGCTTATAACGCCTGCGTTACCTTGTTTGATTACATGGGTGTAAATTTCTGTCGTTGATACGTCGCTGTGTCCTAATAGCTGTTGTACAGTGCGGATATCGTATCCTTTGAGTAAAAGTTGAGTTGCAAAAGTATGTCTAAAGGTATGACTTGATGCTTTTTTATTAATTTCGGATTTTCTAATAGCTAAAGATACATGTTTCCCCAATGTAGTTTTATTGATGTGATGACGCCTTTTTATTCCACTTCGAGGATCAGTGCTAATATTATTAGCAGGAAACAAGAACTGCCATTTTAATTCTTTAGGTGCGTTAATATATTTACGATTTAATGCGTTAGGTAAATAGACTTCTCCAAAACCATCCTGTAAATCTAGCTTATGTAAGGCTGAGACGGCCGTTATTTGATTCTTTAGTTGAGAAATAAGCCTTTCGGGTAATAACGTTATTCTATCTTTACCACCCTTACCATCCATAATGATTGTTTGGCTCATACCAAAATCAATATCTTTAACCCTCAACCTTATTAACTCAGAAATTCGCACCCCAGTTCCATACATAAGCTGAACCATAAGTTTAGGTTTCCCATGTAAATGAGTAATAACTGAAATAGCTTCTTGGTGAGTGAAAACAGTAGGGATCTTTCTATATTTTTTAGAAGAAACGAAGTTAAGCTTTCCAAGATCCTTTCGATTTAAGAACCTCTTAAATAAAAAAATCAAAGCATTAAGAGCGGTTCGTTGGGTTGACTTAGAACAGTGTCGCTGCACTGCCAAATAACTTAAAAATGATTCAATTTCATTTTCACCCATTTCTTTAGGATGTTTCTTATCGTGAAATCGAATGAATTGCAAAACCCAGCCAACATAAGTTTTCTCTGTTGCATAAGCAAGATTTTGTGAACGAATAAAAATCCGAAGTTTGTCTATAAAACGCTCAGACAAGTGGTCAACATGCAAAGGTATGTCATCCATAATATTACCTATATAAATTATATCCTAAAACCTGACACTACTCATTAAAGTAGTGGTTATTCTACTCAAAAGCAAGTTAAATATCAAAATTTAGTAAATCATTTGAGAAAACTGCGTAAACATTACTTGTTATTCCGATATGATATTTTTATTACTCCCTTGTAATCAACCATCTACGCCTATTTTGAAAAGAATTTGGATAAATACTATTAATCAAAAAACTGCGTAATCATTCTTGTTTAGCTACCAAATTTAAAACGCTGAAAAAATAGTATGTTGATCTATAACAGTTTAACCAGTATATTTTGTAAACTAAAAAATAACTGCGTAAATGGGCGTCTAAGTAGCCGTTACGCAGTATCAACTGTTAAATCGCTATAATTGAAGTAGATATTGTTCTGAAAGATCAGACCAAGAATTAAAATTTAATGTGCTGTAAAATGCAGGCTGAAAGTTTTAGTAAATATTAAACAAAATTTGTTTTGAAAGATCACAAGGCTCGTGATAACTTGAAAATTCAAATTAAATTAATCATGCAAACAATAAAAGCAGTCGTATCATTGACCGCTTTTTTAACCAAAACCGGCAATCGAAGCCAAACTGCCGGCTCGCTTGCGGTTAACGTTAAAATGCTAGAAACACAGTGGATATTATTCTGAGATATCAGATTAAAAACAAACACCCCGCATTCTGACAAATGCAATCTGGAAGTTATAGCAAAGAGTTGAATACAATTTGTTTTGAAAATTTACTAGGCTAAATTCAGTCTGAAAGTTCAAAGTATTCACACCGTCATCCATGACTCATTGTGATATACCGTCCATCCGTGGACATAAATTAACAACGCAAACTATAAACAGTGTGGTATATTTGTCCGCACATTAACTAATAAAGGTTGCCGAAAAGCAACGCTTAACTCCTCCGTCGTTAACCGTTACTTTCGTCAACTTAAAGACGTTAACTAACTAATGAATATATACCTCAAAATATTAGGCTCTTTAATATTATTTATACTAGCTTTGGGCTTGGCAATGTATTTCTATTTTTTTATTGAACAGAAAATAGAAGTTCAGTATATTCCAAAGGAATTTCGATATTGTGAAAAAACAATTACGAACGTAAAAAAGTACTGCATAAAGACAGTATTATTTCACAAAGAGAATACGAACTAGCGGAGTCCGCCTAT
>NVVT01000016.1 GCA_002733465.1 Kangiella sp.
GAGACAACGAAGCATCACAACTGTAATAAATTAACTATAATTATATAAAAGGGAATAAGCATGGAAAAAATCACAAAAATATTATTGGTTGCATGGTCGTCGATCATGTTGTTTGTTGGATTACTTACTTCTGTTCAAGTATTTGTTGGAGCGGGCGAAGCATACTCAAGAACAATAACAAGTCTATCTCTAAGTATGTTACTAGTTTGGGTTGCTCTATTTTCATTTTTAATGCTTACTAAAGAAAAGAAAATGGCTTCGAACAATTAGTGTAAAGCGAACGCCAGCCATTTTAACCAGCAAGTGCAGGCGACGCGTTACACGCGACGCCTGACTTAAACGTTAAAATGCTCAAGTAATAGAGTACAAAGGTTAAGCCAGACTAGATCCACTCCCTAGTGGTAACGCTAAGGGCTCTTTTGGTTACTTTTGTAGCTCTTGGCAAAAGTAACTCGTAGGAAAGTGAAACGCTACGAAACGCCTTTGATTTTGAACTTAAAGTGATATCAGGTAAACTTTCAAACTAAAACAAAATGAACAGAGAATTAAATTTAAACAATTGTGCTATCAATAAGTGCAATTTTAACCAGTGTGGGCAGTCGAAAACTAACGCGCTACTTCGCGCGTTATTTTCGTCTGCCACAAACGTTAGGCTACAAATATTATGGGCTTTAAGCTATTAGCATCATCAGAAGAAAACTTGTCTGCTATTCGAGGTGGTGTTCCATTTCTTTGGATTCTATTACCTATTAGCTGGGCTTTTGGAGCATATTATCTTCATGAGCATATGAGTAACTCAAACAAATACAATAACCATCTTGAAACAGGTATCGTTGTATCTAAAGATTTCACGAAAGTCGGAATTATGAAAAGACCGCGTTTAAAAATCAGGATTGATGGTAAAGAAATAATAGTCAGCGCTGTACTCTCCATGGACGGAATTAACGATCTACCAGAAAGAGTCTTTTTCTATTATTCTGGAGATCCAAAAAAGGAGGTATATTTGACACAGGAAACATCAGCATTAACAATACTCCTTTTCTTTTTTTTAACACCACTAATTGGATTGGTGTTTATTAAATGGTATGAAAAAATACTTTTAAGAAAAATTAAAGCCTAACCAATCCGTGCAGGAGACGCGTTACACGCGGCTCCTGACGGGAGCGTTATATTAGTAGGGTGTGAGTGAATTAGATGGATTTAAAAGGATTACCTAAGCTATTAGAAAAGGAAGTAAAAAACCATTTAGTTGACGGATATAAACTATTAAAGTACGAGAACAATGAAGTCACGATGATTAAGAAAAAGAAAATCACTATTGGTTTGTTTTTAATTAATATTTTAACGTTAAGGTGGCTTATATATATTTGGTTACCTAACATTCTCATTATAGATATTATTGGTATTAAATACTTTCTATATTTTAAAGAAGTGAATGGTAAAATTGAACTTACAACGGGCTAAAAATATAACCAAACTCGGTTCGCGAAATCGGCATTTTTGCGCCTGTCGTTGCAAAAAATACCGTTTCGCAAACGAGCAACGTTAAAATGCTATAATTGCATTGGGTATTGTTCTGAAATATTAGATTAAAAGTAAATATCTAGGGCACTGTAAAAAAGCGATCTGAAAAGTTATAGTTAACTATTAAACAAGATTTGTTTTGAAAGATCACGAGGCTCGTGTTAATTTGAAAGTTCAAAATAAATTTACAATGCAAACTATAAAAAGCAGTCTTAACATTGACCGCTTTTTTAACCAATGTAGGTTGCCGAAAACTAACGCTTAACTCCTCCGTCGTTAATCGTTATTTTCGTCAACTACAAGACGTTAGCACTTAATATGAAACTACTACTTATAATAAGCTCGATAATTATTGCTACTAAAATTATGGCTAGTTCGTTAACCTATGATATACAGCAGGCGGGTTATGATTTCGACCAATATGATCTTAAAGGCGAAGCAAGTTATGAAAAATTTGTCCAAGAGTTCCGAGAGTAGCCTTGGAAAGATCAAGTAGGAAAAAGTAATGGTGGATCGGAACCAACGATTTCAGTAAAAAATAGTGAAAGTAAAATTTATTATTGGGTATCTGTGATACGTGAAGCTGATAACTAAGCATACTTGGTAGGAATTGTTTAACCCAAAAAAATAAGTCACGGTATGGCAAAGAAAAGGAAGTTCAGTGGGTAAGTATGTTTATTGCTGAGAAAAAAACACAAGATTAATGGTTAATATTGATATTCCGTTTAAATAGATTAAGGAAACAAATGAACCTAGCAAAAAAATTGAGTATCATCCTCATATCACTTTCTCTCACTTCCTGCAATTTCAATCCGTATGGGTCCGGATTGCATCGTAACTCGTTAAACAAATGTGATCGCGTAGTCGAAAGTACTGCGCGAGCCAATTGTTATGAAAATGTGAACGAAAGTTATAGCAATATACAAGAAAGAATGGATAAAAGAAAAAAACAAGATATGCTAGATTTTAAGCGAAAAATAGAACCTACGCTAAAAGAAGGTAATCAATAGAATTTTTGAAGTTGAATTATCGTCATGATCACAACATTCGCAAAAATAAAAAATTAAATTCTTTTACTTAAATCACCAATTATTTTTGCAAACGAAGCATCGACAGCAGCCGTTTCTTCATGCAACTTTTCAAAACGTTCTTTAGTTTCTTCAACTATGCCTTGATATATGGGTCTGAAGGATTCGCTCATCTCTTTTACAAAAGTTGGATTACCCAAAACATCCGTCATACTATTAATAATAGTTTCTGATTGTGTCGCTTGGTCTTTAAATTGCTGTTCTACATTTTCCAAAGTCGATTGGGTTGTAGAAATTAATTTTTTCAAAACTTCCTGTTGCGTTTTCATTGAATACTCATCTTCAATCGATTGCATACTATCATTTGCTAGCTCTAAAATTATCGCAAGACTGTCTCTATAACGAGAGCAGGTATCCTCATCCTCATTAGGCATCCCTAGCACTAACAAAGATATTTGATCGAACCTTATCACTAAACGCGCTCCGTCCTGTAAAAAACGCTCGCCGTTTAAATCATCTTCCAATAACAACATATGAGATTCTGAGACTAGATCACTGGTAGACTGATTTAATTTTTCAATTCTTCCTCTCATCTGAATGCTACCTTCAAGCCCATAGCCAGTAACTATTTTAAGAACTTCATCAGAAAGTATACTTAAGGTATCACTAGAGATAGAGTTCCTAGCGAAAGAAATTATATTACTTTGATCACCATTTGCGCACATAAGAGTCATAGTCATTGCGTTGGTATCATCTAGTTGTTGCTTCATATTAGCAATATCTGAACTCTCCCCATTAGGATCTGATTGTTTTGCCGACTCTTCTAATAAAATTGATTTCTTATTTAGCTCTGCAATAACTATATCCAATTCTGACTCTAACATTTGAATACAGGTTTCGGATTCTTTTAACATTTGTTCTAGCTTGGGTAAAATCGTTTCGTCTGGAGCGTCACCATCCATCGAAAAATTAGAGAGCTCTGTTTTGAGTTTTGAGATTAACCCTTGTTGCTCACTATTCATGGTTTTAAGACGAGTGAATTCTTCGCTGCTTTTATCTCCCCACTCGTCGTCTACTTTATCTTTGGGAGCATCATCTTTTAATTTTTCAGGAGCTTCTTTAATTTCCTTTTCAAGTCCATCTACTGCTTCTTGCTTTTCTTTTAGTTCTCTTTTTATTTTTTTGTATTTTTCGGATTTTTCAATAATCTCTGTATTTAATCCCAATATTATTTTTTTTAATTCAGGCGCATTTTCGGAATCCTTCAGCTCGGAAAGTAATCGCTTTTTTTCTTCCATTAGCTTGTGCAGGTTTTGTTTTACCGTGGAATAACGCCTTTTAACATCTTTTAGTTTTTTAATGCGATTTTTGACTTTTCTTAACGAATTTTGCCATAGCTTTTTCTTCTTGCGATAAAGAAAAAACATGAAAACACACGAAACGCTCGTTACTAGCAGAATTTCTGCTGCGATAATTACRGTAATCATCGAAACTTGCATAHATCADAGGCTCTGGAGCTGTATDGTTAGATTCAAATNNAAAGAATTTTCTAGGAACTTATCCAAAAGTAGAAAACCTAGTATTTTAAATTATAGATGATAAATCCCAAATCAACTGATTATTTTAGTGGTGGGACGTTATTTAGATTGTCGTTCTATTGGCATTGAGAAACAGGCTTCTAAGCCCCCTTCAGGTAGATTATTCAAGGTTATTTCTCCATTGTGCATTTCAGCAATTCGTTGAACAATCGCAAGCCCTAATCCTGAGCCTTTACCGCCTCGAGCTTTATCCCCTCTCGCAAAAGGTTGAAATAAACGCTTTTTGTCTAAATCCTCTATACCTTTCCCCTGATCTTTTATCTTCACCAACAAATGACCTTTTACAATTTCAGTGGTAACTATTACTGGAGGTTTGCCGTAACGAAAAGCATTTTCTATTAAATTGCTAAGAAGCCTTTTTAATGCCAAGGGCTTAAATGTAAGGAAAGGTAATTCACCTAAACCTGTTGATAATTCTGCATGCTGTTTTTGTGCTGCATCAACAGTTTGCTGAACCAATTGGTTCATATCCGCCAATTCAAACTGCTCTTCACTTCCGTATCTGACATAACCAATAAATTGATCAATAATATCGTCCATATCCTGAGTATCGTCAATCAATCCTTGTTTAAGCTCTTCATCTTGTTCCGACAGAAACTCTAATGACAACCTAATTCGGGTAATTGGCGTTCTTAGATCGTGTGATATACCGGCTAGCAATAGCGTTCGTTCTTCCTCTAATTGATGAACATCGGCAGCCATTTGATTAAATGCTGAAGTTACGGCAACTAATTCTTGTGGACCCGTTTCTTTTAGTTTGCCGGGATAATCACCTCTGCCAATTTCCCTAGCGGCAAAAGAAAGACGCTTAAGTGGTCGATGCAATTGGCCTACTAGCATCCATGCGCCAATTAAACTTAAAAATAATAACGCCCCGAAAAAAATGATTAATGAAACTGGCGCACTTCCATCATATTCTCCAATTGGCATTCTGACCCAATAATCTGAATGTGATGGTTCATTAACCCATACGTAAATTCGGTCGGAAACTTCGACTTTAACTCTAGTACCTTTTCCAAGAAAATTCTCAGCTGCTTGGGTAAAAGCAAGGTCATCTCTAGCAGAAATCAGACCTTCAGGAATTGGTCCACTCGTTATCCAAAATAACTCAAGCTCAGTAGTCTTTATAAARCCTTCVGATARATCTTTRGGDATATTCGATTCAATRCCAATATATTGAATTTTAATTTGATTAGTTACCAAGTACATGATGGTTTTATTTTTTCTATCGACAACAAAATGTTGCACTGACATAAAAGAAATAAGCTGACTGATCGTGAGAAGAATCGCAATCATTAAGGTGTTTCTGCCAAAAAAGCTTTGAGGCAATAAACTAAAGCCGATCATAAAAGACTTTCTAGCTCGTTGACTAAAATTGACTTATCCTGAGATTGTAAGACATCCGATTTTAAAATACCAAAACGTCGGCCTTCTGGATCAACAATAAATATACGTCCTGAGTGATCGACTGTGTAATAATCACCTTCTTCAGTATTAAGGCTATAGAGACCTCCTAACTGATGAACAACACTATCAACTTGATCTTTTTTACCGCTAATTCCAATAAAATCATCATGGAAATTATCTAAATAAGCTTTCATTCTTTCCGGCGTATCGCGCATAGGATCAACCGAGAAAAAGATAAACTGGAAGTTGTTTCTAAGGTCTTTGCTTAATGCTTGATATAAATGGGTTAAGTCATTTAAAGTATTTGGGCAGACATCTGGACAATTGGTGTAACCAATAAAAATTAAATTCCATTTATTTTTAAAATTTGATTTAGTGAATTTTTGTTGATTAAAATCCCACAACTCAAACTCTAACAAATCCTTTTTTTTAGGATAAACCAACAGTGTTTTAAGCTGATCGTTGATACTCTCTTTCTTGCCCGTAACTGTTAGTGACTCAGTATTTTCACTTTGTTTAAATTGTTTTAATATTTCTGCATTAACAAAATAGCCAATAACAATGACGGCAACTATTAGTAAATAAGGTGTGATTTTTTTCATATTAGTACTAAATAAGTTAATTAAAAAAAGTAATAGTGATCAACAAGTAAGGCGACAAATATCAATAAAAGATATTGAATAGAATACTTAA
Organism: Kangiella sp.; assembly: GCA_002733465.1. GTDB lineage: Bacteria > Pseudomonadota > Gammaproteobacteria > Enterobacterales > Kangiellaceae. The sequence goes on from NVVT01000016.1 coordinate 6,251, forward strand.
ACGTATCCATTGCCAATGCTCGATCATCGGATAATTTTAGTCTTATTGCGTAAACTAAAAATATTAAGCCCAAGATAGTTGACGAAACTAAATAGATAAGTCCCGACATGTGTACAAGATAAGGTAATAGGCCTGCAAAAATCAAAAGAATTGTGTAAAGAATTATGTTGGTTTTGGTAAAATCAATCCCATGGGTCACCGGTAACATTGGAATATTCGCTTTTGCGTATTCATCTCTTCTAAAAATCGCCAGCGCCCAAAAGTGTGGAGGCGTCCAAACAAAAACAATTAACACCAATAACAACGCGTGCGGGTGAATTTCACCACTGCCGCCGGTGACCGAAGTCCAACCTAATAATGGTGGTATAGCCCCGCTTAAGCCACCTATAACTATATTTTGGGGAGTCGCACGCTTTAGGTACATGGTATAAACAAATGCATATCCCACTAAGCCAAAAACGGTTAATATCGCGGTTAAAGGGTTAATATAAAAATAGAGTGTTAAAAGCGAACTAATTGATAAAAATGCCGCAAATAAAATCGCCTGTTTATCGCTAATTTTTCCTGTAGCAACCGGTCTTTTATGAGTTCTAGCCATTATTGAATCGATTTTTTGGTCAACAATATGATTGACCACCGCCGCGCCACCCGAAGCAAATCCAATACCGATAGTCGCCACAATCAAAACATCTAATGGCACCATTCCTGGCGTTGCCATAAACATTCCAACAACCGCCGTTATTAAGAGCAAAAAAACCACTTTCGGCTTGGTTAATTCCAGATAGTCTTTCCAACCTGCTTTTTCGTTTGTTTTATTGATTGTTTGTTCATTCATTTTCTAATTCTCTTCAACACTTAAGCTATCAGCTATAGTTTTTCTAGATTGTAAAAGGTTGGTTAGTAATAAAACGACAGTCAAAAGCAAAATTGCACCGACGCCGTTATGAGCAACTGCGTTAAATAGCGGAAGTTGGAAAGTTATATTAAAAATACCCAAACAAATTTGAATCACTAATAAAATAGAAATTAAATGTCCGAATTTTTTTAGTATTAAATGTTCTTTTTGGCGGATCAATTTAAAACTCAAAAATACTAAAACTAGTGTGGTAATAATTGCGCCAATACGATGCGACACGTGAATAGCAATTCGACTTGCAGAATCTAGGATTCCAAATTCATAATTATCTGCGCCATGCCCCCAAACAGTAAAGCCGGTTATGAAATTACTATTGGCAAACCAGTCACCTTGGCAAATTGGAAGCTCAAAACAAACAGTGGCGGCATAGTTTGCCGAAGTCCAACCACCTAAGACAATTTGCAAAGCTAAAACTATCAAGGAGAATACGGTCAACCTAGTAAAACTTTCTTTTCCGCTAGTTGAAATAGCCGAGCGAAATTCTGTTGCGTAACGCCAACTTAAGGAAGCAAGTAAAACCAAGGTGCTTATTCCTCCCATTAAATGGGACATGACAATGCCTGGGTGAAGTTTCATGGTGACTGTCCACATTCCTAATGCCGCTTGAAAAATCACTAAAATTAAGAGACCAAAAGAGTGTGCTCTGGTTGGTTTATTCTCAGATTTCAAACTCAACAAAGCAAGCGCTAACACGAACAAACCAAGCGTTCCGGCAAAGTAACGATGAACCATTTCTGGCCAAGCTTTTTCAAATTGATAAGGTTGATCAGGATAAGCATTATTGGCAATCTGAATATCTTGGTTTTCCGTTGGGATAATTGAAAAACCGTAACATCCTGGCCAATCTGGACAGCCAAGACCCGCGTGCGAAAGCCGGGTAAAGGCACCCAATAATACCACCACTAACGCTAGAGCGGTTGCGGCGATAGCCAGTTTTTTAGTCATACTTTGATTCATTTTTCTATCTAATCCAATCTTTAATCTGATCTTTAAATAAGCCTTTAACCTAGTCTGGAATATTTATACAAATGCAAGATATCCTTTCTTAATTTTTTGCCTAATATAGGCGCATCGTTTTTATCTTTAATAAATGGATAGCGCATAAAAATATTGCCCAGCGGATCAACTAAATAGATATAATTTGCTTCTAAATCGTGCGTCGGTTTATTTTGAGATTCTCTCAACGCTTTAACACCATTAGAAGTAAATTCACTGGCGGCGTGAGGAAATTCATTTTTGTATCCGACAAAACCCGTTGGTAAAATTGCCAATTCTTTAATCCGCGATGCTTCTTTACCTAATCCAACAAAAATTTGATTAACCGTATAAAGATTCAATTCTGCGCAAACTTCATTACACGTTTCCGGATCTATCGGTACAATCCACCAGTAAAGTGTTTCGAATTCTTTTCCGCTTATTTTTTTACCATTTTGTCTAATAAAATCATAATCTTCCACATCAGTGATTAACTCAGAATTGATCAGTTCTCCTTTTGCACCGCCAGAGCCTGAAAGCCAATTACCAAAATAAGCTGCATACGCAAGCGCTACTGGGGTTATAAACATCACAAAAAGTAAAATCAAAGTTTTACGATTCTTCTTTAAATTTTTCTGCTTGGTTGTGTTTATTTCTTCATTAGAATCCAAAAGAAAATCCTCTTATTTAATTCAGTATTTAACTCGTTTTTCGCTTAGTAGCGGCAACGATGCTCACGATCAATAAAGTAAAAGCCAGAGCAAACCATTGGAATGCATAAGCTAAATGTTTTTCTGGCTTCATACTGATCCATTGCCAGTCAATATTAAAACCGCTATTTTGATTTTTGTCTAACCTAATAATAAAAGGTTCAATGGTTTCGCCAAGCTTTTCTTCCAATTTTTTAAAAACATGAACATCCATTACTGGCAATCTATACACTTGATCATATTGCTCGATTTCTGCTTTCGCGGACAAAATATCTTGGTTAAGCGGATAAATTCGACCTAGCACTAACCAATCAAAAGGCGGATTGGTCACTTTTGGCAGATTTTTTCGATTGGCTTTTGCGCTAACCCACCCTCTATTAACAAAGACTTTTTTACCTGTTGATTTTTCCGTCACCAAATTAAGAACGTGATAACCTAATTCGCCATTTTGAATTTTATTTTCAATTAGGTAAGTATTATCATCACTCAAAAAAGCTTCAAATTTAATTGGCATAAATTGCTTTAAATCTTCTGAAGTAATCTTTGAAAAATCAGTGAGCAATTGGTTAGCGCTAGAATCTAGCTGTACCATTCTTTGTTTTTTTTCTTTTGCACGGTCTAACTGCCAGTATCCTAATTCATTAAGCAGAGTTTGCATTAACAAAAATAGGATAAAGAGCCAAACGTTAATATTAACTTGGTAATTTCCTAAAGAATATGAAATAGAGTGGCGCAATTAAAACTCAACTAGCAATTATTTTATAAGGCGCGTATTCTATCATTATGTCGCCTTTCTACCTAGAAGCTTGTCTGAAAAAGCCATTAGCCAATTCACTCTAATTTACAGGAAAACTCTATAAATGCTGTTTAAATCATTAATCGTTGTTGTCATGCTCGCAATACTTTTCACTTTATTTAGGGCTTTGTATTTTTTAGCTACCGGAAAAAAAGATTCGAATAAAACGGTCAATAGCTTGAGTTGGAGGATCGGCCTATCTATTTCTCTATTCCTATTAATATTGCTGGGCAATTATTTTGGTTGGATTGAGCCTCATGGTTTGCCAATGGTTAAACCTGAATAATTTCGTTATCGAATAAGTCTCGTCTATTCTTGGACATAAAAAAACCGAAGCAAGCTTCGGTTTTTTATTGATTATTTATCAATTACATTAAGTAAACAAAGATAAATAGGAATAACCAAACGACATCAACAAAATGCCAATACCAAGCACCCGCTTCATAAGCAAAATGGTGCTTTGCTGTAAAATCGCCCTTTGCACAACGTATTGATAATACGATGATATAAATTGTTCCTAATGTTACATGGAATCCATGAAATCCGGTTAACAAAAAGAAAGTTGAACCGTAAATCCCGCTACCCATTGTTAAACCCATTTCACCGTAAGCATGATGATATTCAAGAGCTTGAAGGGCTAAAAAGACAATACCTAAAACGGCAGTCAAAACGGTGTAGTTCAACAGTGCTTGTCTGTTATTTTCTTTTAAAGCATGATGGGCAATAGTTAAAGTCCATGAGCTAGTTAAAAGAAGAGCGGTATTAATTGCAGGTAATCCCCATGCGCCCATTCCAGTTGTGGTTGTACCATCTGGCGTAGTGGTTAACGGCCATTGAGGTATAAAGTCAGGCCATAGATACATGTGAGTCGCAGCATTATTTCCTTCACCACCTAACCAAGGGATAATCAACTGACGAACATATAATAAAGCCCCAAAGAATGCCGCAAAAAACATCACTTCTGAGGCGATAAACCAAAGCATACCTTGTTTAAAAGAACGATCCATTTGTGCACTGTATAAACCTTCTACAGATTCTTTAATAACGTCTTTCCACCACCTAAAGAGCATATATATCATGACTGCCATTGCACCCATTAATACAAATTTACCCCAACCCGCATCGCCGGTTTCTACAAAATCACCTGATTGCTGAATAAAATTACCAGCACCATAGGCAATAAAAAATAATGCTACGGCACCCACAATAGGCCAAGGACTTTGCTCTGGCACGTAGTAACTTTCGTACTTTTCTTCTGTTTCTGTGCTCATTTTAATTCTCCATTTAAACGAATCAAATCGTTTACAATTGTCATTCGTCTTATTTGGTCCCCACGGATTCAGCATATACCGAATCTGTGATATTAAATAACTGGTAAGATAAAGTTAATCGAGTGATATCTTCTGGAATATCCGCATCAATAAAAAACTTCATTGGCATTTCAATTTCTTCTCCTGCCAATAAGGTTTGCTGATCAAAGCAAAAGCACTCGGTTTTATTCAAATAAAGAGCCGCTTTACCCGGCGATACGCTAGGTACCGACTGCCCAACAATATCAAATTTTGAAGTGTTTTTAGCGTAAAAAATTACTTCATTAAGTTCGCCCGGGTGAACGTCAATTGATCTAAGTCGAGACTCAAACTTCCAAGGCATTCCACGATTAATATTAGTTAAAAACTCTACCGTAACAACACGACTCTTATCAATATCGACATTTTGATACAATGCTTGACCTCGTGTTTTACCATTAATACCGGTGATATCACAAAAGACGTTGTAAAGAGGCACTAAAGCAAACGCAAATAGAAACATACCACCAACGATCCCAATCAATCGCCTGATCAGTTTCTTATTTTCTTGCGCTTGCTCAGTCATTGACTTATTTTCCTAATCGACTCTAATTAATCTACTTTAGGCGGCGTACTAAACGAGTGATAAGGTGCCGGTGTTGGCATTGCATCCCACTCTAAACCAGTTGCTCCATCCCATTGTTTTTCGTCTGCTTTTTTACCATTACGAATTGCCATAATGATGGTGACAAAGAAAAATACCTGGGTTAAGCCTAAGCCAAATGCGCCAATACTTGCCCACATATTATAATCAGCAAACATCATATTATAGTCAGGAATACGTCTTGGCATACCCGCTAAACCACTAAAGTGCATTGGGAAGAATGTTAGGTTTACGAAGACCATTGATAACCAAAAATGCCATTTACCGATGGTTTCGTTGTACATTTTACCTGTCCACTTAGGAAACCAGTAATAAACCGCGGCAGTTGTTCCAAAAATAGCTCCAGGAAATAATACGTAATGGAAGTGAGCAACTACGAAATAAGTATCATGGTATTGGAAATCTACCGGAGCCATTGCCAACATCACGCCTGAGAAACCACCAATTGTAAACAAGATAACAAAGGCAATTGAGAACAGCATAGGCGTTTCAAAAGTTAATGAACCTTGCCACATGGTTGCTATCCAGTTAAAGACTTTAACGCCTGTAGGAACAGCTATTAACATTGTCGCAATCATAAAGAATAATTCACCAGCGACTGGCATACCAACCGCAAACATATGGTGAGCCCATACGATGAACGAAAGTAATGCGATAGAAGCTGTCGCATAAACCATTGATGAATACCCAAACAATTTTTTACGAGAGAAGGCTGGAATAATTTCTGAAACCACACCAAATGCTGGTAAAACCATAATATAAACTTCTGGATGACCAAAGAACCAGAAAATATGCTGGAACATCACTGGATCACCACCACCAGCCGCATCAAAGAATGCTGTGCCGAAGTGTCTATCAGTCAACATCATTGTTACAACACCAGCTAATACTGGCATAACCATAATAAGCAAGAACGCAGTGATTAACCAAGTCCATACAAATAGAGGCATTTTCATTAATGTCATGCCAGGAGCACGCATATTGAAAATCGTAACGATAACGTTAATTGCACCCATGATAGAAGAAATACCCATCATGTGAACACCAAGAATAAAGAAATCAGTGCTCGGAGGCGCATAAGTAGTAGAAAGAGGCGCATAAAAAGTCCAACCGAAGTTAGGTGCTCCGCCTTCCATAAATAAAGAAGAAAGTAATAACGTGAAAGCAAAAGGTAAAATCCAGAAGCTCCAGTTATTCATTCTAGGTAAGGCCATATCTGGCGCACCAATTTGCATTGGGATTAACCAGTTAGCTAAACCAACCATACTTGGCATAACCGCACCAAAAACCATAATCAAACCATGCATGGTTGTCATTTGGTTAAAGAATCCGGGCTCTACAAATTGTAGTCCTGGCTGATAAAGCTCGGCACGGATAACCATTGCCATTGCTCCACCAGTAAGGAACATGATAAAAGAAAACCATAAATACATCGTTCCGATGTCTTTGTGATTGGTTGTATATAACCAGCGCTTAATGCCGGTTGGGCGATGATCGCTCATATTGATCGTCTCCTTTAGTTACCGGCTTTAAAAGCCTGAATGTCAGCGGGTTGAACTGTATCGCCAGTGTTGTTACCCCAAGCATTTCGCTCATAAGTAATAACCGCAGCCATTTCAGCATCTGTTAATTGCGCACCGTATGCAGCCATACCAGTACCTTGCTTACCGTTTACAACCATATTGATGTGTACATCAGCTGGTCCCTTTGCAATCGCACTATCTTTTAGTGCTGGGAAAACCGGCGGTAAACCTTCACCATTTACTTGATGACAGGCGGCACATTTTGAAGCGTAAATCGTTTCACCTAAAGTCATTAATTTAGCCATATCCCAATTTTGTGACGCTGCGTCGGCTGCTGCTTTATCTGCAACGCGTTTTTCTTCCGCTTTACCAGCTAGCCACTTATCAAAGTCAGGTTTAGTTAACACCTCTACAACCACTGGCATGAACCCATGATCTTTGCCGCAAAGTTCAGTACATTGACCGCGATAAATGCCTGGAATAGGTACGCTAGTCCATGTTTCATTGATAAAACCAGGGATTGCATCCTTTTTGACAGCTAGTTCAGGTACCCACCACGAGTGAATTACATCATCAGCAGTAACAAGAAATCTGACTTTCGTATCTACCGGTATAACTAGATGATTATCTACTTCTAATAAGTAGTTAACATTATCAGCAGCTCCACTGGTTGCATAATTTTCATATTGTTCACGTGGCGTACTCAAATTACTATAAAAGCTAATTTCGTTCTTAATGATGTCACCTTCTAAATATTTGTAATGCCACTTCCACTGAGAACCGGTTACTTGAACACTTATTTCAGAGTTAGACGCATCTTCCATCTTAATTAACAAACTCACTGCAGGAATCGTTAAATAAACAAGGATGATAACCGGGATAACAGTCCAAATAACTTCCATTTTAGTGCTATGAGAAAACGTAGCAGGTGTTGGATGCTTGGATCTGCGATGAAAAATAAACGAATAAATCATGACTCCGAAAACAACTACAGATATAGCAACCATCACCCATACAACCATCATATGCAGTTCAAAGGCTTCTATACTCGTTTCTGTTACTCCGGGGCGCATATTCAATTTGGAAGCTGCTTGTACCGCACCACCTAGCATCAAGCTAAGTAATGAAGTTATACCAGCAATCAACTTGCGTCGAATGGCCATTGAGAGATCTCCAATTTTTATTGTAAAACAGGATTCACCTGTTTTTTAGGATTTAGTGAAAATAAGGTACTCGGGACTTTCAGCTAGCGTCAACATCATGCTTTTATACAAAAAGTTACACTAAATTTAGCAAAGACTTTGCACTTTTGCCAAATATTTGTTCGTACCCCTCCTTATTGGGGTGGAATTATAAGGATCGGTGTTGAGGAATCAAGCAAAAACTGCAGAATATTGACTAGAAAGTCTGGCTTACAGCATTAAATTAGCAAAATGTAATATAAGAAAGAAGTTCTTCATTAAGTTTTAAGTAAAATTGGTACTTAGTTTTTAGGAAAGATATCGCGTTTCTTCAATTTATCTTCAATATTATAGTCCGGATACGCTGATTTAAAACGGATAATTTCCTTCTTTGCTAGTTCAAACTCTTGTTTTTTTAAACTAGTTACGATACTTTTAAACCACACATCCTTTTCTGCAAAAATTGTTTTAGACAATTCACTTCCCGTATAGACTTTGTTGTTATTAGTCTCCTTTAAGGATTCATTAATTACCACTCCATTATCTCCTTGCATTGGTTCCACGTAAATGAAACCTTTTTTCACAGTACTCTCACCTAAAATATTTTCATTGACTCCATCGGTAATACGCTTGTCCATTTCCGGTCTTTTTTTATTTTCGATAAAATCTGTCATAGCGTTGAGTTTATTTTTTTCTCTATTAAATCTAGAAAGCGATACTTTTGAAATTTCGTTGCTTGGCTCTTCGCCATCAATATCAAATTCAATTAAATGCTGTTTGATTTCAGTTTGGCTGCTAAGCTCGGCATTCATCTCAGATAGATCGTATTGGTTTGTATTATTAAACAGCGGTTGCCACAAAACTTGAAAAGCAAAAACCGTTAAAACAAAGCCCCCAGCGACAAAAGAAGGTAAAGCCAGTCGGCGCCACCACTGTTTAGGATTGAGAGTTCCCGCAAATTGCAATTTTGCAACTAATGCATCATCTTCAACATAGCGAACACTAGTTTCTGATAATTCTCGATGTGAAAATGCAAATATTTGTTTTTCAACAGCCTTATCGACAACAAAATCACAGTCATCTGATAATAGCGTAGCGATCTCATCAATCAATTTGTTGCTCTCGCTATCCGTTAATTGATTCGAATTATTTGAACTTAAAGGGTTAGTTTTAGATGGTGATTTCATTTTATTGACCTCTATTCACTTCTTCTGCACATAACGCATTAGAATTTAATAGTTGTTTCAGTTTGGTAGTTGCATATCGCAATCGACTTTTAACCGATTCCTTTTTACAGCCTGTAATTTCCGCAATTTGATCGATCGATAAACCGTTATCCAATTTCAATAAAAGTGTATTTTTTTGTTCAAAAGGTAATTCGCCGATTGCTTTTCTCAAAGAYWGCACTTYAAYCCYKCTYAATTSCCCTTCRGRATGMTCAMAAGAGTGAGTGTTTTTTTGYGCTATATAGTCTGTATCATTTATATTATCTTCATATTCACAATCTAACCGTCGTTTTTTTTCTTTTCTGTATGTATCAATCACATGATTTTGTGCAATGCGATATAAATAAGTAGTAAATTTAGCGGTTGATTGATAACGGCTACTAGAACGAACTAGTTTCATCCAAATTTCTTGAAAACATTCTTCCGCTATCGATAAATTTCTAAACTGTCTAACACAGTACCTATATAAAGGTGACTGATGACGCCTATAAAGTTCTTCAAAGGCGTTGGAATTTCCTTTCGCATAATTCTGCATCAACAACTCATCGGACTGATCCGACAATTGAATTAGATCCGACTCATTCTTAGAATAATCAGATGACTGTCTGTTATTCAGTTTTTCTTTTGGTTTTTGATGCTGTTTAACCGATGTCATTTCGAAACAATTACCTAGTGAGCTTTGAAGGAACATTTATCGTTAAACCCTTTATTTAACTAGTAGTTCTATTTAAAACGGTGGAAAGCCAATAAAGGGTTAAATATTGTTATTAATCTTGTGCCATACTTAATTCAATTGATAAACAAAATCCAGAAGTAAAAAGACTTATGAGAGTTTATAATACAGCTTGTCATCATTTCTCAAAGTGTTCGGTCATTTATTGTCTTACATTGTGCTTGTTAATTTCTGCTCCCGGTCAATCAGAAGAGGGTTCCGCAGTAAAAGAAACTCAAGCATTAAATGAAAACAGCTCTGAGCCATCAAACACCAACTCATCAAATTTCAAACCAATGACGCTTTCCTACTTCATTGACAATCAGTCTTTAATTGAAGATGTTAAATATGACTCTAGAGTTAACCAATCAAAAATTGAGACTTTGTCTGATGGTGAATTACTTATACTGAAACATAATGCAAAGAATAGAAAGAAAAGAGGTCATGTTTTATTTTTACATACAAATGGTGAGAGTGCTAATCATCATCGGATTGTTAGACCGCTCTCTATTCAACTAAGTCAATTAGGATGGAATGTTTATATACCTAATATTGCAAAAGAGGATTTCGCCAAACCAAAGTTTGGCACTAAAAGAAAAATTTTTGATAAGAGCGAGCAAAGCGACGACTCTTCTGAGCAAAACCTTAACAAAGAAAAAACACCGTCAAATGAGTCGGTATCGGATGAAACCAATAAAGAGATAGCAAAAGAAACGCCATCAAATTCAAACTCTGATAATTCGACGACGGAGAAAGAGGCAATTCAATCGAATCTACAGAAAATTTCACATTATTTTGATTCGACGGAAAAATACCAAGATTACGTAAAACGAATATGCGAGAAAATTTATGCCGATCCCGAATGGATGAAACAGCCTCGAATTTTAATTCTTAATCAATCGAGTAGTTATTGGGGATTAAGCTGTTTAGAAAATGTGAGAATGCCCACTATTTTCTTAGATCCCCAATTGCCTTTAGGTGTCAAAAATGATTTAACTGATATTTTTTCTAAACAATCTAGCTCATTTTATGTTTTTTATTCGCAATTAACGGCTAATACAAAAATGGCTTCATTTTCAAAAGCTCTATCTAGCAATCGGTGGCGATCTAAAAGCCAGAGATATAGTCAAGGTATTTTACACAAAGGTAATCTAAATGTTGAAGATACCAGTCTCGCTAAACGGATTACCGGTTGGGCAGAAAAGTTAAGAGAAAGCAAAGAATAAAACTTTATAGATTGAAAAATATTTTCATTTCCCTAAAGTTCTTAGTGAATGTTATCTTATAAAAACAAAAAATAATTTTTCTAAAAATCCCAACTCACTTGAAAAAACAAACAAATAAAGCAAAAAAGTAATTATTTTTCATTTATTTGCGTTTTTCTTTCATTTTTTATGCTTTTTTTTTGTGTTTTCTGAAATCTAGCTATACACTTCGCATGGAACCAACTACATTAAAACAACATCTCAAAAAAGTGGAGAATATTATGGCCAAAGGCGGCGTGAAAAAGAAAGTAGCAAAGATTGCTAAAAAAGCAGCTCCTAAAAAAGTAGCTAAGAAAGTAGCTCCTAAAAAAGTGGCTAAGAAAGCAGCCCCTAAAAAAATGGCTAAGAAAGCAGCCCCTAAAAAAATGGCTAAGAAAGCGGCTCCTAAAAAAATGGCTAAGAAAGCAGCTCCTAAAAAAGCAGCCGTAGCTAGTAAAGCAACAGCATCTGCAATGGCTAAAACTTCAAGTGCTAATGCTAAAGCTGTAGCAGTTGTGAAAAAAGCTGAATCTTCTTTGAAAGCTATGATTTCTAAAGTTGCATCAGCGACAAAAGCAGTAGTTGCTAAAAAAGCGGCTGCAGCTAAAAAGAAATCTGCATCAACTAAGAAAGCAGTTAAATCAGCTATGGCAGCAAAAGCAAAAGCATCTGCTAATGTTAAAGGCCAAAAAGCTAAAGTGAAAGCCGCTAGTGATGCTCAAAAAGCAGCAATGACTTTACACAATGCAACAAGTGCAGTTAGTGCTAAGTTAGCAAGTGCAGCAGCTAAAGATGCGAAAGCAGTTTCAGCGCTACAAAGCAAGCAAGCAAATGCAATGAGCAAGCTTGAAGCTAAACTTCTTAAAGCGGCAGCTAAGCCTAAGAAGAAAGCAAAAAAGAAAGCAAAGAAAAAAGCAGCAGCTCCGGCTCCTGHAAAAAAATAAGTTTTARTHAAAACTTAGCAAAAAAGGAAGCCTAGGCTTCCTTTTTTATTGTGAAAATTTCGATATTATCTTTTTAGCTGGCTTTGGCGGTAAGTGCCCTAGGATGTTCAACCCGATCTAATAACCTTCGTATTTCATTTTGTGCATCGTTCGATCCGTATTTATTCTGTTGGAAAACCGTTTCGCCATTAAAAATACTTCTAACATAAATGGATCGGTCTTTTATTAAGTGTGCGCCTTCATTGTAGAGCTTCATCGCAATCATACGTTCATCATGCCTTCGAGTATCAACCGCATTAACGCACTTGATTATTCTTTTATTTCTAATTAAACGTATCGCACGATTCACGGCTCTAAGATCAAGAGTGCTAGCTCTCATGGGCAAAATAATCGTTTCCTCATCAGGCAGTCTATCTAAGCTTGGTGCATAATCACAAATTAAATAATCAACGTTAGGCATTACTTGGGGTTTATCGGCTAATACCGTAAAAGGTAATCGTCTACTAGAAAACACATCAAATGCAGAACGCTGTGGGTCAAGGTCACATAAAATAACCTTATTTCCAGCGTAATAAGCGGCTGCCGCAAAATTTAATGCTAAGGTTGTTTTTCCAACACCACCTTTAGGAGACCAAAAAGCAATTCTTCTCATATTAGGTTCTCATGAACTCTTTTAAATTAATATCTTAAATTTCCGTTAGCCCTGATGCATCAACCGCTAACCATAAAGTATTTCTATTAGATTATCGCCCGCTTTATGCGTAGGAACACCTAGAGATAAATCACTATCTTCTAACAAAGGDAATTCTTCTCTTCTTAAATAGAATTCTAGACCATTTTTTGGCTTTAGGTAGCACCCATTTGTAGAATGATCGATTAATACAAACTTTCCGCGGTTATAGCCTATGTGACAATGCTCTCTGGAGACTTGTGTACCCTCAATTGTCATTTGGCAACTTGATAGGTTTCGACCAATCATAAAAGGTGTCATTTTTACATCAATGACTATTTCTTCTTCACCTTTTTTAATCGTTAATATTTGATTAGTGATATGTTCTAGTACAACATCCGTCGACAAAAACCTAGTTTCATTATGTAAATCGCTATCACCTTGCCAATACATTCTAAATACAGCTGACGGTTCAGTTGCTCCTTTAAAAGTAACCCAATCAAATTCTCTAGCACGAGATTTTTGTGATGCTGGTAATTCGATTAATAAACCTTCTGAAAATAATATTTGGCTTCCCTTTGCCATTTTTGTTAAATAGGCAGCATCATTAACGGTTTCTGCAAAAAGGTCACCATTTTCCTCAAGTACCTCTCCAAACGAAATTCCAATACTAACCTGTAACCGATGCTGGGAATAACTAGCTTCAAAGCTTTGCTGAATAGCTATGGCTGTTACGATCCCATCTTTTCCATCATTGAAGCAAACCATTACTTCGTCACCAATGGTTTTTACCACACGACCTTTATATTTAACTGAAAGTTTTTTTATTTCTAAGATTAGGTGATCAATAATTGATTTAGCGTAACTATTACCTTTAGTTTTATATAGCGCACTGCTTCCAGAGATATCCGCGAATAGTACCGCTTTATTTTTTTTTCTATTGAGAAGCATTCGGTTTAGTTAGGCAATTTTTGAGTTAATGAAATATGTGAATAGATTATAGCATTGAACCTTTAGGTGATATTGAACCTTTAACCCAATATGTCGATTGCATTTTGTTTTTGCGCAATAAAGGCGTTAGTTGGGCGACCATCACTTAGTCTTTCTAGTTGGTCGTAAAATATTTTATAACCGGAAAAAATATTTGCTAATTCGCCATGTTTTAATAAATACCTAGGGTTTTTAGGGCTTCCGAATTTCTCACATCCTTCTAAGAAGGTTTGATAGACAATAAAACCATTTGGTTTTAACAATCTGTCTATGTATTTTAGTAATGGTCTATGTAAATATCGTGAAACAATAACGAGATCATAATACCCTTGCCATGTAGGCGGGAAAGGTGATTCATCGTTGTTTAACTTTATTTTTTCTAAATCTAATTCAATGGCATTAACCTTACAGTGATTATTCTCTGCAAGGCTGTTAACTCTTAAAAGTGCAGACGGCATATAATCCACGGCGGTCATATCCCAACCATCTACTGCCATAAAAACGCTATCTCTGCCAGCGCCACAGGCCAAATCTATCCCCTTTAATGCTTTTTTTGAGGATTTCTTTTGGTTGCTGATAAATTGTACATATCGCTCATTAAAAATTTTAACAACTAAAGATGGTTTCCATAATCTTTGACTTACGCTACCAGATTCAAACCAATCAATTTCGTGATACATTTTAAAAAATGAGGTTGCTTCAATTTGGAATAGAATTTTATACCCTTTACTGGTTAAAAAACTACGAGCAAAGATCAAATCAATTTCTTCTCCAATAATTGAAACAATCTGCTTGGATTCAGGAAGCTCATGAAGTCTATTTTCTAGATTAGCGCTTTCTATATTGCATGAGAATTTAATATGTCGTTCAGAAAACTCAGTTTTCGATCGAAGGTCAATGATGGCGGAATCAACCAAAGCCTCATAATCATTCCTATTAGAAAAATTTAGCATGTCACCAACTATCTCTACCTTAAACCAACAATCTATCGCTAGCTTAAACCCACAATTGCGTCCATTTCAACTAAAGCGCCTTTTGGTAATTCTTTAACACCAACCGCTGCTCTTGCAGGATAAGGAAGTTCAAAATATTCCGCCATAATTTGATTAACCATTGGGAAGCAACTGAGATCAGTCAAAAATATATTAAGTTTGATTATTTGATTAAGAGAAGTATCTGCAGCTTCACAAATCGCACGAAGATTTTTGAAAACTTGGTGTATCTGGTCATCTATATCATCAGATACAAAAATCATGGTTTTCGGATCGAGAGGTATCTGTCCCGAAACATATAAACAATCACCATGTTTTACTGCTTGAGAATAAGTACCGATTGCTTCGGGCGCGTTTGAAGTGCTGATAATGGATTTTGTCATTTTATTACCTTATAGAAATTTAATTATTTACATACTCAAATTTTCAAAGCTAATTCAGCGTTGCTTATCTGTTTCTTGATACTTTAAGAACAAAGTCTAAAGTTCTAATTCTTTTTATCAAGTTAGCTAGTTGCAAGCGTCCTTTCACTTCAATTAAAAAACTTAATTGATTCGTTGAACCATCTTTAGTGTCGATATTGATATTAGCGATGTTAGCGCCGTCTTCTGCTATAAGATTGGTCACTTTTGCTAATACACCGTGGCGATTTACCACTTCAACTTTCAATTCAACTCTAAACGTCCCTTCCACATCTTTTTCCCACTGAACAGGAACATATTTATCTAATTTACTTTCATGATCCGAAATATTATTACAGTCTTGGCGATGCAAAATAAATCCGCCGGCGGCATTGATCGTTCCAACGATAGAGTCGCCTGGTACAGGATGACAACACTTAGCATACTCAATCATCATACCTTCCGTTCCCTTTATGGCTAACGGCCTATTACTATTATCGTGGGTTTTAATCACATCTTCTACGCTTGGAACTAATCGATGAGCAATAATGACACTGGCGGTTTGACCTAAGCCAATTTCAGCTAAGATATCATCAAATTTTTCTTTATGAGTTTCTTTTTTTACTTTTTCTATCACTTCTTTACCAAGTGAATCCAACGAAATATTACCCAATGATTTTTCTAACAATCGTCGACCTAAATCAACTGCATCGTCGCGCCTCAGGTTTTTAATAAAATGCCTAATATTCGTTCGTGCTTTACTGGTAGCAACAAAACTTAGCCATCCAGGATTAGGTTTAGCACCTGGCGCAGTAATAATTTCTACTGTTTGACCGTTGATCAAAATACTAGACAGCGAGACTATTTTGGAATCGACTTTACAAGCAATACAACTATTACCAACATCGGTATGAATGGCATACGCAAAGTCAACTGGCGTAGCATTTTTGGGTAATTCAATAATGCTACCATTTGGCGTAAATAAATAAACTTCATCAGGAAAAAGATCGATTTTAACATTCTCGATAAAGTCGAGAGGGTCCTCCGTATTCTTTTTAAGCTCCAATAAATTACTCATCCACTCACGTGCATTGACTTCGGCTCGATTAACATCTGTTGAATTTTTATAAATCCAATGTGCAGCAACACCATTTTCCGCTAAGTTGTCCATTTCACTGGTTCTAATCTGCACTTCAATATGTAATCCGTAAGGACCTTTTAAAGTGGTATGTAAAGACTGATACCCATTAGTTTTTGGGATAGCAATATAGTCTTTAAAACGCCCAGGAACGGGACGATACAAATTATGAAGTTGTCCTAGAATCCGATAACAATTATCTTCACTATCAGCAATGACTCTAAAACCATAAACATCCATGACTTGTTTAAATACACCGGTTTTTTCAAGCATTTTTTGATAAATACTAAAAACACTTTTTTCTCGACCATCAACTTCAGAGTCGATCCCCTCGGCTTCTAATCGACTGTGGATGTTTTGAGTGACACTAGTGACTATTTCTTTGCGGTTGCCTGCGGCCTTTCTTACTGACTCTTTTAGAACTCTACATCGCATTGGATATTGAGCAGCAAAACCAAGATCTTCTAACTCACGTCTGATTGCAAACATTCCTAATCGGTTTGCTATAGGCGCATAAATCTCCATAGTTTCTTTTGCGATCCGCACTCGTTTTTCTGTTTTTAGTGCGCCCAAAGTTCTCATGTTATGGAGTCTATCTGCAAGTTTGATCAAAACAACTCGCAGATCTTCGACCATAGCCATCATCATTTTTTGGAAGTTTTCAGCTTGTGCTTCTTGACGGGAACGAAATTTAATTTGAGTTAACTTGCTAACACCTTCTACAAGCATTGCTACTCTATCACCAAATAATTCGCTGATTTGTTCTCGAGTTACTTCACAGTCTTCAATCACATCATGCATTAAAGCTGCCATGATGGTTTGAGCGTCTAAATGGAGTGAAGCTAGAATTTTTGCGACGGCAACTGGGTGGGTAATATAAGGATCGCCACTCGAACGCAATTGACCTTCATGTGCGTCTCGAGCAAAAATATAGGATTGTTGAATCGTTTCAACTTGAGATTCATCTAAGTAACTTTGAACTTGTTCTTTAAGCCCACGAAATAGATACACTCGGTCATTCTCCTAAAAATGATGTACTAAACAAATAAACAAACGTTTAAGAGAATGAGTAAAGATTTTATACCTTAGAATTAGGCACCTTAATATCGTTATACGATAAAATCTTCACTTATTTCTACGTCTAACACTTCTTCAACAGGAGGAGCGCCTAATTTATCAATATTTTCTTTAGTCACTAACTTTTCTTCAATTTCTCTTAACGCGACTACGGTTGGTTTATCATTATCCCAATCAACCATTGCTTCTTTGCCACCGGTTGCTAATTGACGTGCTCTTTTAGCCGCGACCATGATAAGGTCAAATCGGTTACCAATTGCGTCTACCGCATCTTCAACTGTTACTCTTGCCATCTGAAACTCCGAACTTAAATGTTAATCTACCAGCCGATACTGTTTATTAGATACTGTTTATTATCTAGAACAAGCTACCGGACTTTAATTTTTTAATTACCTTTTTCTGAATTACTACTCAAAATCAAGCATCAAAAAAGGTCGCATAGTTTACCTTATATAATCAATTACTCCAAAAGATTGCTCAACATTTGAGCATGTTTTTGTTGCTGAATGGGTAATTTTTGTCTTTCAGCATGAATAATAGCCTTGATCTCTTCTACAGCGGTAGAAAAATCATCATTAATCACTAGATAATCATATTCATTATAGTGAGACATCTCACTAATTGCTTCACTCATTCGCTGATTAATCACCGAATCATCATCTTGACCCCGACCTCGTAAACGTGATTCTAATGCTGACCGACTGGGAGGCAAAATAAAGATCGAACGACTTTTAGGGATCTGTTCTTTAATCTGTCGAGCTCCTTGCCAATCAATTTCTAAAATCACATCAACCCCTTTGTTAATTTGCTCCGTGATTGATGATTTACTGGTACCATATGAGTTGCCAAATACGGTCGCATATTCATGAAACGCTTGCTGTTCAATTAAGGAATTAAATTCATCGGCATTAACAAAATGATAATCTTTGCCGTCCACTTCAGATTCACGCTTACTACGAGTCGTATGAGAAATAGCAGTTTGCACACTGGTTAATTCTTTAATTAACTGTTTTAACAAACTAGTTTTACCCGCACCAGAAGGCGCAGACACAACAAATAAATTAGCTTTGGCTACCATCTTTTACAACTTTCCTTAAAATCTACACATCGAACCGATTAATTAATATTAACAATTGTTTAAGTTTTTCTAAAGCGCTATTCAACATTTTGGATCTGCTCTCTCATCTGCTCTATCAAAACTTTCAATTCAATCGAAGCACCCGTTGTCTTTTGACTAATTGACTTTGATCCCAGAGTGTTAGCTTCGCGGTTAAGTTCTTGCATTAGGAAGTCAAGCCTTCGACCAACAACGCCTCCTTTTTTAATCAATCTAGTCACTTCTTTAATATGCGCATCTAAGCGATCTAACTCTTCATCCACATCAATTTTTTGAGCAACCATCACCATTTCTTGCTCGAATCGGTTTTCATCTAGCTCTAATTTAACTTCTTCGAATCGACTTAGGATTTTTTCTTTTTGCCATTTTGCAATAACCGGCATTTCTTCTTGTACGTAACTAATTTGCTCAGCAATACCATCTAACCGTTGTTGTATCATCACTGTAATACTTTCACCTTCTCGTGCTCGCATTTTAATAAGTTGTTCAATTGCGTCATCTAAACTGGATAACAATTCTTTTTCCATTAAATCGCTATCAACTTCAGGTTTTTTAATCATCCCTGTAAAATTAAGTAATCGAGTCAAATCCGGGGCTTGTTCAATCTTCGCTATTGATTGTAATGATTTATGCGCCTTAATTAACGACTCGGCAAATTCATAATCGACGGATAATCCTTCATTATTACCTTGTGAAAAATCTAACCTTAAACTGCAATCAATTTTTCCACGACTGAGTTTTTTTCTTAGTTTTTCCCTCAATTTAAACTCTAACGATCGGAACACTTCTGGCAATCTAAAGTTTGTTTCTAGATATCGACTATTAACAGAACGAATTTCCCACGCTCCAGTTCCCCAATCTTTTTCGATTGGCTGTCTAGCAAATGCGGTCATACTTTTAATCATAAATGATCCTTCTATTTTCTACGGATAACTTTCTTCCATAATTCTAACAATAAATTTGGGTAAATCCTTTAAATAAGCTGAGATTGTTTCAGATWCTAGGTAAAATCAMCCYAATWGYNCTATTTAATCGATTTACGGAGAACACCATGCGTCCRAGCGGAAGAACCAGYAACCAAYTACGTCCRATYCAAATTACCAGAAACTTYACTAATTATGCCGAAGGTTCTGTTTTAATCGAAATGGGAGAAACRCGYGTACTTTGYACMGCRTCAATTGAAGAAGGTGTTCCTCGTTTTTTAAARGGTAAAAAACAAGGCTGGTTGACTGCAGAATATGGAATGCTACCTAGAGCGACACACACAAGAAATAACCGTGAAGCAGCCCGAGGCAAACAAAGTGGACGAACTCAAGAGATCCAGCGACTCATTGGACGATCGCTTCGTGCAGCCATTGACTTGAACTTGTTAGGTGAATTTACCATTCATATTGATTGTGATGTATTACAAGCTGATGGAGGAACACGAACGGCTTCTATTTCTGGAGGTTGTATTGCTTTAGTTGATGCCATCAATCATATGATCCGTAAAAAGAAAATCAAAACCAACCCAATTAAACACATGATTGGCGCAGTTTCAGTAGGCATTTATAAAGGTACTCCGGTACTTGATTTAGATTACCCAGAAGATTCAGTTGCTGAAACAGACATGAATATAGTCATGAATGAAGAAAATGGATTTATTGAAATTCAAGGAACTGCGGAAGGAGCAACATTTTCACAGGAAGAACTCTCTGAAATGATGAGTTTAGGACAACAAGGAATTAAGGAAATAATAGAAGCTCAGAAAGCAGCGTTAGCTTAGAGACTTTTCCTTAGACAAACGCTTTTCGAACGCTATTTATAGGGCCTGTTTTTCAAATACTATCCCTCTAACCCTTTCAGCAATTTATTTTTCTGGGAAGCGCGCATCTCGATAGCGTTTATTTGAAACAATCTCTTTATATGATTGTGCTAACTCCTTAGCTTTAACTAACTCTACAGCGGTTAATTCAGACTCTAATGTCTCGACCGCTTGACTAGAAACTAGATTAACGTGTTTTGCGACCAAACTTTGATTATGGGATGCTAGTTTAAACCAAGCATAGGATTGAATATAGTTACTAGTAACACCAATACCTCGGTGAAACATAATCGCTAAATTGTATTGCGCAGAGGCGTTTCCTCTAATACCAGATTGAAAATAAAATTCAGCGGATTTCAAATAATTCTGGCGAAAACTACTCCCTTTCGGAGGTTCATAGTAGTAATTACCTAAAGCAAACAACGCCTCAGGATCGCCAATTTCTGCTTTATGCTTTAACTTCGCCCACTCAGTCACATAAATACTCTTATGAGCACCTGATTCACTTAGTTTACCCGCTTGCAGATTCAGACAAATCAGCATTGATGCGGCTAGTACTAAATGYTTGGRTAATTTTTTAATCAAACCAAACAAATCTAACCCTCAAAATTCGCATTGCTAAGCATCTGTCCTAGTTTAAAACCTGATAACAATCCATCGTAACACAATGATTAATATACTAAATTAGTTCTCGCCAGTACAATATCCTTGATAAAACACTGAAATAATAGTCTCTGGTGTTAAAATGAGACCTAATAGGTATTTTGCAGACGATTCTTTGCGTAGTATACGCAGGTTATGCTTTTAAAAATAGGGTACTTCTAGTCACCAAAAATGTGTAATAATTACACTATTGAAAATTGTTTTTTCCATTTTTATAACAAAACAAATAACAAAAGGAGGTTTTATGATCGATCTTATCGCTTTTGATCTTTTTAATTACTTAGAACCAAAGGAAATCGAAGACGTATTATCCCACGTACATCACCGCAATTTCCGTAAAAAGACTCAAATTGTAACCGAAGGTGATGACTCTCATAGCCTTTATTTTTTATTAGAAGGTAAAGTTAAAGTCTATCTCAATGATAAAAATGGAAAAGAAATCATCATTAACACCCATGTTCCAGGTGATTTTTTTGGTGAATTAGGGCTGGTTAAAACAATTCCTAGAACCGCTTCAGTGATGACTCTTGAAGAGTGTAAAATTGGTGTCATGCAAGAATTTGATTTCAAGCACTGCTTATCCTCTTATCCGGCATTTTCAATAGCATTGATTGAAAATTTATCGACTCGCTTAATTGAAGCTACTGAGACGATTAGAAAATTGGGTTTAATGGATGTATACCAGCGTATTGCAGTCACCTTTTTAACGCTATCTGAAGAACGAGATGGGGTGCGGGTGATACCTGAAAAATTAACTCAACAAAATATAGCCAGTAGAGTGGGTGCATCAAGAGAAATGGTAGCTCGAATCTTAAAAGATTTACGCGTTGGCGGATATATTACCCAAGACTCTAATAGTATAACCATCAATAGACCATTACCTCACTCTTGGTAAAGACATTAAAAATTGAAACCCCTTTAACTCGCTAGTTGCTGACGAGATAACAATTCCACAGCGCTAGCTAAGTTAAACTTTTTATTATAAATCACTTTACCCAATAAAATACCGGATAAATTATTAGGTTTATTTTCTAACAGAAAATCTAAATCATCAATGGAATTTATTCCACCATTAACATAAATTGGTAACGATGAAGAACTAGAAATAATGTCCACGGTTTGAATGTTTTTATAGTTCACATGCCCTGATTTTGGAATGTCCGTTACCACTAATTGATCGACTCCATAACCCGATAACTCATCACTAAATTGTTGTAGTGTTTGTTCGTTAGCACTTCCGCTTGTAATACCAAGCATTCCATTTCGAGTATCAACTTCCATGATCACTTTATTCTCAAATTCTATGCAAATATCTACCAATAGAGACTCACGCTTGAGCACTCTACTACTTAAAACTAAATGATCGACACCAGCATCAATGTAAATAAAAGCAGACTCAACGCTATTGATACCACCCGAAACTTGCAAGCCTAGCGAGGGAAACTGAGATTTTAACGAATCAATCAGATCAACATTAACCGGCTCTCCTTGCTCTATCGCATCAACATCGACAATATGTATCCTATTAATACCAGAAGCAATCCAATACTTGATTATTTCGTGGGGATCATCATTAACCACCTTCATAGTAAAGGCGTTTTTAGGCTCCGTATGAACCCCCTGACCGTGACGAATTTCTAGTACTGGAATCAACTGCATAAATAACTCCTAATAGTTTTGTTAAACACACTGGTTATAAAAATTAAAAAATATGGCGATGCTACAATTGAAACTACTTAATTTACACAAGTTGCGATATCATATGATGCTTAATACTTAGCTCTTTTATAACTTAGTTCTCTTTAAATCTAAGTATCAAAATTAATCAACAAGAACAATTTTATGCCACAACATAAATCAAATAATAAACAGAAAAATAAAAAGGGCACTCGCCACAAATCGTTTAGTCGACCTAAAAAAAGCCAGTTAAGGATCATTGGTGGTCAATTTAGAGGCCGAAAGCTATCCTTTGAATCAGCTCAAGGTTTAAGACCTACTTTAGACCAAGTGCGAGAAACTCTCTTTAATTGGTTATCGGCAGACATTCACGGAGCTAAATGCTTAGATTTATTTTCAGGAAGTGGCGCCTTAGGTTTTGAAGCACTATCAAGGGGAGCCTCAAGCGTGACCTTTGTGGATAATAATATCAATGCAATCAATCATATTAAAAGTAATTTAGAGGTGCTGACATCCAACCTGAATCAGACCAACGATCCATCAGAAGAGAACAATCGCTGTATCAATCAAACCTCAGAGCAGTTTTTGCAGAGCACAAATGAGCAGTTTGATTACGTATTTCTTGATCCACCTTACGAGCTAGGTTTTATTCAGTCTACGTTAGAAAAACTTCAATCGGTTCTCAATCCAAATGCAATAATTTATATAGAAATGGAAGCTAATTTATCATTAGATTTTTTGAATAACGCATGGGAAATAAAGAAAATGAAGTCTTCTAGCCGATTAGCCTATGGTTTAATCGAGCCAAAAAAATAAAGACACCTCTTTTATAGACTTTTATTGGTCAATTTTTAACCTTCTAATTACTATCGGTTATATTTAACGCTCTTGAAAAATAGCCCTACATAAGTGATAGTTTCTTTTGTTAATCAATTAGTTACAAAAACAATCTCAATTGAAATAAACAGAATAGAATCAAACCAACATCTCTTTAAGAGATTTAAGTGTTCATTATTACCCTTTCAATCCGATCCCCTTATTTGATAAGCTGAACAATCAATTAATTTTAATTCTTATTAACACTTGATTGTTTGTACATCAACTTCTGGTCAATGTCGCAATCTTGTAAAGCTACCGTTAATAAGTGGTTAACAAAGTAGGTGATGAATATGCCAACATCAATCGATCGATATAAGCAAGAACACTCGCAAGATTGCTTATCCAATTTGCCAGAGTTTGACTTTGATGAATGGGCGTCACTGCATAAAAATGATCCTGAAGCTTTTGAAGAAAAACGCATTGAATGGCTAACCGCTTGTATTATCAATGCACCACAAAAATATCAAAAACGATTAAATGGCTTAATGTTTCATATTAATTCCATTCGTCGACTAGAAAAAAACCCGATGCAAACTTGTCTTAAAATTTCCGCAATGATGATGGACTCGCTTAACGACATGCGAACATTTTTAAGTGATTTGAATTCAACCATTAGCAATAATAGTGAGTTTGTTCATGCAGAAAAGACTAGTGCGGATATTTTGCAGTTTGTTAGACCTTAGATTAGGCTTTAACTTAAATATCGGATTAATTTAGATAAACATCAAATCTGAAATTTTTTGAAATTATTTCATGGGAAGGTTTTAGCGCTTTTAATTGGGGGGCGCCTTTTGGTCGCTTAACCACGACTCTTTTTACGTTTGCTGTTAAAGCATGAGTCAACAAACTATCTGCATCACAATCTTCTCCGGCTAGTAATTTAAAAAGACGCATTTCCTTTTTGACCAAAGCTGATTTTTTACGACCCGGGAACATCGGATCTAAATAGATCACATCAATCATTTCTAGTGTATCAAACGATTCAATACTATTTGATTTTTGTAATTGTAAATATTTTTTTAACTCTGGTTGGCTTTCATATAATCGGTTTAGCGCATTTTCAAGTAACAAATAAATTGGCTCGCATCGCTCTTGCATTAAAACATCACAGCCGAGTTTCGCCATAACAAAAGAATCTCTTCCCATGCCCGCGGTCGCATCTAATACTCTTGGACGATAATGTGATTTACAACCAATCGCTCTAGCAATTAATTCATTATTTTTGCTAACGCTTTTAGCTCTGTAGCCAACGCTTCCTTCATCAAGATCAAAATGGATACTAGAGGATTCACCATCCAAAAGCATATGCAAAAACAACTTGTTACTTTGGAATTCAAAAATAGCATTATCATCAGATAAAGGTGCAATTGATTCGACCAACTCTAAATCGTTTTTCTGCGCAAATATCTTAATCCATTCAGTATTAAAACCAGGCGAACTAAAACCGGTTAAGCCATTGATTGACTTGTTGAGTATGTTAAATTGAGTAATCAATTTCAGATAATTTAATTTAGTTAAACAGCAATACCAGAATGCCTTAACAATGCATCAACATTGGGTTTGCGTCCTCGAAATTTTTCAAACAACGCCATAGGTTCTGCAGAACCTCCCTTTTCTAATATTTCATTTAAGAACTTTTTACCCGCATCTGGATTCATCACTCCCATTTCCTCAAACAAAGAAAATGCATCGCTTGATAAAACCTCTGCCCATTTATAACTGTAATAACCAGCAGAATATCCACCAGCAAAAATATGCGAAAAACCATTCTGAAAACGGTTAAAACTAGGAGGCGTTGAAACCGATACTTCACTTCTAGTTTCATCTAAAACCTTCTGCACTTGCTCAACAGATAATCCGTCGCTTTTATGAATTTTTATATCAAATATGGAAAACTCTAATTGTCTAACCATCATCATTGCTGACTGGAAGTTTTTAGCTTTAATCAACTTGTTTAAAAGATCCGTAGGTAGTGACTCACCCGTTTCATGGTGGCTACTTATTTTTTCTATGACCTCAGCTTGATAGCAGAAATTTTCCATAAATTGACTTGGTAATTCAACCGCGTCCCAAGGCACATTGGAAATACCAGACGCGGACAACTCATTAACTTGAGTTAACATATGATGAATCCCATGACCAAATTCATGGAATAATGTCACTACTTCATCGTGAGTAATAAGTCCAGGTTTTCCTTCTGATGCTGGCGTAAAATTACAGGTTAAAAAGGCTATTGGGATTTGAATAGTGTTTTGCTCGGAGTCTTGGTCAACTAATTTAAATCGCCCTTGATAGTCATCCATCCATGCACCACCGCGTTTATGAGTTCTTGCATAGGGATCTAAATAGAATTCTGCGATCAAATTTTGTTGATTATTTTCAGTTCTAAAAATTTGATAATGCTTGACATCTTTGTGCCAAACATTTGTTTCTATTTTTTCTTTAATTTCAACATTGAAGTGATGTTTGGTTAAATCAAAAAGCCCTAGAATGACTTTATCAATAGGAAAGTAAGGTCTCAATTGTGATTGCGAAATTTGATATTCTTTTTGCATGAGCTTTTCACTGTAATAAGCTGAGTCCCATGCTTTAAAGTCAGTTATTCCATTTTCAGAGGCAAAATCTTTTAATGCTTTAAACTCCTGTTTCGCTTGTTCTTTACTTGATTTTGCTAAGTCATATAAAAAACCTAATACTTCTTCTGTGTCCGTAGCCATCTTACTTTCTAGAGATAATTCAGCGTAATGTGCAAAACCTAATAACTTCGCCTTTTTATTTTTTAAAGATAAAAGCTCTTCCATTACCTGGCTATTATCAATATTTTTATCTTCGGAAAATTCAGAAGAGCGAGTAACATAAGCTCGATAGACTTCTTCTCTTAACTCACGATCGTCGGCGTAGGTCATAATCGCAATATAACTCGGAATTTCTAAAGTCACCAAATAGCCTTCTTTTTCTTTAGCTTTTGCCATTCCTTTTAACATTTCAATTTCTGTTTCAGGTAATCCGGCAAGCGAATCAGCGTTATCAAAATGCTTATTCCACGCCATAGTCGCATCCATTAGATTCTGCTCATACTTTGAAGATAGTTCAGCTAATCTTGATTGAATCTTTGCATATTGCTTTTTATCTTCTTCATTTAAGTCTAGCCCTGACAATTTAAAACCAATCAGTGAATCTTTAAGAATATGAATTTTTGTAGCCGATAGGTTTAGCTTGTCACGTGATTTGTAAAGTGTCTCGGTTAACTTGAAAAGCTCTTTGTCTTGCCCTTGCTCTGTTGAATAATCAGTAAGTAATGCCAAAGCTTGATCGTAGGCAGTACGTAATTCATCGCTATTACAAACACTATTTAAATGGGAAACTGGAGACCAAACCTTACCCAACTTATCTTCCATCACTTCCAATGGATACATGAACTCATCCCAATTAAAACCTTGAGAGCCTGATAATTTTTCCTTTAACCTCTTCAGCGCTTCCTTATTAATGTCAATCACTTGCTCGATTGCCTCAGCAACATGCTCGGGCTTAATGTTGGCCACTTGTTCTATTGGATTATTCAATAATAAGGGGTTAATTATAGTCATACATAAATTGCCAAAAGGGTTGATAACGCGCAAACTATCAGCATATTGAAATACAAGCAAGTTTGGCTGTCTATTTAGACAGCGACAGAACGAAAGGTGAAAATAGTATGACAAATTCAAGCTCTCACGAATATGACTATGATTACGTAGCAATAGGCGGAGGCAGTGGCGGTATAGCATCGATTAATAGAGCCTCTATGTATGGACAAAAATGCGCCATCATAGAAGCAAAAGCACTTGGAGGAACCTGTGTAAATGTAGGTTGTGTCCCAAAGAAAGTCATGTGGTTTGCGGGGCAAGTAGCGGATGCATTCAAATATGCGCCTGATTACGGTTTTGACGTTACGTTAAAGTCTCACTCATGGAAAACCCTAGTTGATAATAGAGAAGCGTATATCAGCCGAATTCATGCATCCTACGACAATCTCCTCGAAAAAAATAACATCGATCTAATTAAAGGCTGGGGAGTGATTCAAGACCCTCATACTATAAAAGTCGGCGATCGTTTAATTACAACCAATAAAATCCTAATTGCCACAGGCGGTGAGCCTAGTATTCCTGAAATAGAAGGTAAAGAACACATATTGGATTCAGATGGATTTTTTGCTTTAAAAAGCCAACCTAAAAAAGTGGTTATTGTAGGAGCCGGCTATATCGCGGTAGAACTTGCTGGATTATTAAATGCGCTAGGTAGCGAAACTCATCTTGTTGTAAGAAAAGATGATCCGCTTAGAGAGTTTGACCCAATCATCAGAGAAACTTTGGTCGAGCAGATGCAAGAAGAAGGCATCACTATTCACCGACGCACTCAAATCACTCAACTGGTTAAAAATGATAAAGATCAAATTGAGATAGCAACTAATTCAAACGCTGATATTCCGAATATGGATGCCGTGATATACGCTATTGGACGCTCGCCAATTACTACCGGTCTCGGGATTGAAAACATTGAACTAGAATTAGATGCGCGCGGTTATATCATTACCGATGAATACCAAAACACTTCCATCGAAAACGTTTATGCAGTTGGCGATAACACTGGTAGAGCACAACTTACACCTGTAGCAGTAGCCGCAGGAAGACGGTTATCAGAACGCTTATTTAATGGCAAAACCCATGAAAAACTCGATTACAACTTAATTCCAACCGTGGTTTTTTCTCATCCCGCGATTGGGACTATAGGATTAACAGAAGCCGAGGCTAGAGAGCAATATGATGACGATGTAACGGTTTATACCTCGGGTTTTACTGCAATGTACACGGCGATAACAAAACACCGTCAGCCTACAAAAATGAAATTAGTGTGTGCAGGTGATAATGAAAAAGTAGTCGGAATTCATATTATCGGTTTAGGCGCGGATGAAATGCTTCAAGGTTTTGCTGTGGCAGTTAAAATGGGTGCAACTAAAGCAGACTTTGATAATACCGTTGCGATTCATCCTACTTCAGCTGAAGAGTTGGTGACTATGCGGTAAGCTATATAAGATCACAATTATCTAATTAAAATTCAACAATCGAACGATATTTTCTAGCATCGATTTTGATTGTTGAACATAACCACCACCGAACATATTGGCGTGATTAAGAATATGATAAAGGTTGTATATCTCTTTTCTTATCGAATAGCCTGAATGAATCGGATAATATTTATGGTAGTGTTCGAAAAAGTTATTACCTGGACTTCCAAAAAGCTCTAACATCGCTAAATCAACTTCATGGTCAGCATAATAACAAGCAGGATCGTAAATTACCGGTAATCCATTTCTCAAATAACTAACATTGCCTTGCCATAAATCACCATGAACTAAAGATGGTTTTGGTTGATGTTGATTTAGAAATTCTGAGATACTTACTAACAATCTCTTTGTTTGACCTAACGAATGAGAAGATTCAATTTTTTTCAACTGCGGTTTTAATCGATAGTTAATAAAAAATTCGCCCCAATTTTCACACCAATTATTTTCCTGAATATTTAAACCAATAAAATTATCGGATTCAAAACCGAAGCTCGCATGAGTCTTTAAATGGAGATTCGCTAACGCTTTTGCGAACTCAAAAGTATTACCTGTTGCAATCATTTCAATAAATTCTAAAACCAAATATGACTTATCTTCAAACACACCTTTAGCGATGACTTTAGGGATTTTAAAGGTTTTACTAGCAACAAGAGCATTTAATCCTATGCATTCGGCTGAAAACATACTTTCTAACGTTGATTTATTGATCTTTACGAAGTAGCGATCTTGCTTGTTTGACAAACAATACGCTTTATTTATATCTCCGCCGGAAAGAGTTTGGCGAGATTCTGTAGAAAAAAGCAATCCACAATTTTCACTGATCTGATCATCGATCGCGTTCCAAATATTCATATTTATTCTCAATACGCAGGTTTAATTACATTTTAGGAGCTTTTGACTTTATTGGTTTCAAGAATTAGAGCAAATTATTCAATAAAAATTATCCCTAAGCAAACTTTTTCAACACAGCTAACGACATAAGAAACATAGCAAGATTAAAATTTAAAATTCTACACTTTAAAATATTACAGGAATTCACCATGTTAAAAAATCAATCTACAGCCCCTTTACTAGCCATGAGTGCAGCATTCGTCATGTGTATGTTATTAACTGCATGTAAAACTAGCCATGCAACCAATCACTCGTCAGAATTTTATTCTGGCAAAACGACCTATCATGTTAATGATAAAACCTTCACTTATGATCAATTAACCGAAAGCCAAAAGAAAGATATTCTAGAGATGGAAAAAAGTCTAGAAAAACTCGAAGTGGCTATAGACGTTGATAGTGAGGCTATGGAATTGTGGGCAGAGAAGATGGAGCTTGTTGCTGAGGATATGGAAGATGAAGCTGAGAAGCTTGAAGATTCTTTAGATAATCTTGAGTTTGACGGCCGTTCTATTAATGTTAATGAAATAACTAAGAAAATAGAAGTCGCGACAAGAAAAATGGCAGTCAAAATGAGAGTTTTAGAAACCAAAATGAGAGCGATGGAAACGGCAATGCCAAGTATCAATAGCGCGAAAATAGAAGCGATTAAGAGGAAAGCCGAAGAGTACAAAGATTTACTGATTGAAATTTCGGAATCTATTTAGTATTTAATCAGTACCGCTTTGTAAGACCTCGAGAAACTCTTCTAAGTCAGGCATGGTTTTATAATGCATTCCACTAACTGGGATTTCTGCCCAGTCAGCTTTTGAATCGGTATAGATATGCGCGACAATCAACAACTTATCATCGCCATCTAATAGTCCAGCAGGGATCCATTGGTAATCTGAATCACGTAGTTTGTTTGGAACAGGGGATCCGCAACTCGAACAAAAATTTGAAGAAAACCCGCTATCCTTTTTATAATAAGTAATTTTATCTTCACTCGATATCCAGGAAAAAGAAGTTAGATCGACTATAGTTGCAGTGTTAGAAGCCGAGCCTCCTTGTTTTCGACAAAGCTTGCAGTGGCACTGATATAAATTAGGTGTTTTTCCTTTCAACTTAAACTGAACTTGTCCGCAAATACATTTTCCAATCATAATAATATTCCTAAGTTTCTGCTCTTATTACGCACATTTCAATATTAAAACTTGTTCTTGTAAATACTCGCTAGTCACATTTTCAGCAGGAATT
Source organism: Kangiella sp. (assembly GCA_002733465.1). Classification (GTDB taxonomy): domain Bacteria; phylum Pseudomonadota; class Gammaproteobacteria; order Enterobacterales; family Kangiellaceae. The sequence goes on from NVVT01000016.1 coordinate 37,067, forward strand.
AAATCGCCTACTACCAGTTCAATTTTGGAATAGAATCTTTTAGGTAAGCCTTTCATCGCTTCACCGCCAGAACGGCTAAACCAACTGCCCCAAAGTCCTTTAAGCGCCATTGGTACGACAGGCACTGGTGTTCTTGCAATGATTTTTTCGATGCCCTGTTTAAATTCACCCAATTCACCATTGGCGGTCAGCTTGCCTTCAGGGAATATACAAACTACTTCACCTTGCTCTAACGCTTCAGCAATTTGATCAAAGGCTCTATCTTTCATTTCTGCATCTTCATGAGCGGGGGCAATTGGGATTGCACCTATAATTTTAAAGAAACCACCAACGATTGGCATTTTAAAGATTCGATGATCCATAACAAAACGAACATTTCGTTTACAGTATCCACCAATAATTAATGCATCAACAAAACTGACATGGTTACAAACTAAAACACAACCGTCTTTTTTAGGAATTGAACTTAAATTTAATTGTCTCATTCGGTAAAGTGTATTGATTAAACACCAAGTTATAAATCGAGTAATAAATTCTGGCGCTTTGGAGAAAACATAAATCGCAACAAAGATGTTAATGATACCTGTAACAAGAAAGATTTCTGGTATTGAAAAATCAAAGGCCAGCAGAATCATTGCAAATAAGCCTGACACCACCATAAAAAGAGCATTCATTATATTATTACTTGCTATAATTCTAGACAAAAATTCCTTTTCGCTTCGTTGTTGCAAAAGCGCGTAAAGCGGAACGGTGAATATTCCTCCGAAAATGCCTATGCATATAAAATCAATTAATACATGGAGGCTCCCAGATATATTCAAAAACTCAACCCAATTGTAAGTAGCTTGCAACCCTGAACTAGTATTTGCGAAATATAAATCAATTGCGAAAACACTTAACCCAATTGCTCCAATAGGAACTAATCCAATTTCAATACGACCTCCAGATAGTTTTTCGCAAAGTATTGATCCAATTGCTATTCCAATTGAAAAAGTCGCTAAGACCAAAATCGCCACGGAGCCTGTTCCTGCTAAAGTATACTGGGTATAAGAAATAATCTGAGCTAAAAAAACTGCGCCATAAAACCAAAACCAAGAAATTCCTAAGACCGCCAAGAAAACCACCTTATTTGTACCTAAGAAACGTAGATTAGTAATTGTTTCCGAGTACAAATTCCAATTTATTTTTAGAGTTGGTGCTACGGCTGGTGTATGAGGAATTGAGCGACTAATCCAATAACCTAGGATGGAAAATATAAGCAGAGTTCCTGATAACCATAACGCTGAATCCCCAAGTTCACCGAGAGCCCCACCAACAATTGTGCCAATCAAAATAGCAAGAAATGTACTTGATTCAATTAGACCGTTACCGCCAACCAATTCGTCCTCTTCTAAATGCTGAGGTAACAATCCATATTTAATCGGCCCAAAAATAGTAGATTGAGTTCCCATCAAAAATAAAACGCCTATTAGTAATTCAAAATTATTTAGGTATAAACCTAACGTGGCTAAAGCCATGATAAATATTTCGGCAATTTTTACGAAACGAATGCTTCTGGATTTTTCAAACTTTTCTGCAATTTGTCCCGATGTTGCAGAAAATAATAGAAAAGGTAATATGAAAACAATAGCAGCTGCCGTAACTAGTAATTTATTATTCATTCCAAACGCACTAACGCTTTGAAAACCAATCATAATAACTAAAGCATTTTTAAATACATTATCGTTTAGTGCACCTAAAGTTTGAGTTAAGAAAAATGGTAAAAACCGCCGTTCTTTTAAAAGCGCGAACTGATTTGGTTCTTTAGTCATATTTATTTGTTTAGACATATTCTTTTTCCAATTGAATTTTCAAAGCAAGTTACTTCTAAATGTAAATTAACGTTTTTTATTCAGACTCATGCATTCCATTTACAAAACAACCATTTCTAAGGAAATGGATACTTTGTTCGATAAGCTGACTATCCCACATCATAAAGGAGTGATGCAAGGGCATTACAAGAAAGTCTGACATATTGCTACATTGGGTACTAGATATCTCTACTACGCCATCTCCTGGCGCGTTGGCACTCGCTTTTTTGTAAAACCATGTCACCGGAATCCAAGGGGTAAATGGCTTATTTCCGGCGATAATACCCGTTTCTATGCTTGGCTCAGGCAAGTTCGCAATTAGTTGGCTATTGGGGACTAATTCGATGCTCACTTTGGGAGTAAGGTGTTTAAGAATGGGATGTTCAGTCATGAATTTTGCTATCGAAGTCCCTTTGTTGGGAGTACCAAGCATCACACATCGGGAATTGTCTAGGCAAGTTGTGCCCTTTTCTAACCATTGTTCTCTATTTGCTAACAAGCCTCTGATCATCAACCCACCAAACGAATGTCCAATAAAATGAACTGGTAAATCAGGATTGATCTGTGCTTTAACTGAGCTAATAAGCTGAGAAAGAATGGATTCAAAATCATCAAAGTGACTTGGATATCCAATATTAAAAACATTAAATCCTTCTCTTATCAAACAAGACTCAAGCTTTTTCATGCTTCTAGGCGAGCGACCTAAACCATGTAACACTATGACTTGCTGGTTATCAGCTGATTTATTCATATTAAAACCCTAAATCTCCCCTAACCCCTCGGCAATTGCTCCATGCATTGCTCTATTATGTTACATCCATGTAACTATCTTCGCAAAGAGGGGGACCAAAACCATAAAAATCTTCTTCGAGAAAGAGTTAAGTTGACTTTCACCTCCCCCTTTGCGAAGGTCGTTACATGGATGTAACTTAGTAGAACAATGCAGGAGCAATTGTCGGGGGACTGAGGGGGATTTATCTTTAGAATCTAAATAACTTCTCAGTATTCGAATACCATCTTTCAGCTAACTCCACTAATTCTTGATCCCTTGCTCGAGCAATAGTTTCTGCTATATGCGGTAAATACTGCGGTAAATTTCGACTACTTTTAGGTTTTGCTCTAAGCTCTTTGGGTAAATCTCTAGGTAAAAGATAAGGTGCATCTGTTTCCAACAAAAGACGATCGCTTGGTATTAAATGAACATTATTATATAAATCTACACCTCGTCTTTCATCGCAAATCCACCCAGTTATCCCGATAAATAAACCCAGATCAAGATACGCTTGCATATGTTCAACTTCACCAGTAAAACAATGCACTACACCACCGTTTAATTTCGGAGCATATTTTTTTAATAACTTATATTGAGCCTCAAAGGCATCTCTTTCATGTAAAAAAACGGGTTTCTGGCACTCAACCGCCAATTCTAATTGCTGTTCAAACACTCTCAATTGATCTTGTTCAGGTGAAAAATTACGATTGAAGTCTAAACCGCACTCCCCCACGGCCACCACTTGAGGATCTTTAAGCAAACCACGTAATTCTTCCAAATCTGATAATTGAAAGTCTTTTGCATCGTGTGGATGGCATCCAGCTGTCGAGTAAAGGTTGTGTGGGAAATCCTTGGTTAACTGTAAAGCCTTTTTGCTTTCAGCTAGATTAGTCCCGGTTACAATCTGTTTAACTACACCATTCTTTTCAGCTTCTTTGATAATGACGGTTCGATCTTTATCAAAACGTTTATTGGTTAGATTAACTCCTATATCGATATATTTAAGCTGAGCTTTCGTTTGAGTAGACAATTGATTGACCATTTAAGTAGAATTTCCTTCAGTTTTCCGATTGCATCACATTGCTCCAAAATTATTAGAACAATATAAAGAACTCACCTTTTTTTAAACGAAAATAAGCTATACTAAAACCACTTCAAAAGAGTCAATTTGGTGATCCTGTGGCAGACTATACCCTTTATGGCGCTGATTTTTCAATGTATAGCGGAAAAGTACGTGCTTACCTTCGTTATAAACTTTTTGACTTTGATGATGTTTTATCGACTGCTGGGGTTTATAAGAAAATCATCGTACCAAACACCGGCGTTAAATACATTCCCGTTGTAAAAACACCTACTGGAGAGTATCTCCAAGACACTACTAACATCATCGATCATTTAGAAGAAGTCCCATCTAGCCGACCTGTTTATCCTACAACACCTAAGCAAAGACTTGTTTCTCTTTTACTGGAACTTTATGGCGATGAATGGTTGCTGATGCCTGCAATGCACTATCGTTGGAATTTTGATTCAGTGAATCAACCTTTTTTATACAAAGAATTTGGCAGTATTCTCACGCCTAATATGCCTGGGTTCATTAAACACTTTTTAGGCAAAAAGATTGGTAGCAAATTTAGAGGTATGGTTCCCAAAATAGGCATCACAGAAAAATCAATTCCTGGAATAGAAAAGTGGTTTGAAAAAGAGTTTTTACCATCACTCAATGAACATTTTTCTCATTATGATTTTCTATTAGGTAGTAAACCTTGTATTGCAGATTTTGGTTTTATCGCTTCATTATGGGCTCATTTGTATCGCGACCCTTACCCTAAAAARTTAATTTCTGAACAAGCGCCTAAAGTAGCTGAATGGGTAGAAAGAATGAAAGATGCCTCAAATATTGATGGCGAACTTTTACCTAATGATGAAGTACCCGAAACTCTTTATCCAATTCTTAAAAATTTATTTGAATTTCAATGGCCTGTATTAGAAGACACATCTAATAAATTGGCAGAATGGTATGCAAAAGAAACCAACAATATTTCCACAGGACAGTCCGTCGAAGTACCTAGAATGTTAGGTATGCATCAATTTAAAATTGGCGATTCAGAAGAGCAAAGAAGTGTAATGCCTTTTTCACAATGGATGATGCAAAGACCACTTAATTATTATACCTCACTCACCTCCGATGAAAAAAAATCGGTCGATCCGTTATTAAAAGATGTGAATGGGTTGTATGCAATGCGCTTTAAAATTGAAAACCAAGTGATGCGAGAAAATAATAAAATTGTTATTCGAACAGCTTGATCTCATTTAACCATCAGCTATTGTTTGTTTGATGTTAAGTACAGATATCTGCGAGGTTTAAAATAAGAAAGATTGTTTTTTTCTGTTCAAAAATAGTTTTAAATATTTTTTATATTAATCAAATCTTCTTCGTGTTTTTGCTCTTCTAAACGTTTAATCATTTCTTTCCGTTTATCGCAAGGCTCATCACAATCACACACTTTTTCTAATCCAAGATCAGAAATGCCACCGCAACTGCCTTTTATTTTCTTCTTTTGAAAAATATAACCAACAGACATAATTGTCACTATGATTAACATCAACACAAATGTAATAATAAATATTTCCAAGGGTTAATCTCTACTTTCGTTTGGTAAATGTTTTAAAAATTCAGAGCTATATCGTTCAACAAATCCGTCTTTCGTTTTCACTAATAAATAGATAGCTAAATCCTTTGACTCTGCAAAAATCAAAGACTCTTCAGAACCCATTACCATAAATGCCGTTGCATAAGCATCCGCCATCATGGTTTGTTCATGTAAAACGGTAACTGATGCTAAGTTATGAGTGATTGGTTTACCCGTTGTTGGATCAATCGTATGAGAATACCGCACTCCGTCTTTATCAAAATAATTTCGATAGTTGCCTGATGTGGCAACACCTAAATCTTTAGGTTCAAACACCTTTTGAATCTGGCGTGCTTTCTCAATAGGCGCCTCGATTGCTAATCGCCAATTAATTGATTTGGAGTTTTGTCCTTTAGACGCTGTTTCACCACCAATCTCGACTAAATAATTTTGGATACCGTGATTTGATATAACGTTTGCAATTTGGTCAACACCATACCCTTTTGCAATTGCAGACAAATTAATGGAGAGAGATTTTAAATCTTTTTGAATACAGTCTTTTTCTAGATGCAATTTTGAATAGCCAATTTTTTCTAAAAGCTTAGATATAATCTTATTACTCGGAATGTGATCATTAGTCTGTTTTGTATCAAAGCCCCACTCTTTAATTAACGGATCAAGCGTTACATCAAATTTACCATTTGTTTGTTTGCTGATCGCTACTGCTTGTTTGATAACAAATAGATTCTCTTGTGACATTGGAATACAAAGTAGACTTTCATTTTTATTAAATAATGAAAGCTCAGAATCTTTGATATAAGTAGACATTAATTGATTAATTTCAATTAACCGAGAATCAATTTTCTGATGTAAAATATGTTGCTCTTGTTGAGTGGATTCAATGGTTATTTGATAGGTTGTGCCCATGGTAAAACCAATAAACTGACGATATTCTTTTTTATTAGTATCATTAACTTTATCATCACAAGATGATATGAGTAAAAGCAACATTACTAAAAGAGGTTTGTTTCGCATGCTCGAGAAACCTTTAATCTCTCTCTCCCTTGACGGGAGAGGGCTGGGGATTCCTGCAAGGATGTAGGCCACATGATAAATGCAGGAGCAATTTATCAAGAGGGTGAAATTCTAAAAACTACCCACCAAAATCATCTAGGAATATATTATCTTTTTCAACGCCCAGATCTTCTAACATTTTAATTACCGCCGCATTCATCATCGGCGGTCCACACATATAATATTCACAGTCTTCAGGCGCGTCGTGAAGCTTTAAATATTCATCATGCAACACATTATGAATAAAACCGGTTAAACCTTCCCAATTATCTTCTGGTTGAGGGTCGGAAAGAGCAACATGCCATTTAAAGTTGTCATTTTCTTTAGCTAATAGATCGTACTCTTCATCATAAAACATTTCACGTTTGCTTCTTGCGCCATACCAAAAAGTAATTTTGCGATCGGTTTTCAGTCGTTTTAATTGATCAAATATATGTGAACGCATTGGAGCCATTCCAGCACCGCCACCAATAAACACCATTTCATTTTTAGTTTCTTTGGCAAAAAATTCGCCATAAGGTCCGGAGATAGTCACCTTATCGCCGGGCTTTAAATTGAAAATATAAGACGACATTTTTCCTGCAGGCAAAGTCATATTTCTTGGAGGCGGTGAAGCGATCCGAACGTTTAACATGATGATCCCTTCTTCACCAGGATAGTTAGCCATAGAATAAGCGCGAGTTACATGTTCTTTCACTTCGGAAACAACATCCCAAATTTTAAAGTGATCCCAATCTGGATGATACTCTGGATCAACATCAAATTCTTTGTAGCTTAACTTATAGGGAGGGCATTCAATTTGAATATAACCACCCGCTTTAAAAGGAACACTTTCGCCTTGAGGTAACTTTAAAACCAATTCTTTAATAAACGTCGCTTTATTATTATTAGAAACAACTTCACACTCCCATTTTTGCACACCAAAGATTTCTTCTGGCAATTCAATTTCCATATCTTGTCTTACGTTAACTTGACAAGATAATCGATAACCTTCCTTCGCTTCACGCTTATTAATATGTCCTTCTTCTGTTGGCAAGATTGATCCGCCACCAGACTTAATAATACATTTACATTGACCACAAGTTCCGCCACCACCACAGGCTGAAGGAACAAAAACGCCTACATCGGCAAGTATACCTAAAAGCTTTCCTCCGGCGTTAGCGGTGATTGCTTTATCATCTTCGCCATTAACACCAATACGCACAGCGCCGGTACTGACTAAACTTGATTTAGCAGCAAGAATAATTAATACCAAAGTCAAAATGACTAAGGTAAACATGCTCACACCAATAATAATTGTATTTAACATTTCTTAATTCCTTTTTATTAAAGTTGAACGCCGGAGAATGACATAAACGCTAATGCCATTAAGCCAACCGTAATAAAGGTAATTCCTAAACCGCGAAGTCCATCGGGTACATCGCTATATTTCATTTTCTCTCTAATTCCAGCAAGTGCAACGATGGCTAACATCCAACCAAATCCACTTCCGATCCCGTAAACAACTGATTCAGCTAAATCATATTCACGCTGGATCATAAATAAACTGCCACCTAAAATTGCACAGTTAACTGTAATTAAAGGTAAGAAAATTCCCAAGGCTTGATAAAGGGCTGGGAAAAACTTGTCGAGGATCATTTCTAAAATTTGAACGATGGCAGCAATCACGCCAATATAAACAATCAACCCCAAAAAACTTAAATCAGCGTCTGGCATACCAGCCCAMGCTARYGCWCCYTCTTKWARTAAATAAGTCGATARCAAATTRTTTACYGGWACKGTRATSGCCTGWACSACMACAACWGCRACACCTAARCCAATAGCTGTTTGAACTTTYTTAGAWACCGCTAGGAAAGTACACATYCCTAAAAAMGCRGAYAAAGCCATGTTYTCTATAAAAACTGARCGAATAAATAAACTAATATAATGTTCCATTAGTTKGACTCCTCAACTTGTTCAGGCTTCCAAGTTCKAAGCGCCCAAATAAATAATCCGATAATGAAAAAAGCACTTGGTGGTAANAACAACAATCCATTGGTTTGATACCAACCACCATCTTGGATGGGATGCAAAATAGTAAATCCTAAAATGCTACCAGAGCCAAAYAATTCTCTTATBACGGCAACDACGATYAARATKGCRGARTAACCTAAACCRTTTCCGATACCATCAAAAAAGCTCATRATAGGTCCATTYTTCATCGCATAKGCTTCGGCTCGTCCCATRACAATACAGTTAGTGATAATTAAACCAACGAAAACAGACATTTGTTTGGATGTACCAAAGGCATAAGCTTTTAATAATTGATCAACCACGATGACTAATGATGCAATCACCGTCATTTGAACAATAATTCGAATGCTCGAAGGAATTTGCTTTCTAATTAAACTGATCAACATATTTGAACAGGCGGTCACTAATGTTAGAGCCAAACACATCACTAAAGCGGTTTCTAATTTACTGGTTACCGCAAGTGCACTACAAACACCTAAGACTTGTAACGCAATCGGGTTATTATCTAAAATAGGTTTAAGAATAACGCCTTTTATTTCTTGCTTACTGATAGCCATCGTTACGCTCCTCCCTTAACATTTAACTGCGCGAGAAACGGACCAAAACCATCTTCACTTAACCAATAGTCGAGCATATTTTGTAATCCACGAGTGGTCATAGTTGCACCGGATAGTGCATCCACTTCAAACTCATTTTTAGGAATACTTTTAACCAGTTTTAACGCAGGTTTGCCATTATCATCTAGCAATTTTTTATCTCTCCAAAGAGCTAGCCAACGAAGATTTTCAACTTCGCCACCCAAACCAGGGGTTTCACCTTGCTCGTAAAACTTTAAGCCGACAATCGATTGCTTATCCGCTTTGAGCGCAATAAATCCATATAAAGTAGAAAACAAACCTTTACCATGGATTGGCAAAATAATGGTTTGAATTTGATTGTTATCTTTAACTAAATAAACTGAAGCAATTTTTGAACGTCGACCGATTCTTGCTAAATCTTTTTCAATAGCAATACTAGAACTCTCTTCTTTCGCTAGTTTACGTTGATTAAAAGAGTCAGGGCTTTCAACAGAAACAAAATGTCCAGTTTTTAAATCGACAAACCTCTGCTCAATATTGGCGAATGCTTCTTCGATATCAGTATCTTGTTTTAGCAAGTTAGCGACGACTAAAATATTTTTTTTCTTATCTAACGATGCATTAGCAAGCTGTTTGTCTTTAAGTAAAACTGCTGCACTAGAAACAATCACTGAACAAACCAAACACAAAACGACCGCTACAGAAATCGTTTTAACAAAACTTTCGGAACTTGTTTTAGCTGACATAACGTTTAGCCCTCCGCTTAATATTGGCTTGAACGACAAAATGGTCTATTAAAGGGGCAAATAAGTTGGCGAATAAAATCGCTAACATCATGCCTTCTGGAAATGCTGGGTTAACCACTCTAATCAATACACACATCAAACCAATTAAAAATCCAAAGTAAAACTTACCTTTATTGGTTAATGATGCTGATACCGGATCGGTTGCCATAAACACCATACCAAAAGCAAAACCTCCGGTGACTAAATGCCATTCCCATGGCATCGCAAACATTGCATTAGTCTCGCTTCCAATCCAGTTCAGCAATAAGGAAGTCGCCACCATACCGGCAAAAACACTAATAATAATTCTAAACGATGCGATTCGGAGGTAGGCCAACAATAAACCGCCTATCAAAATCATTAGAGTAGACACCTCGCCAATTGAACCTGGAATTAACCCATAAAAAGCGTTCCACCAGTTTTCATCAATCGCGTAGGATAAATCACCGGTTGCGGCTGCGGCCAAGGGTGTAGCACCAGAAAAACCATCTACAACCGTCCAAACATCCCCTGACATATCACTAGGATATGCAAAGAATAAAAACGCGCGTCCTGCAAGCGCTGGGTTAAGAAAGTTTTTACCGGTTCCGCCAAAAACTTCTTTAGCAATGACAACACCAAAACTAATACCTAACGCGACTTGCCAGAGAGGAATTTCTGGGGGAAGAATTAATGCGAAAAGAATCGAGGTGACAAAAAAACCTTCATTTATTTCATGTCCTCTTACGGACGCAAACAAGACTTCCCAAAAACCACCAATAATAAACGCTGTTACGTAAATAGGCACAAAATAAAGAGCGCCGATATAAAGTGAACTTAAAATATCTTTCGAGTAAGACGCACCAAATAAATCCATCATATAACCGCGCCAACCACTTAACTCGGTGACACCGGTTTGCGCCATAGCATCTACGGCTTGATAACCCACGTTATACATTCCCCAAAACATCGCCGGAAAAGTACAGGCCCAGACAAAAATCATAATTCTTTTTAAATCAATGCTATCTCTTACATGAGAAGCTGAACGAGTCACATGACCTGGTGTATATAAAATGGTAGTTGCTGCTTCATAAAGCGCATACCACTTTTCATATTTACCGCCTTTATCAAAATGCGGTTCTAAGTGATCGAGATATTCTCTTAAACTTTTCATTAGCCTTCCTTCTCAATGGTGGTAAGCACATCTCGCAGGATGGGACCATATTCATATTTACCCGGACAGACAAAGGTACAAAGCGCTAAATCTTCTTCGTCAAACTCTAAACAACCTAATTCTTGCGCGCCATCGGTGTCGCCAACCACAATCGCTCTAATTAATTGTGTTGGTAAAATATCCCAAGGCATAACACGCTCATAACTACCAATAGGCATGATGGCTCTTTCGCTTCCGTGGGTGGATGTATTTAACGCAAATTGTTTTTTAGGGGTTAGATGGGAAATAAATGCTTTTGTCTCAGAAAACTTATCCACCCCGGCATGCAACCAACCAAATAATTCTTTTTCACGGCCCTCTGCCAATACACTTATCTGATTGTGATAACGACCTAAAAATGCTCGATGATGAACCGCTATGTGACCGTTAAAAACAGAACCTGATATTACCCGCTCGTCATTTGGGTCAATTTGGTCTTTTAACAACTCTTCAATATTGGCACCTTGCTTAGTTCTGATTAAACGAGGTTCTTTAACCAAAGGGCCTGCAAGAGCAATCACGCGGTCACAGCTTAATCGACCAGTAACAAATAATTCGCCAATAGTGATCACTTCTTGATAATTGATATGCCAAACTTGTCGGTTGCCATTAACCGGCTTTAAAAAGTGGATATGCGTACCAACGTTTCCCGCAGGATGTACACCTGCAAACGCCTGATAGTTAGCCACTTCGTTTGTTTCAATGTTTAAGCCTTGGTTACCGTCATAACAGACAAAAAGTTCGCCCTCGGTCAATTGCTTAAGAATGGTTAATCCATGATTAAATTCAGACTCTTTTTCTTTAATCACTACTTGAGGATCGGCTGACAATGGATTTGAGTCCATAATTGATACAAAAATAGCTACGGGTGAATCACCACGCTTGGGGACTTTACTGTTTGGCCTAGTTCTGAGCGCAGCCCATAAGCCGGCTTGATTTAATCGTTCAGTAATATTTTCTTTACCTAGCGACGATAACTCATCAAGAGATGTTTTTTCAAATTCGACACTCTCATCACCTTCCATTTCAATCACAACAGAAAGCAACTTACGCTTTGCGCCACGGTTTATAGCAACAATTTTGCCACTAGCAGGCGCAGTGTATCGTACACCTTCATTTTTTTTGTCTGTCCACATTAAATCACCACATTTAACTGGATGATCTATCCTAATATGCATAGACGCCTTCATATCGATATAGTCCTCTCCAAGCAATGCAACTTGAGTAATTGGAGGGCCGGCGTGAATTTCCTGTTTAGGGCTTCCGGTGATTGGAAGGTCTAAACCTTTTTTGATTTTAATCATAAATTTTTCTAGTTTTATGTTAGTAAAATTACTATAGTCTAGTTAGCAGGTACTTACTTGATATTTTGGCATGGAAAAAACAAGTCAAACCATTCAAAAAACCGTTTCTAGACAAGCGAATAATAAGAATAAAACCCATTTATTTTGAAGCTCAAATGGGATAACAATTGCATCTCTTAAAAACCGCGTATTATACTGGGAAGAGTGGAACATTGACCAGAAGAAAAACACACATTTTGACAACCTTTTTTTATAAAATTGATTTAACTTATTTTTATAGGTTAACACTGGGAAAATTCAAATGATTTGGCGACGCTCAATAAAAAACCGCCTCATTTTAATCATTCTCACCATYTGTATCTCGGCGTTAAGCAYGGGAATGCTTGTGATCGGCATMAATAATCATMAATCAAATAAARAYGCGATGATTAAAAAYGCAACGTCTCAAGCTAAACTTTTAGCGGATCTTGCGCTCGAGCCATTATTAAAAKATGAATTCGMAGCCGTCTCATCRGTTTTACAAAATGCTTTTTTAGATAGCCAATCAAGTGGCGCTATTTTTGATGCTATTGGACAACAAGTCGCTATTAAAGAAGGYTCAGATGGAAAGTAYATTAGCGATTCCGAATATAAAAACATTACCWCWSKYMGRTGGGGTTCAAAGTATTTATATGTTTGGCAAGTWGCACAAAAARAMGATGAAATTGCYGGGGTRGTTTAYTTAAAAATATCACGTCGTGATTTTGATMGACAAACTCAAACCTATGTCATTTATAGTTTTGTCGTCTTAWTGATACTCAGCTTTATYATCTACCTTGTYGCACAAAAAATGCAAAAAAGTATTTCTACCCGAATTGTCACCTTAGAGCAGATCAGTCGTCGAATWAGCCACAGTAATAATTATAGTATTAGGGTTCCTAATTACGGAGARGATGAAATCGGCTCGCTAGCGCGTTCTTTCAATTTAATGCTAGAAACCATTGAAAATAATCAACATGAAAGAGATCGCGCCCATGAAGCGCTTCATATTAATCGAAGACGTTTGGAAAGTGCCGTCAAGGATTTACAGTATTTAGCCAATTATGATTCGCTTACTCAATTACCTAATCGTGCATTGTGTATGGATCGAATTAAAATAGCGGTCAAAGCGGCCTCTCGAGAAAACATCATGATGGCGGTCATGTTTCTCGACCTAGACCATTTTAAAGACGTTAACGATTCACTTGGCCATGCAATAGGCGATCAATTATTAAAATCAACAAGCCAGCGACTGCAAGAACATATTAGAGAAGACGATACCTTAGCGCGACTTGGTGGTGATGAATTTGTCATCATATTAAATAGAATTAAAAAGACTAACAATGTAATCGATGTTGTTGAAAAAATAGTCTCTAGTTTTGATAGCCCTTTTGAGCTATCCGGTTTTCAAGTCAACACCACAGTTAGTATAGGCGTCTGTTTATATCCTAATGACGGTATGGACGTAGACTCATTAATGAAAGCTGCAGACGCGGCCATGTATAAAGCTAAAGATGCAGGGCGAAATACCTATGAGTTTTATGAGTCTCATTTAAACCAAATTGCTAACCGACGCCATCAGCTTGCAAACGAATTAAGAAATGCAATAAAAAATGATGAACTCCATTTAGTTTTTCAGCCACAACTTAATTTACCCAATAATAAAATTATCGGTGCAGAAGCATTACTTAGATGGCAACACCCAATTCTTGGAAGTATTAGCCCCGCCGAGTTTATTCCGGTTGCTGAAAATTCCGGCATGATCAAAGAAATAGGTGATTGGGTGCTCGATCAAGCCTGTATGATGCTAGCAAAATGCTTACAAGAGCAAATAATCATACGAATAGCGATTAATTTATCGGCATTGCAATTTAAACAAGCCGATCTAGCGTCATCCATTGGCAACACCTTAAAAGCCTACCGAATTCCTCCTCATCTGTTAGAAGTTGAAATTACAGAAAGCATGGTTATGCGAGACGTCAATAAAGCGGTCGCCATACTGGAAGAAATAAAAAGTATGAACATTAGGATAGCAATCGATGATTTTGGGACTGGCTATTCTTCTTTATCTTATTTAAGACGCTTTCCGCTAGATGCTTTAAAAATTGATCAGTCTTTTGTGGATGAACTGGTGGTAGATAAAGATGACACGGCAATTACGCTTGCAATAATTTCCATGGCAAAAAGTTTAAGGTTAGAAGTCATTGCAGAAGGCGTAGAAACTAAACAACAGTTTGATTTTTTGGCTAAAAACCATTGCGATGATATACAAGGGTATTTCTTTTCTAAACCATTAAAAGAAGAGCACTTCATTGGATTTTTAAAGGAACACAAGGCAAAAAATAGTCAATTAAGCGATATTTACACAACAAATTGGTGTTGTAACGAAAATAAGGCTTAATCAGTTGTATATCCACGGTCAGTCAGGTAATATTTGCGCCCTTTTTATGGGTCACTTTTAGACTTGTTATAATAATTTAATGGTAAAAATGGAAAATTCGAGAACTCAATTAATCGCAGGAAACTGGAAAATGAACACTTCCAGAGTTGAAGCTATTCAGCTTGCGAGTCAAGTAATTGCGTCCTCAGATGCCAGTGAAACTGCTAATTGTTTAGTCATTGTTCCAAGTATCCATATTGCAGATGTTGAAGGACTCAGTAAGCATAGCCATGTAATACTAGGGGCTCAAAATGCTCATTGGGAAGAAAGTGGCGCTTACACCGGTGAGTTAAGCATCAAAATGCTAAAAGATTATGGTGTTAAGTATTTATTGGTCGGTCACTCAGAAAGACGCGAAATGTTTGGAGACAGCGACCAAAATGTCGCAAAAAAGTTTCTCTCAGCAATAAAGAACGATATTAAACCAATCCTTTGTATTGGTGAAACACTTGAACAAAGAGAAAATGGACAAACATTAGAAGTATTGTTTGCTCAATGTAAAGCGGTAGTCGAACTTGCTGGTATTGAATCTTTTGCCAATGCATGCGTCGCTTACGAGCCAATTTGGGCAATCGGAACCGGCAAAACAGCCACACCAGAACAAGCACAAGAGACACATAAAGCATTAAGAAATTGGTTTGCGGAGCAAAATGAAGAAATCGCAAATAATTTACAGTTTTTATACGGTGGAAGTATGAACGGCAGCAATGCTCAAGAACTACTTTCACAACCAGACATTGACGGCGGATTAATTGGTGGAGCTTCACTAAAAGCCGAAGAATTTTTAAATATATACTCATTAGCAGGATAGAAAAAATGGAACAAACRATWTTAATCGTTTATTTAGTCGTTGCCATCGCATTAGTCGGCATCATTCTTWTACAACAAGGTAAAGGCGCAGAAATGGGCGCTTCTTTTGGTGCTGGTGGCGCAAATACCGTATTTGGTGCTGCTGGTTCTGGAAATGCAATGACTAAAGCTACTACAATTTTAGCTATCACGTTTTTTGCTACCGCAATGGCAATCAGCTACATCAATTCAAGCCCAGAAGTAGTAGTTGATGAGCTGTTTATTGATGAAAAACCTGTAGAAAAATTAGATTTAGACGCTGAGCTACCAATGGCAACAGATGCAATTGAATCTGCAACTCCGGCAACCGAGAAATCATTAGATTCTGAAACAGCTCCGGTAGATTCAGCAAAAGACGCTACAACTGATTCTGAAAAGACGATTAAAGATCAATAACTACTAATCCTCCAATAATGCGAATGTGGCGTAACTGTTAGACACGCTATCTTGAGGAGGTGGAATACCTCCAAATTTAAGTTAGCTAATTAACCTCAAAATTAGCTAGGAGCTTGTCCGAGAATAGGCATCGTAACGAGGGAGTACAATTTTATGTCATTTTTTCCGTTCATTTGAGGCAAATAGCTGGCTATTTAACGATAATGAACGGAAAAAAGGGCTAAAATAGTGCTTCCGTAGTAGATGTTCTATTCTCGGACAGGCTCCTAGATAACTTATAGATTTAAAATGTAAATATCATAAAATGCGGATGTGGTGAAATTGGTAGACACGTAGCCTTGAGGGGGCTATGACTTAGGTCGTGTGGGTTCAAGTCCCTCCATCCGCACCAACTACAGGTTCTAAACGAACCAATCAAACCGAAATACTCGATTAGAGGTTTCGGTTTTTTTATGTGCGACAATTAATGATGAAGTTGAGCGTCCATATAACTTCGAAGCAGTTTGTTTATTCTAGTTTGATAGCCTGATCCTTGAGATTTATACCACTCCAGAACATCAGCATCAAGCCTCATTGTGACCGACTTTTTTGCAGGCACTCTGATAACAGCATGTTTAAAGAAGTCGTCATCAAGTTCCGCTATGTCACTTGTATCAATCTCAGAATCCTTCATTTTAGCCAATTTATTCCAATCAGTATTAGAGACTTTCTTCATATAGCCTTACCTCTCGTTTAGTGGCTTTTCGAGCCGGAATAATTCGGGTGATATCGTCAACTTGCTCCGTATAAACACCACACCAACTAGAGCCTTTAACCAACCAATCGATATCCAGCGAACCTCACCGTAAGCTTCACTCGTGTCTTCTTTTGTTAGAATGACATGATTAAATATATCGATGGCATCATTAAAGTTTATTCCATGTTTTTAGATATTGATTAAGTTTTTAGTCTCATCCCATTCAAACTTCATCTGACATCCTGTACATACTTTTGTATTGACTAGCTTAACTCAGAGTATCCGGTTTGTCACTCTTCAAAGAATTGTTTATGAGACAATAAGAACTCTAACGTCACATCTTGTTATTTGCTTTTATTATATTAGTAAAGAACAAAATGTGACCCACTGATGTTAATTAATGTTCAAACAAATCTTTAAATGAAAATTGATAGAGGTAGTGTACTTAGATCAGTGCAACTTCAACTAATAACAGAAAAACTAGAATCAACTTGCACAATATATAGTACAGGTTATACTTGTACTATATATTGTACATTAAAGAGGTTTTTATGAGAGTCGTCAATTTTTCGGAAGCTCGAAATCATTTGAAAAGCGTBTTAGATCAAGTCGTTGATGATATTGATTTTACAGTGATCTCGCGAAGAGACGCTGATGATGCAGTAGTCATGTCTCTCGATTCATTTAATGGATTAATGGAAACAGTGCATTTACTAAAAAGCTCAGCGAATGCAAAACACTTATCTAAGTCAATTGGACAATATCATTCAGGTAAAGTAGAAAATCATGAGATAACCAATGATTGAAACGATAGCTTGGACAAGAGAAGCCTGGAAAGATTATATTTATTGGCAAGGACAAGATAAAAAGACACTAAAACGTATTAATAAATTGCTTACAGAAGCTCAAAGAAATCCGTTCGAGGGAATTGGAAAGCCGGAATCACTTAAAGAAAACTTGTCTGGTTTTTGGTCTCGAAGAATAGATGAGGAAAATAGACTAGTTTATACAATTGATAATAATCAACTTGTTGTTATCTCTTGTCGTTACCATTACGATAAATGATTTATCCAATTGTTATTACAGATAAACTGTAAAACTCGGTGTTATATCCATCAAGGAAGTACATATAATTTAATGAATACATTGTTTGAAAATGATATCCACTGCCCATATTGTGGCGAATTAATCTTAGTACTTATTGATTGCTCGGTAGAGCAACAAGAATATATTGAAGACTGCCAAGTATGCTGTAGGCCGATTACTTTTAAGGTTGAGTCAACCTATGATGGTGATCCAATCGTAACCTTATTAAATGAAAATGAAGTTTAACAAAATCTAACCTCATGAAAATTGTCCTAATCCACGGTATATTCAGTACTGGCCTTCTAATGTTTTGGATGAAACGAAAGCTAGAACAATGTGGCTTTGAATGTTTTTCCCCTACACTTTGGCCGATTGATGGCCGTAAAGGTATTGAATTCGCCAGTGCTAATTTAAAAAAGCAGATCGATGAACGATTTGGTAGCTCCGAAAAAATATCCTTGATTGGATTTAGTATGGGAGGCGTTGTCGCAAGACATTATCTTCAAGAATTAGGTGGGGCAAGTCGAGTTGATAGTTTCTTTTCTATATCAGCCCCACACAAAGGTAGTTATTGGGCCTATTTACCTTATCCATCAAAAGCTATAAAGCAGTTGCGACCGAATAGTCATTTTTTGAAACAATTGCGAGCTAGCGAGACTAACTTAAAAGATGTTAAATTGTTTTCTTATTGGACACCTTTAGATCTATCTATCATTCCAAGCTCTAATTCATATTGGCGAGTGGCTGAAAATAAGAAGTTTTTTTCTTTGTCCCATATATCAATAATTTTTAATCGGAAAGTGATTGGTGAAATAATATCTAAACTGAAACAGTGTCGTTAGATCTCTATCGATATTGTTTAATTTAACTTTCTTCAAATTTCTCTAACACTTTATAAAATAATTCCGCTGACATATAGCCTTGCTTTCCATAAACTTCTTTACCGTCCTTTAAAAACAATATTGTTGGTGTCGCCCAAGTCGGTGTTTTTATTTTCAAGTTCTGTAGTTGTGGCGCGAGTCTATAACTAATCGGAGTTTTTCCTGAGTAGTCAGCAACCACGTCTTTTTTGAATTTTTCACAATAGGGACAATAGTTTTCCGACTCGATAACCAAAATATGTTTACCCGTCAGAAGTTTAGAATTATCAACCACTGGAATTGATTTTGCTGGATCAAATTTCACACCGGTAGAATGATCTGGGCAATAGCCATTTGGATTTTTAGCCAAATAGTCTTGATGATAATTTTCTGCGGGAAAAAACTTGATTAACGGTTGTACTAGTGTCGTTATTTTTCCGTAATTGCTTGTCGACAATCGTTTTTGATATTCATTTAAAACATCAAAAGCGGCTAATTTTTGATCTTCAGTATTAGTGAAAATAACCGACCGATACTGTGTACCAATATCGTTGCCTTGACGATTTAGTTGAGTAGGATCGTGACCTTCAAAATAGTTTTTTAGAATTGTCTCTACAGACGTCACCGAGGTATTAAATGTGACCTTAACCACTTCTGCATGATTTTTGGGATTACGCCTATTGCTTCGTTTAATAATCTCTCTATATTCTGGTCTAACTCCATCACCGCCCGCATAACCAGAAACAGAATCAACAACGCCTGGAATCGCAGCATACCGCTTCTCTGCACCCCAAAAACAGCCTGCACCTAGTACCACCGAGTCCAAATGCTTTGATGCAGACATATTCTTGTCTAACTCTACTATCTGCGCAGGCTTGTATGCTGCAGCCTGTTGATTGGTTATTCCAAATAGTAATAAACTAGTTATCAAGATTAAGGAAAGCAGTAAATAAATAGTATTTTTCAATGGGTAGCCTATATAAATTCAAAATTGTGTTGCAGTAAGTCTAGAGTTTTGAAATAAATAATACCCTAGAATAATCAAGCCTTGTTATCGATTAGAAGATAAACGCGCAAATAAGTTACAATATTTGAAATATTATAGCTGTAGATCGTACTTTATTCGTAGCTTTGGACGATACTTTCGACGATACTTTCGAAAAAATGAACCTTTCATACCTTACATCCGTCTTTTTATTAAACCAGTAAGAGACAACATAATGAACCAAGCCGAAATAGACCTGTTAGTACTATCCTCTCAAGACGGCAGTAAAAAGGCTTTTGGCTTGCTCTTTAAACATTTCCATCAGCCTCTTGTTGGTTTTGCATTTAAATTTAGTAATAACAGAGAACTCGCTAATGACGCTGTTCAAGATACATGGATAAAAGTATCAAAGAATATCAGACAGTTAAATGATCCGAGAGCATTTAGAAGTTGGCTCTACAAATTACTAAGATGGAAAATAATTGACTACCAAAGGAAGACAAATAAAGATCCTATTTCTATTGATGATGACTTAAATTCTGACGATTTGGCATTTATTGATGATAATGAGAAAACTATTTATACGGAAAATCAATCCCAAAATGACGAAACGCTTTCAATGGCTATCAACAGTTTACCAGCAATAGAAAAGCAAATTATCCATCTCTTTTATTTGCAAGAGTTAAAAATATCAGAAATTTCAATTGTTTTGGATATAGCGGAAGGCACCATCAAGTCCCGATTAAATCGAGCACGTAAAATGCTCAAACGAAAGTACGAAAACCTGGAGAAATAATATGAATATAGATGAAAAGATAAAACTGGAACTAGAAAGTGAAGCATTAGATATTGATCAAATTATGAAAGATGAAGGTGGATTGTTAGATCGAATTGCAGTCACATTCCAAGGTGGTATGCGACGCTGGGTCATCATAATAAATATTGCAGCACTCGTTGTCGGATTATTAATTGCATGGACTGGCTATCGTTTTTATCTATTAATTGACCTAGAAACACCTTTATTTTGGGGAGTCTGTTTTGTTGTATTGCTTGTTATGCAAGGTTTTATCAAAAACTGGATCTTTATGGAAATGAATAGGAACTCCATTATGAGAGAAATCAAGCGAGTAGAAATTAGTATTGCTCGACTATCTGCTAAAATCGAGCGATAGAAACAGTTAACCGAATAAAACTTCGCACTCAATATCAGACTTAGCGGTTAAAGAATTACTGATCAAGCAAGTCTCTTCTGCTTTGTGTAATAATTTAACCGCTTTCTCTTTATTACCACCAACGGGGATAGTCAATACGGCTTTAGTGGTAATCTTAGTAAATTGTGTTTTGCGTTCAATTCGATCAAGAACCCCTTCAGAAACACACTTTAATGAAATCCACTCCATCTTTGAGGCTTTGGCAATCGCTTTAAATGACAAGATGGTACAAGAGGCAACTGACGCCATTAGAAGGTCTTCTGGTGACCATTTATCACCAGGACCGTTAAACCCGATTGGTGGTGCTATTTCTAGAGCCGGTAGATTTTCTACAGTTAAATCTAGATTACTTGTTACTTCTGATTTAGCTGTCGCAATATAAATATGGGGTAATGCATTCAAGGTTTTATCTCCAATCAATTAGTATCAACTTAACACCCTCTATATTAGCAAAATCTAATTTAATGATCTTGACGCATATCAATTAATATTGATATATAAGTAAAACTAACGTATAAATTAGCGCAATAAGTTCTGTCTAAAATTGATAATAAAAGGGAAATAGTATGAAAAACAAAAGTTTAATATTTTTAGCACTATCAATCATTTACTCATGCAACCTATGGTCTCACGGTAAAGAAACCGGTGAATTGGTTATAACCGACTCCAGTTTCAGTTGTATACGTGATATGAGTCGCGTTAGAACCTTATATGTCAGTAACCTATTAGGACATGATGATGCGACGATTGCAGTTGCCAATTCAAAAGACGGAGGAGAATATCCTGTAGGCTCGGTTGTGCAATTAGTACCTACTGAAGTCATGGTAAAGCGAAAGAAAGGTTTTAATGTTGCAACCAAAGACTGGGAGTTTTTTGAGTTAACTGTATCAAAAGAAGGCAGTAAAATTGATAAGCGAGGATTTGCTGATGTGGTTAACCGTTTTGGCGGAAATTGTTTTGCTTGTCATATTAAAGCCGAACCAAAATGGGATTTTATTTGTGAAACAGGCCATGGTTGCGATCCAATTCCTCTAACACCGGATATGATTTCAGTCATTCAAAAAACAGATCCTCGTTGTAAAACGAATGAACCTCTTAATGCTAAAGAAATTGAAGCTGCTGGTATTTTGAAGAAAATGATGGGGGGGTAAGAACCAAGAACCGCACAAATTATCAAAAATGGTGGGCACAGACAACGTGCCCACCCTACAAAATATCTATTTTGTTTCTTTCTCCGTTTTAAACTTCGCGTCAGTTAAATCTTTTAAAATCCAACTCAACCATTTAATTAGAGAAAAACTCAACCACGTTGCCCATAAAAGCATCAATACTTTATAGATCCACAACGGCAAAGTATAAAGAACGATATCGCCTAAACGGTCTTTACCTTGATCTAAAAACCAGATTAGCGAATTACCATAAGAGCCATTACCAACAACTCCCATATCAGGTGACTGTAGTAGCCCAAAAGGAACCGCACCTACAAGAGCTAATACCGCAAACACTGTAGAAATCACTGTCAGCCAATTACCTAAAACAGCATGCTTGCTAATTGAATTTTTGTTTTCTCTTTTCCATTGGCTTGCTAACAACCAAATAGCCACTAAAGATAAAGCAGGCCATGAGAAAGTGCTCATACCTAAACCCAAAATTAACCATTGCCAATAATTTAAAGGTGAAAAACTTAAACGACTTAATCCAATCGCTAATAGTAAAAAGAAAATCAACTCGCCCCAATAGAGGATAGCGGGGCCGTATCCGGCACCACTTGCTGAAAGCAACCAGCGGTTATCGGGAAGATTGACTTGGCTAGTTAAATTACTAAAGTCTCGCCCTAACTTAATTGATTTAATCACCCGTTTAAAATCAACAGGAATTGGCGCTTCTATCACTAATTCTACTTGATGTTTGCCCGGTTTAAGACCAATAGTGATTTTTCCGTCAACCTTGGTCAGGTTAATCTTCGATTGATCTTGTTTAACACTTTTGATTTGGTGCTCACCAATATCAATAATTAAAGGCTCTGCTCTTGTGGCTTGATAATCGATTTGAATCTTTGTGGTGGTTTTACGTTTACTGATTTCGTGCGATTGAGAAACTTTTGTGATCGCAACCGACTCACCTAAAACTGCAGGCGGTTTAGATAATTTGAATGTTAGTTTTTCATCTGCTCTTGGGAAGTACTGATAGATCCAATAATCATCTGGCGAATAAGAATTTGGAAAAACAGCAGGAATACCCTTAATTTCAATATTCCAATTGGGAAAAACTAGAATCTTCCAAGACTCAGAGATAGATGGATTATTTAATGCTGTTAACTCAAAAGTTGCTGATGATTCATCGTTTTTAGAATCACTTTTAATAATCGAATCCCAGCTTGTGGAATAAGTATTATTGAGTAAAACGATATGCATTAAACCATTCTTAATTTTATCAGTATTTTGCAGTGGATGCTCAAAGGATAACAAGGGGATTTTAGTAGTTAACACGCCTTTTTGAGGTGCTTGTCTTGTTACTTTTGTCGTTAAATTCCATTGACTGCCAAAATGAAATCGCCTAGTTAGTAAAAATAGGTCAGCGATTGATTGCTCATATGACTGGTTTGCAAGTCGTTTAGCTTGTGCACTATTTTTATCACCAACCGCTTTAGCGACAAGCGCCAATCGAGTTAACTGAATAGAACTCCCTGATAGTTTTTGATTACTTACACCCGATAATTCCCAACCTTTTATTTTATGTGTTAATCGCAGTGGTTTTTCTGGAAAACGGATCACTAGATCGGATTTCACTTTTAAACGAGCGATTATTTTTACATTAGACAATCCTGGTTTTAATGATATCCATTGCCCAGATTTATTTCGCCACAATGCTTTAGTCGGTTTACCATTTACCGAGATGGCCTGAATATTCCAATCATTTGATTCAGGTAACAATGAAGCGAGTTCTGCACCACTTTGATAAGAAAGCTCTAATGCAACAGCTTGACCATTGATTGTCATTTTCGCATTGGCAATAGAGACACAGTTAGGCGCACATACAGGTTTTGGATAAAGTCGATTATGTAATTCTGTCAACAATGATTCACTAGGATATTCTTTAGCTGAAAGTTTCTCACTAAAGGAAAAAGAAGAAATCCCTAGAAATATCGCTAGTCCAATGATTGCCGTATTGGTTACAGTTTTATTTTTTGTGTTGGTTTTAGAAGCATTTTTAGAGCCATCCAGAATTTTTCTCATTCCACTTTTTATATTAAATCCCTTATTTAAAATAGCCAGCAACCATAAAAGAGAAAATACTATCAACAACACTCTTAACAAACGAACCCAGTTAGTGGTCAATATGTGTAAACCTATCTGCTCATCTCCGTCTACCGGCCCATTCCATCCGTAGCCCGCTTGCTTCCATTGCCAGTTTGGTTTGCCCTTGCCAGCTTGAATAATGGCACCTTGTTCGTAACTGTTATCCAATTCTGCTCGTTGAGTTCTCGAAGCTGTAATTATAACACTTGATGCTTTCGCTATTTTTCGTGTTCTCCTTTTAATTTCGTTATCTTGGAAGTCATCATATTGTTCCAATTCCGCCACAGCTATGTTTATAGGATTTTTCGGACGCATAGATGCGGTATCACTCAATGAAAAAGTAATAGAACGAGACATTTCAAGTTGAGGATGTAATGTATATCGAATTTGCTGGGCAACAAAAGGTAGTAAAGTTAACAACAATAGACCGACAGAAATCCATCGATAAATATTAAATGCTTTTAACCAACTCGGTTTAGTTATTTTATCAACAATACTTATTGACGCAATTAAATTCATCCATAAAAAAGTTGGCATATGCGACTCGTGATAGCCTAAAACTAAAGTTATCAACGCAAATAAACTGGCTAATAAACCAAAGAATTTGAATGCCATAGCCGTAATAATCAAAACGAAAAACAAATCAATTAGATTCCATTTTCCTAGCCAATCACCATAGGACGAATCAGCGCCACTAATAGCAATCAGTTTTCTACCTGGAGGAATACTTAAACTCACTTTGGTGGTGGCAAAATTGATATTCCAACCCGATGCGTGATTCATCTTATTAAATGCAACCTCACCGCCCGCAAACACGTCGATGTCAGGCGTGCGCACTTCTACGCCTGTTACTTGTTGATCTTGACTATTTTTTGAATAAGTGATTAGTCGTTCTTTATTGTGGTTTTTCAATTGAGTTAGTTTGTAGTCAGGCAATGTATTTAAACGCCAGTCTTTTGATTTACTGCCTTTTATAGTGTCGAAAAAATAGTAGGTTTCATTATCAAAACTTAACCACATTTGCCTTTGTAAACTTAATCGATCCGATGAATGAGAGATCCCTCTATGACCTTCTTTTATGGTTAGTGTCTCTTTATGGTTAATCACATAATGAGGAAGCGAACTCCAATGATTAACAAAACCTTGCTCCGAATCAATCGCTGACGCATTAACAATTTGTGTAGAACGAAGTCTATCGTTATTTTGGTATACCCATATTTCTTGTTGTGGCCAATATTGACCTAGCTCGCTAAAGGCTATCTCGTTTGGAAATCCGTGAATTTTGAATTTTAGTTTAACCTCAAAACTGCCAGGTTTTAATTGAATTTTTAAATTACCTTGGCTATCAATTTGAGTGTTCAGCGCAGAATTGATAGACATCAATTGATACTTCTCTAGATTGATTTGAGTCAAAGTTTCTTCTCTCGCTCTTCCGCCAATATCAAGATCTATCGCTATGGTCATCGTCATAGGATGTCCATCGTTTATAAGTCGATTGACCCAAACTTTAAGGAAATCGACCTCTTCTTTCTCAATTTGTTTAACACTGCCCAACCAGAGTTGATTATTTTTTCTTTTAATGAATTCAATTTTCTTTTGGTTAATAAATAAGTCCAATAAAGCTATTTCACTCGGTATTTGAATTGATTCGGGACGTTTAACCCAAGGCGTTACACCTCTAATTTGATATTCACCTTTTTTTAGTTGCAAATAGGGTTTGTTGTTGATTTTTAGAACTACCGCTTCTTTATTATTCACAGTGACGCTTTGTGGCCACTGATTGATATTTCCAGGGAGCGGTATTTTTCCTTCGTCCAATAGCGACCAGTCTTGAGAAAATTTTAATTGCTTATCATTAACTTCTAATTTTAGAGAAGACGGCCAAGCACATAAATAATTTTGTTTTTTTGATGAATCTCGGCCCGCTAAATAAGGGCAATGCTGAAATTCTTGCTTATAGCTCACCCAATCTGCCCATTCAGAAAGATCATTCGGCACTGCTTTTGACAAAAGATTAGACGAAAAAATTAGAATAAAAAGCGAGAATATTGTTATTTTTAGCAAAGATTGCATAGTATATTCCTTAAATTGATATCAACATTTGTTCTATTAAAGACTGTATAGGTTTTTGGGGAAATTTTGAAGCTCTCTTTAATAAAGTTTTTTCTTCAACGATTGGTATTTAATACCAACGTTGAAATTTCTCACAAAGGGTTATTAATTGCCAACAAAACCTCTTTTGCCCAATATTCTGGTGCTTCTAACATGGGAAAATGTCCAAGTTCTTGAAGCCAAATTAGTTTTGAATTGCGTGTTTCTTTTTCGATCACTCTTGCCATTTCAGCAACCGCTATCGGATCGTTTTCAGGCCAGACTATTTTGATAGGTATTTGCGTCTGTTTTAATGCGCCAATCCACCGATGCCAAAGCGTATGCCTTTCAAAAGTGTAACGACTCATTTTCGCCAATACCTCTTTGCCGTTGTGACAAGTCATCATCTCCCATATGGTATCGATTTCATCTTGCGAAATTTTCGATTGATCGAAATAGATATTTCTTAGATTCTTTCCTAGAATTTTTTTATTGGATATTTTGGCAATAAATTTTCCAATAAAACGATTTCTTAAAAGTTTTTGCATTAAACGCAATTTGGCTAACTCTATATGCATTGAGCCATTACACAAAACTAACTGTTGAATTTTTATCGGGCACAAACCAACGTTATCTCTGGCTAATAATTCGGTGGCTATGCTCGTACCATAATCATGTGCGAGGATAATGGCTGACTCAATATTTAGTTGCTTCCATAAACATAACGCAATGTCAGTTTGGTCAATTAAGGAATAGGAGTAATCAATAGGTTTATCTGAAAAACCAAAGCCTAAATGATCGTGAATGATTACTCGAAATTGCTCAGATAATGCATCAATAACTTTCCAGTAATCAAAGGAAGATGTTGGAAAACCGTGCAAGATGCATAAAACAGGTTTGTTTCCATCGCTTGACTGATTTCCATTACCTTTCTTACTATTATGAGCATTAGTATCAATTACGAATATTTGACGTCGACAAATATTATAGAAACTTCCTTTTGCTAGCCAGTTTCTATACGCTTTTGTTTTCATAACGGTGTTTTTCAAGATAATGTTCTCAAATTGTAAATTTTATTTTATTTTTATGCCTTATATCCTATACTCTTTAGCCTAATAATAAAAACTATCAATCTAATAATGAAACAAAGCTCTATGATCAAGCCTTTATTAAACCTCATTCCTGCCCTATTTATACTAATTTCAACCTCTGTATTTTGTGTAGAAAAAACTAAAACAGAAAATGTTGGAAATGATATTCAACATATTATTTTAGCCGCAGGTCTTGGAGCTTCAATATTTTACGAAGAGGGAAATGAGGGTACTTACCAATTTTTGACGGCTGTCGTTGTTTCTCAAATTTTTGTTCATGAGTTAAAAGATGCCACACAACAAACTAGACCTAACGGCAAATGCTGTCATTCATTTCCCTCCGGCCATGCTTCTGCATCATTTACTAGTGCTGCATTTATTCATGACCGATATGGTTGGCAATATGCAGTACCGGCCTACATTGCATCAACTTATGTTAGCTATTCCAGAGTCTATGCGGATAAACATTTTGAGAAAGATGTTGTTGCCGGTGCAATTATTGGTCTAATCAGTGGATTTTATTTTACCGATAAATATGAAGATATAAAAATATTACCGGTTGTTAACGATAAACAAGTTGGTATTTATGTTTCATATGACTTTTGATTAAATGGACAATATCTGACAAAACAAAGTGTCTTTTTCCCCTATTTATTGGCTAACGATCCCCTCATAATGTTCATTCGTAATCTGCGCTGATAATCTTGGCTCAAATTAAATATTAAACAAGAGAAGGGATACTCTTATGAAGAATAAAACATTTAGACTAAGTCAAAGCATTAGAATCGTCAGAAATATCATCGCTACATCATTAACAATACTACCGCTATGCATCGTAGCTTCAAATTCTTTTGCTCAAAACTCTGGAAGTAATCAACCTCCTCTTTTGCTCGCCAAGTATTTCAAAAATAACATTCAATTGGATAATTTTTTCGTTAGCGAAAAACTTGATGGAATAAGAGCTTTTTGGGATGGAAGCGAGTTGCTAACTAAAAATGGTAATGTTATTCATGCGCCAGATTGGTTTACCGATGATTTTCCTCGTCACTCATTAGATGGCGAATTATGGATAAAAAGAGGAGCCTTTGAAGAAGTTTCTGGGTTAGCTAGACGTAAGGTTCCTATTGATGAAGAGTGGAAAAAAATTAAATTTATGGTATTTGATTTGCCTTATGATTTAGCTACTTTTGACGACCGTTTAGTCAATCTAACTCGTATTGTAAAAGAAACAAATCTTGCTCATCTGTTAATAGTTAAACAAAACAATATACAATCGAAGGAAGACTTAGACCGATATTTGTCGCTAGTTGTAGCCAAAGGCGGTGAAGGTTTAATGCTCCACAAAAAAGATTCTCTATACCAAGCTATACGGAGCAACGACTTACAAAAACTAAAACCTCTTTATGATGCCGAAGCAACCGTTATTCGGCATCTAGAAGGTAAAGGAAAATATTTAGGCTATTTGGGATCTATTGAAGTCATCAATGAAGATGGAATAACATTCAAAATTGGTAGTGGATTTAGTTTTAATGAACGTAAAAACCCTCCTCCTATTGGCAGTACTATCACTTATCAATACCGAGGTAAAACAAGAAATAACACGCCAAAATTTGCTAGTTTTCTACGAGTCTTTAACTAGTAATAAATACTGAACCTTTGACAATTTACTTTAATATAGCTGATATTAATTTTGGGGTATTAACCACTTACGTATTACTCTTTTTGTTAAAGTAGCTTTTTATCGGTTCTACAATATTATGACCTTTTATAGTGTAATTAAATGATTGACCTATTTTAGTCTTAGCATTAAGCTTTAGGTCTCTATAATTCTTAATTTATCATGAAAATATGTTTCTAGAAATACCGAAAATATTAAACTTAAATGAATTGAATCAATTAAAGGTTCTCGCTGAGAAGGCTAAATTTGTAGACGGTAAAATTAGTAATCCTCATAATCTGACAAAGAACAACCTCCAATTAGATAACCAATCACCAATTTACAAAGAATCTAGCCAAATATTGCATAATGCATTGCTTAGAAATGAAAACTTCAGAAATTTTGCTTTACCTAGCAGAATAACTCCACCTCTCCTTTGCAAGTATGACGTCAATATGTCTTACGGTATTCACAGCGATAACGCATTTATTTCTCAACCTCAACAAACGCCTATTCGTTCAGATATTTCAGCTACATTTTTTCTTAATGACCCTAAAAGCTATGAAGGTGGTGAACTGGTGATTCACATAGAGAATCAAAAAGTTGAGATCAAATTAGATGCCGGTGCAGTAATTATTTATCCTTCAACCTATCTACATGAAGTTAAAGCGGTTAGTAATGGAAATCGACTTGTAGCGATTGCATTTATTCAAAGCCAAATAAGAGATGAAAAACAAAGAGAGCTTATTTACAATGTTGGCGAAGTAGAAGCGTTAGAAGGATTTAATATACAACATGAAAATCGCGTTAGATTAAATTTTATAAGGCAGAGTTTAATTCGTATGTGGTCATAGTCGTTGTACAATAAAGTTTCTTTAAGTTAATAGATGTTATGCAAATACTATTAGTCATTGGATATGTTTGGCCCGAACCTAAGTCATCGGCAGCAGGTTCACACATGCTTTCAATCATGCGTTTATTTAGAAGCAAAGATTGGCAGGTGATATTTTCAACACCTGCACAAAAAACAGACTTTTGTGCCGAATTAGAAAAAGAAAATATAGTAACTGAAGAGATACACGTTAACTCAGAAACCTTTGATAGCTATATTGCAGATCTTAATCCAACAGCCGTACTATTTGACCGTTTTTTAATGGAAGAACAGTTTGGTTGGCGTGTAAAAAAATATAGCCCATCAAGTATACGAATTTTGGATACAGAAGATCTTCAGTGTCTAAGGGGCGCAAGACAAACGGCTTTAAAAGAAAATCGAGAATTTACGAATACCGATCTTCATTCAGATTTAGGGAAACGAGAGATTGCGAGTATCTATCGTTGCGATCTATCACTGATTATTTCCGATTTTGAAATAAAACTTTTAACCGAACACTTTTTCATAGATCCTAGCCTTCTAATTCATATTCCTTTTATGCTAGATTTAGACCTTCGACCTAATAAACTACCTGACTTTTCTCAAAGAAAACACTTTATTACCATCGGTAATTTACGACATGCCCCAAACTGGGATTCTATTCTTTATTTACAGAAAATTTGGCCATTGATTAGAAAACAATTACCCGACGCAGAGCTTCATATTTACGGTGCTTATACACCGCCAAAAGCAACTGCACTGAATAATTCGAAAATAGGGTTTTTAATTAAAGACCGCGCTGAAGATGTCAACGATGTCATGGCTAACGCTAGAGTTTGTCTTTCACCACTTCGATTTGGTGCGGGGATTAAAGGCAAGTTCGTGGATGCTATGATGAATAGAACGCCAATTATCACCACAACGATTGGGGCAGAAGGTATGACCGGTGGAAAACATCCTGAAAAATATTGGCCGGGTTATGTAGAGGATGATATTGAATCTATTGTCGCAAAATCAATCGAATGTTATACAAGTGAAACTAACTGGAACAAAAAGAGTGAACGTTCTAATGAATTACTCAAAACCGTTTTTGATGGGAAAATAATAGGCCAAAAACTAATGAATAGAATTAGTAAGCTTAAACTCAACATTAAACACCATCGATTAAATAATTTTGTCGGTGCAATGCTATTACATCATTCAATGCGAAGTACAGAGTTTATGGCACGCTGGATAGAAGAGAAAAATAAACCTTCGGATTAAAGCGTAGATTTATGCTTCATTATCCATTTGTCGTTTTAAATAAAATTCCGCCAAATGAAAATCATTTAAAGTATCAATATCGACCGATTTTTCTTTATCCATAATAAAAGCAAAACAGTTTTCATTCAGCAGAAACTTCTTTTGATTACGCAATTCTTTAATCAAAGTGATATAGATTGCACCATTCAATCGATAATAGTTTTGTAGTTCTTGGCTTCGTTTGTTATGTAAATCATTAGATAAAAATTCAGACAAAGATAAATCCGCTGGTAGTGTGTTACTCCATAGAGGTGAATGCTCCATTTCACAAACTGAAACGATCCCGTTTGCATCTTTTTTATCAAATAATTCGAATGCATTTATTATATCTTTGTGACAGCGCAGTGGTGATGTTGGCTGAAGTAGTATTACAATATCGTAGTGTTCACCATCCTCTGCTAGTTTATCTAAAGCATGTAAAACGACGTCCAGTGACGTTGCATTGTCATTCGATAATTTTTCAGGTCTCTCAAAAGGAACTTTAGCGCCGGAAGCAATAGAAACATTTGCTATATCTTTACAGTCTGTTGATACAACCACGCTATCGATAATGTCGCTTTCAAGTGCCGCTTCTATCGTCCATGTAATAAGTGGTTTTTCACCTAATGGTAAAATGTTTTTTTGAGGTAAACGTTTACTCCCTCCACGTGCAGGAATAAGAGCTAAGACCCTTTTATCGTTTAACATAAATAGTTATAAACCCACAATATTTCAAAAATAATCATTACAAACTTAAATTACCAATATCTAATTGTGCTCTGTGGTAGTCGTCGGTTTGACCAATATCTAACCAATAATCATGAAAGGTATAATGGTTTACATTTTCATTTTCGCCTAGCTTTTCTTCTAACAAACTTGGCATATCAATGTAGACATTTTTTTCAACCGAATGAATAAGTGACGGCTCCAAAACATAAATACCTGCATTAACTGAATAGCGATGTGTCGGTTTTTCGACCATTTTTTTTATGCTTATTCCTTCACTTTCGATAACGCCATAGGGAATTTTATATTCGTATTCCCTCACGCACATAGTTGCGCAAGCTTTGTTATTTGAATGAAACTCTAATAGCTTGGAAAAATCTAGCGTAGTTAATATATCACCGTTAATTAAAATAGTTGGTAGTTCGATTAACTCGCTTGGCAACAAACCCAACGCGCCACCAGTACCGAGCGGTTTATCTTCATTTATGTAAGTGATATTAATTCCTAACGAAGAGCCATCTCCAAAATAATTTGTTATTACTTCAGGCAAATAGTGAGTAGAAATATAGAAATTTTGAAAACCAGCACGTCTAAAACGTAACAGAAGCGTTTCTAAAATAGGTTTGTCCCCAACCTTCAACATAGGTTTTGGGCAATGGTCGGTTAATGGCTTCAACCTCGTTCCAAAACCGCCAGCCATGATGAAAATGGGGTTTTCATATTGGGCATGTTGAATTAAATCTTTAAGAGTAGCCAGCCCAACAACATGCTTATCCTTCATCAACGGGATTGCTAAGATCCCTTTATTTTCCATTACGCTTAACACTTCTGATTTACTTGTATTCACCGGTAGAGTGATAGGTGATGTGAACATCACTTCAGAAATTTCTGCACTTAATGCTTTATCATCAATGAGTGCTCGACGGATATCACCATCAGTCACAGTTCCCAAAAGTTTCTGTTGATTATCAATGACTATTGCTAACTGCAAGGCTTCTCTATCAATGACTTTAAGAACCTCAAGTATCGAGCAACTAGGCGAAACTAAAATGCTTTTCCAATTATTGTTCATTTTACTTCAAAGCCTTTTTAGTCACTTTAGCAGGAAAAATAATTTCATTATCATCAACATTTTTTGTGATCGTTGCACCAGCACCAATGACACTGTTATTACCTATTTGAATCGATTGTATTACCGAAGCACCTGTTCCAAAATGAACATTATTTTTCGATTCAACTTGGCCACTAAGAATCACTCCCGGCGCAAGATGATTATTGCAACCGATAATACAATCATGCTCTACAATTGCGCCCGAATTAATAATAGTATTATCGCCAATGATCGCACCTGCTTGAATAATCGCTCCTTGCATAATTTGTACCCCGCTACCCAAAATTGCAAAAGGTGAGACTATTGCATTAGGTGCTATTACACTTTCGAACGAATAACCTAATTCTTTAAATTTTTTGTACAAATCAAACCTGAGTGAATTTCCCGGAATTGACCCAATACCATTAATTAACAAAATATCTTCTGGTTTAAGAGATAAGAGATCCGAGTCTTGGTAACAAGTTAAGTTTTCTAGAGCTTTTCGAAAACTTTTTTCTGCTGGTCCCGCGATACCTTCAATCGCTTTTTGTTGCTGAAAAAGAATATCGGCCAAAACGCTTGCATGACCACCCGATCCTAAAATAAAACGTTTTTTATTCAAGAATAAGATCTCCTTCTTTGTACTCTTTGGTAGCGGTTTTTCCTAGAAGGCTCCAATACTGGCTAGGATCTAATCCATTACCGGGTCTTTTTATATCAACACTTTTAGGCGTAAATAGTTCACCAAGCTTAATATCTGTTGCAGCGACTAAACTTTTTCTAGCGGCTAATTTATTTTTTATTTCTGATGGTTTTGGCGATTTTACACCATCGCCAAGGGCAACCTCAACATTCCGTATTGCGGTAATCATTTCAGTTAACTCATTAGGCTCTAGTGATGCCTTATGATCGGGACCTTCCATATTATTATCTAGGGTAAAATGTTTTTCAATGATACAAGCGCCACGTGCAACCGCGGCCACTGGAATGGTAATTCCTTGACTATGATCTGAGTAGCCTGCAGGAAGATTAAACGCTGTCCGCAATGTATCCATCGCCTTCAAATTAATGTCTTGCATAGGAGCTGGGTATTCAGTGGTGCAATGTAAAATAGTAACTTTAGACTGCAAGGCAAGTTGACCCTGCTTAGAATAGTAAGCCAATTGAAACGCTTCAATGCTCGGCACAGTATTTTCTGTTGCGGTATAACCGAATGCAATCACACCTAATGCCAATTCTATTTCCGCTAGGGTTGCCATTCCCGTCGATAAAATCAAATCACAACCACTCTTCGCGTGCGCTAATACTAAAGGTGCGTTAGTTAGTTCGCCCGACGGTATTTTAAGTCGAGTAAGGGCGAGATCATTGATTAAAAAAGAAAGACTTTCCATATCAAATGCCGTCGATAAAAATTCAATACCTATTTTATTGCAATACTTAATCAATTTATGATGCACCTCAAAACTAAGCTCCAATCGACTTAGCATTGATAATTGAGTTTCCGCCTTTTTACTATTCTCGATTTGATAGTCAGCTTGTGGAGCTGTTTTAGTCACTAATTTTTTCGCTTTGAATGTTTGGAACTTTACAATATCCGCACCTGCTTTATGAGCTGCATCCACTAGCGCAAAAGCTAATGCTTCATCACCATTATGATTAACGCCAGCTTCAGCAATGATGAGTGTCATAACGACTCCAGATTTAAATTATAAAATGTTTTTACTGAGTTAATTTTTGATGCCTTAATAAAATCAATAATTTGACCTGTTGCATCGCCTTGTCCATATGGATTAGTTGTTAATTCGTCGACTGTTTTATAGGACTTATCAACCGCAGATTTAATTGCATTAACAATTGCCGATTTATTTGGATCACAATGAATGACACTTTTTGCTGCCAGACGTCCTTTTTGACGAGCGCCAATATTAACACTCCCGACATTAAAGGAAGGCACTTCAATTACCCCACTTGAAGAATTCCCCACCACCGCGGCAGCATTTTTTATGGCGCTTAAATATCGAACTTGACCTAATGATGCTATTGCAAAAACACGATTTTTATTTTGTTTTGCATATTCTTCTAAAAGCGGAATAATTTTTCGTCCACCATCATCAGCATTCGGATAAGTTAAAATAATTTGTAATTCTGGAAATTCATCTAAACTATCTAGCAATGTCTGAAATGTTTCAATTGGAGATTCATCTGCAAGCGTAACTGGGTGATAGGTTACGACTAAATACGGTTTATTGATTGGAAATTTTAATGACGCAGATAACTCTTTAACACTCATTAATTGACTACGTTGTAAATGATCAAGTCCAATAGCGCCAACATTTTTTACTTTATCTGGCATTTCGCCCAGTTGAATAACGCGATTTCGATATTCGTTAGTAGAGGTGCAATGGAGCGAACTTAATTTAGTAATCGCATGGCGAAACGCATCATCATAGGCGCCTTCGGTTATTTCACCACCATGTAAATGAATGACAGGAATACGTAAAATCATGGCTGTTTGAGCGATCGCTAATGCCTCAAACCTATCACCCAATATAACGATCATATCAGGTTTCATTCGATCTAACGCATCAGTAAAACCTAAAACAGCCAAGCCTAAACTTTTACTCACTCCCACTGCAGAATTAGATGAAAGCAGCATTTCAACTTTTTCATTAATTATAAATCCATCTGCTTCAATTTGTTTATAGGTATTGCCAAACTCAGGTGAAAGGTGGGTGCCGGAAACAAGTAATTGTAACTCTAGCTCTGAATCATTTTGAATATCATGGATTAACCAATAAAGTAATCCGTACTCCGCTCGAGTTCCGGTAAAAACAGCAATTTTTTTATTCATTGTTTGCCTACCTATCCTTACTGATCTTTGCCCATCACTGGAGAACTCGGAATATTAACTAAACGTGATTCAATCCATTCCGAATTAGTTAGTTGACCTTTTTTTGAATCTTTATACATCGGTAGACGATGCATCAGTTTCCAAATGGGTCGAGTCATTACACCTTGTTCATTGGTTTTTTGTATTAGCGTTTCTCGGCTATCATAATCAGGACAAATAATAGCATTTAACCAATAGTTTGATTGAGCGTACTCTGGCTCTATAACAAAATTAAAATCAGAACCTTCAAAAAACTTATTATAGCTTAAAGCTAGCTTTCTTTTACTCGTTAAAAACTTATTTAACACTTCCATTTGTGCACAGCCTAACGCAGCATTTAAATTGGGTAAACGATAATTAAAACCCGCTTCATCGTGAAAAAATTCATAAGCGTGAGGAACTTTAGCTGTCGTGGTAATATGTTTAGTGCGCATACCGCTCTCAAGACTTTTACATAAAACCATTCCGCCCCCACCGGTTGTAATAATTTTATTACCATTAAAACTAAGTGCTGCAAAGTCTCCAAATGTTCCGGTGTGTTTGCCTTTATAAAAAGAACCAAGACTTTCAGCAGCATCTTCTACTAGCGATATATTCCATTTTTCACAAACTAACATCAGCTCATCCAATTCAACAGGATGTCCAAATGTGTGCATTGGCACCACAGCACGGTAAATTTGACCGGTTTTTTTGTCTTCACACAAACCGTCATTGTTTATCGTTGCAGACTCCAGTAAGTATTCACTTAAAGCTTTTGGACACAAACCAAGACTGACTTTAGAGACATCAACAAATACCGCTTCTGCCCCCATATGATAAAGCGCGTTGCATGTCGCTACAAAAGTCAGCGCTTGAGTGATGACTAAATCATTTTGTTTTACACCGGCCATATAAAGAGCAATATGTAAAGCAGCAGTACCATTAACGGTTGCAATTGCCTTACCAGTTCCAGTGTAGTCTTCTATTTTATCTTCAAATTCATCTACGTATTTACCAACACTCGAAACAAAAGTGCTTTCAATCGTATTACTAACATATTCTTTTTCATTACCACTAAACGTAGGAGCATGTAGCGGTATAAACTCATTCGTTTTATAAATGTCTCGGATATATTTTGTTAATTGTTTATGCATAGCTTGATCTTAAATTCATAGTTTAATTTTAATTTCTAGTCTTCAATTACATTTTACTATCTAAATATTTACCTGTTTCTTTATGGGCAAAGTCAGGTATCATTTTAAAGAATTGTTGAAGGATCTCTTCTTTAGTCCAAATTCGATTTTCTTTTAATTGACGAATGGTTTGTTCAAATTCGATTATCAAATCTGAATTGTAAAAGGCATTATTTTTAATAATACCCAAATTATTAAAACGCTCCATATCTAGCGTTTCTTTTTTCGTAAAAAACTCTTCAAAATCTTTTTCACCGGTTGTGTCGCTTTTTGTAAAATAACAGGGCCAACTACCTTTTTCTGGTAAGCTCTCAGACAATGCACGCGCTTCATCTTCTGAATTACACAAATGCGGTTTATAACCCAACCCTTCTAAATATCGAATGGCTATTTCGGCAAAGGTGATCAGATGTAAAGATTCACTTAATTTTGGAAAAAATATATCTCTATTTTCACCAAAAATACAAGACATTAAGCACAACTCTCCGGATTCCTGAGGAGTCACAAAATATCGTTTGATATCGTTTGGCGCAACAATTGGCTGACGTTTTTGGATTCTCTGATTAAAACTATGTAATAACGAACCATCTGAAAAAGCCACATTAGCAAATCGTGCGGTTGATATTGAAATCTCTTCACTGCGACGCATTAAAAACATTTCCATAATATTTTTTGACGCGCCCATCATGTTAACGGGATTTGCAGCTTTGTCAGTTGATACACAAAAATATTTTTTTGTTTTATTCTCAATCGATTGTAAAATCGTTTTATCAGTATTGAGTATATTAACGTCAATCATTCGCATCAAAGTAAAAGGATCTTTTTCACTGCGAACATGCTTTAAAGCCGATAGGTTAAGAACGTAGTCATATTTTCCATCCGATTTTATAAATGCATCGTATTCAATTGATCCTATGTCTAGCGCAAAAGTCTGAAAATCGCCTTGGATATACCCGAATGAACTTCGAATATCTCTGACCAATTCAACCATATTGTTTTCGCTAATATCAACGACATGCAATTTTAATGGTGCACGTTTAAATATTTCTTTAGTAACGGCTTGACCAATAGTTCCAGCACCACCTAAAACTAAAAATGTTGATGAAGCGATAATTTCTGTCAGTTTCTTTTCATGGGAACCAATATCGTCGACAAACAAGGGCTTTTCTCGACCGATTAGTGATAAAACATTAGACATATTTAATTAATCCCAAGCAATTAAGCCCATCAAAAAGTTAGTTAAATAACACATAACTACCAATCGTCATTCATATTAACTAGAGGCACGTTAATTTTTGTATAAAGCTTTTTCAGTTCCTTATGCAACTCTTCTCTACTTTTATCAATAATTTTTACAGCTCTAATTTTCATTTTTGGCTTTAGCCATCGGGCGGTAAATACCGCAGTAGATGCGTCGCCAATTAACGTACAATCATCTGGTAATAATGGCAACAACATCTCAAAGCCTAATTTGTTGCCGATATGCATACAATTTGGGAAATCATTTTCTAAATCAGCAATTTTCTCACTTCGA
Source organism: Kangiella sp. (assembly GCA_002733465.1). Lineage (GTDB taxonomy): Bacteria > Pseudomonadota > Gammaproteobacteria > Enterobacterales > Kangiellaceae. The sequence continues at coordinate 75,548 of NVVT01000016.1, forward strand.
GGATGCGCCTTTATCGCAATATTTTTTTCTTCAGTTAACTGCTTTGCTTTTTCAATTACATTGACAATATGCTGATAGCCATCAGGATAAAAACTTTCATGGGTGATCACCACTAATACTTTTATATTTTCTATTTTATTCGAATCCACATCATATTGTTCTAATTGCTTTAAACAAAAATATTTAAATTTTTCTGTTTTAAAAATATCATAGTTAATGCTTTTTATTGGTTTATTTTTAACCGAAAAATGTACAAGCTCTGGAAAGGCAGCATATAGTGTGTCGATCCATGCTGACCCACCACTCGTATTAGGATGCTTCCACCAACGCCCGTAGACGACTTTTTTAATGAGGGGCTCTATATATTTATGAACAATAGAATTCATAGATTTGTGGCCTAGGTAAGTCGCCATACCATCATCCATATAAATACCAGTAACATCATCTCTATATTTATTCGCGATATGCATGGCAAACTGGAATTCGATTCTTCGGTCATTGCCAGTATATATTCTGTTAGCGGGTTCCTTTTTTAATAATGGTTCAATAATACCAAAACGATATTTACGTTCATTGTGTTTACTTCTGAAAGGCATATCATCATTAGTCCTCTCAAAAGTGATAAAGCCTGAGAAAATATTTTCTGCACTCTTCATGGCTTTTATGAAAGTATCGCTAACAACCTTTATATTGGTGATTTTGGGAATAATGATCGCAATATTTTTATCATTGTTATTTTCAATAGACAAGTTGCAAGCAAGAAACAAATGAAAAGGTGAGGATATAAAATAGTAATTAGTCATATTTTTATTTTGAAGGCTCTCTAACCTTCGCTTGTATATGTCGAATTTTACTTCGAAATTTCGTCCAAACAGAACCCTTTTTATAACGACCCTTTTGTACATGCCTAATTTGGTAACACCCGGTTATTTCTAACCCCTTTCCATGCGTGCCCAATACCCATCGATAAGCTCTGTCATCATAACATTTACACCAAGTTGGCGAAGGTGTTTGATATATAGATAGTGTAGAACAGTAACCGCCAGCTCTAGCGACATCACCATGAACTATCTGGTATTCACCTTTGGCGCGCTCTCTATATAGAGTTAAAAACTCCTCAGACTCTATATCGACCAGTTGAGGCTCTCTTCCTTTTTGCAACATGGGATCATTTTGAGACAACATGGGTGTGGCACGCTCAGAAAGTGGAAAAACTAAGGTGTCGGTTCTTCCTTGTAAATGCTCAGCGGTTGAATCCAAACATCCCTTATGAAAGATAATATCGCAATCTGTAAACCAAACCCAATCGGCTTTAGTTGCGAGTGCAGCTCTATTTCGTCCAATACCCCGCCTAAAAAGCTCATCTTTCGGCAGCGCTTGCCAATTCSRWMYWMYWKKAKSMRKYWTAKYKWYTKMMMAGWWMKKRASYRMCKSYKGMRTMKMRSKMTYYWMKYKTGMRKRMMWTRSCSWSACRATMRMRGTNAATTYKKYRSSRKGATAATTCACAAATGAACTTAGTTGGTAAGCCAACATATTGGAATACATCCAACAATGGCTAATAATTTCTAAATCAAAATGCCCGTCTACCTTTTTACGATCTTGCTCCGCAGGTAATTTAGGCGCAAACCAGCTAACTGGAACAAAACCACTTGCCGCCAATCTAAAGAAATAAGCTAAAGCTGGGTCATACCACTTTTGCGGATAGATTTTTGGCATCAATTTTACAGCTTGCTGAGAGGTCATTTCGTGATATTTTAAAGAATAGAGATAAAACCGAATAATAACACAAATATGTCAATTAAAAGAGCTTACAATATTCTTGTAAAGCTATATAAATACACCAATTATTTAGAAATAACACCATTTCAATAAATAGAGCAACCTTAAACGTAAAACTAACCTTTATTGAATTTGGAGAAGTGTTTTAATATCTGTTAATGCCGTTGTCAAGGCAAGGCATTCATTAGTCCCTATGGGATTAATGACCAATTTAGTATTTGATTTCACCGACTTAACCAACTCTTTTGTACCGCTAATTAAACTGGCTTCATTGCAGTCTCTTGGAAAAACTAGATTAATATTTGAACACGCTTCTATTCGTTTCGGCTGGTCTTTTGACACTGCGGTGACTACGCAATTAACTTTAAGCTCTATAGCCTGTAAAAAAGTATCTCCACCAGCTAAAACGGCTCCCATAGAAGATGAGAGCAATCCGATAAATAAGTGATTATCTATTTCTCGAACGCAAATTAGTTGTGGGTCTAAATCTCGCTCTGAAGTAGCAATAACGGGTAATTCTTTAGGATAATTAGCGCCAAATACAACAACGCATTTCACACCTAAAGAGCGACTAACGTCTTTGGCTACTTCAAAAAATATTTCACTTGCTAATTCTCTTTTCTGTGAATGTCCCTCGACAATATGACCACCAGAACCAGCGTTAAATATCAAAAACTTATTTCTTTCCAACTGGTAATTTTCTAAAAGAACATTCAATTCATTTATCTTTGGCAACTTGAAAATTGGGCCAATTACTTGCGGTTCGGACTGGTTTAACAGGCGAAGCTTCAATTTTTGGAGCCAACTTAAAGGTTTGATCGAAGACGGTATTTGCGCAACCCACTGTCGGTCGCTATTCAACAAACGAGTTACTCCTAATCCTCTAGCTCGTTTTTTTTCATGTTGAGAAATAAAAATGACTTTAGCACCAGATTTTTTCGCATATTTAAAATGACTTGCCCGACCCGCACAATCAAAAATAACTAAGTCAGGAGAAATACTATCTATAACGGATTTTACTTTGACAGTATCTTTAGTCGCAGAACCTTCACTCAAATGGACTTCAAAAGGGCACGTTTGACTACACTTCGCGTGTCTATTTAAGAGAAAATGGATTTGAATTTCTGGAAGTTGTCGATTTAGCTCTTCTGCGATAATTAGAGAGCGAGAATATTCACCAATTCCTGAAGTAGATGAAACCGGAATAAATAAAACAACAGATTTTTTTATGTTCAATTTAATAGTTTCATCTAAATGAGTTTACTAACCAAAACCTTCTATCGGCTGAAATAACGCCTGCCAATCATCACCGCTCAAGTCAACATTACTTAAATCTTCTTGATTATACAAACCTTGTGCGAGATCATGTTTTTGTTTTTGCATTTGTTGAATTTTTTCTTCTACTGTACCTTGGGTAATTAGTTTATAAACAAATACGGGTTTATCTTGACCAATACGATAAGCTCGATCATTTGCTTGCTGCTCTGCTGCCGGATTCCACCAAGGATCATAGTGTATTACGGTATCAGCAGCGGTTAAATTTAAACCGACACCACCCGCTTTTAAGCTAATAAGAAACACGGGAATCTGACCACCCTGGAACTTCTGAACTAGTGCTCCGCGATGTTTACTTTTTCCCGTCAACATTAAAAATGGAATTTCCATTTCTTTCAGTTCTTCTGCCAAAATATCTAGCATCGTAGTGAACGAAGAAAATAATAAAATTCTACGACCTTGATTAACCATACTTGGTAATTTATCTTTTAGCCATCTCACTTTAGCAGATGAATTCATATTTTGTGCAGATTCAAGTTTGATTAAATTAGTATGGCAACATACCTGCCTTAATTTCAGCAACGCATTACCAATTAAAAATTGATTTCGATGTTTTGTTTCTAACGTCATTGCTTTTTGAACCTGTTCAAACATGGCAGTTCGTACAGTTTCATATAAGTCTGCTTGGCCTTCCTCTAAAGGAATTAGGACTTTCATTTCTGTTTTACTTGGTAATTCTTTTGCCACTTCATTTTTTGTACGCCTTAACATCAATGGCGCAACCCGTTTTGCTAGTAACGATTGTCTATAGAAATCCTGATTTTTTTCAATGGGTTGTCTATACAGTTGATTAAACTGATATTCACTTCCCAAAAATTCTGGCATCAAAAATTCGAAAAGAGACCAAAGCTCACCTAAATGATTTTCCATAGGTGTTCCAGTCATACACAATCGATGAGTTGAACGTAACTCTTTAACAATAGTAGTAATTTTACTGCGGGTGTTTTTTATCACTTGAGCTTCATCAAGTATCACCAGATGGAAATGGTTNTTAAGCAGTTTGTTAATATCACGCAGAACCAAACCATAACTAGTAATGATTAAATCATGTTGCTGAATTTGTGGAAAAAGTTTATGACGGTCACTCCCTGTTAATAGCAAAATCTTTAATGATGGCGCAAACTTATGGCACTCCTGTAACCAGTTAGTCGTTACACTTTTGGGTGCAATCACCATGCAAGGAGAGGTAAGTCGACCTTCTTTTTTTTCTAACAAGATATGTGCAAGTGCCTGAAGGGTTTTTCCCAAACCCATATCATCGGCAAGAATACCACATAGCCGATGTTGTCTTAAAAATTGTAACCAAGCAACACCTGTTTTTTGATAATCTCTTAATTTTGCCTTTAGCGTCCTTGGAATTTTTACCGGCTGAACACCTGTTTCTACATCCATAGCTTTGGCTTTTTCTGCCAACTTTTTTCCATTAAGCCAATCAATTTTAAGTGAAATCTGGTCAGTAGATGCAACATCATTTGAAGTCGATTTGTTTGAATTTCGCCCAGTCTCTGACTTAGTCTTATCGCCTAGATTCAAGGATTCCTGCGGTGATACCAAAGGCATTAATCGACTGACTTGATTGGCTGTAAATCTTAATTTACTCTCTTCGGTCAAACTTTTTTGATCATTCAATTCCACAAAAGAAGAAAAAATACGATTAATTCGATTGCGCTCAATCGCCAGGGTTTCGCCACTGTCTAATTTAATATTAATATGACTTGTCAGGCTCTCTTTTTGATTTCCTTTTTTGTCCGAATCACTTAACGTATCTAAAGAAAGCTCGCCGCGCTGAATCAAGGATACTATATATGGCATTAAGTTAACTTGGCGGTCATCAACTTTTACTCCGACTTCTAAATCAAACCAATCAAAACTTCTATCGGCAATAKCYCCGTCWTTTAWMTTTMWGTYTMCAWCYASMRSMWSTTCWTYTKSYWMTNNNAANANNTCTAAYTGCCCSKYTGTRCWWGATGCAATTTTACTCTTTGCTCCAAATCTAGCGGAACGATTAATTTGTCTTGTCGGTTGTAGTTCATGATAACCCTGCCTAATATCAACATACCAATCAAGATTTTCAATTTTATTCAACCTAAATCCTTTATCGATATTAATTAGCCAACCAAGTTCTTTAAGGCCAACTAAAATAGGTAACATATGGCTTAAATGAGATTCAAACACTCGATCGCCAAAATGAAATTGTTCCACGATAGGCAACTCGTAACAGGAATCTAATACTGAAAGGTTTTCTATTTGCAAAAGAAAATCAGACAAAACGGTAGTAAACCGACTATTAACTTCTCGCTCTAAAATTAGTGGCAAAATATTTTTAAGTGATATTTTCTTTCCATTAATATAAAAAACAAGTTTAGCTACATCAACTTGATAAATTTGATGTTTTTTCCACCCTAGTCCTACTTCTTGACTAGTGATCTCTAAGCTAGGTTGTACTTTAAAATCATTGGTCTTAGATAATTGATAAAATAGTTTCTTACTTTTATCRGAAGCCTCTTTAAAATACTCTAAAATKACATTATGTTTTAGATCAAGYAGRTARTTTTCAGAYAGATGTTCAAAGCCACTTTCTTGTTGAATTTCTTCTACTTGTTTTTTATCAACCCCACGCCAAAAATTTTTATTTCTTGAAGACAAAGTTAAGGGGTTTCTATGTGGTGATTGCCAAAAAAAACGATGCGTTTTGACTAACGATTTGATTAATCTATTTGATTTTAAATCAGCTACAAAGGTAAATTGATTATTAATTATACTGCTATTATCAATTTTTTTTCTTATCAAAAATAATATTTGCTTATCCAGTAAACTAAAGTACTTGGTGTTTTTTTCTTTGTCTAATTCTGCATCAATGGCACTTGCAATACATATTTCAGATTTGACTTGATAAGCGCCTTGCTTAGTCAAATAAGACTTATGCAAACTCACTGTCCAACCACCATCGACTTTATTAAGCAAATAGATCACTCGATGTCTTGCCATTTTTGAGAAGGGATCAAAGTCTTGCGATTTCAACCAATGTTTTATATAGAGTTTTCCAGAGGAAATTTTCTTTTGTTGTTTTATTGCAGGGGGTAATCGTTGTAAACGAGTTTTTGATTCAATTGCCAATGCGGCAAGATGCTCGCATGCAAATTCATTCTCTGGGCTTGATTCAAGTGCCGATTCAAGCTCTGATTCAAGATTAGAACTTTCTTTTAATTTATCCTTGCAGGTGCAACTACCTACACTTTCTGATAACGGCCAATATAAAACCTGTTTAGAAAACTTGCCATCAATTAAGCAAGTCCCTTTTATGTACTCTTCATCCCGAATATTCTGCCAATTTACCAAATTTTCTGACAGCAAAATATCTAAACCTGACATTAATGTCTGTTCATCAAAAAAATGGGTAAGGTGATCGATTGGACCTTTATAGGCTAAGGGTCTATTGATCATAGAATGATCCGTTAGTTAACAAATAATTATTATAATAAGCCAACCAGTGTAACAAGAAACCATCTAAGAATAAAAGGATAGTTATTAGTATTTTTAACGATTGTAAAAATAGCTCATAATTCAGGTTTTAGTAGTGTCGCTTTTTTGAGAAATATTGGTCTTACAGGCACATCGTCCCAATCTAACTCTTCGTGTCGATGCACTTTGGTGTTTGCTATTAACTCTAAAATATCTTCACCTTCGGTTACATTGCCAAATACCGTATAACCCCAACTTCTGCCAGGATCTAAATTATCATTATCCGACATATTAAAGTAAAACTGGCGCATCGATGAATGAGGATCATTTTCTCGCGCCATAGCWATGGTAAACATCTCATTTTTTAACCCGTTTCCAGACTCATTAAAAATAGTACCTTCACTTTTTCGCTCGGTAAAAAGCTCATTATAACCGCCACCTTGAACCACAAAATCTTTGACCACTCGATGGAAAATTGTGCCATCGTAAGAGCCATTGACGACATAATACAAAAAATTATTACTAGTGATTGGTGCACGCAAACGGTCAAGTTCAACAATTATATTTCCAGCTGTCGTATCTAATTGAATACGTGGGAATAAATCGTCCGGTTGAATAGATTCTCCACGTAATTTTACTTCTTCTTTCGCATTTAAATGAAAAGTATTCACTAGAAAACAAAAATAAAGAAGGATTTTAAGATAGTTAGGCATTAATCAATCGAGTCCCGAAATCGCTTTTATTTCTAAGAAGTCACCAAAGCCATGAGCGCCCCACTCCCGACCATTTCCAGATTGTTTATACCCGCCAAAGGGTGTGAACATATCACCACTTTTTCCGTTGATGCTAATATTGCCCGCTCTTATTCTAGAAGCGACATAACTTAACGTTCCTTTATCCTTTCCTTGAACATAACCCGCTAGGCCGTAGGGCGTATCATTTGCAATTTCTATCGCCTCGTCAACATTCTCATAGGGCATAATTGCAAAGACGGGTCCAAAAATTTCTTCCTTCGCAATTGACATCTCGTTGTTAACATTTGAAAATACCGTGGGTTGGATATAAAAACCTTTACCCAAACCTCCTGGTTTTTCTACTCCTCCACAAACTAAAGTTGCTCCTTCATCAATGCCTTTTTGAATCAAATCTCGTATTTTATTAAACTGAACTTCGCTAACAACGGGACCCATGGTCGTTGATTCCGCATTAGCCGCCCCAACCACCACTTGGCTGGCAACCTTTGAAGCAATTTCTTCGGCTTGTTTCACTTTATCAGCCGGAACCAACATTCTTGTAGGAGAGTTGCAGGACTGTCCGCTATTAACAAAAACCGTTCTAGCACCTTGTTTAACTGCTTTTTCAAAATCCGCGTCAGGTAAAATAATATTAGCTGATTTTCCACCGAGTTCTTGAGCGACTCGCTTGATTGTTGGTGCGGCGTTCCTCGCAACTAAAGCTCCTGCTCGCGTTGATCCTGTGAATGAAATCATATCAACTAACGGATGCTCGGATAATGCTGTACCCACGCCAACTCCATCACCATTAATCAAATTAAACACACCTGCAGGCAAGCCAGCTTCATGCATCACTTCGGCGAAAACATAAGCAGATAACGGTGCCACTTCCGAAGGTTTTAGAATAACCGTGCATCCGACGGCTAAAGCAGGCGCAACTTTGCATGCAATTTGGTTAATTGGCCAGTTCCAGGGAGTGATTAACCCGCAAACGCCGATTGGCTCCTTAACAACAGTGCTAGCACTCAATTTTTCTGTAAATGGATAAGAATCTAGTAATGCCAAAGCGGTTTGAAAATGACCTAAACCCGAACCCGCTTGGCCTTTTACCGCTAGTTGAGTCGGAGCGCCCATTTCCATTGAAATTGCATCCGCTATATCATTGTAGCGACTTTTATATGTTTTAATAATAGCCTGAAGATAGTCTTTGCGTTCTTCAATACTGCTATATCCGTAAGTGGCAAAAGCTTGGCTGGCAGCAATCGCAGCTTTATCAACATCATTCGCGTTACCAATAGCAATTTGTGCACAAGTGCTTTCATCGGAAGGATTTATGACGTCCATTAATTTTTTGTTATCGGGTTCTACCCATTGTCCGTTAATGTAGAATTGGTCGTAAACCTCTAATTTAATACTCATACTTAAATTCCCATAGCTTTTTTAATAATAATTTCTTTAACGGCTGGAAGATTATCCAATGCCGACATTGCAAAATTTCTAAATAGTGTAATTGGCAAACTTTGGTTAGCAAATAGTTTTTTAAAACCACTCATTGTATTTTGCATTAATAAGTTTTCTGTTTTTCGTTCTCTTTCATAAGATCTTAAATTCTCAACTTTACCAAAATCTCGTTGTTGCGAAATGAGTTTAATGATCTGTTTTGATAAACAAGCTACATCTTGAAATCCTAAGTTCACGCCCTGCCCAGCTAACGGATGAATAGTATGTGCAGCATCCCCAACTAATGCGACTCGGTTAGATAAATAACGTTGGGAATGCCTTTTTATTAGTGGGAATCCAAAGAACTCTGAAACAGCTGTAACTTCACCAAGCTTTGATTCAAATGCGTATTGAAGTTTTTTTGCAAACTCTTCTTTGCTAATGTTCTTTATTGCTTCAGCTTTATCATAATCTAGCGACCATACAACTGAGCAAAGATTTGGATTTGCTAATGGCAAAAAAGCGACAGGACCGTATGGGGTAAATCTTTGCCATGCAGTATTTTGATGTGATTTTTCGGTTTTAACATTAGCCACAAAAGCAATTTGATCATATTCTGATTGCTTTAAATCTATTCCTAGTTTTTCTCTTACAAGAGAATTAGCTCCATCCGCTCCAATAACAAGTTTACTTTTATATTCCAAACCATCATTGGTTTTAATGGTCGCGTATTCTAAATTATCCATATTTTTTGAACTAACTGAGTTTTCTATTTCTTCCAATTCCGCGCCAAAACAGCATTTCACATTGCCGAAGGATTCAATTCTCTTTAACAAGGCCGCTTGTATGACTTTATTTTCAACTATCACACCTAAATCCGGTTGTGCTATTTTAGCTGCTGAAAATTCAATCTTACCGCTACCATCACCATCCCAGACTTTCATATGCTCATAATTTGCTTGGCGTTGCTTAGGAATATTTTGCCATGCCTTTAAGTCGCTCAGAAATTTTCTATTTCCCGGACTAATCGCGCTGACTCGAATATCAAACTGTTCGTCACTAATGGTTTCATTTTTAAGATAGTCTGAAGTCAAAACCGCATGAAGATCTTGTTTTTCTAATAACAAAATTTTGAGTTTTGTTTCTGCGAGAGAAGCGACCATAGTCAAACCGACCATTCCGCCACCCACAACAATTATATCGAACTTGTTTGACACTATTTTAATCCTTTTTACTTAAGCTATTTCAATCCACGAGTTAACTTAGCTGATTCACCACTAAAACCCATTGCGGAGTTGGCAATTTTATTTTTCAAAAATGGAATTTTATCGACTATCCAAAGTGCTTTTGAACGAGTTGAATTTAGCGGAAAAAATTCATTACTAAAAAGCCGTACTAGTGAATCGGTTGCGCCAATTGTTTGTTGCCAATCAGCGTCTCTTTTATTTTTATACCCTTCAAGAAATACTGCATCGCCAAAGTCGATAATTTCACCGGACTCAAGTACATCATTAATACAATCAACTAGCGCAGCAATATCACGTAGACCTAGGTTAAACCCTTGACCCGCTATAGGGTGTAACGTATGTGCGGAATTACCTAAAAGTAAAGTGCGATCATGATAAATATTTTCAGGTAAATGCAATGCAAGAGGGTAGCTAAATCGCCCACCAACCCGTGTGATTTTTCCTAAGCGAAACCCAAAACTTCTTTGTAATTCATTTTTAAACGCCTCATCGTCAAGTTTCATTGTCTCCTTGCAATGCGCTTCATTTTGACACCAGACTAGAGACATTCTATTTCGAGTAAGCGGTAGTAATGCTAAAGGTCCTTCCTTAGTAAATCGCTCGAATGCTTTATTTGCATGTGATTCTTCGGTGGATATATTCGCTATAATTGCATGTTGACTGTAACTGGTTCTTTCAGTTTTAATCTCTGCCATTTTCGCTAAATTAGAAAACGTTCCATCGGCGGCAATCAATAGTTTTGCAGAAAGTTCTTGTTTTTTTTGATTTTTAATTTCATCTAATTGCACCGTGATTTTTTTATTATTTTGTTGCTCTTTTTTTGAATTTATCTTGGTGATTTCATTGGGACAAAATACAGTAATATTTTCGAATTTCTTAATAGAGTTCCAAAGAACTGGACCCGTTTCATTGAGCGGGATCACTTGCCCTAAAGCATCTAGTTGATAATCTTTTGCCGATAAGCGAGTAAAACCAAAGTGACTTTGTTCAGAAATATGGATGTCAGAAATTGCCTCAGCCAAAGGTGCAAGATCAGACCAAAGCCCTAACGACTTATAAATTGCTACGGATGACGCTGATAGTGCAACGGCTCGTTCATCAAAACTAGGGCTCGCATTAGAATCAACCTTAATGGGTTCTACTAGTGCTATTTTAAGTCTACGTTGACGACGATTTATTTTTGCCAATGCTAAGGCAGCTGTAGCGCCAACCATTCCGCCGCCGGCAATTATGACATCAAACTCTTTCATTCTTTTATCCAAGCTAAGACGAACAACCTATCGTCAATTATTAGGCCATTAATTTCTCAATAGCAGCTATTTCTTTTGTCACTGATTTCGAAAGAACTTCATTACCTTTTTTGGTGACTGCCACATCGTCTTCAATTCGGATCCCTATTCCCCACCACTTTTTATCAAGTCCTTCTGTATTCGGCGCAAAATAAAGTCCAGGCTCTACCGTTAGCACCATATTTTCTTCTAAAATTCTTGGCTCTTTATCAATCAGGTAGTCACCCACATCATGTACGTCTAGTCCTATCCAATGACCGGTTTTATGCATATAAAAGGGTTTATATGCTTCTTCATCAATTAACTGCTCAAGATCACCTTTTAATATACCCATCTTAACTAAACCTTGGGTTAAAATTTGCACTGCTTTATCGTGAGGGGCTGTCCAAGGGTTTCCTTTTACAGCAACTTTTATGGCTTCTTTATTCGCTTTTAATACCCAAGAATAAGCTTCTTTTTGTTCTTTAGAAAATTTTCCATTAATTGGAAAGGTTCGAGTTATATCTGCAGCGTAACCCTCCATTTCACCACCAGCATCAATCAGTAATAAATCACCATCTTTTAGCTCCGCGTTATTTTCTACATAATGCAAAATACACGCATTTTCGCCACCAGCGACAATTGAATTATAAGCTTCAGTGCGAGCGCCACCTTTTGCAAAATGATATTTTATTTCCGCTTCCATATCCAGTTCGTTTAATCCTGGCCTACAAACTTTCATCGCTTGAATATGTGCTTTAGCGGAAACTTCAGTTACTCTTCGCATAACATCTAACTCTGCTTTACTTTTGAATAACCGCATATCATGTAATACATGACTCAAATCGATTAACTCCCCAGGAGGGTGAGCACCACTTTTCACTTGTGCTCGAAGTGTATTGATCCATGCCATCACACTGTTATCAAAATCGGGATAATTACCAAATTCATAATAAATTCGATCTCTTCCTTCCATTAATCCGGGTAAAATTTCATCGATATCATCAATCGGAAAACAGTCATCGCATCCAAACTGTTTTATCGCTCCTTCAGGGCCATAACGCCTCCCGTGCCACGTTTCCATTTTTTCATCTTTTTCTCGACAAAATAAAATGTATTCACCTTGCTCTCGTCCGGGTAATAAAACGATAACGGATTTTGGTTCTGGAAAATTGGATAAATACTGGAAATCACTGTTTTGTCTAAACACGTAATCGGTATCACGGCTTCTTACTTTTTCTTCTGCCGAGTGAATAATTCCAATTGAATTATTACCCATATAGTTCATCAGTTTTCGGCGACGTCTAGCAAACTCGGCCTTACTAATTAAGACTGAGTTGTTGAGGCTTTCTACTTTCTTAACCATACTAAATCCAAATTAATTTTTTGAAAAATAAAACACTTTAAGCGTGCAACCTTCTACAGAAAAACTTCTAATGGACCGTTTTACTTCCAGCTTTTTGTGCTGATAATTTTGATTCTGACTTAGGATTCCTAACCAACTCCATATAAATCATCTTTACAGCGACTTTAATATGTTCTATTAACGTCTCTAACGCCATTTTGGCATCTTCATTATCATCATTTTCGATGCTCACTTGTGAAATCTCGGCAATATCAGTTAATGATTCCTTAATCTCTTTTTCTAGCGTATTTCTATCGCCAAATTGTAGACCAAACCCTAATAGAAATCCTTGGCTCCAAACTGATAATGATTCCAATCGATCAACCATCGGATAACTATCATCTGGGATCAATATTGGTGCTAATAAATCGTCATCAGCAAAGGCTTGATGGCTTTCTTCAACGAGCATTTTGGTAAACTGGCTTAATTCATTTGAAAACCCATTATTCTCATTGATTAAAGCGTTTATCTGCTCTAACCAACTTAAGCTGGAGCGTTGTAAACCAGCCGAAATCATCCCGCATAAAATCCCCTGAAACTCAGCGGCGGTTATTTCACAATCGGCTTCGGCCAATAATTCTTCAAATCGATCATAAAGATCATTGATATTTTCTTCAAATACACTCATTGCTACACTTGTCCTAATTTATTCCTAACTTACTCAAACTTACCGAGCACTTTATATTAATGCCAAAATATTGAGTCATTATCACTATTTAAGCGTAAAAACTCGCTTAAATGGTGAAAATTCAGCATTTTATTGATTATACCATTGACCCATGAGCAGTTGCGCTCTATATTAAAATCATTCTAAAAAACAACAGTTTGCCATGACAACCTCAAATCTTTCGCAACTTGAATCGAGTATTTCTAAGCTATTAGATAGCTGTGACTCATTGCAACAAGAAAATCGTCAATTAAAATCAGATCGTCAAAACTTGCTAGATAAAAACAAACTCGCCAGCGGTAAAATTGAAGCCATGATTAAAAAATTGAAGGAAATCAATTAATGGTTGATGATAACTCCTCAAATTCTGAAAATAGTACCTCAGTTAATATTCATATTATGGGCAACGAATACCACGTTGCAAGCCCTGAAAGTGAAGTTGAAAATCTTGAAATCGCGGCTCGCGCGCTAGATAAACGCATGAAAGAGATAAAACAGGGCGGGAAAATTGTTGGTTTAGAGCGCATCGCAGTAATGGCAGCACTTAATTTATCTTATGAGCTAATGTTTGGTGATTCCACTAGCGCAGAAGAAACTGACGTAATCAACCAAAGAATCCAAATGATCCAAGAAAAAATTGATACAGCTCTTGCTTCTACTGCACAAACAGAACTGATTTAGCTAAACCTGTTTTCACGGTTCTCACCTGTAGGAAATAATTTGTATCGATTTAGTTAACATTAAGTAACTAAATGATTGGATCTCTTAAAAATTCTTACCTATAATTATTTTTCTGCCTGCTTTGTTTGTCAAGCTGTTGTAGTCCATGAGCCGATAATCTCATCCCAGGGTATTCTTGTTAATTTCTGGTGTGCATATCCGTGCATTTCTAGCCTAATCGTTAGAATTGGAGCGGAGAGCCTAAATTAAATTACGGAATTCCCACCTGAACCTTCGGGTTCTTGGGCGAATGTAGCTAACGGCACGGTGGGCAGAGTTCTTTTTTTAGAACCCTCTTCTGATAAAATTCTATTCTGCTAAAGTCCTATTATGAATAATAAACAATTAAAGTCTCAAATAAGAGAACAAATTCGAGCGAAAAGACGATCAATTTCTCCTTCAGAAAACGCTCAGCTAGGCATCCAACTAAATCAGCAGTTAAACACACACGGCTTTTTAAACTCTTGCCACCATATCGCTTGTTTTTTGTCCTTTGACGGAGAAATTTCAACTAAATTTGTCATCCAAAATATTCTAGAATCTAATAAATCATGCTATTTACCTAAACTTCATTTAAAAACCAATACTTCGCCTAACAAACTTTCATTCTTACCTTATAATCACTCTAGCAAAATGGTAAAAAATCATTATGAAATTCCCGAAGTTGATCTAGATGAAGAGCACTCAATTAGTATTGAAAAGTTGGACCTTGTTTTATTTCCTTTAGTGGGATTTGATTTATCAGGTAATAGGCTAGGTATGGGGGGAGGTTTTTATGATGCAACGTTTGAAGTAATCAGTGAGATTACAAACCGACCAAAATTTATTGGGCTAGCCCATGATTTTCAGCAGGTTGAAATTATCCCAAAAGAAATTTGGGATTTACCATTAGATGGGGTTTGTACGCCTACGCAAACTTTATACTTTGATTAAAATCGATACAAGAAAGTTTAAAGTATCTAATATCTTTTCATTTGTGGTTACTTAATTTATGATATGTTTAATTTAACAATTAATTAGTTTAAACCGAGAGATTTAACATGAATAGAATTACGCACCTTACAATACTATTTAATCCCAAATCTTTAATTCTGATATTAATGGTTATTCTAAGCGGATGCACACAAAAATTCATTAGCGACTATGATCAGCGCACGGATAATGCAGTTACCTCTTTACAACGTACGTTTGAAACTTTTTTTGTTACCCTTGATGCGCTCGTCGAGCGTGATAAATGTGAGTACCTTAATCATATTATTTTTTATCAAAATTCAAAAATTGATATCAGCTCTATTCAAGTAAGAGCTAAAGCTCTCACTAAAAATGAAATAACCGTTGAACAAATCAGTCTACTTTCAGATAGTTTAACCTCAGTTGAAAAGCTTCATAAATTAGGGTGTTTTTCGACTGAACAAATTGAAAACCTAAGAAGTAGCTTTAATTCAAGTTTTACCGCGATACTAAAATTAGAACTTGCAAAAAAGCGTACTCAATCACCATATAACTAAATAGTTAATTATCGATCGTATCTTCGGAGAAAATCTATGAGCTTAGATGTAGCAGAACTTTCAATGAAAATGTTAGGAGCTTTTAAAGGTGAACTGTCAGAAAAATGGCCTGATGTTTCAGATTATGCTGAAGCTGAGTCAAAAAAGCTTGCCGAAAACTTTGTGATGATAGAAAAGTTAAAACGATCTGAAAAAATAACCGAAGAACAAGCAAAATTGCATCACGAAATTCAACGCAATGCATCACGATCGGTTTTACTGACTATTGAGGGTTTAGGATTGCTGGCTGTTGAACAAGCGATCAACGCTGCGATGAGTGTGCTTAAGGATTCGGTCAATGGTGCTTTGAACTTTGCGCTTATCTAATTTACAAAATAACACTTCACATCAAGCATAAAAAACCTCCAACTGATTGTCTCAAATTGAAGGTTCTTATCAATAAATTAGGGTGTGTCTCTTTATTGATTTTCTGATTGCACCAGTGAAACTTGATATTCAGTATCAGCGTTCGCAGCATTTACGCCACTCAAGCTAGAAAATATCATACCAAGTCCTAATAAGGCAGCCAGTACTACTAATATATCTGGTTTGCGTTTCATTGCGGTTCTCCAGTTTTTATTTTTCGGTGGAGTCCATTACTTACTATCTTTCATTCCATGTTTATCTTTATCTGTCTGCAATCATTTCGGTTTAACCGATGGCTTGCGGTACAGAGCCAATAAATGTACTCCACTTTGTGATAGCGATCAACAACTTATTGACAGTTTTTTGACATGTTTTTGTTGCTTTATCTCATTTTTGACCTTCTTTGCGTTGTTTCACAACTTATCCACAACCTTATTAACATTTTGGCCCAACAGTCTAATTACTTCTTATATAAACCACTCTTATACTAATTCAAGTTACTTCTTATTTTGGATTGAATATAAAAAGCTTTATAATGGCTAAAGCAAAAACTAAACGACATTTAGAGATATTCAATATGGCTACTCAGGAAGAACTTAAAATTGAAGCGGCGAGAGCGGCACTTAAATATATTCAAGATGGAGAGATCATCGGGATAGGCACAGGCTCAACGGTAAATTGCTTTATTAACCTATTAAAAAATGAAAAACATCGAATTAAAGCCGCTGTTTCTAGTTCAATCGCTTCCACAAAGCATTTGGAGGCTATAGGTATTGAAGTCATTGATTTAAATGACGCTCATGAAATACCTATTTATATTGACGGCGCAGATGAAGCTAATCACTCACTTGAGCTAATTAAAGGTGGTGGTGGCGCATTAAGTCGAGAGAAAATTCTTGTGGCAGTTGCTGATAAATTCATTTGCATTGCAGATGAATCAAAATACGTTGAAGTTTTGGGCGATTTTCCTTTGCCTATCGAAGTGTTACCTATGGCTCGTAGCTATGTTGCGCGGGAGCTTGTTAAATTGGGTGGTGATCCGGTTTATCGTCACGGATTTGTGACCGATAACGGTAATATCATTCTTGATTTACATAACATGGAAATTTCTCAGGCAAAAGTTCTGGAGAGTCAGATTAATCAGATCGCTGGTGTTGTTACTAACGGTTTATTTGCTCAAAGACCCGCTGACCATTTAATTTTGGCGACGAAGGATGGAATAAAAGAGTATTAATCGCTCTTTTATTCTTTCACTTTCCAGCTTAAAGTTTCCCCTGCAAAAAACGGAGTAATAGGATTACCATTAGGTAAAGTAATTGACTTAGGCACTGTCCATTCTTCTTTGATTAACGTCACTTTACCTTCATTTCTTTTTAAACCATAAAAATCTGCCCCATAAAAACTGGCAAAACCTTCTAATTTATCAAGTGCATCCAAATCTTCAAAAACCTGTGTGTACAACTCCAAAGCACTCCACGCGCTATAACAACCCGCACATCCACAACTGGATTCTTTTTTATATTGCTCATGCGGAGCAGAGTCTGTTCCCAGAAAAAATTTACTTGAACCACTTGCTACCGCTTGTTGCAAAGCGATTTGATGAGTGTTTCTTTTTAATACCGGCAAGCAATAATTATGAGGTCTTATTCCACCGACTAACAAATCATTTCTATTTAAGAGTAAATGTTGAGGTGTAATCGTTGCTGCAATGTTTTCACCAGACTGACTCACAAACTCTACCGCATTTTTTGTAGTGATATGTTCTAAGACAATTTTTAAATCTGGAAAACTTTGCACGATTTTATTTAGAACTGTCTCAATAAACATCGCTTCTCTATCAAAAATATCCACTTCATGGTCGGTGACTTCTCCATGAATTAATAAAATAATCCCTTCATCACTCATTGTTTGCAGTACTGGATATAACGATTCGATTTGCTTTACTGCTGAATCAGAATTAGTTGTAGCACCCGCTGGATAATATTTTATCGCTTTAATCCCAGCCTCTTTTGCTTCAATAATGGTTTTAGAGGTTGTTGCATTGGTTAGATACAAGGTCATCAAAGGATCAAAATCGGCATTATCCGGTACCGCTTGCAGTATTCTATTTTTATAAGCTAGAGCCAATTCAACGGTTGTAATTGGTGGAGTCAAATTAGGCATTACAATCGCTCTTTTGAAACATCTAGCGGTTGCCGGTACCGTTTCATTCAAAAAACTGCCATCTCTAAAATGTAAGTGCCAGTCATCTGGTGCTTGAATAGTGATTGATTGCATTTGATTGGTATCCTAAATAAGGTTTGTCGAAAGTTTACTGTAAGCATTGCAGACTTTAAAAAGTATAAAATAAATCTGCTATAGGGTAAATATCAAACAGATATTTAAAAGAGTTATTTGCCCAAACTACGCTTTATCGAGTATTCTTTAATCTCAATTGATTAATCTATGAACATACGAATTATGGCTGGAACGACTGAATTAAACGAATTGTTTTATCAAGCAGGCACATTAATGCTGGTTGGAATGGCTTTTGTGTACGCTTTTTTAATGGTAACGATATTGGTGATTCAATACATTATTACTCCATTAGGAAAAAAATACGGCCAAGTCACTCAAATTCAACCTACAACAACTAACGTTTTAAAGTCAGGTGAGCCATCTCCTCAAATCATAGTGGCAATTAGTGCAGCCATAAAAAAACACCGTTCTAAATAAACAGCCTAATCAAACTCGTTCAAGAAAACATGGAGCTTAAAATGTCCCAAAAAAATACCAATAAGCTAGGAATAACGGAACTAGTCCTTCGTGACGCCCATCAGTCTCTATTTGCTACAAGGTTGCGCTTAGACGATATGTTACCTATCGCTCCTTTGCTAGATGAGGTCGGTTTTTGGTCAATCGAGTCTTGGGGCGGAGCGACTTTTGATTCCTGCATTCGATATTTGGGCGAAGATCCTTGGGAGCGAATTCGCGCGTTAAAAAAAGCCATGCCTAAAACTAAGCAACAAATGTTATTTCGAGGTCAGAATATTCTTGGTTATCGCCACTACGCCGATGATTTAGTCGAAAAATTTGTTGAACGCGCGCACGTAAACGGTGTTGATATTTTTAGAATATTTGATGCCATGAATGATGTACGCAATATGGAAACGTCAATTAAATCTACGGTAAAAATAGGCGCACATGCCCAAGGAACATTAAGCTACACATTAAGCCCAGTGCATAAGCTTGAAGGTTGGTTAACCATGGCGAAACAGATAGAAGATATGGGGGCACATTCGCTTTGTATAAAAGATATGGCGGGATTATTAAAACCTTATGTTGCTGAAGATCTGATAGGTAAATTGAAAGAAACAATCGATATCCCGATCGCTTTACATTGCCACGCCACCACAGGACTGAGTGTGGCTACGCATATGAAAGCGATTGATTCAGGTATTGACGTTATTGATACTGCAATATCATCCATGAGTATGACTTACGGGCATTCACCAACTGAAACCATCGTTTCGATTGTTGAAGATACCGCAAGGGATACAGGTTTAGATTTAGTCAAGTTAGCCGAAGTTGCAACCTATTTCCGCGATGTTCGTAAAAAATATGCACAGTTTGAAGGAAGTTTAAGGGGGGTCGATGCTCGGATCTTAATCGCTCAAGTTCCTGGTGGTATGTTAACAAACATGGAAAGCCAACTGAAAGAGCAAGGTGCCGAAGATAAATTAGACGAAGTTCTTAGGGAAATTCCGAAAGTTAGAAAAGATTTGGGTTATATCCCTTTGGTTACACCAACCTCTCAAATTGTTGGTACCCAAGCGGTGTTAAATGTCCTAACAGGCGAACGATATAAAAGCATCACCAAAGAAACCGCTGGCGTTTTAAAGGGTGAATATGGGAAAACCGCCGCAGAGGTTAATAAAGAACTTCAACAAAAAGTATTAAAAGGTGCTTCGGCGATAACTTGTCGTCCTGCCGATAATATTAAACCAGAAGTTGAAGTCTTAACTAAAGAGCTATTAGAAAAGGCGAAACTAGGCGGCATTACACTCGCGGACGAAGTGATAGATGATGTATTAACTTATGCACTGTTCCCGCAGATTGGTTTAAAGTTTCTAACTAACCGAAATAATCCTGATGCGTTTGAACCAAAACCTTTGGCAATCAGTAATAATGATGCGATCGTCCAAACCAATACGTCAAACACAAACAGTTGTAGCGTCGAAAATTACAACGTCACAGTCGATGGTAAAACTTACCGAGTTGAGGTTGCTCCCGGCGGAGATATTTCCCAAATAGCTTCGTCCAAATCGAAGAATACAGAAGCGCCAATCGCATCGGGTGAACAATTAAAATCGCCACTATCCGGTAATATTTTCAAGCTCATAGTTAAACCAGGTGAGTCCGTTAAATCGGGCGACTTAGTCATCATCTTAGAAGCTATGAAAATGGAAACTGAAATTCGAGCGTTAAATGATGGCGTAGTGAATGAACTACTGGTTAAGGAAGGTGATGCGGTATCGGTTGGACAAGCTTTGATTCAATTCAGATAATTTATTAAAGAAAATTAAACAGGCGAACGAATGTTAGAAATTCTCAATACACTGTGGCAATCAACTGGCCTACATAATTTTGAAACCGGTCAAGTAATCATGATGACGGTAGGTTGTGGCTTGTTATATTTAGCCATTGCTAAAGGTTTTGAACCTCTTTTGTTATTGCCGATGGGTTTTGGCGCTATCCTAACCAATATTCCTATTGCAGGATTTACTGAAGTCGGCGGTTTGCTACATTACGTTTATTACGCGGGTATTGATACAGGCGTTTTTCCTCTGATTATATTTATGGGCGTTGGCGCTATGACCGATTTCGGCGCACTCATTGCTAACCCAAAAATGCTTTTATTAGGTGCTGCCGCTCAATTTGGCATATTCGCCACCTTGTTTGGCGCGATAGCACTCAATATGGTTCCAGGAATTGAATTCTCACTCCAAGACGCTGCAGCAATAGCCATTATTGGCGGTGCAGATGGTCCAACGGCTATATTTTTAGCCTCAAAATTGGCGCCCGATTTATTAGGAGCCATCGCAGTTGCAGCATACTCCTACATGGCATTAGTTCCAATCATTCAACCGCCGATAATGCGAGCACTTACTACTGAAGCCGAGCGCAAGATTGAAATGGCTCAATTAAGAGAAGTGAGCAAGTTAGAGAAAATCATTTTTCCGCTTGCCGTTTTATTATTAACTATCTTCTTTTTACCCACCGCAACTCCGTTAATTGGCATGTTTTGTTTAGGTAATTTAATGCGAGAATCTGGCGTAGTCGAACGATTGAGTTCTACTTCTCAAAATGAACTGATTAACATCGTAACCATCTTTTTAGGATTAGGCGTAGGCTCAAAACTAAGTGCGGAGCAGTTTCTCAATGTGAAAACCTTGGGGATCTTAGCATTGGGGGCAATCGCTTTTTCAATTGGAACTGCCACTGGATTATTAATGGCAAAATTGATGAATAAACTTTCGAAAGATCCAATTAATCCATTAATTGGCGCCGCGGGCGTTTCTGCTGTTCCGATGGCGGCGCGTGTTGCCAATAAATTAGGATTAGAAGCGAATCCGCATAATTTTCTTTTAATGCATGCAATGGGACCTAATGTAGCGGGTGTACTTGGATCAGCTGTTGCTGCAGGGGTTTTACTTGCATTGGTTGGGGACTAATTTATTAGATTTTATACGTATAGATATGATAAGCTATACGTATAACGAACCAATTTAAACATGAATTTATGTCAACAAAGCTCACTTTATCTCTAAATGAACAAACAATAGCTGATGCTAAACGATGGGCAAAATCGCACCATACTAGTTTATCTGGATTAGTAGAAAAATATTTTCAGTCTTTAACCAAGCCTTCGGATAATCTGCAGCCACTTGCAAGTAAAACAAATAGTTTAATGAGTATGTTTAGTGAATACGACGAAGGGCTTTCTTACAAAGAGCTCTTAGATAAATATAAAACGACCCGTTAATAAAATATGATGATTGCCTATATTGATTCAGACGTTATTTTAGATGTGTTGCTTGGTAGAAAAGATTTTGCAAAAGAGTCTGGGCAAATATTAAACATTGTGGAGACAAAGCATCTAACGGGAACAACTACACTACTTGCGTTAGCTAATATCCATTACTTATTAAAACGATTTGATAATAAAAATGCATTAAAAGCTATAGCGACTCTAAGAAAAATACTGACAGTTATGCCTTTAACGGAGCAAGAACTAATAAATGCTTTGGAGTCGGGATTCAAGGATTTTGAAGATGCCATTCAAAATTACACATCTGAAAGCTATGGCTGTAATATCATCATTACCCGTAACATTAAGGGTTTTACAAAAAGCAAATTACCCGTTTATACACCAAAAGAATATTTGATCAAACATTGCTAATCTGAGAGAACCCTAGGAGCTTGTCCGAGAATAGCATCATGACAGTATCTGACCCGTATTCTCGTATTGTCCGTATTGTCCGTATTGTCCGTATTGTCCGTATTCGTGTTTCGTATTTTTGTACGTATTTATGCGGTTGGATTCCGCCCTTTTCATTATCCTTTACCCATTCTTTTTTTCAGGCTCTCTAAATACTCAACTAATTCATGTACATTAGCACTTGGATTTATGTCTCCAGATTTTTTTGAAGCCTCAAATATTCTTTTAGAATGTTCTTTAGCAGCACTTATTAGATCTAGCTCATTAAAATAGCTATAAAGCCCTTCTTGTTTCTTTTTATAATCAGGCATATAAGCTTTTAAATCATTAATAACTTGATCGCCTACACTGTTATTAATTAAAGGTTCGTAGGGTTTAGTTGATGGTGTAAAATGCAATAAAAACCAATATTCAAAAGCAGGTATTGATCGAATAGCAGCAAAAATATTATTTTTAGAATATCCCTCTTTCTTCAATTGCTTATTAATTGAATCTATAGAGCTAAGAGCCTCATGAAATGTTTCATGTTGATCTCTATCAAAAACACAAAATACGCGGTCATAATTTCCAGATTTCACACGTTCATTATCAAATAATTCTTTAGCATAAGCGACTATACTACGTGGGCTAGATCCACAGCTACCATCAACTTTAATATTCGTAGAGCCAAGATCTAAACAAACACGCATATCCTCAAAATAATACGGCTCTGTTTTTTCACCCTCACACACAATTAGCACATTATCATAGGGCTGACGACTTGCATTACGCCGCACCGCATCTTGTTGTCTTTGCGCCTTTCGCTTATGAAATAAATCCTCACTACCCAAAACTTATTCTCCAAGTAGCCTTAATGAACTCACAACAGGTAAAGCTCCATATTTACCTGCCAAATAAGATTTCTCAAGATTTTCCGCTCCTTTTCTAGGGCTAAAATCAGATAAAGGATAAATTTCTGTTTCCTGTTGCCTGTCTTTTTTACAAAACCAAATTTGATCCTTTCTAAAAATATCTTGATCTAAAATAGAGGTTTCATGTGTAGTAAAAATTAACTGTGCATTTTTAGGATTGGTTTTCTTATTATGAAAAAGTGATACTAAAAATTTAACGATGTGCGGATGCAAACTATCATGCAACTCATCAATAAATAAAACCTTTCCATTCTTTAAAGTATCAATCCAAGGTCCTGCAAAAGAGAAAATTTTTCTCGTGCCATCAGATTCTTCTTCAAGCTCAAATAAAATATCTTTACCCTGTGCACTCTTATGAACCGTTTTAATTTCAATAAATTCTTTACCTTCAAGCTCTTTGAGCAAATGAGACTTTAGCTCCAAAGGCATGTCATCAGGCAAAGCAGAGGCATCAATTTTTTTTGATTCAAATTTCAAATCATCAATATCTAAATCAGCAGATTTAAGGAATTTTAAGACCTCTTCTTTTTCATCACCTTTAGCACAAAGTTCTGCGGTATAAGCGCCATTCCAGCCATCAATACCCGTCACGTTAAGAGCATCAGAGAACCAATCATAAATAGGTTTTAATTGATCACTATTAAGCATAACTGCCGTAGAAAGAAATAAAGCATTCTCACGCGTAGACTCTTTCCATACCTGCTTTTTACCTGCAAAGAATGAACTGAAATCCCATACATACTCATCGTTTTCTTTATCATAGGCTCTAATAAACCAGCGTTGAGGTTTTGATTTCGGAAAAGCGTATAACCATTCTTCCAACACTCTTTCTGCTGTTGCGGAAAAGCCATATTGATATTTAACACCATCCGCAATAAAGATAATCTCAAATTCTGTTGGCTTGCCAATGGTTGATTCACATAATTTAAAATAGTTTGTAGGTAAGGCATCGCCACGCTGACTGTTTTTAGCTGAATTCAACACGATTTGTCTCATCACCTGCACTGCTTTGATAAAGTTAGATTTACCTGCTGCATTTGCCCCATAAATGGCGGCTGAATGGAGTAGTGGTGACACACTAATAACATTAGGATCAAATGTATTGCCTAACAGATCATCGGCGCTAGCCTTAACAAGGCTAAAAACTTGCTTTGTTTTAATGGATCTGAAATTTTCTACAGAAAATTCAATAATCATAAGTAAATATCAATTTAAAGTTAATTTTTATCAATTATAGTCAAAAAATAGCATTAAATATAGTGGTATATTGGATTTATATATTTTCTCTTTTGTAACCATAACTAGAMSRKWRRAWWWARYTWAWYWRATRCMYTSSWAWRWWKAGTTNKWWAYMWSTWYYTAWWWRRSWWWRWGKMTWWCSGCAKAMRYYTMCATTTAATGAATCAGTGGCTACTGCTGGAACGGCTATATCATCCGATGTTTAATAAGCACATCATTTTTTTGACTTCAAACCTTTTAATTTTAGATTTGTCAGCAGTTGCCTATATTTTTAATTGGTATTGTATGAATACGGCTCATTTAACAATAAATGATAACTTTTCCAACAGTCCTACTTCCTGTTTCCATCCGTTGTCTGCGATCTCTTTTCGTATGCGACTTAAGGTTGGTGAAATACTACCCCTATGAGTTAGTCCAAAGTGTTTTGCAATTTCATTGTGATCCGCATGACTTTATCGGTGACAAGCATAAATAGCAAACCTACGATAAGGTAAACTTTGTCAATTGGCACTGCGGCAGGATTATTAATGGCAAAATTGATAAATAAACTTTCAAAAGATCCGATTAATCCATTAATTGGTGCCGCCGGTGTTTCTGCCGTACCAATGGCGGCTCGTGTTGCCAATAAACTGGGACTAGAAGCTAATCCACATAATTTTCTGTTAATGCATGCTATGGGGCCGAATGTAGCAGGCGTTTTAGGATCAGCCGTTGCTGCGGGGGTATTGCTTGCGCTTGTTGGTGGATAGAGAATTTTTAATAAATTGGAATTCTAACAATACATCCAACCCTTTACCCATTGTTACTTTGAAAAACGATAAGACACCGATAAAGGAAAAAGCTGTCTGAACCTGTTTTATCGGCGAGTTCTTATTGCGCGGTGGCTTGCTATCAAACAATTCGGAGTGATCTGACTGCACTAAAACTCACAACAACTATGAAAAAAGCGGTAGCGTTGCGAAACGCTTTTGAACTAAAAAAATTCACTTCTTTATCTGCCTCTCATAAATCTCAATCCACTCTTCACAGGTCATTTTCCTCATCAACTCTCCAAAAAGCTCAATCGGAATGAATTCCGGTTTCTTCAATCGAATACAACTCTTCCCCATATCAAGCTTATATTTACATTGCTTACCGTACTCTTCTACAAACCAATCTTTCAACGCTGGTTTTGAATAGATCCCCATATGATAAAAACCAATAAAATTCTTTTGCACTCCAATGCTTACGAAAGGCAGAGGATCACTTGGCTTACAATGATACCCATCTGGGTAAATACTGTGCGGAACAAAATAGGAAATCATACTGTTGCCCATTCCCACCTCAAATCCTTTAGGTAAGTTATTAATCACTACCTCGTGGAGCTTTGAGAAATAGGGTTGTCTGTCTTCGGGTACTTTAGCTAAATAATCATCGATACTGTTTGCTTCTAGTTGCATCATATTCTCCAATTTAATATCCCAATAAACAGAAATAAATTATCATAATTTATGGTTATAAAATAGACAAATAGGCGCTAGATCACGTAAAATGCTCCGATTTTGCTAAACCAGTTTTGAAAAACGGGTGGAATCATCAAATTTAAACCTAGAAACATCAGTTAAACTTGAAAAGGATGTTGCTAGGTTCGATAAGCGGAAGTGTAGTTATTCTCGTATTGCGAGACTTATTTCTTCCGCTTTTTAATATCTATCGTATGCACGTAACGTAAGTCGTAGGATAGTTTAGCTCGCTTGGAGGTTGTCTTGCCTGAATTTCACCCCGCTATACTTGTCTTGGAAGACGGCACACTGTTTCATGGAAAGTCTATTGGAGCTGATGGAGAATCCGTCGCCGAAGTTGTTTTTAATACAGCAATGACTGGTTATCAAGAAATATTGACTGACCCTTCCTATGCTAAGCAAATGGTCACTCTCACTTACCCTCATATTGGCAATACTGGGGTTAATGAGGAAGATGTCGAATCTGATCATGTTTGGGCTGCTGGCCTAATTATTCGTGACCTTCCAATTGTTGCAAGTAACTGGCGTAAAACTCAAACTTTACAAGATTATTTAATCGATAATAATGTGCAAGCAATCGCCGATATCGATACACGAAAACTAACTCGTATATTAAGAACCAAAGGTTCACTTGCTGGTTGTATTGTTGCTGGTGAAAGCGCGAAAGCGGAAAATGCCATTCATATAGCGCTAGAAAAAGCGAAATCATTTGCAGGCTTAAAAGGTATGGATTTAGCCAAAGAAGTTTGTACTAAAGAACAATATTCTTGGTCAGAAAAAAGTTGGGATATAGTAAATGGTCACACTCAACAAGAAGATTCAGAGAAAAAATACAAAGTTGTCGCTTATGATTTTGGCGTCAAAAAGAACATTTTAAGAATGCTTGCCGATAGAGGATGTGACTTAACCGTTGTACCGGCACAAACTTCTGCGGATGAAGTCTTAGCAATGAAACCCGATGGAATTTTCCTATCGAACGGTCCTGGCGATCCAGAACCTTGYGATTACGCTATWTCWGCCATYAAAAYTTTCTTAGAAAAASAAATCCCSAYKTTYGGAATTTGTTTAGGTCATCAATTATTAGCRATTGCTTCTGGTGCAAAAACTGAGAAGATGAAATTTGGCCATCATGGAGCCAACCATCCCGTGGAAAATCTAAAAGATAAAACGGTTTTAATTACCAGCCAAAACCATGGTTTTGCAGTTGATGAGTCTTCACTTCCTTCTGAAATAATCGTAACCCATAAATCTTTATTTGATGGAAGCCTTCAAGGCATCGAACATAAATCAAAACCAGCCTTTGGGTTTCAAGGTCATCCAGAAGCAAGCCCGGGGCCCCATGATGCAGCACCGCTGTTCGAACACTTCATTCAGCTCATTAAACAAAATAAAAATGGAGGGGCGCGATAATGGGTAAACGTACAGATATAAAAAGTATCCTCATTTTAGGCGCTGGCCCTATTGTTATTGGTCAAGCTTGTGAATTTGATTACTCTGGCGCACAGGCTTGTAAAGCATTACGCGAAGAGGGTTATCGAGTCATTTTAGTTAATTCCAACCCCGCAACTATAATGACCGATCCAGAAATGGCAGATGCCACTTATATAGAACCTATTCATTGGGAAGTGGTTGCAAAAATAATTGAAAAAGAAAAGCCGGATGCTCTACTTCCAACAATGGGTGGACAGACTGCTTTGAACTGCGCACTAGATCTAGCATCTCGTGGCGTACTAAAAATCCATAACGTCGAAATGATTGGCGCTAACCGAGAAGCGATTGATAAAGCAGAAGATCGCGAAAAATTCGCCAATGCGATGCGAAAAATTGGCCTCGATATGCCAAAAGCAGGAATTGCTCACACTATAGAGGATGCGCGACGAGTGCAAAAAGAAGTTGGCTTCCCTTGCATCATCAGACCATCTTTTACCATGGGTGGCACCGGTGGTGGTATTGCTTATAATCGCGAAGAATTTGACGAAATTTGTACTCGCGGATTAGAACTTTCTCCTACCACAGAACTGCTAATTGACGAATCATTAATTGGTTGGAAAGAATATGAAATGGAAGTGGTGAGAGACAAAAATGATAACTGTATTATCATTTGCTCAATTGAAAACCTCGATCCTATGGGAGTACATACCGGTGACTCTATTACGGTTGCGCCGGCGCAAACTTTAACTGATAAAGAATATCAAATTATGCGAAATGCTTCTCTAGCTGTACTTAGAGAGGTTGGTGTAGAAACTGGCGGGTCTAATGTTCAATTCTCAATCGATCCTAAAACAGGGCGTATGATTGTTATTGAAATGAATCCTCGTGTTTCTCGATCTTCGGCACTTGCTTCAAAAGCAACGGGTTTTCCTATCGCTAAAATAGCTGCAAAACTAGCGGTTGGTTACACATTAGATGAATTGCAAAATGATATTACTGGTGGAAAAACACCCGCATCATTTGAGCCAAGCATCGATTATGTAGTAACAAAAATTCCTCGTTTTAATTTTGAAAAATTCCCAAATGCAGATGCCACTTTAACCACTCAAATGAAATCCGTTGGTGAAGTGATGGCAATCGGCCGTACTTTTCAAGAGTCTATGCAAAAAGCATTACGCGGTTTAGAGACCGGAGTTGATGGTTTTGATCCTTTCTTAAAAACTGATAAAGATAATTGGAAAGAATGGTTACGACATCGTTTACAAGTGCCGGGATGTGAAAGAATTTACTATATCGCAGATGCTTTTAGACAAAATTATAGCGTTGACTATGTTTTTCAACTAACCAATATCGATCCTTGGTTTTTAGTTCAAATAGAAGAGTTAGTTGAGCTCGAAAATAGTTTCTCAAAATTAAGTTTAGGTGATGTTGATTACGACTTACTGAGAAATATGAAACGCAAAGGATTTTCAGATTTAAGATTGTGCGCGCTGCTGCATGTTAGTGAAAAAGAGATTCGTAAATTACGACACAGCTTTAATTTACATCCTGTTTATAAACGGGTAGATACTTGCGCAGCGGAGTTCTCAACTGATACGGCTTATTTATATTCAACGTATGAAGATGAGTGCGAATCAAATCCAAGTGATCGTGAAAAAATAATGATTATTGGTGGCGGTCCCAATCGAATAGGCCAAGGTATTGAATTCGATTATTGTTGTGTTCACGCAGCCTTCGCGTTGCGAGAAGATGGTTATGAAACGATTATGGTTAACTGTAATCCTGAAACCGTTTCAACGGATTATGACACTTCAGATAGACTTTATTTTGAACCAGTAACACTTGAAGATGTATTAGAAATTGTCGCAAAAGAAAAACCAAAAGGTGTGATTGTTCAATATGGCGGACAAACACCTCTTAAACTAGCTAGAGATTTAGAAGCCGCTGGTGTTCCGATCATCGGCACTTCGCCTGATGCGATTGATCGTTCAGAAGATAGAGAAAGATTTCAGCGCTCTATAGAAAGGCTAGGACTTAAACAGCCACCTAATCGAACCGCTAGAAATGTTGAAGATGGCGTTAGACTTGCTGAAGAAATTGGCTATCCCTTAGTTGTACGCCCATCGTATGTATTAGGTGGTCGAGCAATGGAAATTGTTTTTACCGCTGATGAATTAAGGCGTTATATGACCAAAGCGGTTTCCGTTTCTAACGAATCGCCGGTATTGCTCGATCGCTTTTTGAACGATGCCATTGAAGTAGATATTGATGCCATTTACGATGGTGAAACAACATTAATGGGCGGTATCATGGAGCATATTGAGCAAGCTGGTGTTCACTCTGGTGACTCAGCTTGTTGTATTCCACCTCATACGTTAAGTGCAGAAATACAAGCACGATTAAAAAGCCAAATTGAAGCGATGGCAAAAGAACTTCAAGTTAGAGGTTTAATGAATACTCAATTCGCCATTCAAGGCGATGAAATTTATGTTTTAGAAGTCAATCCCAGAGCTTCAAGAACCGTACCTTTTGTTTCTAAAGCAACCGGTAGACCTTTGGCAAAAATAGCCGCCAGTGTTATGGCTGGAAAGTCATTAAAGGAGCAAGGTATTACAACTGAACTTCAGTCGGACTTTTTTACTGTTAAAGAGCCCGTTTTCCCCTTTAATAAATTTCCAGGAAGCGATCCTATTTTAGGACCGGAAATGAAATCAACCGGCGAAGCAATGGGCGTAGGCGATACCTTTGGTGAAGCTTATTACAAAGCACAGCTAGGTGGAGGATCGCAGGCACCAAGAGGCGGTAAAGCAATATTAAGCGTTAAAGACAGTGATAAAGTAAAATTGGCTGAAACGGCTCGGGCATTAATTGAAGTGGGATTTGAGATTTATGCTACCGGCGGAACTGCAAAACAATTGATTAAAGAAGGTGTATTCTGTCAACGGATCAATAAAGTTCATGAAGGCAGACCTCACTTAGTCGATATGATTAAAAATGATGAAATTGATTATATTGTTAACACTACAGAAGGTGCTCAAGCTGTTGCTGATTCATATGCCATAAGACGCTCTGCTTTACAGCACCAAGTAGCTTATACTACGACATTGGCCGCGGGATTTGCCACAGCGAAGGCGATCCGACATCAAACTAGACAAAAAGTAGTGACTATTCAAGAATTACATCAACGCGTAACAGAAATAGTTAATTCTTAGCTGCAAACTCTCAGCTATAAACAGTAAAAGGTAAAGAAAATGCAAACAACTCCAATGACAAAAGAAGGTGCAGATGCACTTCAAAAAGAATTGAACGATTTAAAACTAAATCGGCGACCAAAAGTGGTAGCGGCAATCGCAGAAGCTAGGGAACACGGCGATTTAAAAGAAAATGCTGAATATCATGCTGCTAGAGAAGAACAGGGGTTTATTGAAGGTCGTTTACAAGATATAGAAGGAAAGTTGAGTACCTCTCAAATTATCGATATAAAAAGCATTCCTAATCGAGGTAAAGTTATATTTGGTACAACTGTCACTATCGTTAACTTAGATACTGACAAAGAAGTGACCTATCAAATTGTAGGAGATGACGAGGCCAATGTTAAAAAGAACAAGATCTCTGTCAATTCCCCAATCGCCAGAGCTTTAATTGCAAAAGAAGAAGGTGATGACGTGGTGGTTAAGGCTCCGAGTGGTGAAATAGATTACGAAATACTTAAAATAGAGCATTTATAAATTTTTTACAGGTTCCGAAAATTAAATCGTGAATATTATCTCAAATTGAGCTTTGATTTTTTTTGTTATCGTGAGATTATAGGTGATGGTCATTAATTGACCAATGTTGTTCTTTTTGCCTTGTTCATATTTTTCTACCCTATTCATATGTAGAGGACAGGCTTTTACAGCAAAAACTTAACTATAAACGCGAATTTTCTAACCAAGAGTGATATTCGATCACACTTAGTTAGTAGCAAAGAAGTGGAACAATGAACTCAGGCAGTAACGACGGAAATGGATTTAGCAGGGTAAGTCAGTTTGATACTGGCTTTTACCAAGCGATGATCGATACCCTCTCAGAAGGGGCTTTCGTGCTTGAAGAAAAACGCTTTTTATTAGTCAATGATGCTTTTTGTGATCTTACCGATAGCCTACCGTCTGAATTGATTGGACAACTTTTTGAGCGCTYTATTTTTCCAAAAAGAAATACCGCGGCTTTCGAAGACCTACACAATAACGGATCAATAGCACGATTAAATACTCCAGAAATTAATGAAAAATTAGCCAACGAGGCACATGAATATCAATTAGTTGTCACTAGCCAAAAAGGAAACTGTACTCCGATAGAATTAAGTAGTCAGCATTTCAAAAGCGCTGATGGACGAACATTTCAAGTAGCGACTTTACGTAAACGAAAAATGGAGCAAGCTCTTAATCAAGCGCTGAGAGAATCTGATAAAAGTTTGACACATTTAATTGCACATATCCCCGATATATTTTTACAAATTGATGCATCAGGAATCATCAGAAATAATTCTAACTATTCCGATCAGGCTCTAGGTTTTCTAGAAAATGATCTTAAAAACATGCCTTTATCTCAACTCTTTATGAACGCCAATGAGCATGCTGAAATTCTAGCAAAAATCATGCAGAAAAGAGGCGAACCGGTTGAAATTGAAACTAGTTTTAGACGAGAAGACGGTACTCCACTGCTTACCACACTAACAGCCTATGCGGAATATGATATAAACCAAAACTTTAAAGGTATGGTATTAATCGGAAGAAAAGAAGCAAACCTTGATTTGCAAATATTTTCAGAAAAAAACAATAGCATTAGAGATCCTCTAACTCACTTGATTAATCATTTAACCTTTCATGAACACTTGATCAAATCAGTTAGACGAGCGAGAAGACACCATACACAAATGTGGGTTCTTCAATTAAATTTACAGAACTATGATGAAATAAAAAATCGTTTTGGTAATAATGTCAGCGACTCTTGCCTTGTACATTTTTCTCAACGGCTTCAGAGTTTCTTTAGAGATACTGATATTGTTGCAAGAGTTTCAGAAGATCAATTTGCAGTTTTACTGGATGATTATACTAATCAGCTAGCATTAAAAAGTTTGATAAGCCGTCTACAAGAAATAATGAATAAAAAAAGTACCATCGCGCAATATCCATATGGATTCCAATTTAATATCGGTAGTGCTAACTATCCCGAACATGGTATTACTAGTAATGAATTATTAGAACATGCTGAATCAATGATGTTTCGCTATCAACTCAGTGTGCAAAACCAAGGAAATTAATCTTGCCTTTGCCAAACCGTGATACAGCCGATAACCCAATTCGATGCGGTGTAATTGGCAACCCAATCGAACATAGTCAATCTCCGATTATTCATCAAGACTTCGCAAAACAATTTGATATAAAATTAGATTACCAAAAACATCTATTAACTCAAGAAAAGTTGAAGTCATTTATTGAAGACTTTTTTGAGCAAGGTGGTAAAGGCCTCAATGTGACGTTACCTTTCAAAAAGGAAGTTATAGCAATTTGTAAACACATCTCTAAAGAAGCAAAGTTTTGTCAATCGGTGAATACCCTTTACCTAAATGAAAAAAATGAAATTTGTGGTGAGACAACGGATGGGAAAGGTTTATTAGAAGATCTAAAATCAAAAGCATTTGAAGTGAAAAATAAACAGATATTAATAGTCGGTTCGGGAGGCGCAACAACCTCTATTCTTTATGCTTTATTAAAAGCTAGTGCAAAAATAACATTACATAATCGAACTCAGAGCAAAATAGAAAAAATTAAAGAAAATTTCTCAGATATAAATAGCGATATTAATATTTATTCCGAAGATAAGAACCAAGTGTTCGACGGCCGGACTTTCGATGGCATTATCACTGCAACAAGTCAGTTCAATTCCGACATTTTAAGTCCCCTATTAAAAAACACTCATTCAGATACTTTCATTTATGATTTAAATTATAAAGAAAGAGCAGATGAGACTCTCAATTTTTTCAAAGATAACGGAATTAAAAGATGTTCTGATGGTTATGGGATGTTAATAGCACAAGCGGCGAAATCATTTGAGGTTTGGCATGGCGTTTTACCGAAAATCATTTAAACTACTATAAGCATATTGTCTATTACAGAGCAAACCATGAATACTTGGTCAGATCTACTCGCAGAAGAAAAACAAAAAGATTATTTTAAAGAAACGTTATCTTATATTGCAGATAAACGTGCTAATGGTGTTACCGTTTTCCCGCCTAAAGAACAAGTCTTCAGCGCATTCTCAGCGACGCCATTCGAAAAGATAAAGGTAGTAATCATCGGTCAAGATCCCTATCACGGATCTAACCAAGCGCACGGGTTATGTTTTTCGGTTCTACCTGGAAACAAAACACCTCCATCACTAAAAAACATTTATAAGGAACTCAAACAAGATATTGAAGAGTTTGAAATTCCTGATCATGGTCATTTGCAATCATGGGCTGATCAAGGTGTTTTATTATTGAATACAGTATTAACGGTTGAACAAGGCCAAGCTCATTCTCACAAACATTTAGGTTGGGAAAAATTTACGGATGTTGTGATAGAAAAAATAAATCAACATAACGAAGCAATTGTATTTCTACTTTGGGGTGCTCATGCTCAAAAAAAAGGTGCGCAAGTTGATCAATCCAAGCATCTCGTTTTAAAAGCGCCTCACCCTTCTCCGCTTTCTGCTCATCGTGGGTTTCTGGGCTGTAAGCACTTTTCTATGGTGAATGAGTATTTAGTTTCTAAGGGAAATAAAGAAATTAATTGGCAAGTATGAATATCTAATTTTGTTTGGTTACCCAACGCAAACATACTGATAATCCAAATATTCCTCAACACCATAATTACCGCCTTCTCTGCCCATTCCTGATTGTTTTACACCACCAAAAGGTGCTGAAGGGTTAGATAGTCTTGCCGTGTTGATTCCTAACATTCCGACATTAAGTTGGTCATTTAGATTAGAAATGATTTTTTGATTTTTTGTATAAGCGTAAGCACAAAGCCCAGACTCAGTTTGATTAGCTAAAAGTATTGCATCTTCTTCACTTTCGAACTCTATCAAAGTAACCACTGGTCCAAATATTTCTTTATTGAATATTTCCATTTTTGCAGTGACGTTATCAATAACAGTTGCCTCAAAAAACGTACCATCAAAGCCAATTCCTTTTTCCAAAGGCTTTCCACCTAAAAGAATATTAGCGCCTTCTTCTTTTATCTTGTTAACCAATCTAGAAATCTTATCAATTGCTCTTTGATTAACTAATGGGCCTAGAGAATTTTCTGGTTCCAAGCCACTTCCCATTTTTAATTGTTTAATTCTTTGAATGAATTGATTAACAAATTTTTGTTTGATATTTTTATGGATTATAAATCGATTAGCAGTAACACAGGTTTGTCCAGAATTTCTAAATTTTGCAACGAGAGCGCCTTCAACCGCTTCATTGATATCCGCATCTTCAAATACTATAAATGGCGCATTGCCACCTAGCTCCATTGCCGTTCTCTTTACACCATTTGCACATTGAGCAAGTAGTCTTTTTCCGACAATTGTAGAGCCGGTGAAGCTAAACTTAGCCACTTTCGGATGACTAGTTAAAATCTCACCAATCGCCTGTGCGTTACTACCGACAACTACGTTAAAAACGCCTTTGGGAATACCGGCTTGCTCGCCCAGCTTAGCCAAAGCTAATGCTGAAAGTGGCGTTAACTCAGAAGGCTTCAGCACGAAACTACAGCCAGCAGCTAATGCAGCACCGGCTTTTCTAGCCACCATGGAGCAAGGGAAATTCCATGGCGTGATTGCAGTGACAACCCCAATTGGTTTTCTATATATTTTGGCTTGCTGATTTAAAGGAGCGTCTTGATTTAACGGCCCATTAAATAACTGAGCTTGCTCGGCGTAGATCTTTATGTAATCTGCAGAATGCAGGATTTCACCCTTTGCTTCTGCTAAAGGTTTACCTTGTTCTAGGGTTAAGATTCTTGCTAAATCGTCACAATTTTCTCTTAACAGTGCTTGCCATTCTAGCAGTATTTTCGACCGCTCAGAATAAGAGGTCAATTTCCACTTTTCAAATGCTTTTGCTGCACTATTAATTGCTGTTTCAACTTGAAGGCTTGTGACTTCAGATATCCGAGCAATCACGTCTCCCGTCGCTGGATTAAATATTTCAAACTCTGAGTGCGTTGTTTCAGAGTCACTTAAAGAGCTATCTGCACTTGTCCATTCTCCATTAATAAAAGATGATTTTAATAGCAGGTTTCTATTTTTTATAAGTTGCATAAGAATAATTAATTTGAAATAACTAAAAGACAATAAAGAGTTTTTTAATAGTGCGGATAATACATTAACGCTGAAAGAACATCACAACCTTTTTGTTATGATTACTCACTAAAATCAAGGATCTCTGTCATAAGCTGCGAGTCAATATTTCCGCCGCTCAATATAGCGCCAATTCTTCCTTGTGGTTTAAACTCTTGCAAACCAATCCCTGACTTTTTTTCTAAATTAATCGAGGCGATATCATACATTAATGCAGCAATCGGTAACGCTCCAGAAGGTTCTAAAACGATCTTCAAATGATTAAAAGCAAAAGCTACCGCCTTTTTGATTGAGTCTTCACTAACCGTCACTATCTCATCTACATATTGACGAACTAAGGGAAAGGTAAAATCACCCATTGATGTTGTTCTAGTGCCGTCTGCGATGGTTGGTGGGTTAGGGTTACTGTGAAGTTCTCCCGTATAAAAAGAACGTGCTGCGTCATCCGCTAACTCAGGTTCGACACCGATCACTTTTATATCTGGATTTAAATGCTTTGCAATAATGCCTGTTCCACTCAACAAACCTCCACCACCACAGGGAGCCAGAATATAGTCTAGGTCTCCCACTTCTTTTAACAGCTCTAAGGCCGCGGTTCCCTGTCCAACAATTACCATTTCATTATCAAATGGTTTAATGAGTGTTAATGCCTGATCGGAATTTACCTGTTCTGCTATTTGTTCTCGCGTAGTTTCCTGTGGATTAAATAAAATGACCTTCGCGCCGTGTGCCTTGGTTGATTCAATTTTTATTTTTGGTGCATTATTGGGCATTACAATAGTTGCTTTTATATCTTGTTCTTTAGCAACCAAAGCAACCGCTTGGGCATGATTTCCGGATGAATAAGCGATAATACCTTGCCTTTTTTGTTGTTCAGATAGTTGAGATATGCTGTTACATGCGCCACGGTATTTAAAAGCGCCAATCTTTTGCAAATTTTCACACTTAAAAAAGATTTCAGCACCTAATATTTGATTTAATTTGTCTGATTGAATCACCGGAGTTTTAACAACCCGCGATTCTATACGCTTTGCAGCTTCAAGAACCTGTTTATAGTCAATCATGGATTAAGATTCACTTTAGATAGTTTTTTCAGAACAAGCGTTTTCGCCAAATCAAAATCTACGCCTTTTAATTCAGTCACATTTTCAGCCAACTTTGTCAGTATTTCTTCTTGAATAACACCTCTTTGTTTAGCTTCTGAATAGGGAAGTCTATGAAACATCACCATTGAGTATCTCGGACAAAAATGGCTAGGGAATTGTTTTTCTAATTCAAAACCAATCGCACTTTTTAAAAGAAATTTTACATCTCGAACTGAATCTCGCATTGTCATATAGTTTTCGATTGCCATATCCGCAATAGCATCACCATTAGGTTTTCGATTTTGATCAACTTGTTCAAATATTTTTCCCCAATCAATATTGTCATTACTGTGTTCATCAATCGTTTCGGCTAAGTAGATCGCATCCTCAAATCCACAATTCATACCCTGTCCATGAAATGGCACAATGGCATGAGCCGCGTCACCTAATAACAAGGCTTTATTTTTATAGTGCCAAGGGCTACATTTAACCGTGGCTAAACGCCCGGTTGGATTTGCAAAAAAATCTTCTTTTAAACTTGGTAAAAAAGAAATTGTATCGTTAAAATGTAATTCAAAAAACTCACTCACTTTCTCATGATTATCTAAAGACTCAAAACTAATGTCACCTTGAGTTGGCATAAATAAAGTCACGGTAAATGAGGCGTCTTCATTTGGCAACGCGATTAACATATAGCCGCCACGTGGCCAAATATGCAGAGAGTTTTTGTCGATCTGAAACTCGCCGTTTTTTCCAGCGGGTATGCGTAATTCTTTATAACTATGTCCTAATTCAAGAACATCATGCTGGCTTGATTCAATTTGATGGATCGCGTCTCGAATTGCAGATGCGCTACCATCTGTTCCAATCAATTGATTAAAGCACACTAAAGTTTCATCATTAGTTATAGCGTTTTTAAAATGAATTTGATTGCTATCAAAATCAACACTTTCACAATTTTGATTAAAATAAATATTAACCAAGCCTGTTTTCTCAGCCGCATCTAAACATATTTTATTAAGGTCTCCTCGTGAAACGGAATAGATTACTTCTTCTTCCCGTTGACCATAGCTTTGAAAGTTTTCATTACCTTCCATGTCATGAACCATACGGCCTTTCATCGTTGTTAAAATTGGTTTAACTTTATCCATCAAACCCGCTTGTTCTAGTGGATAAATTCCGCGATTGGCTAACGCTAAGTTTATTGAACGACCCGCACTAATATCCGCTTTTCGCATATCCGATCGGCGTTCGTAAAGTTCAACCTTTATCCCTCTTTTCGCAAGTAATACGGCTAATAAAGAACCTACCAAACCCGCGCCAATTAATGTAATGGTTTGTTGATTTGTTATTGGTTTAGAATCAATCATGAATTTTTTCTTATTGCTGATAGCAAGATTTCTTTAAAATTGAATACATCTTTAAAAGAATTATATTGAGCCACAGGTGCAACACGAATAACATTTGGATATCGCCAATCAGCGGTTACTCCTGCCTCTTCGATAGCATCAAATATTTCTTTACCACGTTCTGAAGAATCTCCAGCTTTCAATTTAATAGCTAAGGACAATTGACTTCCACAGGAATTTAAATCTCTGGGTGTTAAAATATCGACGTCATTCGCAAGTTCATCTTCAATCAAAAACCTTAAAAAACCAGTTAGTTTAATCGCTTTTTTTCTTAGTATTTTGATCCCGCCGGCCTTTTTGATTGTATCGAGCGAACCACGAATTGCAGCTAGGGAAAGTACCGGAGGATTAGAAACCTGCCATGCTTCCGCTGAAGCAATGGGTTTAAAATCATTTTCCATTTTAAATCTCGTTTCTTTATCGTGCCCCCACCAACCCGCGAAACGAGGTAGAGATTTATTCTTATGATGATTTTTATGCACAAAACAACCTGCTACACTACCCGGACCTGAATTCAAATATTTGTAGGTACACCAACATGCAAAGTCGACTTGCCATTCATGCAAGCTCATCACAATATTTCCGGTAGCATGTGCCAAATCGAAACCAACTTTACAGCCTTTATTGTGACCGGCTTGAGTAATTGATTTCATATCAAAAACTTGACCCGTGTAATATTGAACACCCGGCAACATAATTAGCGCGATACTTTCACCTTCATCTTCAATTAGTTTTAAAACATCCTCATCACGGATTGCCTCTTCACCATCTCTTGGTTTAATAAATAAAACGGCATCTTCAGGATTAAATCCATGAAACTTAACTTGTGATTCAACTGCGTAGTGATCAGATGGAAATGCATGGTCTTCCATTAATATTTTAAAGCGCGTTTTTGTTGGTTGATAAAAACTCACCATCATAAAATGTAAATTTGCGGTTAACGTATTCATTGCCACTACTTCATTTTTTCCTGCGCCAACTAAGTCAGCAACCCCCTCCGACAAAAATTCATGGTAAGGCATCCAAGGGAATTCGCCAGAGAAGTGTCCTTTCACACCGAGTTTAGCCCACTGATCTAGCTCTCTTTTAACATATTCTACAGACAGCCTTGGCTGTAACCCTAACGAATTTCCACATAAATATATTTCATCTTCGCCATTCGCTTGCTTGGGGATAGAAAACTCATTTCTGATATTTGCGATGGGATCTAATTTGTCCATTTGTGACGCAAACTCTAAACTATTTTTGTATTGCATTTGTAATTCTCTTCTTTGTTTTACAGCTGTAGGGTGTGCACGTTTTTCTGTGCCCACCATTGCTAACTTCTTAAACCTTGAAAAATGGTGCGCGGAAAAAATCACCCACCCTACTTACATATAGGTTTAATTTGTTTCTGTTAAAGGATATAGAATCGGCCTTGATGGCACGGCATCGGTTTTAATTTCTGGTATTTGCAAATTACAAAGATAAAAACCATCTTCAATCTCATCTTTAATAAAAACCATTTCAGTAATAGTTTTTTTGATTGTCGACTTCTCGTTTAAATTGGTTTCGCCGTTTTTGACACTCCAAAAAAGTCGATGGTTTGTTAATTGTCCATCATCATACATTTTGTCAACTGATGGAAAATCAACTAACAAATGTCTAACATTTCTATCCACTAAATATTGCATGGCATCGTTACTTAAATAGGGAGGGTAATGGTCACTATCGTAAACCATGCTTTTTTTATCCATGCAATTTTCAAGTGTTCTAATGACTAGGCCTTCAAGCTGTGCGTTATCGTATTGTTCTAGTGATATTTCTAATTGCTCTAGTGTAATGACTTTATTTTCTTCATCCATATACGGAGCATAGTTGTCTCTAGTTTCGCCCGAAGGAACGGGAGTAATACTCATTAATACACAAGGAAAAATAGATCGCTCAATCGCTGAGTAGACAGGTATTAATTCATTAACAATATGTGAAACAGATTCAGTATGGGTTCCATTACAATGAGGAATCATCGTTAAAACATTAGCGTTACATGATCCGCCTCTTTTGGTATCGCCAATATAGCTTCCCATTTCTAATGTTTTGCTTGTGCAAGCGGGTGCACCAAAATGATTGGGTTGTGTATCGTTTGGCAAAAGAGTTATGGCAATACTTTGTTCATTTGCAAGATTGCTAACGTATTCTTTGCCATCAATATTAAATTTTATTTTCATCCGTTACACCAAAAATCTTGAACGATCTAAATTTAACCATTCTAACGCAGTACCATTTAATAATTGATTGCGAATAGAATCGTCCTTGATATGGTCTTTGATTAATTTTCCTGGCTCAAGTTCACCTAACGGAAATGGGTAATCCGAACCAAGAGCTAATCTGTCAGCTCCCATTAATTCTATCAGGTAGTCTAGCATCGGGGTATCGTGTACGAGTGTATCTAAATAAATTTGTTTCAAGTATTTTCTAGGATTGATCGGATTATCTTTAGCCACTAAGTCCGGTCGACAATCAAAACCATGCTCAATTCGACCGATAGTTGATGGAAATGAACCGCCACCGTGAGCAAAAGCCACTTTTAGATTGGGCAATTTTTCGAACACACCTCCAAAGATCATTGAACACATTGCTAGCGAGGTTTCTGCGGGCATTCCCACCAACCAAGGCAACCAGTAGTCCTTCATTTTGTCAGTACCCATCATATCCCAAGGGTGCACAAAAATTGAGGCATTAAGATCTTGCGCGGCTTCAAATACGGCAAATAGCTCTGGGGCATTGAGATTCCAATCATTAACATGAGATCCAATTTGCACACCTTGTAAACCTAAATCATTAACACATCGTTCCATTTCTTTAATCGCCATATCAGGTGATTGAAGTGGAATAGTTCCAAGACCTGCAAATCGAGTTGGATGTTGCTCGCAGATACCGCCGATATGATCATTAAGCAGCATCGAAATATCTAAAGCATCAGTAGCCTTTGCCCAATAACTAAACATTACCGGTACCGTTGATAAAACTTGAACATCAACCTTATGWTGATCACAGTCTTTTATCCGCGCATCTGCGTCCCAACAGTTTTCGTCAACTTCTCTAAAGAAATGATCTTCTTTCATCATTCTTGCGCAACCGCATTTATGATGGTCTAAATGTATCCAACCACCGTAACCATATTTCTTTTTTAGATCCGGCCAATGTTTAGGAAGAATATGTGTATGGATATCGATTGTTAGCACAGACGTCTACTCCTGATCAAATTCGTATTTATTATGTGGCATTAAATGACCACATTCGTTACAAGTTCGAAACTCTTCGCTAGCGAGAAATCGCCCGAACACTGCGCCAAAATCATTTTCAATATCTTTTAGCGGAAAACGTTCTTCATATAATTTATGATTACATTGCTCACAAAACCACATTAATGCGTC
Source organism: Kangiella sp. (assembly GCA_002733465.1). Classification (GTDB taxonomy): domain Bacteria; phylum Pseudomonadota; class Gammaproteobacteria; order Enterobacterales; family Kangiellaceae. The sequence continues at coordinate 117,362 of NVVT01000016.1, forward strand.
TATTTCTTCAGGACGTCTAACTTGTTCTATCACTAAGCCAATCGAATTTTCAAATCTTACTGGAGAATGAGGAACTTTAGGCGAAAGAAGAAAAATATCGCCAGCATTTAATTCATACTCAACTACTTTATTATCTTGTTGAGTTCGCAGTAATAACCGTCCTTCTAATTGATAGAAAAATTCAGGCCCTTCATTATAATGAAAATCTTTTCGTCCGTTAGGGCCACCAACCACCATAATGATCATGTCACCTTCTCTATAAACTTCCTTATTGCAAATCGGTGGTTTTAATTTGTCACGATTTTCATCAATCCATTTTTGAAAATTAATAATCTGCATCGGTGCGCTCATATTCAAACCCTAACTTTTTTAAAAGAATTTTTCACCACAGAGGACACAGAGTTAAAACAATAAAATAAGTCGTTAATTATTCTTGTCTTTTTATTTCTCTGTGTTCCTCTGTGTCCTCTGTGGTAAAATTTTTTGTCTTTCTTTGTTTATTCAATTTAATGTAGCAATACACTTCAACTCAATTGCTATTGGTGTTGGTAAACAATTAATTTCTATGGTTGTTCTACAAGGTTGATTGTCTGCAAAATATTCTGCATAGACTTTATTATAAATTTTAAAATCGTCTTTCATATTGGTTAAAAATACCGTGACATCAACCAAATTCATCCAACTTGAACCCGACGCTTCTAGAATCACTTTTATGTTATCAAAAACACTTCGACATTGAGTTTCTATATCATAGGAACTTATATTTCCGTTGCCGTCGAGAGCTACGCCGGGTATATCTGTAGTACCCGCTTTTCTAGGTCCTACACCGGATAGAAAAAGCAGATCACCTACTTTACGGGCATGAGGATAGGCTCCAACAGGGGCTGGTGCTTGTTTTACATTAATAAAGTTGTCATTAGACATGGTTTATTCTTATCCTAAAAAAATGAAGTACCGTATTTGCACTCTTGGACATGTTTTCAATAATAGATTACTACACGGGGTAATTCAGTATATAAAATGAAGCTAACTTGAATTAGGAATTATGATTTCTTGAGGATGAATTTACAGCCACAGTGGCTTGCAAAGATGTTAAGCGAGGATTTTAAGGAATGAGCAATAAGCATAGAGCTATTCTAGTTTATTTAATGGAACGCTGTAAACCTCGATTTCTGTTCGGTTTTACGGACGAAGTCTTAAAACCAACTATCAACATCATCGTCTAGTCGATTTTGACACGTTTTTAGCTGATTATTGTATGTGACAGCTCGTCTAGCAACTTTTTTTGCGACCCCAATTAACCATGGCTTTTTATTATAGGTCTTTCGTGAATAGCCACCTCTACCTTCGTGATAAGCCAAATATTGCGCATAAGTGTCCCATTTGGATATCTTTAGACGTTTGTGAGAGCCGTCGGTATACCATCCAATAAAATCAATCGCATCTTCAAAGTCATCTCGATCAGCCCCCCAAGAACCGGTTTGTTTCATATAATCATTCCACGCGGGATCTTGTGCTTGTGCGTAACCATAGGCTGATGACTTTCTAGGGAGCGGAATAAAGCCTAACAACCAATCTCTATCTGGTTGCGCATCAGCGACAAAGTGCGATTCTTGATGCATGATCGCCATTAATACATATATTGGCGTTCCCCAGTCATGTTGAGACTCTCGAGCGGCTTCATACCAGTCAACCTCGCCTGCAAAGATATGACAAATATCACCGGTATTGCTTGGTTTGTAGGTTGCACAGCTAGAAAGCAACATAACCGTGATAGAAAGCGAGATGAATTTTATTGAACCCATATCTGCTACTATTTTTTACTAGATTTATTAGTAGATGTGGTCGAGGACTTAGATTGTTCAGAACTTCCCTTGTTAGTGGTTTCTTTGCTAGTTTTGTTATCTGACTTAGCCGTTGTCTTATTAGAGCTTGAACCCTCATTCGATGTGTCACCCGACTTATTAGATTCTGAAGAAGATTTATCCTTACCCTTAAAATCCGTTTCATACCAGCCAGAACCTTTTAACTTAAAAGCTGCAGCCGAGACTAACTTCTTTAGTGCCGGCTTATTGCATTCTGGACAATCCTTTAACGGATCATCAGCCATACGTTGCAGTTTTTCTAACCGGTGGTCGCACGCTGTGCACCTGTATTCATAAATTGGCATACTAAAATCTTATCTCGCTTGGTCTAAATTGCTGTTTTTCGTTTGTGAATTTGGACTATAATCTCGAAATCCAGCTCATACAAGTCAAATTCAGACTTATCATTATTAAATTGGACTTTATTATCTTAAATTCAATGTTCGAAAACGGTAATAAATTGTTATTTATCGGTGATTCAATCACAGACACTAGCCGTAGCAGACCAATTGGTCAAACAGTTAAGACTAAAGCTGGACTCGAAGATACGAGCGGATTAGGCAGTGGATTTGTCTCGATTATCAATAACTTGTTGATTTCCAGCTATCCACAACTTAATTTGACCTTACTAAATCTAGGTTGTAACGGCCATAGAATTACAGATCTAAAGTGTCGCTGGAAACGAGATGTTTTAGACTTAAAGCCTGATTGGTTGATTATATTCATTGGAATTAACGATGTATGGCGTCAGTTCGATCGCCCGAAAGACCCAAATCAAGTTAGTATCAATGAATTTGAAAAGACTTATCGAAATATTATTGAGGAAAGCAAAGCTAAATCCAGTCAAATTGTAATGCTCTCCCCTTACTACTTGGAAAAGAACTTAGATGATCCAATGCGAATTAAAATGATTCAGTATGCTCAAATAGTTGAAAAATTATCGATTGAATATCAATGCACTTTTATTAAACTACAAAAGGCATTCGATAATTTTCTTAACTCAAGAACGGTCGAGTCAATTAGTGCTGACAAGATCCATATTAGCAAAGTCGGACACACAATCATCGCGCAAGCTTTCTTGAATGCTATTGAGTCTCACCTTCCATAATAACCGAGCTAGTAATGACAGAGCTAGTAACAATAAGGTTTGAATGATTAACATTTCTTGCCACACTTTTGCTTAATATTCCCACTCTTGCCCAGGTCTGCCATTTTAGATTTTCTTTCTTCACAAAGCGAATTCCACAGCGGCAAAGCGCCTGAAATTCAACCAGATCGACTGCGTAAAATAAAAGCCAAGCCACAGGTGCGAGTAATATTAAGTTTAGATGAAATCTTAACTTAGGATCAAACATTATTTGAAGAAAGATAATAGATGTTGTAAAGCTAATCATGAAGAGTAATGGTGCAAAATCATTAGTATAAAAAGTATAAGCATAAAATAGAGTCAAAATGATTGGCTCTAATAACAGCATTAGCTCGACGTAAATAGCAATTGGCAAAATTAGAAAAGTGAGATAGGCATTATAGTTGCTTGATGGGTTTAAAAAGAGTTTACTATGTTTTACATAGGTTTGGATTCGTCCAAATTTCCAACGTAATCTTTGTGAGGCTAAACTTTTCCAGTCTGTTGGTCCTTCAGTATAAACCACCGCATTTGAAGCATATCTAGTTTTGTATCCTTCTGCTAATAAACGCGTAGAAATTTCAACATCTTCGGTGATGATTGATTCATCAAAACCGCCAACAGCTACTAAAGCACTTTTTCTATAAGCAGCGGCGGCACCACCAATAATATGCACAGAATTAAAATTAGAGTCAGCTCTTTTAAAACAAAAGCCATGCAAATATTCTAATTGTTGTAATAGTTCGATAGGTTTTTTTCTATTGCCAATAATCACATTTCCTGCAACTGCAGCAACATTGTCATCAGAAAAACGTTTTATGATATTGCAAATCATATCCTTATCCATYACTGAGTCAGCATCTAGAGTAATGATATATTCTCCTGAAGCAATTTTTAGCCCRTGGTTTATTGCTACAGCTTTACCKCYGTTRGGTAGTCTAATATATTTAATGATTGCRGATYTATTCRACTCACTTTGTGATTCATAATTMCGAATAAAATCTGAMACTAAYTGATGAGTTAAATCCGTTGAACCATCATTAATTAYGATAATTTCTAATTCTTTGTATTGAGTGTTGATGACTGAATTAAGTGTTTTAATAATTCCAATTTCTTCATTCCAAGCAGGAATCAAAACACTCACTTTAGCATTCTTTTTAGCAACTGATTTTGTAGAGCGTAACTTTTCTATAATAGGVTAAAACGGBAGTGAAAATADTTGTAGCGCATACTTGAAAAATATTGGDGTCATAAACAACAAAATAGTCGTTTTGATTTCAATTAACTCGGCAATTGCGATAAATTCAGTCACCATTGAAAAATGAATCACTGAATAGGTCATTGCATACAAAACAAGTAGCAAGATCGTACAACGAACGATAGGAGTAAAAATAGATTTCATACTGTTAAACGGCTCTTAAAAATAATCCATATAAATCGTTCCTAACTCTAGTCAATCGAGGAGGAACTAAACCGGATTTTTGAGCGCGCGATTATGGCATTGCTAGTAGAAGAAATACACAATGTTACAGTTATAATCGTACTATCTGACGAATATTTGACACTTTTGATAACTAGTTCGTAATTTTACGGCTTTTATTTAATGATTAACTGATTCAGACAAGGCGGTAAAATAAAGTTCATCCATTATTTTAGGATCCTTTTTTGAAAGTAAATCTTGATTTTTAGAATCTGACGTTAAGAGGCTCCATATAATCCAAGGAATTTCATATAGATTTTTGTCACTAACATCGACAGCTTTTCCGTTATTCAGCAATAGAGCGATATTAACTTTGTTGTTGAATTGATAGTGTGCATCTTTTGACAATACAGAAGGTAAATGATCTGAAGTAACAAAAATAATTGCATCAGGGTCAATCATAATTAATTTTTCTAGGTATGTTGCCAACGCTTCAGTTCGATAATAAAATTGATTTACAATTCGATTAAGTCTTTCATCAGAATGATTAGGGCTAACCACATCAGGTCGTAACTCAACATTTCTTTCAAATGGTAAATGTCCGTACATTCCTAATACATAGTTGAACAATGGTTTATCATTTCCCCTTAGATATTGTTCAATAAATTTAAGGTTGAGAGCAAATAAATCGCCATCAAAAATAACATTATCACTAAATTCTACAAGATTATTTTCTTGAAGAAAGCCAACTTGATCAAAACCTAAACTTTTATAAGCTCTTTTAGAATTAAAAAACTCAGAACTTGGTGCAATCATGGCCGTGGAAAAATAATCATTAATAGACAACGCATCTACGAATGCACTTATTCTCGAACCTTGCATAGTATTAAATTCAATTTGATTAACTTTACCAAGTGCTTTTATTCCCGTTAATAATTCAAACTCCGCTTGTGCTGTACCTCCGCCATAAATTGGGGAAATAACTCTTGAAAAATTTTGTTGTTCATTTAAATATTTTATTAACTGTTTTGATATAAATGATTCCGGCAACTTCAACTCTTCAATTAGGCGTGGATCGATAAAACTTTCCATGACAATAATATGGATGTTTCGATGATTTATAATTTTACTTGGATAAAGCAATTCCTGTATATTGATATTGTTTTGTTTTTCGTTAGAATATTCCTCTAGCAAATCCGAATAGTCTAATTCTTGAATTGCATAAAATATGGAGGTATTAAAACGTCCATTTTCTCTTACCGTATCTTCTTGCGCCCAAACTGTATAATTGAAATGTTTATCTTGAAATGTTTTTGTTATTTGAGTTCTCGTTGTGAATACAAATAGACTTAATAATACTATTCGCGTTATAAGAGAGACTCTCAGTTGTGGGAAGCTAAAACGAGTATTTAATTTAATAGAAAGGTAAACCGAAAATGGAATTAATAAGTAAATTGAAATTAATCCAATTGCAAGTGGTATAGAGAAGGAAAATATGTCTAACAGATTTTCAAAATCAGAAGGGGTAGCAACTCTTCCAAAAAAATTATAAAAGGCATCAAAAAGAAAGTAGAGTATTATTCCCGGAACAATGGGTAATAAATTTCTTATTRACTGATTATCTAAACTAGGAAAAAAAAAGAATGATGAAATAAAAGCAAAAAGAGGTAACTCAATGAAAAATGTTTTTGGATTGAAGACAAGTAATCCATTGCCAAAACTGACCCAACGTCCCGAGAAATATATATAAATGAAAGCCGTTAAATATGCAAATAGTACGAAAAATACAATTCGTTTTATAGACTGATGAGTTTGCACGTTGTTAATTTTTGGGTTTATGAATTGAATCTTGAAATCTTGGTCGATTTTCTTGCTCAGCGCTTAAAGGCTCAATCTCCCTTAAGGTTTTTTTAAATCTTTCACCAAGGTCWACATATYCCTGCGTWCCCGTTGTCTTCCAACCAAATTCTTGATCCGTMACYTGYCTMACMACCTTAGCWGGWACACCCATCACCATAGAGCGYTTACCACATTCAAAACCKGCTCGGACAAACGAGCTWGCMGCMACAAAGGATTCMGCRCCAATTTTTGCRTCGTCCATCACTACWGCATTCATACCAACCAAAGCATGTTCRCCTATTCTRCAACCATGMAGAATCGCTCCATGCCCAATATGGCTAWAGGGYTCTAAATGRCARTCTTTRTCRGGAAAACTGTGTAGAACACACGTGTCTTGAATATTRGAATGRTGYCCGACATAAATTCTGCCGAAATCACCKCGTAAAACYGCACCWGGACCRATAAAACARTGAKCTTCRATAATGACATCGCCAATAATTTCCGCGCTTGGATGRACATAAGCGCTGTCTTTAACAACGGGGATAAAATCTTCTAAAGCGTATATTGGCATAGTTGCGGTCGCAAAAATTTAACGAGTTCCGAAAATGACCATAGTTTTTCCCTTCACATTAATGTGGCCTTGCTCTTCTAGCACTTTAAGTACACGTCCAACCATTTCACGTGAACAGCCAACAATTCGGCCAAGCTCTTGCCTAGTAACTTTGATCTGCATGCCATCAGGATGAGTGATTGCATCAGGTTCTTTTGCAAGGTCAAGCAATGCTCTTGCCACACGCCCAGTAACGTCCATAAAGGCTAAATCACCAACTTTCCGACTAGTTTTTCTTAATCTAAGGGACATCTGCTCAGCAAGCTTGAACATGATTTCTGGTTTTTCTTTGCTTAAAGATTGAAATCTTGAATAACTAATTTCCGCTAGATCAGTCTCTACCTTAGCTCTGACCCACGCGCTACGGTTATTTTCACCATCAAAAAGGCCCATTTCGCCAAAAAAGTCACCTGAATTCAGATAGGCAAGAACCAACTCTTTACCATCATCATCTTCGATTAAAACCGTAACCGATCCTTTTATAATGAAATAAAGGGTTTCTGGCTTATCTCCAGCAAATATAATGGTTGTTTTAGTCGCATAACGCCTTTTATGACACTGAGCAACAAACCATTCGAGCATAGGATCTTTTAAGATATTGTGTGGTAGGACTATCGGTTCTTTTATTAGCGCCATTGAAGGTACCTATACATTCGAATTAGTTTATTTAAACACCACAAGATAAGTAACAGCTTAAAAACCTAACAAATGTGACGATAGCTGAAGAGACAACTGTTAACTGACAATGGATAACAAACAGTATTACAAATCAATCATAATCTTGTTAGTTAAATTTTGTTAATCTTAGTCTCAAATATGGTAACCTGAGATATCAACATAGAATTAGCATGTAAAAACCTCAATCTATAAAGTTTAGTGATATCTCAAGGATTAGCAAGCTTAATAACAGTAATTTAATAACATGCTATAGCTGTTTTTGCTCAAACTATGCGCTAGGTTACATAAATGACCTAATTTCATCTCATAAAACCCATCGACTTGAATAGAAAAACTCTTTAAATGTCGTTTCTAACAAAATCAAATTATCATAATTTATGTTGCATTTAATACTTCACTTCATCATTCCGCTGTTAATTGCTTTTGCTTTTATTGATTATTTTTTTGTTTATTTCAGTTCAATCTCGAAAATCAAATTTCCAAAGTTACTTTTAATATGGGCATTAATGATGCTGACGATGATTATCGATCTAGACCATTTATTAGCGACACCGATCTATCAAATCGATCGTTGCAGTATTGGCTTTCACCCTCTTCATAGGTTACTGCCTATATTATTCTACTTTTTTCTTTGTATCCCTAAAAAAACCCGGGTATTTGGTGTAGGCTTAATCATTCACATGATTTTAGATTCAATCGATTGTCAAATTAACACGGGAGTATGGTTTGTTTAAGCATCTATTTTTTCGAATTGTTTTTATTCTATTTCTATCTGTTTTTTTACTAAGTTGTGACTCACACCCTACCCCTAAATCAAATTACACCAATCAAAGCTATGAAGGTTTTACCATTGTTGAAGTCGAGTGGGACGATATCCCATTAAAACAGGTCATTCAAAGCCATCACCAATTAGCATTAAATAAAAATCAGAAAGTATTTATTCAAATAACTGCTGAGTGGTGCAGTCCTTGTAAACGTTTGCGGACGAAAACAGATGATCCGTTAATGAAAAAAGCGTATCAAGGAACTTATATTATTCGGCTTGATCGAGATGAATGGGAAAAGGATTTCTCTGAAATTGGTATTAAAAAAACACCTATGCCCATTTTTTGGGAATTAGGTAGCGATAAAAATAGCCTAAAAGTCACAAACTACGCTTTAGATGGTAATTATTGGAAAGAAATTACTGCGGAAGCTCTTTCGCCGGTGTTAAAAGCCTATTTTTCAGGCGATGCGCGTTCGTTTATTGAACGCAACAATTGAATTTAAAACTCTATACGCGTGATCATTGAAGATGTTTAAACTCTGCCTCGACAACCCCATACCGTTTGATTAGCTTCTAGGATATGTGCTTTAATCTTATACTCGGTTACTAAATGGTAGGCAAAAAAAAGTCCAGTATAGCCAGCACCAATAATTGCTACATTAACCTCAATATCTTTTTGTAGTTTGTTAGATTGTTTCGGAGCGGAGTCAGAATGATTGAACCAATAACGATTAGGATAACGTTCACCCACGCCTGAAGAGTGACTCTTTAAAGGAGTATACATAAACGCTTCTCCTCATGGATAAACAGAATATCAAATAAAGCGGCTAGAATTAGCTGAAAGCATATGTAATCAGAACAAGGTTAATAATGAACCAAACAACACAAAACAAATTAAAGGTTAATAATCTTCAGCTTAAAACGCTAGACTCATCGCACTTTGAAGATGTTATCCAGCTTGGTAACACCGTTCATGGTGATGGTTATTTAGATCTTGATGCCATTCAAAGTGTTTTAAACAAAAGTATCAAGGGTAACTTAAACTGTAGCTTCGTTATTTATGACAATAGAAAGCTAGTTGGTTTTAGACTGACTTTTGCACCCGAAAAGTGGGACATCGATAAATGGTGTACACCCAACTTATGGGATGTACCTATAAAAGTAGTTTGTTACTTTAAATGCAATACAGTTGATGAGAACTATCGTGGTCAAAAAGTGGGACGACAGTTACTAGAAGCATCTATCGATGTAGCGAAAAAGATGGGTGCTAAAGCCGGAGTTTGCCATACCTGGATGCAAAGTCCTGGTAATATTGCCTATCACTATTTTATTGGCTGTGGCGGTGAATTTGTTAAAAAGCACCCAAATCGATGGTTTGAAGATGGACAAAATGGTTATAACTGTATTTTGTGTGGTTATGATTGTCATTGTGACGCTTTAGAAATGATATTAAAGTTTAAATAGAGAAATAGACGTGTCTTCTAATAATATATCTAACGAAAAAGAGTTTTCTGATTTAGGCAAAGTCGGATATACCCTCGATCTTCAAACGTTTTTACCCTACCGTATGTATAAACTTGCAGCTCAAATGTCTCAAGCCGGATACAAATTATCAGATTTACTTTTAGAAACCGGTGTTGAAATTGGCGAACGAGAGTGGCGAGTTATATCTGTTCTAGGTAGTTACGGAGGACTAACCAATCGCCATGTAGCGGAAGCTTTAAGAACTGATGCAGCCACCGTGACAAGAGCAGTCAAAGTGCTAAAACAGCTACAGTTTGTCGCAACAAAAAATTCTAAAAGAGACCGGCGTAAAATATTGATCTATCTTACGCAGGCAGGTGCTGATTTTCACGACCGTATTACTCCTAAAAGAATAGAAACAGGTGAGCAAATAGAATCTTGTTTTTCAGCGGAAGAAAAAGAACAACTGCACCATCTTTTAAACAAGCTTGACCGGCATATGCATCATTTAGAAAATGAACTGGAAGATGAGTGGGAATAAACTACGATAGTAATAAATAGAAAAACTAAAAGGAACTAATAGTGCCTTTTAGTTTTATCTCTATGTGATTGCACAATGGTACTACATAGAAGTTTTACATCTTAGCTTGAATAATATCAACAAAGGCTTGTTTGCTTGCATCACCTGCAGCAACTAACCCTTCGGTATATTGCAGAGCAGTTTTGCCATCTTTTTCTACACCTTTTAAACTCTTTTTGCCTGCTTTTGATGCAATAAATTTTGCCGCATTTTGGGCGTTATTGACAACCGCAACTCTCAACAATGAGCCTTCTGAGCCACAAACCAGTGCAGGATAAATCGCTTTTAATTTCATTCTGGCGCCTTTTAGCTTTTTACGCATACTGGCCCGATTATCTGTTTTTGCATATTCACAAAGATTATCCGCTAAACGTTGCAAGCTATCAGCTTTCACTTGTTGGGGAGTTATAAGGGTAAAACTTAATAAACCCGCGGTAAGAACAGACTTTATGATTAAATTATTTTTCATTGAAACTCTCTCCAGTAGAATTCTCTCAAATTGTTTAGTGTCTAATAAACGCTGTACGGCTTAGTACTCGCATAACTCGCTTACATTTTAGCTTGAATGACTGCGACAAAAGCTTGTTTACTTGCATCTCCGGCTGCAACTAATCCTTCTGTAAATTGAAGAGCCGTTTTACCGTCTTTTTCAACACCCCGCAATCCTTTTTTACCTGCTTTTGACGCGATAAATTTGGCTGCATTCATTGCATCATTTGCAACCGCTACGCGCATCAACGAGCCTCCTCTACCGCAAATTAGACCTGGATAAATAGCTTTTAATTTAATTCTGGCACCTTTAAGCTTTTTACGCATACTGGCTCGATTATCTGATTTTGCATATTCACATAAATTTTCCGCTAAGCGTTGTAAGCTATCGGCTTTCACTTGTTGGGGAGTTATAAGGGTAAAACTTAGTAAACCCGCAACAAGCATTGACTTTATGATTAAATTATTTTTCATTGAAACTCTCTCCAGTTGATCTCTCAAAGTTATAACGCTCTATGGCTTAATACACAGCTAGCCTAATTTGAAATCCATTGTCAATTAGGAGTAATTTGACCTTACAAATTTACAGCTACTTCAAGTGTTGTGTTCCAGACTAGCGTTTTACGTCTACAGAAGCACAAACAACCACTCACATAACTCTCTTATCGAACCGGACAAGAAATCCTTTAGCTTTTTTTTACTTATTTATAAAATAATGTCTACACTTAGAATATAAAGACTCCTCCTCAATGTTGATGACATGGCTACTAATAGTAAAACTGAATTAAAACTTGTTGAAATAGTGAAAAACATTCTATTAAATCGTTGGAAACTGCTTATTTCGATAAGAAAAACCTTTTTTATTCTGATATTTCCGTTATTAACATTTGTCAGTGTACCTTTTGCTGTCGCTGAAGATGAAGATGAGGAGGATAGTGAAGAAGTCGCTGAAGTTATTCCAATTATGTATTTTGATATTGATCCCAAAATACTTACTTTCTACCAAGGTACAGGAAGAAAAATTGGTTATGTTGTAGTACAAATTAATATCGCAGTCAAAGGTCAAGAGAATCTTGACTTGGTGGAGTTACACTCTCCGCTTATTCAAGACAATTTAATTGATTTTTTTAATCGACAAGATAAAAAAACCATCCAAGATTTTTCTGAGCGTGAAGGTTTAAGACAGAAGGCTCAGGAAAGTGTTGCCGCCGTTTTAGAGGGCGAAGTAGGGAAAAATATTGTTGAGTCATTATTGTTTACTGATTATGTTTATCAGTGAGCTTGGGATTCAAATTCCAATCAACAATACTAAATGATTTTTCGACGTTTGATTTCTATAGTTTTAGAACCGGCTATTTTGGCTCGTTTCTCTATTCGGCCATAAGCGAACATTGCGTTGACCGTTTTTGAGTCGGCAGTTCGGCTTCACGAGCCGGTTTTATCGCATTAATCAAAGCACCTTTTGATAAAATAAAAACAAACAATTACCAACACAAAAGGCATTTCTAAACGCTCGCTTCCGAAACCTGAGAACAAGAATTCAAAAATACCCATCTATTTAATCCTTTTAACGTCCGACGCTGGCGAGCCGTGTATTTGGCATCGCGCAGCCACTACTGGTTAAGTTTTTGCTAATCAGCAAGCCTAAATTCCATTAAGTACTGGCTTTTGTTTTGAGTATTATTTTTGCTAAAGGTCCATTTAACTATCGCATCCGACGCTCCTTTCACGAAAATATCTCCTGGGGAAGAATCAAGTACTCTTAAATTTGTAGGATGCCCATTTTCATCAAGATCAAACTCTAAAAATACCCAGCCTTCGACATTATTCATTGCTGCATGACGAGGATATCGTGGATTAGTTATAGTCAGAGGTTCAGCGCCCCCATCATTCATTGTTGAAACATCAGGCGGTTCTCTATAGTTTTGTTTGTGCTTTGAATTACAAGAAGTTAGTAAGAGAAAAACAATTAAAAATGATAAGGTGTACTTCATATTAATTTCCAATTTAACAGTTTAGTAAAACGGACTTCATGGCCGTATATCCATTTTCAGTAATAATAACCAAATTCTTCCAACGCCACAATCAGCCCGCGTTCAAGTGAAGAATAAATTATAATTAAAAAAATTCAAAAAACGGCAAAAAGCAGAAATTTGCTTTTATTGATTCTACCCCATATTCCCTATTTCCATTTTAGCTAAAAGCTCCAGCCATTGAATTAATATAGATAAATCTATAGAATTACTTTTAGCTTAAAACCGCTATGAATACAACGAGTAGAGCTTGAATGCCTCTCGAATAATTTTACTCTGATTCACAACTACAGCATAAGATGCCATGACAAAAAAAGTAATACCGCTACTAATGACAATTTTTTTAGCCTGTTCAGCAAACTCTAAGTCGAACGAATGTGCAAAAACGATACTCAGTGACGACGTACAGCGAACATTTAACATATGTTTATTGGCGGGTCACAAGACGCTCTTGGAAAGCCAAACAAGCGGTTCATTTAAGCTAAACTTTGGTACTCATGATGAAATGACGAGAGAGGCAAAATTGTTAAAGACGAAAGCTGAGTCTGGCGATCCCAGCTTTCAATATATATGGAGTTTAGTCTTAAATCACGCTTATTTAATGGATTTCGAGTGGGTTAATTATTCAAATAGTCCGGCATATATAGAAATGGCTGAGAAGCAGCAATATTGGGTGAGATCCTCTGCCGAAGGCGGTTTTATAGAAGCAATGCTTCTTGAGGTTGAAGGTTTTTTGTCTCCTTTTTACACAGGATCGGCGGAAGAAAAATTAAGAATACAAAGATATGTCCAAATTTTGGTTGAAAATGATATTCCTGGAGCAACGCGATACATTGCCCTAATTAGAAATAAAAATAGCACTCAGGATCTTAATGAGAATTTGAAAGCTCAATTTGAAAGCTATAAAAATTTACCTACGCAAGAAATTAAAGAACTTGCGCATTCTCTTAAGTCTGGACTTTATTATAGTGATAATGGAATGGGTGAAGTCTCTACAGATATTAAAAGAAGCGAAGAGCTTTATCTGTACCTCGTAGAAAAAAGGAATGATTCGGAAGCAGCGTATTTCCTTGGTAAGTTAATAGGTAAATCCGATAAACGACGCGCATTAAAATATTTTCAAATCTCTGCTGATTTAAACTTCCCAAAAGGTTTAGGTTGGATCGGTGATTATCAATCCTGTATTGGAAATAACAAGAGCGCTATTAAATACTTAAATCGTGCAAAAGCTCTTGGCTATATTTATGCCGATGATTCGTTAGGGGAAATTAAAGAACTTGGCGAAACTAATAATTGCTATGGTGGATGGATTGAATAGCACATTTGCAATAAAGATTATTGCGCTTGCGCAGTCTGTAGGTTGAAGTAGGTTTTTCGCTTCGAACAAACTTTCGATTAACCCAATTTATCGTGTTATCGAGACTCCCTTCGGCCATAAGAGGACATTGAGAAAGTCTACGTTAATTTTGTGAACCAGCGAACTTAAAATTCACAATCTCGTTATGACTTGAATACTGAACCTTTAACTTTGTTTGCATACTAATGGCTGCACAAAACTCTGCACTTGTACTGTCGCTATTTTATTCTGAATATCAAGCCCAATTAAAACATCTTGTTTGTCGTCTGAGCTCGAATTTGACCAGGAAAGCTCTGTTCCTAATAGAACTAAGTATGGAGAATTCGCTAGCACTTTTCCTTTACCGTCCCAACATCCACTATAAGCACAAATACTCATTTCACCTTCGTCACTAAAGGTCACGTCTAAAGGAGTGAAGCTACCAATTTCATCCTCAACACTACAACTACGATTGTCGCATTTTGATTCAAATTTTTCGTTTCTGCAATTCCATGTTGTTGCATTCACAAAAAAAGATAAAACAGTATTAAGTAAAATTAAAAGCAAATAAATTTTTTTCATATATATTCCTTCAAATTAAGTCGTAACGCCGCTTAGCAACTTATTATGTTTTTTTACAAGTAGCCATATCTTTAGAATGCTCTGAAATAAATTGTCCATTTTTCCCATGGTAACGGTAAACCATTATCACACCTAAATCGATAAAGCTCTCTAGTCCTTTATTTGCGCATAAACTACCAATAACAACTTTTTTAATAATAGGGTCAAAAGCTTTTACATCTAGCTGATTAGCTTCGTAATTAACCATAGTGTTGTTATAAATAATAAAGTTCCTAAAAATCGCTGCTGAATCGAGCCTTGTTTCCTCATCAAGTACTTGAGGCGCATTAGAGTTAATTTGAATAACAGCATCTGTTAATTCTTGGGATAAAGAGCTTTCTAATTCGGTTTGCTCTGCATTACTGAAGAATGAAGTAGTTAAAACGAAAGGTAATAATATTTTTGCTAAATCCATACGATGAATTTCCTTAAAACATAACGGTTTAGTAGAACAGACTTTATGTTCATATATCCATATTTCAGTAATAGTAACCAAATACAGTCAACGCCACAATCAAAGAGAACTTACGCAAGAAATGAATCGTTATTAAAAAATAAATTCAGTGATTGAAACGATAGGCGCAAGCATTGCACTTTCTCTAACCCAATTTAGTTAAGAAGCCCTTGGCACACGTTCTTCTTCTGAAACTTGAGTGTTTAGAGTTTTTAATTTGTTTAACGAAATTGAGTACTGCCCGTTACTTGGCAAAGGTTTATTTTCAAACTCTTTCCAAACTAAAGATCCAGGACCATTAAACACTTCTTCAAAAGTGCCGTTTGGTAAAATTTTTATAACAATAGCATGTTCAGGCTGACTCCGAAATGCAGCTCGAAATGATTGAGTAGCCTTAATTTCGATTTGTATACCTTTGCTAGATAGAGCATCAAAGCCCTTGTTTGAAGCTGTCATTAACTCCAGATCGTAAGCATCAGCAACCAAGCATTCACCTAAACTACCAACCATATGCCCATCGGGAGTGAAATGCCGTCCTGGGAACATTGTTTCTAGTTCTCTAACAGTTTCATAGAGATTCCCAACAAGTTTTTGGAATGTTATATGATCCATGATGCCTATTAACGCCCGCTTCATTATTTAATATTTGAGCTAGCAAATGTTAATGTATTGCTAGCGTTTGTTAATTTAGTTAACCCATTTTATATTCAAATGTATACGTCACATTAAGCTGCTTTACTCGCTTACCCTTCTTTTCTGCTGGCTTAAAACGCCATTTCGATAATGCCTCTGAAGATACTTTATCAAAAACGCCTTGAGGAACCGATTTAACAATTCTAATATTTTTGGCATATCCATCTGGTGTTACATCAAAGACAAACTGAACATAGCCATCAACTTTATCAATTGCTGCTTGGCGAGGGTATCTAGCCGGTGGAGTATCTATGGGAAAAGCTACACCTAATGCAGATGCCTCTTCCGCAGTAAACTTACTAATGGGTATCGCACATGAGAAAAGCGTAACTAAAAATATTGTGGCAATTATGTGTTTCATATTTTTCCTTTATATAAATCAATGAAAAGTGACTGTCACCACTCTTAAAATTATGGCTAGAAATTAGTCCTGTCCTCAATGTTAACAACTGAATTTTTTATAGTTTCATAATCAATTTCAAAGCTGGAAAATGGTTTTACTAATTTTTTTAGTAATTTATCATTCATACTAAAACTAAATTTCGTTCCAGTCTTTCTAAGTCTATCTTCTTCCTTTAAAGGCACTTGATGAAAGACCGACAAGTTCATCCCGTAATATTTTTTTGGAGAAAAATTTGAAGAATAAAAATATCATTCACTTCATGATCGCCATTAATATAATCATCATATCTTCCATCTTCTAAATATTCGATAACTTTTACTTTTACCAAAACATTACTGTCTTGATCTGGAAAAAATTTTGCTATGATGGCAAATAAAATTAAGAAAAGAAATAAAATATATAAAAATTTTCTCATGATCGCCTCTTATAACAATGAAAAGTGGCTGTCACCATTCTTTACCAAATAGAAAAACTACTGATGCTGCAGCTGCATGATCGCTAGCTATATAACTTCCAACGACTTCGTTATTAATGTAAATGAACCTATCTCTATATTCACCGATAAGATTTCCTTTCAAATCTGATACTACTCCAGCATCAAACACTGCTATTTTCTCGTTCTCATTGTTATAAATATATCCTGGGTCTATATGTATATCATATGAGCCAAGTCTCACCCTTTCTGGCTTAGTCCAAGCGACACCACAACTAAACATACCAATAGCATTTTCATCAAGATCATAAAAAGTGTTCATATCCATGATTAAGCTACTCTAACAGTTTAGTAGAACGGACTTAATGACCGTATATCCATTTTTCAGCAATAGTAACCAGAATGAAAAGTTATTGTCACCATTTTTCATACATTTAAATCTCATTATTTGTGAGCCTTCTTAACCAACTCTGTCACTCCAGATAAATCCTCGGTTCTTTTTGCAATGATTTCAGGACTTGCTTTCCATTTCTGCGTGTAATATCCATAAAGTAGAACGCTCGTAAAAAGAACAGCACCAACAAATACGAGCAATGTTTGTATGCTTGAAGTAAGCTGTCCATTTTCAAATCCCACACCAACTATCAATCCTAACAGTGAGGTCGCGGGTATAATGGCATGAGCGGAAATTATAAATGAAGGACCAAATGAAATGGCCAAAATAAGAGATTTCACTATTCGTATTTTTGAGTTATGAATTCCAAGCAATATTGTCTGCCAAAGAAATATCTTCAGCACAATGGCTATTGCAAAATATCCGATTATAAAGTTAAGAGCTCCCATTTATTTCGTATTTCATTCCCTTTCCTTAATGTATCACCAAGTTGAGAGGCCGCTGTTTTGCTTCGTTCTCAAACGTATGGTTACATCTTTAAGCTTCGCCATTAACGTATAATTCAAAAAAATCACCAGTCTTAAGGTTTAAACTAATTTCAAAAAAACAAGAACCACCATCATCAACAATTATGAAATTTTTGGACAAGGCGTCATCATTAACTTCACCAAAGATATAGCACATTGCATGAATTTTAATAACGTCTTCAGTTACTACCTTATACTGAAAGCTATATTTTTTTCTCGGTTCAAACTTCCTATCAGAAAAGGAGTCTATATATTTCCAGAGTGATGTTTCCATACTCTCTTTATCTAGCTTAATTTCAATTACTCCGCCATCTACCGCAAACCAATCCCCTGCCTGTACAGAGTTTGAAGATACAAAAACAATAATAATGGTTAGAAGAATCTTCATTGTTGTTCCTAGATGTAACGTTAACCGCAAGCGAGCCAGCAGTTTGGCTTCGATTGCCTATTTTTGTTAAAAAAAGCTGACAAGTTTCGTGCTATTTTTTTTTGTAATATCGTTAAAAGATTCTCCTGAAGTGTCTTTTGACAAAGACAAATCCGACCGTCCAGTTTTATATAATAATACACCTGCGATAACGCCAAATATACTAAATAAATTTCCACCAAGGATTCTACCAATAAAGTAACCTAATCCATTTTCATCAAGTGAGTTCAATTCGCTTGGAATTGAACTTAATATAGCTAAGCTGAAAATCAACATTAGTAACACACCAACAATAATTTTTGTATTCATAATTTTCCTAATAAGTTTTAACGCGTCATTCTACAGTTTATCTGAAGCAATGATTAGTTAAATTTTAATATCCTCGTACTACCACAATACACCATTGCATCTGTCCCTTTCTGTCTGATGAGAATATAGCCCAGCATATTGTAGGCAGGACAAACAATATGGCCAAACTAAACATTAAGGTGAACTGAATCGAGTGCGTATCTGTCGCTCTGATTCCTGTAACAAGTAAAAATCCAGCAACGATCAGTACTGATATTATCAACGTGATAATTAATCTCCAAACATATGACCAAATACCGAAGGGGAGTTGATTGTATGGAACTTTCTTAGACTCGTAAGTTTTACCACGTATTATTCGAAGGCAAGTCAGGCCATAAATACAAATGAGAGTATTGTGTGTAAGAATAAATAACATTTCACTAATAGGAAATTCGATTTGACGGGTGCTTATAAGAAAAATGCGAAAAGCTATGAAAATGAAGCAAACGAAGGTAGTCTTAACTATTACAGCATTTTCTGAAATTATTGATATATTCAAGTTGATATCCTAATTTAACGCTTACAACAGCCAACCAAAACAGCAAGCGAAGTGATCTTGCACCCTAAATTTGGACATCTCTACCTTTATTGGTTAGGACTTCGATCATTAAACCCAAATTTAGTTTTAATTGCATAAGTAAGTCCTGGCACACCAAAGAATACTGTAAATAATATGGCGTTAAAAATGGATTGACCTGAGCGCTCGCTAAACATAGCTCCATCATTCAAAATTTGAGAGATCAAATACCAGCCTGAAAGGAAAACTAATACTAATCCAATAATACTACCCAAAAACTGGCGTATTCGCCCCTTAAAAATACAAGCTAAAGCAATAACTAAACAGAAACCTCCAAACAAATAGAAATATATTAGTTTGTCTGTTGGTGGAGCTATGAGAATCATCATAAAACCAAAAAGAGCGGATATACTTCCGAGAAATATTCTCGAAAAAGGACTTAATCCTTCATTTATTTTTTCTTCCGCTACTTTATACATTTGATGTCCTAACGCCTGCTTCAATATTTAATGTGAGCTAGCGAATATTAATATATTGCGAGCACTTGTTACACCTGTTCTGAAGGTGAATTCATAGAAGATCTTCACTTGCTAATAGTCAGTTTTTTAGCTCTTTCCGAACGATTTCTTTTTTCATCCAAAGCCAAGGAACTCACATTTGTTTCACGATTAAACATGACCGAAACGACTACCCATATATTTTGTTTCTCATCTTCCACTTGAAATACAAAACGTTTATCTTCCTTAGACATTTCTAGCGGAGGCAACAAATCGACCTTAATTTTAAGCAGGCTTTCATACTTTCGTATCTTTTTCATTGCAAGATTTTTCGCTTCAGCTGAAGCAAGTGTCGCAGCTTCTTTTTTTTCAGAGTTGCATGAAATAATAAATACCGTTATTAAAAGTAAAAAGCAGTATTTGAAGCTGAATTGTTCTTTCATTGCATTTTAAATTCCATATTCATTCTATATTTGAGGTGTAACGCTCAATTCATAATTTCAGGGGTTTTCTTTGCCTGAATATTTTGGAATTTCTTGTTAACTTCTTCGGAGTAAAAGCAAGCACCGTCCTTACGGGAATTAGTTCCAATGTAAGGTTTGTTGTTAATTCTCCAGATTACTGTTTCCCAGGGATCGTCATCATTTTCTTTTATCATATTAATCCATACTTCTCCCTGCCCCAACGCTACACCTCGGTAGTTTGACCATAGCGCGACATAGCTTGAGCAGTAAACGGCACGAAGTAACCGCTCATTTATGATGTCATCACCAAGCGCAATAAATTCTTTTTTAGATCTGACTTCCGTCGGTTTATCTCCGACATACACGCCTGCCGGAAAAAACAAAAGATCTGCAATAGTTTCATAATCCCTCGAAAGAATGGCAACTCGAACTTTTTCATAAAATGGTTTCAACTCAGACTCAGAATCAAAACCGGCTACAGCATGCTTATATTGCGACTCTTCGGCTGAAACCGAGAACGAGAATAGCAAAAAAAGAATTAACAGATGTCGCATGAGATCCTTATTAAGTTAACGCCGAGCGCAAACGAAAAATACGAGCGAGTTCGCGAGTAATTTTTCGTTTTGCCGCGTTTGGTTATGTACGATCAATGAAGAACACCCCAAGTTTCGCATGTGCCCCCATATGGTTTCATCAATATTGATACTCTACTTTGAGTGTCAACGACTAAATTATATGTAATGAGTGAGTTTATTTTAAACATGAGATAACCTTCGTACTCATCTTCTGGATCGTATACTTCCACACCACCATATTCTTTGTTCAGTATTTCGATAGCCTCTTGAGACGGAGGCCAATTATTAAAATCGATATTAAAGTCAACGTCATAATTTTTAGAGAAATCAAAATCTGACTCTTCTAACCTACGCAAAACATCTCCGTCAGAATCATTTGGCCAGTTCAATTTTCATTCCTGAGTACATAACGTTGCGCTAAAGCGCGCTTTTTTTATCGGCGTCGGTTTTCTGCGCCTTGTTATTTTTCTGACTTTTACGAAGCTCTAAAAGTATTCCATTATGCTCAATATGCTTTTCCAATTCTGATGGATAGTAATAGTCATTCCCACTACAAATGGAAACGTTATCATGATCTGGCTACACTAAACAGGACACTTAATTTCATATAAAATATAAATGAAATTAAGGAGTCATAAATGAGCAAGAAAGTTAAAACTAAATATACCAC